>CAYLPJ010000046.1:0-53778 GCA_964385465.1 uncultured Planctomycetaceae bacterium | reverse complement strand
GGCGCCCCGCGGGTTCGACGCCGAGCGTCAGCGAGGCGCCGCGCAGCGAATCCCGGGTCAATGGCCTGCGTCCCCGCATGTGGATGTGCCGTGTTGTCCCAGCGGACCGCCGCTCGGCGGCGGTGGCGGCGGGCAGCCCGCCGGCGAGGCAGGCGGAGACGAGCGCGCGAACGATGGGCGTGCGGATCATGCCGGTCCCTGGTTGAGGTCGTTCGGGCTACTTGCCGCGGCCGCGCATCTGCAAGCCGAACAGCCGGATGAAGCCCGTGGCGTCTGAGGGCGTGTATTCGTCGCCCATGGTGAAGCTGGCGAGCTTCCCGGAGTAGAGGCTCCTGGGGCTCTCGAGGGAGGCGACGCGTGCGTGGCCCTTGTGCAGTTGCATGCGGACCGAGCCGGTGACGGCCTTCTGGGTGGCGGCGACGAACGCATCGAGGGCGTGGCGCAGGGGGCAGAACCACTGGCCGTTGTAGACCATCTCCGCGTACTTCAAGGCGACCTGCTGCTTGTAGTGGAGCGTGTCGCGGTCGAGCGTGATGCTCTCGAGGGCGCGGTGGGCTTCGTAGAGGATGGTCCCGCCGGGGGTCTCGTAGGCGCCGCGGCTCTTGATGCCCACCAGGCGGTTCTCGACGAGGTCCACCTGTCCGACGGCGTGCTTGCCGCCGAGGGCGTTCAGCCTCGCGACCAGCTCGTGGCCGCCGAGGCGGACGCCGTCCAGCGCGACGGGCCGGCCGGCCTTGAAGTCGATCTGCACGTAGCCCGGCGTCTTGGGCGCCTTGCTGACCGGCACGGACATGACCCACAGGTCGTCCTTGGGCATGTTCGCGGGGTTCTCGAGGTCCGCACCCTCGTGGGAGATATGCCAGAGGTTGCGGTCCCGCGAGTAGATCTTCTTCTTCGTCTGGGCGATGGGGATGCCGCGGGCCTTGGCGTACTCGACGGCCGCCTCGCGGCTGGTGAGTTCGAAGTCCGGGTCCTTCCACGGCGCGACGATCGCGAGCTTCGGCGCCAGGGCCATGTAGGTCAGCTCGAAGCGGACCTGGTCGTTGCCCTTGCCGGTGGCGCCGTGTGCGACGGCGTCGGCCTTCTCCTTCCTGGCGCACTCGACCTGTGCCTTTGCAATCAGCGGGCGGGCGATGGAGGTGCCCAGCAGGTAGACGTTCTCGTAGACGGCGTTGGCAGCGAGCATGCGGAAGCAGTAGTCCTCGGCGAATTCCTTGCGGAGGTCGACGACGACGCACTTGTCGGCCCCGCTGGCCAGCGCCTTCTCCTCGATGCCGTCCAACTCGCCTTCGCCCTGCCCGACGTCGGCGGCCAGTGCGACCATCTCGCAGCCGTACTTCTCCTTCAGCCACGGAAGGATCACCGACGTGTCGAGCCCTCCGGAGTACGCCAGTACGATCTTCTTGATCTTTTTCGCCATGACTCGGCTCCTGAATCCGCGGGTGGAAACCCGATATTGTACAGGGCCCCTGCCCGCGGACAAGCCCCGGCCTGCGGGGCATCCAACGCCGCGAAGCGGCGTCAGGCCGGGGGGATACGCTAGAATGGAATAGACGGAAGCTGCTGGGAAACGTCTGGAGGTGCATTGTGCATACGTTCTATCGCCCTCTGCTCCCGGCGGCGGTCCTGGTGTGCCTGATCGGCTGCGGCCGGCCGGAAGCGGCATCAATGTCCGCCGCCGGGCTGTCGGAAGCGGCCTTGGCTTCCCGCGACCCCGGTCGCGTGCTCGGTTCGATCCGGGCGGCGCGGAGAGGGAACCGCGTGCTCGTGGAGGTCGGCCTGGAGAACATGCCGGCCTCGACCGAGCTGGTTACCATGGGGCTGAAGCTGCGTGACGGCACGGTTCTGTATCCGAGCACGCTGGGCACGCTCCAGCGGCCGTTGGAGAGCCTGGCCGGTCAGCCGCACGCGAACTTCGCCTTCGGCGCCGAAGGCCCGGCCGAGCCGGTCTCGGTCAAACCGACCACCTGGCTGGAGCTGACATTCGACCTGCCTCGCCGTCACGCCACGGCCGACGAGAGCGTGTTCTCGATCGTCCTGGGCGCGCCGGAGGGGATGCAGGCGTGCGCGATGGGGATCACCGCGAGCATCGTCACGCGGGACGGCTCGCCGTCGATGACCGGCTGCGTGCGGCTTGGCTCGGCGTACGAGAGCCCGATGTTCCCGTTGCTGCCGGCGCCCGGCGGTTTGTCGCCGGCGGTGTCCGTCCGCCTGCGGGAGGCCGACGGTTCACCCGACGGCGCCCGCCAGATCGAGATGGTCCCGCGCGTGACCACGGTGGTTCACGAGCCGGTCGCGGCGAGTCCGGCCCGGCCGGGCGGCGCGGCCTACTTCACCGAGACGATCACCGAGCCGTAGCCGACATTGCCGTAGACGTCGCTGACGCGGACGGCGATGCGGCAGGGCCCGGGCTTGACGTCCTCGGCCTCGAAGGCGAATCGCTCCCGCCCGGAGTCGCAGATGCCGTCGCTTGGCATCACGGCGACCCACTTGCTCTGGCTGTTGACCGCGTAGTGGATGGTGGCGACGCGGCTGGTGGCGTCCTCGGCCAGGCCGGTCACCTTCACCTGCCGCCCGTCGGCCTTGGCGGTGAGGTTCCTGACTGCCGGCGCGGTGTTGTCGATGGTGATCGGCTCGCTGATTCGCGCGGCCCGGCCGGCGGTGGCCTTGGGGTTGACCGGGTCGTCGCTGGCGGTGACGCGCAGCTCATATCGCCCGTCGCTGACCGAGCGGGTGTCCCAGACGTACTTGGGCGCCGGGAGCCTGTCGGTGATCTGGATCCACGGCTCGGTGCCGATCTCGCGGAAGGCGAGGATGAAGCGGAGCTTGTCGCCGTTGACGTCGCCGGCCTTGATGGCGATGTGTCGCCAGGCCTTGGCGCCGCCGGCGGTTTCGTTGCTGCTGCGTCCCTTGGGGGAGGCCTGGACGGCGATCCCGGCGACCACCGGGGGCAGGTTGCCCATCTGGTAGACGGTGCGGACGCCCTCGACGACGGGGCTGGCCTTGCCGTTGGAGGTCAGCGTCAGCCGGTACTGGAAGAACCGGCCCGCCGGCGTGCCGATCGGCAGGAAGCCGCTTTCCAGGGGCATCTCCTTCGACCAACTGCTCCACGTCTTCTCGTCGGGCTTGGACAGGTTGCCGCTCCGCGTGGCGATCGTCACCGACGTGCCCGCCGGGGCGTCCCCGGCCACTCGCATCGTACCCCATTGCGCTATCTGCTTGGCGTCGAGTGCCTGTGAGACGTAGGTGCCTTTCTTGACCACCCCGGGCTCGATCCGCCCGATCGAGCCCTCGTTGGCCGTGGCGAAGAGCATCTGACCTCCGCCGCCGGGGACCAGGCAGGTGACCTGCTTGGCCTCGGTGTCCACAAGCAGGGCGATCTCGTCGCCGTCGAGCGTGGCGCTGTAGATCCCCCCGCCGTTGCCGGTCGCCAGCAGCAGGCGGTCGCCGCTGCGGACCAGGCCCAGGATCGTCACCGGGCGGCGGAAGACGGTCTCGACCAGCCCGTCCGGGCGGATGGCGTACACCGCGTTGCCCTTGCCCGAAGGCGGGGCGGACGCCCCCGAACTCGATGCCGACCGCGGCGGCCCCGAAGACCGCACGATCCGGACCGTCCGCGTCGGACCGTTGGCCGGGGTCGACGAGCCGCCCCCGGGCGCCGTCGAAGGACTCGACGACGGCCCCTTCGCCCGCCGGATGCGCAGGACCCGCTTGATCGCCTTGGTATTGCCGGCCTCGGCCTCCTTCTTCTCCTTCTTGCCGTTGCCGTCCTTCCCGTCGCTCTTGCCCTCGTCCTTCTTCTTGTCGCCCTTGTCTTCCTTGCCGTCCTTCTTCTCGGCGGGCTTCTTCGCGGGCTTTTTCGCGGCCGGCTTGTCCTTGGGCTCGGCCTTTGCCTTGTCCGCATCTTTCTTCTTGTCGGCGTCGGGCTTTTTGGCCGGCTGCGTCGCCGCCTTGCCTTCGGCGGGCCTGGTTTCGGAGGCCTTGGCGGCGCGGCCCTCCCTCGTGGTGGCCGGCTGCTTGCCGCCCTCGGCCGAGGCCTTGGACGCGTCGGAGGTGGCGGCGAGGATCACGCCGTCGTCACCGATGGCCAGCGCGGCGATTTCCTTCTCGTCGGCGTCGAGCAGGACGCGCCCGGTCTTGGCCTTGGTGTCGATCTCCAGGACGAGGCCCTTTTCGTCGGTTCCGGCGTAGAGCGTGTTGCCCTTGCCTGGCAGGAGGCAGAGGACGTTCTTGCAGAGGTCCTCGACGTGGAAGATCACCTGCCCCTTGCCGTTCTTGTCCACGGCGAAGACCTTCCCCTCCGGGCCGGTGGCGGCGAGCATCGAGCCGTCGCGTCTGCGGAGCACGGCCCAGACGTACTTGACGCCCTCGGCGGCCCAGTGCTTGCGGACCTTGCCGTCGCGCCCGACGCGGTAGATGCCGGCCTCCTCGCCTCCGGTACCGGCGACCAGATCGCGACCGGTCCAGACGAGGGAGCAGATCATGGTGGAGGGCAGCTCGGCGAGCTTGACGGCCTTGCCGTCTGCGACCTTGTAGACGACGGGCTCGTTCCCGGCGCCGGCGTAGACGGTCCTGCCCGCGACGGCGAGCGCGGAGACGACGGCGGGGGCGTTGTCGGACTCGACGAGCAGCGTCATCTTCCGCGCCAGGCGGACCTGGCCGAGGGAGGTGGTGACGGTCTGCTCCAGTTCGCCGGCGTTGAATTCGGCCTCGGTGGAGTGGGCCCATTCGGCGGGGCGAACGCCCAGGGCGGCCCCGGCCAGAAGGGCCACGGCGGCGGAGAGCACGCAGGGGAGGGTCCAGCGGGTCATCACGGTTCCTTTACTCATGGAGGAGGGTCTCGCGCGGCTGACGGGCGACGTCGAAGGAGGCCGTCAGGGAGCCTTCCATCAGGTAGGGCGGGCGGACGGTTCGGACGAGGCTTCGGCGGAAGGTCTTGGCATCGAGGAGCTTGGCCTGACCGAGGATGGCGGCGCGGCTGGGCGGCAGGTCGGGCAGTTCTTCGGTATCGATGGCCAGCCCGCCGCCGTCGGGCAGAGGCAGGCGGAGGTAGAGCTGGTCGGCGGCGGGCGAGGCGATGCGCTGGATGGCCTCGAAGAGCTGCCTCGTGGTCCGCGGGGAATACAGGTGGGGTGCCTCGCCGCGCTGCTGGGCGAGGTGGCGACCGACGTCGCAGACCGTCAGGCTGTGCTTGCCCTCGGGCAGGTCCTCGGGCAGGTCGAAGCGGATCGGCATGGTCTTGCGATCCTGTCTGGCCGGGCGGTAGGTCAGCGTGCCGGTGACCGTCTGGCCGGGGCGCCAGGTCTCGCCGTCGAGCTCGAGCTTGAGCATCGTCGCCGAGCGGTCGCGTGCCTCGACGGTCATCCGCACGTCGATCCGCCGGGGCGCGACGTCCTCGCCGAAGGGATTGTTCATCATCGCCGCGATGGGGCGCGTGGTGTCGGAGATCACGCCGTAGACGTCGGCGTTGCTGGCAGCCCCCGAGGCGCGGTAGGTCCCCAGCTTGCCGAAGTCCACGCTGATCTGATGGCGGACGGTGTGGTACTCCGGCAACAGGTGCCAGCCCTCCGAGGCGTTGAAGAGCATGAACCGCGTCAGGTTCGTCGTCAGCATGCGGTGCTTGCAGAGCTCGTAGCGGAAGACCTCCTTCCGCCCGTCGGGCTTGCGCTCGACGGTCACGGTCAGGGGGATCATCTTCGGGCGGGGCCCGAGCACGCCGGTGATGGCGGTCTCCTCGTCGCGTCGAAGCGAGCCGGTGATCTTCAGGCCCGCACCGAGCTTGAAGCTGCCCAGCAGGCCCGGAACCACCGTGTGCACGTAGGCCGGCCCGAGGGGCAGCTCGAGGTCCCCGTCGCCGAAAAACGAGTGCCCGAACGCCAGCACCTTCCCGCCGACAACGTCGGTGACGGTCCCCACGGCCGCGAGGTCGGCGTCGCCGGCGACCACCTGGACGGCGATCGCGCCGCCGGGCTCGATCCGGGCTGCCTTGGCGGCCTCGTCGACTGCGGCGTTGACCCCGCCGGAGGCCACCGGCACGATGCCGGCGGGGGCGAGGGCGCGGGTCATTTCGGCGAGGGCGCGGCGGGGCATGGCCGAGACCATCAGCGGGGTGGCCAGGGGCACGAGGGCGGGCTCGGCGGCGCCGCCACCGCGGCGCGGCCCGGGCAGGCACAGGGCGGCGAAGTCGCGCTTGGCGGGGTCCAGCACGGCTCCGAGGTAGGCCTCCAGCCCCTTGGCCCCGGGCAGGCCGACCCAGCCGCGGGCCCCGCCGGCCCGGGCCGCCACGGGCTTGTCCGCCTTGCCGATGTTGCGGAAGACCTCGCCGGCGGCGAGCATCTGCGTGATCGGCTGGATGCCGCACAGAGGGTCCTTGCTGTCACGCCAGCCGTAGGCGACCGCGCCGGCGAGCTTGAACTTCCCGTCGGCCGGGTCCCTGAAGTAGACCGGCGAGCCACTCATGCCCGAGATGATCCCGGTGTGCTCGAGCCGCTGGCCGGACATCATCGCCAGGATGACGTCCTGGTGCGGGCCCCACTGGCTGACGACCGAGACCACGCGGGCATTGAAGCGGACGACCTGCGTCCCCTCCAGCACGGTCAGCCCGTAGCCGGTCATGCCGCGTTTCAGCTTGCTGTGGTGCAGGTAGCGGGGCGATTTCTCGACGAACGCCTTGGCGTCCGCCAGGCGGCTGTCAGAGCCTTTCGGGGCCGCATGCAGCCCCCCGAGCCCGCCGCCGAGACCGATCACCGCCGCCAGGGCACCCCCGACATACGACCAACGCATAACGTTGTCTCCTCAAAGGCGAGCATGGGGAATGCATGGTACGTGGCAGGACGCCGTCCCGACAAGCAAAAACGCCGCGCCGACCCCCGGGCGGGCGAGGCCGTCCCCCGGCCTATCAGAGGGAGCACGAGCGGGTAGTCCTCTCGCGGCCCGGCCGCCGGCCACTGCGCCGAAAGCGCATAAAAGTGGGCGAGAGCGTACCCTCCGGATGGCCCTCGCCCGTTCGGCTGCGACGTATACCCAGCCGCAACCGCAGCGAGCAGTGCTCGCAGGTTTGCGGACCGGCCGTCTCTCCCGTCGGTCGGCCCGCAGGTTCTCTCCGCGGAACTCCCTCCGGGCGCCGACACGTCGCGCAATGCCCAGCGCGGCGGTCGGCGCCCGGAACAGAAGGATCTGCGTTCCGGCCCCGGCCGGCGGGCCCATTGCCCTTTCATCAATCGACCCGGCCAGGCCGGAACACCGGAAGGGTAGGATTCACGCGTCCGGCGGGCAAACCGGGGGCGCGGACGCCCCCCTCGGGGAGCGTGACCCGGGAAGGCGCCGGTGGGGGCGCCCGGCGGATCGGGCCTCGGCGGGCTACTTCTTCGGCACGATCCAGATGTTGCGGAAGAACACGGGGTTGCCGTGCCCCTGGAGGTAGATCGGTCCCGGCTCGCCTTCGTTGCCGCGGCTGCCGCCCGTCTTGCCGTCGATCTCGAGGTCGTCGTGGATCACCACGCCGTTGTGCTTGACCGTCGCGCGGGCGTTCTTGACCTTCTTGCCATCCTTGAAGACCGGCGCGGTGAACTCCACGTCGTAGGTCTGCCACGTCAGCGGCGGCAGGCACATGTTGACCTTCGGGCGCCCCTTCTTGTAGATGCCTCCGCACTCGTTGTCGAAGCCCTCCAGGCCGAACGAGTCGAGAATCTGGATCTCGTAGCGGTGCTGGAGGTACAGCCCGCTGTTGCCCCGGCCCTGGCCGCGGGCCGTCGGCTTGAACGGCGTCATGAACTCCAGGTGGAGCCGGAAGCTGCCGAACGTCTTCTCCGTCCGCGTGCCTGCTGCCAGCAGACCGCGCTTGTCCACCCGACCGCCCTTCCAGCCGTCGCTGCCCGAGCCGTCAAACAGCACCACCGCCCCGGCCGGGGGCTTCATGCCCAGCGTCGGGCTCTTGCGGACGGTCCTCTCGGCGGCGATCCTGCTGCCATCGGCGGTCTTGCCCGTCAGCTTGCCGTCGGCGATGACCGCCTGCCAGTCCTGCTGCTCGGCGGGAGGATTCCGCAGGGCGCTGAACTGCTCGGCGCTGCCGCCCATGTACTTCTTGCCGGCCTTGGAGGGCTCGAAAACGGTCTTGCCGTCCTTCGTCTTCCCGTCCAGGCAGACCTTGGTCTTGCCCTCTGAGCCCGCGCCGGGCAGCCCGCCGGGGTAGAAGACCGCCTGGAAGTGCCCGTCCCCCAGCGCGATGACCTGCACGCCGAGCTTCTTCTCGCCGGCCGTGCCGACGTACTCGCCCTGGACGTGGTAGTCGGCCGGGACGTCCTTGACGTCCACCCACGTCGGGTGGTGCTTCTTCTTTTTCCTGGGCTTCTTCTTGTCCTTGTCGTCAGCGCCGAGGGCGACTGTCGCCGCCATGGCGGCCAGGACGGCCAGGGTCAGGATCGCTTTCGCTGGCTTGTCGGTCACGGGGTTCTCCTTGATCTTGGACCTTCTATGGAACCGCCGGGGAATGCCCGGGGTGCGTGGGAATCTCACGGGATTCCGCATGCCCCGCCCGTGCAGACTGGGCCGCCAGGGCCTTTCGGCCCGCGGGGCGCTATGGTATGGTACACGATCTATGTTCGAGGCACTGACAGACAAGTTCTCCAACGTGTTCCGGCGGCTGAGCGGGCGCGGGCGGATCAGCGAGGACAACGTCCGCGAAGCCATGCGCGAGGTCCGCACTGCGCTGCTTGAGGCCGACGTCAACTACCAGGTCGTCCGCAAGTTCTGCGACGACGTGGTCGAGAAGGCCCTCGGGGAGGAGGTCATCAAGAGCCTCCACCCGGGCCAGGTCATGGTCAAGATCGTCCACGACGAGCTTGTCGGGCTCATGGGGCCGGTGGACCCGAAGGTCTACTACGTCTCCCCGCCGCCGACGGTCGTCATGATGGCCGGGCTCCAGGGCTCGGGCAAGACGACGACGTGCGGCAAGCTGGCGCGGAAGATCATCCGTGACGGCAAGCGGCCGGTGATGGTCGCATGCGACCTCCAGCGTCCCGCGGCGGTGGACCAGCTATCCATCGTCGGCGAGCAGGCAGACGTGCCGGTCTTCAAGATCGAGGGGGAGAAGAACCCCGTCCGCGTGGCCCGCAAGAGCGTTTCCTGGGCGCGGAGCAACGAGCGGGACGTGGTGATCATCGACACCGCGGGCCGGCTGCACGTGGACGAGGAGATGATGAAGCAGGCGCAGGAGATCGCCCGGGCGGTGTCGCCGCACCAGATCTACCTCGTCTGCGACGCGATGACCGGCCAGGACGCGGTGACCAGCGCGCGGGAGTTCAACGAGCGGCTGGAGTTGGACGGGGTCATCCTGACGAAGTTCGACTCCGACGCCCGCGGCGGGGCGGCGTTGAGCGTCAAGGCGGTAACGGGCAAGCCGATCAAGTTCATCGGCGTGGGGGAGAAGCTGGGCGACCTGGAGGAGTTTCACGCCGATCGCATGGCCGGTCGGATCCTGGGCATGGGCGACGTGGTCTCCCTCGTGGAGAAGGCCCAGCAGGAGTTCGACGCCGAGCAGGCGGAGAAGATGCAGGAGAAGATGGCCAAGGGCCGCTTCAGCCTGACCGACTTCCTCGCCCAGATGCGCCAGATGCAGAAGATGGGCCCGCTGAAGGACATCCTCAAGCTCATGCCGGGCATGGGCGACCAGATGGCGGGGGCCCAGGTCGACGGCGACGAGTTCAGGCGCATGGAGGCGATCATCCTCTCCATGACGCCGACGGAGCGCGAGAACCCCGAGCTCATCGAGGCCAGCCGGCGCCGACGCATCGCGCGCGGCAGCGGCACGCAGCCGCAGGACGTCTCGGGCATGATCAAGAGCTTCAACATGGCCTCGGGCATGATGAAGCAGATGGCCGGGATGGGCATGCGCGACCGCATGCGGTTCGCCCAGCAGATGGGCCAGGTCGGCATGATGGGGGGCAACCCGAAGTTCAAGGTCAAGCAGCGGTCCAAACGCCTGACCAAGAAGCAGCGATCCAAGCGAAAGAAGAAGAAAAAGCGCTGAGCGGCCCCGCCCGCCCGGGGCGAGCTACCGGTCAGGGCGGTAGGGGACCGCCTTGCCGGGGAACACTTCCCGGCCGAGGATCGCGGCCGTCTCGTCTCTGAGGGACTCCAGGTTGAACAGCACCACGCCGCGGGATCCCTGGTCGCGGCAGACGGCGACTTGCTCGGCGATCCGGGCGGCCCGGTCGGCGGGGGAGAGCTTCGCGTCGATCTTGGTGACGCCCACGGCGGGTATGATCCGGGCCAGGTCCGGGTCGATCTGTTTGTACCAGGCGAACCGCCTGGCCAGCTCTTTCGCCGTCGGGACGTAGGACATGGGCACGACGTAGTCCACAAGGCCTTCCCGCAGCCAGCGAGGCCAGTCCTGGCAGACCCCGTCGGCGGCCTCGGGGCTCTGGAAGACTGCCGCCGTGATCAGGCATTCATCGCGGCGCTGCTTCACGGTCCGCCCCGCCTCGACGACGAGCTTCGTCACCTGCTCCTTGCACCAGGCCTTCCAGGCCCGTCGCGTACGGGCGACGGCGGCCGTGTCGATCTCCGGCCCGCCGGTGGGGACCAGCTTCCACCGCCCGTTGGCCTCGGAGGCACGGAGCACGCGCTCGCCGCTGAAGTACTTCCCGCTGCGGGCGAAGCCCAGCAGCTTCCGCGCAGGCTCGTGCTTCATGGCGTAGACCGGGCCGTCGAGAAACAGCGCCCCGCCACCGGCCGATACGTGGGCCACGAGCGCCTCGGCCTGGTCGGCCGGCATGAGATAGTGCTTGGGCAGCACGACGACGGCGCCGGCCGGGAGGTCCGCCAGGCCGTCGTCGCCGACCAGCTTCAGCCGGGCGCCAAGGCCCCGAAGCCACCTGGCCGCCACCTCGCAGCCGCGGTAGCCGTACTTCACCGCGTTGACCTTGGACCGAAGCAGGTGGACGTGCAGGCTCTTCTGGGCCCCCAGCAGGCGCAGGGCGCGGGCGACGGCGGCGTCGACCGCGGCGGGCGTGCCCTGATCGGCATGCCAGTTCAGCAGAACGACGCGGCCCTTGCCGAGCGGGTTGACGGCGACGGCGGGCACGTTGCCGTCGAATTCGGCGAGGACCTCGGCGGTGGTCGGCTCGGCCAGGGGGTTGCCCTTGAAGTCCCCGACGGCGGGCAGGCGGGGGAAGGTAAGCAGGTCCGCGTCGATTCCGGCCTCTGCGGCGGCCCGGCGGGCGGCGGGCGAGCCGCACATCGAGCTGTTGCCGAACCGGATGTAGTCGAAGTGTACGCTTCGCACGGCGTACCGCCCGGCCACGTCGGCCATCAGCTTCGCCTGCCAGTCCCGCACGCCGGGGTTGCAGAGGTCGTACCAGTCCACCTTCCGCCCGGCGAGGTTGACGGCCTGGAAGTCGGGGTGGTCGCGGAGTACCTTCGCCCTGTCGAGGTTGCGGATGGGGCCGTTGACGAACCATGCATGGACCTCGATGCCGCGCCGCCGCCCCTCGGCGACGAGATGGCCCAGCGGGTCGAACCCCTCGGCCACCGTGCCGTTGGTCGCCGCGAGGTCCGTGCGGTGATACACCGTCCCGCCGTTATAGAATGTCAGCACGTACAGGGCGTTGAGGTGCATCCGCCCGGCGCGGTCGAGCATCCTGTCGGCCGACGCGGCGTCCCGGCAGGTGCGGCCCCACAACCAGGCGCCGCGGAGCTCGACGGGCGGCTCGGCCGCGGACAGAGCCCCGGCGAGGGCCGCGAGGCACACTGCTGCCGACAGGCATCGTGCGATGGACATGGCGTCCCCTTTGCGTTGTCTGCGTGTCTCAGTCCCTCAAACCCCCGTGTCGTCGGCTCGGGCTGGCCCTTTGCCTCGGGCCGGCAATGTGCGACAATCCCGCCCGCGCGAAACGCTCACGAAAGGACCACCACCCATGCGGACCATCGCAGCCCATCGCACGCGGCTCGGACGGGGGATTCTGGCGACGGCCTTGCTTCTGGCCGCGGGCGGGCCGGCACTGGCCGCCGACATGACGGCCGAGACCACCGACGCCGGCGCCGTCGCGATCACCAGCAGCGCCCGCCTCGGCGGGGGGACGGTGACGGTGCGGCCCGGCGAGCGGGTGACGGTACCCGTCCCTGCCGGCGTGGCCGAGCCGACGCTCGGGGCTGCGGCGTTCGACCGCGTGCTCCGCGCGGGCCCCGATGGCGGCATCCGCGTCGGGCGCGGCGGGAGTGAAGTCTCCCTTGGCCCACAGCCCGTAGCCTTCCAGCGGCGGGCCGATCAGCTCGGCCTCGTCGCGCGATTGTCTCCCGCCGGCGACGGCGACGGGGCCGCCGTCGTCCTTGCCGCATTCCGCGGCGATGCGCTGATCGCTTTGGAGAACGCCGGCGCCCCGTCAGCCGCGAGCGTTGCCCCCGCCGGGCCCGCCCCGCGCCCGGCGGAGCTTCCCGGGAGGTCCGATCCCACCGGCCGGACCTCCGCCGACGCCCTTGCCGCCGGCGAGCTGGTGTGGTTCCCCGATGAAGCCCGCGTCTTCCGGCCGCTGGAGGCCGACCCGCGCGAGGCGCGGATGCAGGTCGGGCTGATGTACGCCTGCCGGCGCGACGAGGACCCGTTCCTCGATGCCCAGCTCGGCGGGGACCTGGGGATCATCCGCCAGCGGATCGGGCCGGACCGCGAGTACTCGCTGAGCGTCCGCGGGCTGATGACCAGCCGCTTCAACGCCGGGCGGGACAACTTCCCGCAGTACAACACGGACTTCATCGCCGGGCTCGCCGGGGGCTACCGCACAGGCGACCACGCCTTCGAGCTGCTGTTCTACCACCAGAGCTCGCACCTCGGCGACGAGATCCTCGACTGGTCCGAGCGAAGCCGCATCGACTACGCCCGGGAGACCGTCCGCCTCCTGTGGGGCTGGGACGTCCTGCCGAACGTCCGCCTCTACGCCGGGCCCAGCGTCCACGTCCGCGCCTGGCCGCAGGACCTCCGCGGACGGCTCGTCCTTCAGGGCGGCGTCGAGTATCGCTTCGACGTGCTGGGCCAGCCGATGTACGCGGCCTTGGACGTCCAGGCCCGCGAGGCGACGGAGTGGAACGTCAACGTCGCCGGGCAGGTGGGCATCGAACTGGGCGACCCGGACCTCAAGCTGCTCAAACGCCCCAAGCTGTTCCTGGAGGCGTTCAACGGCAACAGCAACATGGGCCAGTTCTGGGACGAGAATCAGACGCACGTGATGGTCGGGCTGAAGTTCGAGATCTGATGCGCCGCGGGCCTCGCCGGCGGCGTGCCGGCCGGGGGCCGGTGGCTGAATGCGGCCTCCGGGCCGGGAGGTGCAGGATGATGACCTGTGCGAACGCCGGGCTTGCGGTGGTGGTGGCAGCGGCTGTGCTGCTGTGGACGGCGGCGACGTCGGGCGCCGGCGACGGCGCAGTGCCGGTGGAGGTCCGCAGGAAGGGCGATGGCTGGGCGCTGTTCCGCGGCGGCCGGGCGTACCACATCCGCGGGGCGGTGTACTGGGCCAACCCGACGGACAGGCGGTTCCCGCTGGCGGGGCTGAAGAGGCGCGGGGGCAACAGCGTCCGCTGCGGGGGGCGGCACCGGGGGCGGATCCTCGACGAGGCCGCCCGGCTGGGCATGACCGCCACGGTCAACCTCCGCATGAAGAAGGAGGCGCTCACCGGCTTCGACTACAGCGACGCCGACGCCGTCGCCGCCCAGCTCGAGGCCATCAAGGCCGACGTGCGGAAGTACAAGGACCACCCGGCCCTGCTGATGTGGGGGATCGGCAACGAACTGTCGATGGGCTACCGCAACAAGGCCGTCTGGGATGCCGTCAACGCCGCGGCCGAGTATATCAAGGAGGTCGATCCACACCACCCGACGATGACGGTGATCGGCGGCGGGCACAAGCTGTCGGAGTCGGCGGACATCCGCCGGCAGTGCCCGGCGATCGATGTGCTGGGCGTCAACTACTACGGCGGGATCGAGACGGTCCCGGCGCGGCTGCGGGAGGTCGGCTGGGACAAGCCGTACGTCATCACCGAGTGGGGCCCGACCGGGCACTGGCAGAGGCCGCGGACGGCGTGGGGGGCGGCCATCGAGGAGACGAGCACGGCCAAGGCGGCCCGGTACCGCCAGCGGTACCGCGCGGTGATGCTCAAGGACCGCGCCCGCTGCCTGGGCTCCTACGCGTTCATCTGGCAGTGGAAGCAGGAGCGGACGCACACGTGGTATGGGATGTTCCTGTCCACGGGTGAGGCGACCGAGGCCGTCGGGGCCATGCAGGAACTCTGGACGGGCAAGCCCCCGGCCAACCGGGCGCCGCGGATCGAGCCGCTGCGGCTGGGCGGCAGGCCGGCGACGGCGAACGTGGTGCTCGAGCCCGGTGCGGCGGTGAAGGTCGGCATCGAGGCCGACGATCCCGACGGCGACGCGATCGAGGTCGCATGGGAAGTCGTTCGCGAGCCGACGAAGTTCGGCTACGGCGGCATGGGCGAGCGGCGTCCCCGGCCGATCAAGGGGATCGTCAGCGAGGAAGGCGGCGCGGTTACGCTCCGCGCCCCCGACAAGCCCGGGGCGTACCGGTTGTTCGCGTATGTCACCGACGGGCAGGGCAACGCGGCCACGGCGAACACCCCCTTCCACGTCGGGCCCGTGCCCGAGAAGCCGGGCAAGCGCGGCTCGAAGTGATCCGGCGGGGGGCGCCGGCCGCGCGTCAGAAGCCGGCCGCGCGGTAACGCCGGCGCGGCTCGGGCAGGCCGGTTGTGTCCGGGCGGACGAGTTCCACCGCGGACGGATCGACGCTTCGGACGAGGCGGACGTGGTTGAGGATACGGATGACGTCTCCCTGGGGCCCGCGCCCGCGGGGGAACCGCGACGGGTCGCCGCTCTTCGGGTCGCTCCGCTGGCAGCCCGCGCCGTGGACGTCCAGCAGCCGCGCTTCGGACGACCAGGGCGGGATGCGCATCCAGCCCAGCCCGCGGCCGAAGGCGACGTAGACCGCCGCCGAGCCGACGCGGTCCGGCGGGCCCTCCAGGTGCGTGGTGCTGGACCAGAAGAACGGCCAGGTACCGTCGGCCCGCTTCGATGTGCGGAAGGCGCGGTCGATCGCCGGCGTGCCCGTCACGTCCGGGGCGCGGGTGTAGTCCACGATGCTCTGGAGCTCCTTGGCGTCCGGCAGGCGCCAGTCGCCGTGGCCGAGATGCCCGCGGCGGTTGCACGCGGCGGCGTAGGCGAGGGCCTGCCGCCAGGTCATCCCCCGCCCGCTGTCGTCGCGGGTCCACATCAGCCCGGTCGCGCGGTCGGTGATCGTGCCGTCGCCGTTGTCGCGGAAATCGTTTCGCCCGTAGGCCGGGTTACCCCGAACGTAGCGGACGTACAGTTTGTGGACGCCGCGCCGCCCCCGCGTCTGCGGGTAGCCCTTGATCCGCCCGTCGGCGAAGTTCACGCCAAAGACCGTCGCGTTGCCGCCCATGGTCCGGCCAACGTACCGCGTTGCCGAGAAGTCCTGGCAGTCGATGACGCGCTCGCCCTTCGAGGCGTCGCCGTAGGCGAAGTCGAAGACCTTCGCGTCCAGGTACGGCGTGGAGGCCGGGGCCGTGCGGCGGCATCGCCCGCGGAAGTCGATCAGCGAGTAGAGCTCCTTGATGGTGGGCATCCGCCAGTCGTCGTGCCCGCCGGCGCGGCAGGCCTTCGCGCCGGCGACGGCGTCGGCGAAGGTCACCTTCCGCCCGCGGGCCTTGACCCACATGAGCCCGGTGTTCAGGTCGCTGACCGTCCCGTCGCCGTTGTCGCGGTACGCCGGCGGGCGCGTCCGGTGGAACGCGTCCTGTCCGTGGAACGCCTCGCCGGGCCTGGGCACGCGGCCGAGCTGTCCGCCGTCCCCGAAGCACCGCGTCTGGCCGGTGTCCACGATGGGGTAGGGCAGGGCAGGCTTGTCGTCATCGGCGCGGGCGGGCAGGGCGATTGCGGCGCAGAGGGCCGCGGCGGTCAGAAGGGCAAGCGCGGTTCGCATGGCGGGCTCCTTGGCGGCGGTGTCGTTGATCTCCACCCGTGTCAACGAACCGGATGCCCCGAACCTGCGGAGAAATCGCCGGAAGTCGCCCGCGCCTGCTTCGCGATCTCCCGGAACAACGCCGCGATCGCCTGCTTGTCCGCCTCGCCGGTGGCGGTGGCGATGGTCAGGTCGTAGATGCTTCCCTTTGGGGCGCTGATTCACACTCCGTTCAGCTTGAGGAACGCCAGCGCCGACACGGCCCCGATGCGCTTGTTCCCGTCGACCAACGGATGGTTCTTGACGAGGTGAAAGAGATAGGCCGCAGCCATCTCGAAGAGGTCCTCGTGGAGGTACTGTCCACCGAAGCCCGCGTTCGGCTGGGCTACGGCAGACTCCAGCAGGCCCATGTCGCGCACACCGTGCTCGCCGCCGTAGAGATCGATCTGGTCTCGGTGGAAAAGCAGCACGTCCTCAACTTGCAGGAAGTCAGGCATCCCCCGTCACTCCGCCAGGCGTTTCAGATCGTCCCCGTACTCGCAGTTGATCTCCGCGAGGACCTTTCGCAGCTTCTCCTGCCGCACCTCGTCCCGTACCGGCGCGACCATCAGGGCGTCACCGTTGGTCGTGAGCTCCAGTGGCGTATCCGCCGAGATGCGCAGCATCTCCATGATCGGCTTGTCGATCACCAGGGCGTAGCTGTTGCCGTGCTTCGTCAGTTTCTTGACCATGGACTGCCTCTCCTTCGTATATACATGGTATATACGGCAGCCCGGCCTCAGGCAAGACGCCGCAGCGGGATGCGGGCGGCGCCGACGGGGCGCATCCCCGGGCGGTCGCGGCTACTTGTCCGCTCCCAGGCACAGCACGCGGCCGTCGCGGGCGGACAGGATGAGCCGCCCGCCGGCGGCGGCGAGGCCGTCGTGGACGGGCGCGGGTGTCTCGCGGCGGGCGAGGAGCTTGCCCGTCTCGGCCGAGAGGATCACCATCCCGCCGCGTGCGGCGACGGCGTAGAGCTTCTCGCCTGCAAGGATCATCGCGGCGATGCGGCTGCCCTTGCCCCCGCCGGGCAGGCCGTCGACGCGCCAGGCCGCCCCCTTGGCCAGCCGGTCGCACCGCCAGACCTCGCCCTTCTTCTTGCCCGCGTGACTGCCCTGAGCCCACCCGGTGAACCACGTGCGGCTGAGCTTCGCCGCGGAGGCGGGGGTGAAGTCGCGCCGGAAGACCGTGCGGCGGTCGCCGAGGCAGCCGATCACCGTCCCGTCTCGCCAGACCGCCAGCGGGCGCGTCTGGATCTCCCCGCCGCGGACCCGCATCTGGTTGCGCTGCCCGTAGGACCACACGCCCCGGGGCACGACGACGCCGCGCGGGCCGGGCTTCAGCAGAGCGAACGCCTCGGTCGGCTTGTCCTTCCGCTTGCCGTCGGCAACCGCGAACGTCCAGCGGGACATCGCCACCGAGCCGTTCTCCCGGTGCATCAGGTCCACCGGGTCGAACTCCAGTCCGTTGCTGCAATACAGGAACCGGTGCGATGCGAAGCCCTTGGCATCCTTCTTCTTGGTCGTGTACTTGCGGCTGTGGACTTGCGAGAGCGCCCGCACGCTCCGAACCCAGCGGACCTTCCCCGTGGGCGGGTCGACGGCGAAGACGTGCACGCCGCCGTCGGCGAGGGGCTGGCGTCCGGCGGCGAAGAACGCCGTGTCCCCGGCGACCAGCACGCTGCCGGCGACGGGCCAGGGGCTCTCCAACTGCCCCCAGGCGACGATACGCTCGTCCCCGGGCGCCGCATCCAGCCGCCAGACGACCCGCCCGTCGTCGGCCCGCAGGCACAGCACCCGCCCGGCCGACGTGCCGAACAGGCACAGCCCGCGATGCAGCGTCGGGGCCGAGTCCACCCGTCCGGCGGCGTCGTACCGCCAGCGGACCTTCCCCGTGCGGGCGTCGAGCGCGACGACCTGGTGGGCGTCCGGGCGGGCGACCACCACCACGTCGCCGGCGGCCACCGGCGGCGTGACCGGCCCGCGGACGAAGGGGTTCTCCCGCCAGTCGCGTGCGACGGGCGAGTCGGCGGGTCGGTCGCCGAGGGGCGTCTCCCAGAGCACCGCGTCCACGCCGCCGACCGGCTCGGGTGCGGCGGCGCCGCGCCAGGCGTCGCGGCGATAGCAGGGCCAGGCGCCGGGGTCCTCCCCGTCGGTCCGTGGGCTCGGCGCGGCCGCCTCACCGGGGGAGGGCTTGCACGTCTCGGGCGTGGGGGGCTCCGGCGGGCCGGCGGGGCGCCGCGGCGCCAGGGCCGTATACCCCCGCAGCATCGGCCAGCAGACGCAGTGCTTGGGGGTGAAGTACAGCAGCCCGTTGGCGGGAACCCATCCGGCGTCGCGCCCGCAGGCGGCCTTGGTGATCCGGTGGGCATCCACCTCGCCCGTCTCGAGGTTCGTCAGGTCCAGCTCGCCGGAGAGCAGGTACCGCGCCGTCGCCACCGGCGGGAAGCAGTGCGTTCGCCCGGCCGGGAGCACCGCTCGCTCCTTGCCCGTTCGCACATCCAGCCCGAAGGTGCGTCCGTACTCCAGCACCCACAGCGTCTCGCCGACGATCATCGCCCGCGCCTGCTTCATGTGGCTGGCGCCGGGGACGAAGGTGCGGCTCCAGAGCTCGCGGCCGTCGGAGGCGTCGGCAACGTGGATGGCGTTTCCCTTCGGCTCGTCGGCGAGGGTGGAGACCTCGTAGACGAGCACGCCGGCGCCGAGGACGAGCCGGCGGACCTTGGCCAGCCACGGGTGGCTCATCTGCCAGCGGACCTCGCCGGAGCCCAGGTCCAGGGACGTGGCGGTCAGCCCCTGGCCGCGGCGTGGCGAGCCGTCGATGTAGAACACCCCGCCGTCTCCGGCGACGGTCCATTTCGGCTCCGAGGCGTCCCGCTTCCACCGCAGGGCGGCGCCGGCCAGGCCCAGGGCGCGGACGCTTGCGGCGTCCGCGGCGACCACGCTGCCGGACTCGTGCAGGACGGTCCGGGGCACGCCCGCCTCGGGGTACTCGCGGACTGTCTCGCCGGTCGCCCCGTTCAGCGCCCGCAGCCCGCCGTCGGTGACGACGAGGACCTCCTCCCCGGCCGCCACGGGAGGCACGCTGCCCCGGGCGGCGCGGTAGCCGAAGTTCCCCTTCGCCGGGGAGGGCCGCAGCTTGCGGTCCCACAGCCGCAGACCGTTGAACGAGTCCCGCGCCCACAGCCCGCCGTAGTAGCTCCGCCCGGCGGCGGTGACGTGGTTGGCGACCTCCACCGACGGGCCCGCCAGCCACCGGACCCGACGCGGCGGGGCCACCAGCTCGTCCCCCGAGACCGCGTTGCCCGCCGCCGAGTGACGCGGGTGCGTCCAGTCGCCCATGCCCGCCGGGCGGGGCTTGCGGAACCGCACGCCCCCCGCGCCCACGGTCGAGGCGATCGCCACGCCCCCCGGGCGCAGCACGCGGGCGATCTCCGCGGCCGGGATCGACCTGCCGTTTCCGGCGGCCGGGACCACCAGCACGTTGACCAGGTCCTCGGCGTACGGCAGCGTGTTGGCGTCGAGCACTCCCACGGAGACGAGCCCGTAGACGCCGGCGTCGCGGACCGTCTTGCGAGCGGCGGGCAGGTCGGTCCGGTGCGTCGCGAGCACTTCCACGAGGAACCGCCCGGTCCTGCCGACGGCGACCGCGGCCTGGAGGTCTTCGGTTCCCACGAACACGCACAGGCCGCCGGCGAAGCCGCTCCCGCCGATCGGCCAGGGGTCCGGCTCGCCGGCCGCCGCGGCGGAACTCAAGGCCAGTGCGAGGAGTACCAGACCGGTTGGAATCCGGGTCTTCGTGGGATTCATGTGTGGGGCCTCCTGTTGCCGGTCGCCCCGGCGGCTTTGGGCTTATCCTCGGGGCGGAGATGCTGCGGGACCTTCAAACGCTCGCCGTCGCGCCCGGCCGAACTGTGGGCCACGATGCCCGGCACGGTCATCGCCAGGGCCTCGTAGACGTCGACAAGCGGGCGGCGGCCGGTCAGCAGGGCCGAGACGAACTCGTCGGTCAGGCGCCCGTGGCTGCCGCCGTGCCCGCCGGCGGGGACGCCCGGGGGCAGGGGAGGGCGTCCGAGGTCCGGCGCCTTGCCCTTGTGTCCCGTCAGCTTCGTGCCGTTCATGCACCCGGCCGTGCCGTAGACGCGTCCGGCCTCGGCGTGATAGCCGACGACGGATTTGCACATGCACATCCGGCTCGTACCCCCCTCGGACGTTTCGAAGAGTGCGATCTCGTCGGTGAACTCGTTGCCGTAGGGGTTCGCGCCCGGCTTGAAGGCCGCAAAGCCCGCCCGGAACCCGCAGGCCGAGACGCTCGTGAACCGCTTGCCCGTGACGCCCACGTAGTAGGCCGTCGAGTGCGTCGGGTACCACAGCGGGGGCATGCCCACCCGCCAGCCCTTGTACGACGGGATCGGCGTGGGCATGTAATGGAAGTACTCGCCCTCGGAGTAGACCAGCCGCCCCAGCGCCCCGGCACGGTAGGCCTGGCGCATCGCGTAGCAGTCGGCCCGGAAGCAGGACGTCTCGGCCATCATGTACGTCAGGCCGGTGTCGCGGACCGTCTCCAGCAGGCGCTCGCCCTCCTCGATCGACCCCAGCGTGGCCGGGACGGCGCACAGGACGTGCTTGCCCGCCCGGAGGGCCTCGACGGCGTGGCGGGCGTGGCCGGGCGCGTCGGTGGCCAGGAAGACCGCCTCGATCCGCTTGTCTTTGAGCAGCGCGGTCAGCGAGTCGTACGTCTTGCCGCAGCGGCACTCCTTGGCCAGGCCCGCCCGGCGGGCGGGGATCAGGTCGCTGACGGCCACAACCTCCACGCTGGGGTGGTCCTGGAAGCCGAACTTGGCTCCGAAGCGGCAGTGCCCGTAGCCGACGATCCCCACGCGTAGCTTGCGGTCGGAGACCGGTTCCCACTTGCCCGCCGCGGCGGCTTCGGCCTCGGCCTCGCCGGCGGCGGCGAGGGTCCCGGCCAGGATGGCCCCGAGCGACGAGCCTCCCGCGGCCTGGAGAAACGTGCGGCGATCGACGGACGGCGTATCCATGGCTCGGCCTCCATAGTGTTGGCGGCTTCCATCATCGCCTCGCGGGCACGGCTGCGTCAACCGGTACCGACGGACGCGAATCACAGAACGGCCGGGCGCCGCCGCGCCGGGGTTCAAGCAAACGGGTCCCGCCGTCGCGGCGGGCCGGCAGTTTCCCGGCAAACCGAAGGACGCGCCACCGATGAGAGAACGCATCGCCACGTACGCATGGATCGTGTCGGTATGCCTCGCCGCCTTGCCGGCGAAGGCGACGGAGACGGAGAACTACGGCATCCGGGTCCTGCCGGCCGGGGGGAAGGTCGTCGTCGACGGCAAGACCGGCGACTGGGACCTGTCCGGCGGCGTGTTCATCTGCGAGAACGTCGAAAGGCTCCGCGAGAAGTACGCCCTGTGGTTCCACGCGATGTACGACGCCGAGAACGTCTACCTGCTTGCCCGGTGGATCGACCCGACGCCGATGAACCACCCCGGCTCGGTCAAGGGCAGCTACGGGTGGAACGGCGACTGCCTCCAGGTCCGCTTCCTCTGCGACTACGAGGGCCCCGACGAGCGTGTCAGCCACTGGACCTGCTGGATCGACCGCGACGGGCAGGACATCATGGACGTCGCCTACGGGCGGGACTTCAAGGCCGACCGCCTCCGCGACGCCGCGGACCACGGCGCCCGCCAGGCCTTCGCGAAGGCTCCCGGCGGGTACGTCCAGGAGCTCGCCGTTCCCTGGAAGCTCATCGCCCCCGGCGGCAAGGCCCTCGAGGCCGGGGGGAGCTTCCGCTTCACCGTCGAGGCCAACTTCACCCGCGGTGCCCGCGGGCGGATCACCATGAAGGGCGTCTTCCTCGAAGGCATTGCCATCGACCGCATCTTCGCCTTCCGTGCCTACAAGCAGTTCGGGCGGGCGACACTCGAGGCCGCCGCGCCCGTCTCGCCCCGGCCGCTCCGCCTCGCCGATGCCCGCGAGCTGCCCGTGAGGATGGTCGAGGGCACGCCGGAGATCGACTGGGCCGGGCTCATCCGAAACGAGCTGCCGCCCGGCTTCGAGCCCGTCCGCTTCACCATGCCCGAGGACGGCTTCGTCTCGCTGAACCTCTACGACGCCAACGGCAAGGCCGTGAGGCAACTGCTGACCACCGCCTTCTTCACCAAGGGCGAGCACGAGGTGCTCTGGGACGGCCTGGGCAGCCCGCACGGCAAGCAGCCGGGGGAGGTCCTCCCGGCCGGGACGTACACCTGGCGGGCGATCGCGCATCGGGGCATCGGCCTGCGGCTGCGGGGCTGGGCCCACCACGGGGGCAGCCACCCGTGGAACGCCGGCCCGGGCACGGGTTGGGGGGGCAACCACGGCACGCCGTGCGCGGTGGCGACGGCGGGCAAGCGGGTGTACCTCGGCTGGTCCGGCGCCGAGGGCCCCGCGCCGCTGGTCGCCTGCGGGCTCGACGGGGCGGTGACGTGGCGATCCGGCATGGGGGGCAAGGACCAGGCGCTCCGCCTGGCCGTGACGAACGGCACCGTCTACGCCGCCTACCACGGCGGGGCCGCCATCTTCCGATGCCACGCCGCCAAGGGCGGGTACACCGCCTGGAAGGGCGGCGAGACCACCGAGCTGTTCGTCCGGGGGATCTGGGGCGACGACCCCGCCGGGATGCCCGGCATCCTCGACGCCCTCGCTGCAGACGAGGGCAAGCTCTACCTCGGCTTCGCCACCCGCCGGTTCACCGAGCACGACGTGACCGACTGGCCCGGGCTGCTCGGGCGGCTTGCCGAAGACGACGGCGACGGGCTGCCCGGGGCCATGTGGAACGACCTGCGCAGCCGTTGGCGGCGGGAAATCCGTGCCGTCCTCGCCGGGCGCAAGGACGTCGCCCGGCTGGACAAGGGCCCCATCCTTCGCCTGCTCAACCGCTTCCTGCTGAAGGGCAGCCTGGACGCCGGGCGGCCCGCGATGGCCCCGGCGGACCAGGGGGCCAATTACCGCCGCCTTCGGGAGACGTTCGCCGGGGACCTCCGCGAGTTGCGGACGGACCTGGTCGCCGTGCTCGATGCCGCCGGCGGCCAGCGGCAGGCCACCTGGGAAGTGCCCTCGCCGACGGCGCTCGCCGCCGCCGGGGGACGCGTCCTCGTGCTGTCGGGACCGACGAAGGTCCTCGCCCTCGACCCCGCCACGGGCAAGGCCGCGCCTGTGCTGACCGGCCTGACCGCCGGGCGGGACATCGCCCTGACCGCCGACGGGCGCCTGCTCGTGCTCGAAGGCGAGCCCGTCTGCCGTGTCGGCGTCTACCGGCTGGACGGCGGCAAGGCCAGGCTCGTCCGCACGCTCGGGCGCGAGGGCGGGCGCGACGCGACCGGCCCGTGGGTCGCCGACGCCCTGCGCAACCCGGTTTCCGTGGACGTCGACGCCGACGGGCGGGCGTGGGTCGCCGAGGCCAACCACACACCCAAGCGGTTCGTCGTGTGGGACATCGCCGGCGGGCAGGTCGTCCGGGAGTTCTTCGGCCCGACGCACTACGGCGCCAGCGGCGGGGCGATCAACCCGCGCGACCGGAACCTGATGATCGGCAGCGGCTGCGAGTGGCGGCTGGACGCGAACACCGGGCGGGCGACGTGCCTCGGCGTACTTGACAGCTCGGTGCACAGCTTCGCCTGCTTCCGCGAGGGCCCCGGCGGGAGGCTGTATCTGTTCGTCGCCCGCACCGCACGCGGGGGGCACCTCAACGATCGCGACGTGATCGTCTTCGAGCGGCTGGGGGACGGGCGGTACATCCGGCGCGCTGCATTCTGGCAGGTCAAGCAGCCCTGGCCCGACGACCATCGCAAGCGCCCTGGCGTGCCGTTCCTCACCGAGTTCTGGGCCGACGCCGACGGCGATGGCCAGCCGCAGCCCGCCGAGGTGACCAAACTCGGCCGCTACCTCACCGCCACGGGCTCCAACGGCTGGTCGCTGAACCTGGGCATGGACATGACGCTGTACGTGGTGGACCACAGTTCGCGGGCCGAGCGGCGGAGCAAGGCCGACCCGAACGCGCCGGTGCTGCGGTCCGTGCGGGTGACGGGTGTGACCGACTGCGGCGCGCCGGTCTACGACGTCGCGCATATCACCCCCGCCCCGCAGGCGTGGTACACCGGGCGTGTCCGCAGCGCCAACCCCTCTCACGACGGGACCAGCGTGCTGGTCAACCAGGCCGTCGCCAAGGACACCTACGAGTGGCAGTGCTTCGACGCGGACTCCGGGCGGCTGCTGTGGAGCTACCCCAACCCGTACTACCAGGTCCACGGCTCGCACCGATCCGGCGGGCCGAAGCCAGGGCTCTTCCGCGGCGGGTTCAACCCGGTCGGCACGGCCAGGCTGCCCGAGCCGATCGGCAACCTCTGGGTGATCAACACCAACTGCGGGGAGTGGCACGTGCTTTGCGACGGGGGGTTCTACCTCACCCGCCTGTTCAACGGCGACCCGTTCGAGTGGGATTGGCCCGACCGCGCCGTCCCCGGCGCCGCCATGGACGACTGCCCGCCCGGCAGCGGGGGGGAGGACTTCGGCGGCTCCGCCATGCAGGGCGACGACGGGCAGCTCTACATCCAGGCCGGCAAGAGCGCGGTGTGGAACCTGCGAGCCGTCGGGCTCGATGCCGTTCGCGCCGTCCCCGGCGGGGAGGTCACTCTCGACGCCTCCGACCTCGCCAGGGCACGCGAGTTCCGCACGAGGGCGCTCCAGCAGGCGGTCGGCACCCGCAGGCTGACCCTTCGCAAGCTCACGCCGAAGGAGTTCACCGGCAGCCTCAGGCGGGACCTGCCCGGCTGCCCGCTCATCCGCTTCGCCAAGCGGCGGGACGCCG
Source organism: uncultured Planctomycetaceae bacterium (assembly GCA_964385465.1). Classification (GTDB taxonomy): domain Bacteria; phylum Planctomycetota; class Phycisphaerae; order SM23-33; family SM23-33; genus CAYLPJ01. The sequence goes on along the minus strand of CAYLPJ010000046.1, from coordinate 28,897 downwards.
AGGTCACCGTCGCCGCCGCCTGGGACGAGCGGTTCCTCTACATCACCTGGGAGGTACGCGACCCGACCCCGTGGGTCAACGCCGCCGCCGACCCCGCCGAGATGTACCTCGCCGGGGACACCGTTGACTTCCAACTCGCCACCGACCCCGCCGCCGAGCCCGACCGCCGAGACGCCGGGCCCGGAGACCTCCGCGTCTCGATCGGCAACCACAAGGGCAAACCCACGGCCGTGCTCTACCGGCGGGTGAGCACGAAACGCAAGCCCCGGCGGTTCACCTCCGGCGTGGTCGAGGACTACCGCATGGACTACGTCGGCGTGATGCCCGACGCCCGCGTCGAGGTCTTCCCGCCCAAGCCGCGCGGGCGCTACGTCGTCCAGGCCGCCCTGCCCCTGGAGACGCTGGGCCTGAAGCCCGCCGAGGGGCTCAAGCTCGCCGGGGACTTCGGGGCCACCCACAGCGACCCCGCGGGCAAGGCGACCGTCCTGCGGACCCATTGGAATAACCAGGACACCGGGCTGATCGACGACGCCGTCTTCGAGCTCAAGATGACCCCCGCCAACTGGGGCGAGCTCATCTTCAAGGACAAGTGACCCCCGCCACCCCCCGATGTGTCGGTTCTGTCCACCCTCTTGGACAGGTGGACACAAAATTCATACTCAATGCAAGTTCTTGTAAATAAGGTATTTATGAGAAAAGCCCGGTGTGTCCGCTTCCACGGGGGTGGACACACCGGGACGGGAGCGGACAACCCGCCCCCGTCCCGGCCGTCGGCTTGACCATGAGGCCGGACGCCTGCGGCGCGCCGGAGATGACAGAGCCCGACACGCCCGCGCCGGTCTCTTCTTGGTATCTGTTACCCGTTGACTAATAACTGCTTGTGTAGATTTCAGCGCTCATCGGCAGGTTGTCGTCCTCGGCCTCCTTGGCCAGGCGGTCGACGTCATCGTACAGCGTCTCGATGCGGCCGACCTCGGCGACGTCCACGATCTTGCCGTTCGTATCTACCGCGACCACCGTACCTTGCTTGGGCGAGCCATACGCGCGGTAGGCCTGCTGCTCCGTGTCGCACAGGGCGATCAGGTGCAAGGGGCGAACCTGGCAGCCCTCGATGCACCCCACGCCTTCCGGGCAGTCTTCGGTAGGCAGGGATACCTGGATCACCCGAACCGGGCGGTCCCAGTACCGCGCCGCCGCGTTCGTCATCGCCGGGTCCAGCATGCAGCACTTCGGACCCGTCGTGCCCACGAAGCCGATGATCGACACCCACCCTTGCTTGTGACGGATCGCCCGCTTCTCACCCCGGAAGCTGGAAAAGTGGATGTCCGGGGCCTCGTGGCCCACCTTCGGCCCGGCCGCGAGGGCCTCGTCCTGGTCGGCCCCCGTGACCATGCCGCCGGTAGCCCCTCCTTCGCATCCGATCAGGAGCCCCGACAACGCCAGCATCACTGCAACGGTCCGTTTCATGGTGTGGTTCCTTTCCCGGGTGGCGGCCGCCCGGCCCGCCTCGGGCCTGCCGGCCGATCCCTCTATCGTTCGAGGCGCCGCCCCGGCCCTTCCGGGACACGCCGCCTCGTCGCGCAAGTCATTCTATAGCCGACGGCGCCTCCCCCGCCCCGAATCCCCCGATACCCGTGGGATATCCCCGCACAGCGGCACCGGTCTGCGGCCGATGGGCGAGGCGGCGACGTCGCCCGGCGAAGCGGCCCTCCGCCGGGCAGGCATCGGCCCCAGGGGGCGCCGCCACGCGGTGGAGCGGGGAATTCATGTGATCTTCCCGGGGTTCCCAGCGTAGTATGGGTACGATGAGTCGAGCAATCCTTGCCATCCTGCTAGGCTTGGCCGTGCTGCCTCTGGCTGTGACGGCCGGGGCCGGCCAGGCGGCTCCGCCGGCTGGGCAAACGTGTTGCGCCGACGGCGCGCCCACCGGTCCCGCCCCGGCCGCAGGAACCTGCTGCTGTGAAGCCCACCCGCCGCGGCTGGTTGCCGACGGACGGGACGGTCTCGATTCGCACGGCCGGTCGTGCCCGATGCCCCACTGCCCTTGCCGGGCGGAATCGAGCACGCCGGCGCCGCAGGTGGCCTTGCCGTACTCCCCCCCCGGGCGGCGCGTTCTGGCGGCGTACGCCGCCGTGCCCGCGCAGGGCTTCGGCGCGGCCTCGCCGCCCGCGGCCTCGCCCGCACCCCCTCTCGACCCGCCGCGCAGCTCCAGCGGCCGGGACCTCTTGCGCCTCCAGTCTGCGCTGCTGCTTTGATCTCTCCTCGGCGCGACGGCGTCTGACCGTCGCATGACCGTTGGGGTCGGCGTCCGCATGCTCGATCCCGCGCCCGTATCCCATCGGGCCCCTTTCGCTGAGGAGACACCATGAACCAGACCATCCCTGCCAAAGCACCGGGTTTGCTGTCGACGCATTCGGCGGCCGGGTCCCGCGTACCCCGCCCCCGCGTGAAGTGGGTCAGCCGCGTGGCCGTTCCGGCGTTCGCGCTGGCGGCGGTGGGGGGCTTGCTGGGCTGGGCGACGCGTGATGCCTGGCTGCCTGCGCGGGCCGTGGACGTCGTGTCCGTGATGATCCTGCCGGCGGGGGGCGCGTCGGCCCAGCCGTCCGCGGCCGCGGCCGGAGCCGAAACCGCCGGGCCGCCCTCCGTGCCCGATCCCGCCCCGGCCGCCGGCGACACCCGGGCCGGGGCAACCGCTGCCCCGGGCCCGGTGGTGGCGCAGGCGTCCGGCTGGATCGAGCCGGACCCGTATCCCACGTACGTCAGCGCCCTGGCCGGGGGGATCATCGAGGCGATCCACGTTCTCGAGGGGGACGAGGTGTCCTCAGGTCAGGCGATCGCCACGCTGGTGGCCGACGACGCCCGCCTGGCTGACGAGCATGCCGCCGCGTCGGTGGCGACGGCGCGGGCAGAGCTGGAGGCCGCCGAGGCCCGCCTGGCCGCCGCCCGCCGCGAATGGGAGAACCCCTTCGACGAGGTCCGTGCCGTGGAGACCACCGCCGCCGAGCTGGCCGAGACCCGCTCGGAACTGGCCCGCCTCGACAGCCGCGTCCGCCGCGAGCAGGCCCTGCTCGACGAGCTGAAGGTCGTCCGCGACCTGGTCGCCGAGGGGTACGAGAAGGGGGCGGCCACGCAGCTCGAGCGGGCGAACTCGAGGCTCCGCGTGGAGGCCCAGGCGGCGCAGCTCGCCTCGACGAAGGAGCTCAAGCCCATCCTGGCCGCCCGGGTGGAGCGACTGGCCGCCAAACTCCGCGCCGCCCGCGAGGACCGGCGCCTGCGGATCGCCGAGAAACGCGAGCTGGACGAGGCGCGGGCCGCGGTGTCGGCCGCCGAGGCCGCACTCGCCCGGGCGGGGGCCCGTCGCGGTGAGACGCGGCTTCGCCTCAAGCGGATGCAGGTCGTCGCCCCGTCGCCCGGGCGGGTCATGCGGCTGCTCAAGGCTCCCGGCGACAAGCTGATGGTGGACGGGGACCAGCCGCGCAGCGCCCAGGTGGCCGGGCTGTACGATCCCAACAGCCTCCAGGTCCGCGTGGACGTGCCCCTGGCCGATGCGGCGAAGGTCCGGCCGGGCCAGCAGGCCACGGTGGTCGCCGACATCCTGCCCGACCGCGAGTTCGACGGGCGGGTCACCCGCATCGTCCGCGAGGCGGACATCCAGAAGAACACGCTGGAGGTCAAGGTCGCCATCGAGCAGCCCGACGACCTGCTGACGCCCGAGGTCCTCGCCCGCGTGAAGTTCCACGCGCCGGCGGGCGAGCCCGGCGCCCCGGCGGCGGACTCCACGGCCGAGAGGCTGTACGTCCCCGCCGGGCTGGTCTCCGGCGGGCCGGAGACCGGCGTCGTGTTCGTCGTGGACGCCGCGGCCGGCGCGGCCCGGCGGCGGGAGGTGAGTCTGGGGGGCCGGCGCGGCGGGTGGGTGCAGGTCCGCGAGGGCCTGCGCCCCGGCGACCGGCTGGTGGCGGCGGACCCGAGCGGTCTGACCGACGGCGAGCGAGTGCGAGTCCGCGGGGAATCCCGCAAGTACGACCGGAGTGAGTGAGCCATGGCTCCACTGATTGAATGCGAACGCGTCACGCGGACCTACCGCAAGGCCGGCAAGGGCTCGGCGGAGGTCACCCCGCTGAAGGAGCTGGACCTGACCGTCGAGGCCGGGGAGTTCCTCTGCCTGATGGGCCCGTCGGGCAGCGGCAAGACGACGCTGCTGAACCTGCTGGCGGGCATCGACCGGCCCAGCGGCGGGGCGATCCTGGTGGACGGGCAGGACATCGGCGGCTTCTCCCGGGGCCGGCTGGCCCGGTGGCGGGCGTCGAACGTCGGGTACATCTTCCAGCTCTACAACCTCGTGCCCGTCCTGACGGCGTACGAGAACGTGGAGCTGCCGCTGCTGCTGCACCCGATCGGCAAGGCGGAGCGGCACGAGCGGGTGTGCTCGTCGCTGGAGCTGGTGGGCCTGGCCGACCGCCACGATCATTTTCCCAACCAGCTCTCCGGCGGGCAGGAGCAGCGGGTGGCGATCGCCCGGGCGCTGGCGCCGGAGCCGCGAATCCTCGTTGCCGACGAGCCGACCGGCGACCTCGACGCCGACAGCGCCGCGGCCACCATGGAGCTGCTGGCGAGGCTGAACGAGGAGTTCGGCAAGACGCTGGTGATGGTCACCCACGATCCGAAGTGCGCGGGCTACGCTCACCGCACGCTGCACCTTGACAAGGGCCGGCTGATCGAGCAGACCCGCCGGCCCCGCCCGGCCGTGGCGGCCGAGGGGGCGGCGACATGAATCCCTGGAAGTACGCGCCGCTGGTATGGAAGCAGGCGGTCCGCCGCCCGACGCGCTCGGCGCTGACGGTCGGCGGGGTGGCGGTGGCGATGTTCCTGTTCGGCGCGATCCAGGCGATGCAGCGCGGCGTTGCGGCGACCACGGCGACCACCGCCGCCGACCAGACGCTGGTGGTCTACCGCCAGGACCGCTACTGCCCGATGGCGAGCAAGCTGCCCGAGCACTACGCCGGAAAGATCGCGCAGATCGAGGGCGTCACCGAGGTGATGCCCATGAAGGTCGCCCCGACCAACTGCCGGACGAGCCTGGACGTGGTGACCTTCCGGGGCGTGCCCGCCGGGGAGTTTGCCGGCGGCTATGCGCGGCGGTTCGACCTCCGCGCCGGTTCGCTGGCCGACTGGACCCGCCGCTCCGACGCGGCGCTGGTCGGCGAGGACCTCGCCGCCCGGCGGAACCTGAAGGTCGGCGACCGCTTCGACGCTGCCGGCGTGACCATCTACGTCGCCGGCATCTTCGACGCACGCGACATCCAGGACCGCCAGGCCACCTACGTCCACCTGCCGTTCCTCCAGCAGAACGTCGGCAGCCGCAAGCTCGGCGTCGTCACCCAGTTCAACGTCAAGGTCGCCGACCCGGCCCGCATGGATGAGGTCGGGCGGCGGATCGACAAGCTGTTCCGCACCGACCAGGCGCCGACGACCACCTACCCCGAGAAGGCGTTCGTCGCCCGCGCCGCCCACAGCGCCATCGAGCTGATCTCCTTCACTCGCTACCTCGGCTACGCGTGCCTCGCCGCCGTGCTGGCGCTGGTCGGCAACGCCATCGTCCTCAGCGTGCAGGACCGCATCCGCGACCACGCCATTCTCCAGACCCTCGGCTTCCCCCCCGTGCGAATCGCCCTGCTGATCCTCGCCGAGGGGCTGCTGCTCGGCGCCGTCGGCGGGGCGGTCGGCTCGGCCGGCGTGTGGCTGGTCAACCGCTTCTGGCAGCTCACGCTGACCGCCGAGGGGCTGAGCATCCCGATGATTACCGACGCGTGGACCGTCGCGATCGGCTTGGCGCTGGCGGTGGGCCTCGGCGCGGCCGCCAGCCTCGCCCCCGCGGTTCGGGCGTCCCGCCGGGAGATCGCCACCTGCTTCCGCGCCGCGTGAGAGGAGCCTCCATGAACCTTCTGCCATGGGAATACGGCGTGCGGAACCTGCTGCGGAACCCGGCGCGGCTGGGGTTGGGGGGCGTCGGGGCCGCGCTGGTCGTGCTGCTGGTGCTCACTGCCGGGGCGTTCGTCCGCGGGATGAGCGGCAGCCTTCGCGCCAGCGGGCGCCCGGAGAACGTGATCCTGCTCGGCGTCGGCAGCCAGGAAAGCATCGAGCGCAGCGAGATCCCCCGCGCCGCCGCCAGCCAGGTCGCCGGCGGCGTGCCCGGCATCCGCACACGCATGGGGCGAAGCTACGTCTCGCCCGAGGTCTACATCCAGGCCAACTTCAAGGACGGCCCCGACCCCGACGGGCCCGACAGGCCGGCCGTGCTCCGCGGCGTGACCTCCGCGGCCTTCCTCGTCCACGCCGAGGCCCGCATCGTCGAAGGACGGGCGCCGCGGACCGGCCGCGACGAGCTGCTCGTCGGCCGACTCGCCGGCGTGAGAATGGGCCTGCCAGACCGCCGCCTCGCCATCGGCGAGACGCTCTACCTCGACGGCCGGCCGTGGACCATCGTCGGCCGGCTGGCCGCGCCCGGTACGGTCATGGATGCCGAAGTCTGGTGCGACCTGACCGACCTCCAGGTCGCCACGCGGCGGGAGAGCCTCTCGGCCGTGGTCATCACGCTGGACGAGGGCGCGGACTTCGCCGACGTCGAGGCCTTCACCACGCTGCGGCTGGACCTGGAGATGACCGCCATGGGCGAGCAGGAGTATTACGGCGTGCTGTCCCGCTTCTACGCTCCGGTGCAGGCGATGGTCTGGATCACCGCGGGGCTGATCACGCTCGGCGGCGTCCTCGGCGGGCTCAACACGATGTACGCCGCCTTCGCCAGCCGCATCCGCGAGATCGCCTCGCTCCAGGCGGTCGGCTACTCCCGATCGGCCGTGATGGTCAGCCTCGTCCAGGAGTCCGTCCTCGTCGCCGTCGCCGGGACGCTCGTCGCCTGCGCCGCGGCGCTGGTCGCCCTCGACGGCCTGGCCGTGCGATTCAGCGTGGGCGCGTTCGAGATGACCATCGACGGCGTCGTCCTCGCCGGCGGGCTGCTGGCCGGGCTGGCGCTCGGCGTGATCGGCGCCCTCCCGCCGGCGTGGCGATGCCTCAAGCCCCCGATCGCCGAGGCCCTCCGCGCCGCCTGAGCGGCGCGGGCAGCGAACCGAAGACCGCCCGGCCGACGTGGCCCGGGCCGACGTTTCCAACCACGAACGAACAGGAGAACCCCGATGAACGCCAAGACATGGATCGCCCTGACGCTCGCCGCCGCCGGCCTGATCGGATGCGGCGAGAGCCGCCAGCAGCCCGCCGACGCCGCCACCGGCGGCGAGACGCCCGAGGCCCTGAAAGACGTGCTCTCCGAGGAGCCGCTCGATGACGCCGTCGGCGTGGCCGAGGCGCATGCCCTTGCCGATGCCGGCCGGCCGATCACGCTCCGCGGCCTGGTCGGGGGCATCGCCCATCCGCTGCCGGACCGCCGCGCCATGATGACGCTGATCGACGCCTCCGTGCCGAAGACCTGCGGCGTCAAGCCCAGCGGCCACTGCCAGACGCCCTGGGACTACTGCTGCCAGCCGATGGAGGACCGCAAGGGGTCCATGGCTTCGGTGCAGGTGCTCGGCCCCGACGGGTCGGTGCTCCGGGGCACGCTGCACGGCCTCGGGGGGCTCAAGCCCTTCAGCGAGGTCGCGGTCCGAGGCACCGTCCGCAGCGTCGAGCCCGGCGAGCGGCTGATCGTCGACGCCGAGAAGATCCACGTCCTCTCCCGCGCCGCCCCCGCCGAAACCGGCGAAGCCCACGACCACGATCACGCGGCCCACTGAGCCCGCGGCCCTTTGCAGCCTCGAGGAGGCGCTCGCAGGGGGCCCGCGGCGAAGCACGCGTTCCGCCGGGCCGTCAGGCGGGCGCCCAGCCAACAGAACCGGCTCTTCCCGCCCCGCCCGCACGCACTTCGACGGCTGGGTCGTGCGGCTTGAAGGCCTGCCGGCCTGAACGGGCCGTTACTCGCCGCCGAAGACGTCCACGTCGGCGAACACGCAGGCGGGGCTGGCGTGGCCGACGCGGACGCACTGGTTCGGCTCGCCCTTGCCGCAGAACGGCGTGCCGAGCGTTTCCACCGTCTCGGCCCGGCCGACCTGCGAGAGGCTCCGCCAGAACGTCGCCGACACGCCTCGGTAGTTGGGCTTCTTGACCACCTCCGTCAGCCGCCCGTCCTCGATCCGCCGCCCCCATTCGCAGCCGAACTGGAACTTGTTGCGGCTGTCGTCGATCGACCACGAGCAGTTGGTCTTCATGTAGATCCCCCGCTCGATGCCGGCGATCATCCCCGCGACGTCCGGGGCGCCCGGGCCCCCCGGCTCGAGGTTCAGATTCGCCATCCGGTCGATCGGCGGGCGGTTCCAACTGCACGCGCGGCCGTTGGCCACGCCCGGACAGCCCGTGCGCGCCTGGGAGACCAGCCCGCCCAGCGCCCGCTGGAGAATGCCCTCGCGGATGATGTAGGTCTTCTCGGCGGGCAGGCCCGTGTCGTCGTAGCCGTAGCTGGCGAACTGGTTCGGGCGGGTCGGGTCGAAGGTCACGTTCAGCAGTTCCGTGCCGTAGCGGTAGCTGCCCAGCATCTCCGGCGTGACGAAGCTCGTCCCCGCGTAGTTCCGCTCGTCGCCCAGGATGCGGTCCAGTTCCAGCGGGTGCCCGATCGACTCGTGAATCTGGAGGATCATCTGGTCCGGGTCCAGCAGCACGTCCATCCGCCTGCTGGGGCAGTTCGGCGCGGCCAGCAGCTCCAGGACCTCCTCGGCGATCCGCTCGGCCGCGGTGCGGAAGCCGACGGTGTCCAGCACCTCCAGCCCGCCCTGGAGGCTGTACCCGTGCCCCCCGAGGCTGCGCGACTGCGTGTCCTCGCCATCGTTCGCCGTCGCGGACATTCCCGGCACGAGGTAGTGCATCCGCTGGCGGACGTTCCCCCCGGCCGTGGTCAGCAGCAGCGTCTCCAGCGTCGTGTGCCACAGCGACGCGTCCCAGTCGACGATCTGCTCGTCGGTGTGCAGGCGGCGGCACTCGCTGCGGAGCATGTCGAACTTGTGCTCCAGCGAGAGCGACTCCCACGGGAGTTCCTCGGGGCCGACGTACTCGCCCCGCGCGCTGGGCCAGGTCACCGCGGCCCAGTCCACCACGCTTCGCCCCGCCGACAGGGCCGCCCACTCGCTCGCCTCGGACACCGCGCGGGCCAGGCCCGCCTCCGACAGGTCGCTCGTGGCCGCGTAGCCCATCCCGCCGCCGCGGACGACCGTGACCATCGCCCCGGTGTCCCGCCACGTCGTCGCAGGCTCGGGCACGTCCATGCGGACGCGGAGCATCTCGTGGGCCTCGTCCACGCAGCGGAGCGAGCAGAAGCCCTCCGTCGGCGCGACGTTGCGGAACCTCGCCTCGATGTCGTCGAACATGGGCATCTCCAGGGAGAAGGCCTCGGCCGGACACGACTGGCCCGGGCGGGGATCGAACCCGCACGCCCCGAGGGGCAGGGGATTTTAAGTCCCCAGCGTCTGCCAGTTCCGCCACCGGGCCGCGGGTGTCGTGGGCGTATGGGGAGAGTGTACGTCGAAGGTCGCGCCCGGTTCAAGCGCGCCGGGGGTGCGAGGGGGGGAGAGACCGTCCCGGGGCGGGGCGCGGCGCTTACTCGAGGATTCGGGCGTTCCAGGAGCCCGGCAGTTGCGGCGCGGGTGTGCGGCGGCGGTGGCGGGTCCAGAGGTAGCGGCTGCGGGCGGTGCGGTGGGTGAGCAGATCGAGGCGGCGGGCGGCGAGGCCGGAGGCCGCGGCGGGGTCGGCGCCGGTCAGGTGGACCTGCCCGATCTCGGCGGCGGCGACGGTCGTCGCGCGGACGCTGTAGCCGTCGGCGTTGGCGACGCGCCCGGTGACGTGCAGGCCGCGGACGGCGGCGAGGGCGTCGAACTGCTCGGCCGACTCGGGCAGCGCGGTGACGGCCGCGTCCACCCCGGCGAGCAGGCGTGCGTTGTCGGTCCCGCCGGCGACGATCCATCCCACGTTGCCGGCGCTTCGCAGCACGCTGTCTCGCACCCAACCCAGCACGGTGGCGCGGGCGAGGGCGTAGCGGCGGGCGTCGGGGCCGCGGGTCAGCTCGACGGCGGCGTCGGCGAGGTCGCCCAGGACGGTCAGCACGCCGACGGACCGGGCGGACCATTGGCCGCTCATGTTGCCGAGGACGAGCACGGAGCGTGCGTCGCCGGCGACGCGTGCGGTGAAGCATGGCGCCGTCGAGCCGGCGCGGATCACGCCGACGTCGCCGTCGATGACCCACTCTCCGGTGGCCTCGCCGTCGATGCGCAGGACGCGGACGTCGCCGTGGATCGTCCAGTCGCCGGTGGCGTCGCCGCGGAGGACGATGTTGCCGGCGTCACCGTCGAGCAGCCAGTCGCCGCCGGCGTTGCCGCCGACGTACACGGCCCGCGTCGGCCCGGCGGAGACGTTCACGTTCGCCTCGCCGCCGACGTAGATGCTGCGGACGCCGCCGTCGACGGTCCATGCCCCGGCGGCGTTTCCGCGGACGAAGAGGCTGAGCACGTCGCCGTGGATCGTCCAGTCGCCGGTGGCGTTGGCGCCGACCTGCACGACGCGGAGGTCGTCGGCCGAGGCAATGTCCATCGCCGCGTGCCCGCCGATCCACAGCACGTTGGCCCCGCCGTCGAAGGTCCACTCCCCGGAGGCGTCGCCGGCCACGCGGACGACGTAGGCGGACTCGGCCAGCGTCCAGTCGCCGGTGCTGGCCCCGGCGACCCAGGCGGACCGCAGGCTGGCGCCGTAGTGTCCGCCGGCGAGGTCCAGGTCGGCCTGGAAGTCCCCGGGCGCGCCGTCGCGCCGGTTGCCGTGAACGACCAGGCTGGTGAGGTGATCGGCGGCGATCGTGTCCGGCGTGGCGTCGGTGTCGAGCCACTCGGCGGCCAGCAGGGCGGTGATCCCGCCGGCGGCGGAGACGCTCAGGTCGGCGACGCGGTCGAACCGCAGGATGGTCCGCCCGGTCGCGGCGAGGGTGAGTGTGGCGGGTGCGAGCACGTCGTCGAGCTGGGCGTAGGTCAGCGAGCCGGCGACGGTCACGTCGCCGAGCAGGTCCAGCCGCGGGGCGATCAGGCTGCGGAGGTCGCCATCGACGTCGATGGAGCCGACGCCGGTGCCCTCGCGCCCGGCGACGCGGACGATCAGCGTCGAGGCCGACGTCGTGCCCGTCAGCGCGATGCGGTCGGCGTCGACGCCTTCCTCGGCCGTCAGCTCCACCACGCCGGAGCCGGGCCCGACGAGCAGGACGGTGACGGGCTCGCCGTCGGCGTCGGTGAAGGTCGCCGGCCTGCCGTGCTCGAAGGCGAGTTCGACCGGCGGCGGGGCGGGGTCGTCGACGGGGTCGTCGGCGGGCGGGTCGGCGGGGGCGTCCTGCGGGGGCACGGGGCGGATGAGGGTGCTGGTGGCCGAGGCGACGTACTCGCTGCCGGCGTCGTTGAAGGTCAGTTGGAGCAGTTCGTCGGCGGCGCCGCCGCGGATGCCCACGGTGGCCGAGCCGCCGGCGGTGTGCTCGGTTCCGCCGGCGTCGAGGTCGAGGTAGTTCAGCTCGACGGACCCGTCGGCCTCGTGGAGGACGGCCTGGAAGGTCACGCGCTGCCACCAGGCCCCGTAGAAGGCGACGTTGTTCCACTGGACGATGAGCCGCTGGTCGTCTCCGCTGCCGCGGACCTCCCAGAACAACCCGCCTCGCCACCCGCCGGGGATGACCAGGTCGTCCCAGAAGGCCGCCACCGCCGGGGTGTGCGGTGCGTCGGCCAGCGTGGGGTTGGTGTAATCGCCGACGGGCTCGAGGAAGCTGATCACGCCGTTGCTGGAGATGTACACCGATCGGTAGGTGTGCCCGTAGAGCTCGAAGCTCCAGCCGTCCAGGTCGGGCGTCAGCAGGCGGGCGAGGTCGTCGTCGGCGTAGCCGTCGAACGCCCGCTCGCCGCTGAAGGAGATGTCCTCGAAGTGGGGCTCGACGAGCTCGGCGGCGTAGGCGCCCGGCTCGGCGGGGTCCGACGGGTCGCCCGGCTCGGGGTCGGACTCGGTCAGCGCCACGGAGAGGCTGTACCGCCCGGTCGAGCCGCCCGAGCCGCTGCCGGCCGAGGTGGGGTCGTACCCGGCGTTGCCGTACCCCGAGACCGCCAGGTACACCGTCCCGCCTTCGGGCAGGTCGAGCTGGAGGGCGCTGTCGAGGCCCTCGGCGTCGTCGTTGGCGGCGATCTGCCGGCCGGCGCCGTCGAAGACGCGGAGGTAGGAGTCCAGCGAGCTGCCGTTGCGTCGCGCGGTGATCTCGGCCGCCAGGGCCGTGCCGGCGGGCACGTCGAGGAGGTAGACGTCCACGTCGGCGTCGGCGTGGCTGCCGTCGCCGACCTCGGCGGAGACGCTTACCGAGCCTCGGCCCTGGAGGGGCAGCCGCATGGCGTCTTCGAGCGTGTCGTTGGGCTCGTGCGGCCCGGGATCGGGCTCGGGCTGCGGGTCGGGTTGCGGGTCGGGCGTCGGGTCCGGGGCCGGGTCCGGCGCCGGGCCTTCGCCGAGGGCATCGAGGGCGCCGCGTGCGTTCAGCCGCCCGCCGGTGGCGACGCGCCCGGACAAGGACGGAATCGCGTCGGCGCCGTCCAGGATGGCCGAGCGGATCTCCGCGGCGGTGGCGTCGGCGTTGTAGGCCGCCAGCAGCGCCGCCACGCCGGCGACGTGCGGCGTGGCCATGCTCGTGCCGCTGTAGGTCGTGTAGCGCCCCCCGGTGAAGGTGGAGGTGATCCCCACGCCGGGCGCGGCGAGGTCGACGGAGACGTCCCCGTAGTTGGAGAAGCCCGCCAGGCGGTCGTTGCGGTCGGTTGCGGCCACGGCGAGGACGTTGTCCAGGGCGTAGTTTGACGGGTAGTGGGGCGAGGCGTCGTTGTCGTCTCCGACGCCGTCGCCTCCGCCGTTGCCCGCGGCCGCGACGAACAGCACGCCGGCGTCCCCGGCGCGTGCGATGGCGTCGCGCATGGCCGTGGAGTACCCGCCGCCGCCCCAACTGTTGTTGGTGGCGACGACGTTGACGCCGAAGCGGGAGCGCATCATGGTGGCGTACTCGATGGCCTCGATGGCGTCGCTGAGATACCCGGCCCCGGAGGCGTCGAGGAACTTGAGGCTCATGATGCTGACGGACCAGTTGACGCCGGCGACGCCGCGTGCGTTGTCGCCGACGGCCCCGATCGTGCCGGCCACGTGCGTGCCGTGCCCGTTGGGGTCGTCGGGGTCGGCGTCGTTGGCGCCGAAGTCCCAGCCGTGGACGTCGTCGACGTAGCCGTTGCGGTCGTTGTCGATGCCGTCGCCGGGGATCTCGCCGGGATTGACCCACATGTTCCCCGCGAGGTCCGCGTGGTCGGCGTCCACGCCGGTGTCGATGACGGCCACGACCACGCCGGAGGAGCCGGTGGCGAGGTCCCACGCCTCGGGCGCGTCGATGTCGGCGTCGGGCGCGCCGCCGGTCTGGCCGGTGTTGTGCAGGCCCCAGAGCGCGTCGAAGCGGCTGTCGTCGGGCTCGCCCAGAAGGGCGGTGTCGCCCAGCGACAGCGCGAAGTTCGGCTCGACGTAGGCGATGCCCGCGAGCGTCTCGGCCCAGGCGGCGAGGGCGGCCGTCGAGGCCGCCGGGGCGTGCAGCTCGGCGAAGCCGCCCCGGCCCAGCGGGGTCAGCGCGGCACCGGCGAAGCCGGCCTCGGCGAGGCTGCCCAGCACGTCGTCGGCCTCGGCGGCCACGTCGTCGGCGAAGCGGACGATCCATTCCTCCGCGGCGGCCTGGACCGTCCGCCCCTGCCACTGGAGGCTCAGCAGCCCGCCGGCGGGCGTCTCGGCCGAGAGCAGCAGCCGCGGCTCGAGCGCCTCGATGCGGGCCGGGGCAGATCGGCGGTTCGACGCGGGGCTCAGCGGGTCTCGCCGACGGTTCATGGCGTGCTCCTTGGCAGCGTTCGTCGCGGCCGGGCGGGGCCGCGCGGGTTGTGATTCTCTGCCGGTGCCTCCTGGCGCGGGCTCGGCGTCGCGGGGCCCTCGGGGCGCCGGGGGCTCCCGAGATTACTATCGACGCGACGGGGGCGTCTCTGGCAAGAATCCCGAGGAAAGCCGCGCGTGCGCCGGCGAGCCCCCTAGCATGACGTGTGCCCGGAGCAGTGGGCACGGAAGAAACGAGGCATCGTCGTCGCCGGGCGGCTTCAGGCGAGACGGGCCCGGTCACGGGACCGGGCCGGCGCCCGGCCGGCAGCGATGCCCGCCAACGCGACGGGAGGAAAAAGGATGACTATGCGGCTTGTCAGATTTCGTGTGATGTCGGCCGTGGCGGTCGTGCTCGCCTTTGCCATGCACGCCCACGCCGGGCCGACGATCGTGGCGATCGAGGATCAGCCGGCGCCGGGAGGCAACGGCCAGGTCTTCTTTCTCGGCGAGGTCTTCGACCTGAACGACCATGGCGAGGTCGCGTACACCGCGTCGTATGACGGCGTGTCGGTCACCAACGTGGACACGCGCGGGCTGGTGGTCTCGGACGGGACGACCGAGCGGCTTGTGGCCCGCGGCGGCCTGGCGAACGGGCTCGGGGCGTTCCGCGACTTCGACTACGCGCGACTGAACGACTCGGGGCAGGTGGTGGCCTACGCGGCCGTCAACGCGACCGGCTCGCCGCCGAGCCTGGGCACGATCACGCTGTTCGACCCCGGCGGGGGCGAGACGCTGATCGCCCGCCAGGGCGATACGCTGCCCGACGTCGGGTCGGTGCCGAACGGCAACCTGTATCGGTCGGTGGCCCCCGACAGCGGCTCCACGCAGGGCGGGCTGGACATCAACAACGCCGGCGACGTGGTCTACCGCGCCCAGATCGGCGACAGCGGAGACGCCGGCGTGGCCGACGAATCGCTCTACCTGTACGAGTCGGCGAACGGCAGCGCGGCCGCGGCACTGCTGGACGGCGGGTCGGCCGACACCGGCAGCACGTTCCTGGAGGCCCGCAACGCGTCGATCAACGACAACGCCCTCTTCGCCTACCAGGGGTTCCTCACCCCCGGCGGGCGGGCCGTCGGGACGTACGAGTACTCCCAGACGGTCCACGACGCGGGCGTGCTGGTCGCCGAATCGACGTCCGACCCGGCCGGGACGGGCAACGACTTCGATTACATCAACACGCCGGACCTGAACAACAACGACGAGATCGTTCTGTCCGTCCGCGATTCGGCAAGCAACCGGCTGATCGTCCTGGTCGACGCCAACGGTGACTTCACCGTGGTCGCCGACGAGACGACGAACGCCCCGGACGACGGCTCGACGTTCAGCCTGCTGGGCGACGCGGCCATGAACGACGGCCGCCTCGTCGCCTTCAAGGCCCGCACGGCGGCCAACGCGCTGGCGTTCGGGGTTTACGCCGTCGACGCCGACACGGGGACCAGCCAACTGGTTATTCGTGAGGGCGATCCGCTGTTCGGCTCGACGCTCCAGTTCGTCTACGATCACCTGGAGGTCAACAACGCCGGGCAGGTGGCCTTTTCCGGTCAGCTTGCCGACGGTCGGAGTTTCATCGCCGTTTCGGACCCGGTCCCGGCGCCCGCCACGGCGCTGCTGCTGGGCCCGGTGGGCCTGGCGCTGCTTCGGCGGCGGCGCCGCAGCGGCTGATTCAGGCGGCGACGGCGGCGAGGTCGGCGGACAGGCCGGCGGCGGCGAGCATGCGGTCGATCAGGTCGATCGGGGCGCCGAGGATGTTGGCGGCGCTGCCCTCGACGGCGCGGACGCACCGCGCAACGACCGCGGGCGCCGCGTACGCCCCGGCCACGCCGAGCCAGTCCCCCGAGGCCAGGTGGCGGGCGGTCAGGCCCAGCGGGATGCGCCCGAGCGTCACGCGGCTGACCTGCGAGGCGAGCATCCGCTGCCCGCCGCAGACCATCGCCACGCCGGTGACCACCATGTGCCGCGTGCCGCCCAGCGCCGCGAGCATCTGCCCGGCCTCGATGGGGCCCAGCGGCTTGCCGAACCGCCGCCCCGCGTGCACCACGAGCGTGTACGTGGCGACCACGCAGGCGCCGGGGTGCTCCTCGGCGGCGCGGCGGGCGTGGTAGTAGGCCATGGCCTCGGCGTGGGGCACGGGCCCGAGGCAGTTGGGATGGTCATCGGGCGTGTCGAGGTCCGGCTCGGCGACCCGGAAGGCAAGCCCGCCGGCGGCGAGCATCTCCCGGCAGGCCCGCGACGAGGTGACGAGAACGACCTCCGGTTGATCGGTGTCGGCCGAGTCGTCCATGATGCTTCCCCTTTCCTTTGGTGTTGCGGGATCTCCGTTCTGTCGGCGGCCGGGGCGGCGAACGGAGGAACGAGCGAGGTCCGCACCGGGTGTGCCTTCTGTGCCGTCTGTACCATCTGCACAACCCGTGCCGCCGGTGCCCCCCGCGGCCCCTCGCACCGCGGCTGATGGGTTAAGTCGCTTTTGGGAAAGGGAATAAAAGACGTGCGGCCCGGGAGGCCCACCCCGCATCGAGCGCGAGCCGGGCACTATTCCCCGCCGGCTCCCCGCCCGGTTCCCCAGCGGGTGCGCAGCCCCGAGTGCTCGGCCGGCCTAGCCCAGCGCCTGCTTGAGGTCGGCGATGATGTCTTCGGCGTCTTCGATCCCTACGGCCAGGCGGATGAGGGTGTCGGTAATGCCCAGTTCGTAGCGCTGCTTGCGGGTGTTGTGGTAGTAGCTGACGGTGGCCGGGTGGGTGATCAGCGTCTCGACGCCGCCGAGGCTGGGCGCGATGAAGCAGAGCTTCAGGCGGTCGAGGAAGGCCTTGGCCCCGGCGAGGCCGCCGGTGATGTCGAAGGTGATCACGCCGCCGTAGCCGCTCATCTGGGCCTTTGCCGTCTCGTGGTGGGGGTGGCTGGGCAGGCCGGGGTAGTACACCCGCTTGACCTTCGGGTGGCCCTCGAGGAACTCCGCGACGGCCAGGCCGGTCTCGTTGGCCTTGGCCACGCGGATGGCGAAGGTCTTCAGCCCCCGCAGCAGCAGGTAGCAGCAGTGGGGGTCGATCACGCCGCCGAGGGCCTTGTGCAGGTCGCGGATCGGCTGGATGAGCTCCTGGCGGCCGAGCACGGCGCCGGCGAGGATGTCGTTGTGCCCGGCGAGGTACTTCGTGCAGCTCTGGAGGACGATGTCCACGCCCCATTGAAGGGGGCGCTGGTTCATGGGCGTGGCGAAGGTGCTGTCGATCAGCGTCAGCACGCCGTGGCGGTCGGCGATCTCCTTGAGCCGCTCGAGGTCGAAGATGTTCAGGTACGGGTTCGTCGGCGACTCCGAGAAGATGAACCGCGTCTCGGGGCGCACGGCCGCGTCGAGGGCGTCGTAGTCGCCGAAGGGCACGACGGTGCAGTCGACGCCGAACCGGCGGAGGTATGCGTTGCAGAACTCGAGGGTCTTCTTGTAGGCGTCGTCGGTGATGACGATGTGGCTGCCGGACTCGATCAGGGCCAGGATGGTCGTGGTGATCGCGCTCATGCCCGAGGAGCAGACGACGCAGGCCTCGGCGCCCTCGAGGGCGGCCAGGCGGTTCTCGGCCACCAGCTCGGTGGGGTTGCCGTACCTCCCGTACTCGAAGCGTTCCTTGCCCCGCTTGGTGTAGGCCTCGACCTCGCGGCTGTCCTTGAAGGCGTAGGTGGAGGTCTGCACGATGGGGGTGGTGATGGAGTCTGCGTATCGCAGCCGCTCCTCGCCGGCGTGGATGGCGGTAGTCGAGAAGCCGTGCTTCGCCTTCGAGCCCTTCGACCCCTTGGAGCTCTTGGAGCCTTTCGCCCGGGACTTCTTGCTCATGGCGCCCTTCCTGATTCTGGACCGCGAATCCGAAGGGCTTGTGATAGCAGGTCGGCGCCGGGGCCGCAAGGGGGCGGCTCAGACGCGGCGGAGGCGCCGGCGAAGCAGGGCGGGCAGCGCAAGGGACAGCATCGCCAGTGTGCCCGGCTCGGGGATCGGGTTGGCCAGCGTGCTGCCGAAGCGGCGCTTGATGCAGGCGTAGTCGGCGGCGTCGGCCGTGCCGCTGCCGTCGACGTCCCCGTCCAGCCAGGTCGCCCCGGGTGTGCCCAGGCCCGCGGCGAGGGCGTCGAGGTCGCCGGGGCCGACCGTCCCGTCGAGGTCGGCGTCGCCGGCCAGCAGGTCCCGCAGTGTCACCCGCACCGATTGCCTGCCGTCCGCGAGCACCATGAAGGCGATCGTCTCGACATAGGCCTTGAGCTGCCCGGCGGGCTGGAGCTGCCCGGTCGCCTCGCCGCCGCAGACGAGCACGTCCACCGTCCGCCCGAAGGGGGCGTAGCCCGGCTGGTCGGGGGCCAGCCAGTGCAGGGCCAGCTCGCCGGCCAGCGACGCGTTGCCGTCCACCCGCACCTGCTCGTCGTCGAAACCGCCTGGCTCGCACGGGTCGCAGCCGCCGATGCCCAGGGCGATCGCCCCGCCGACCAGGCGGTAATCGCCCCGGACGCTCACCGACCCGCCGGGCTCCAGCGGCCCCAGCTCCCCGCCGACCTGGCCCAGATCGAACCGCAGCGTCTCCGCCTCGAGGCGCCCGCCGGTTACCGCGACCCCCATGCCGCCGTCGCCCCTGGCCAGCGTCCGTACCGCCAGCGTCCCGCCGCTCAGCGTCAGCTCGCCGGCCGACATCGTGTCGATGCCCAGGACGATCCCGTCGGCCTCAAGCCGGCCTCCGGTGATCTCGATCTCGCCGCGGCCTTCCCCGCCGCCGACGCCGATGATCTCGGCCGTCACGTGGGCCGTGCCGCTGACCGCCAGCCGGCCGGCGGAGTAGGTGCCGATCATCACCTCGTTGGCGTCCAGCCGCCCGCCGCGGAGGTCGCAGTCGGCCCCGGCGTCGCTGTCGATCTCCAGCGTCCCGGTGACGGTCCACCGCCCGCCGGTCTGGAGCATCTGCCCCTCGCCGAGGTAGCCGACGCAGGCGTTCCTGACGTCCAGCCCCCCGCCGCGGAGTTCGTAGCGGCCGAGGGAGTCCATGTCGTAGCCGAGGTACAGCTCCACCGCCTGCACGTTGCCGTCGCCGCTCTGGATCAGGCTGCCCCGCGTCCATTCGCCGATGGAGACGGCGCCGGCCTGGAGATCCCCGCCGGCGATCTCCGCCACCGGGTGCCACTCGCTGTCGACGTAGAAGAACTCGCTGACGCTGCACTGTCCGGCGGTCTGCACGTACCGCCCGCGGCCCCAGTAGCCCACGTTGACCTCCTCCGCTGTCAGCGTGCCCCCGGCCAGTTCGTAGAGCCCGTTGGCGTCCGTGTCGTAGCCGACGTACAGCACCCCGCCGACCGCGACGGCCCCGCCGGTCTGCTCCAGCCGCCCGGCGGTGTAGGCGCCGACGGCGAGGCTTCCGGCCTCGACGGCGCCGGAGCCGATGCGGATGCACCCCCCGTCGGCCAGGACCTCGGTGCCGGCGCCGGGGACGGCGCCGCGCTTCCAGTTCCCGGCGACCGGCCAGTTGCCGTCGGCCCCCGTCCACATGGCCGGGGCGAGCTTGAGGGCGCAGATGTCCTCGATGTAGGCCCCGCCGGCGTAGTCCGGGAGGATCACCTTCCCGCCGGGGGTGATCTCGACGGCGTAGTGCTCCAGCTCAGGCTGCCCGCCGTTGTCGGAGTCGGTGATGTGGATGCTGACGATCTCGCTGTTGAATATCGTGTAGCCCCAGCAGGTCACCGCGTGCGACCACGACCACCAGTCGTCGGTCAGCCCGAGGTTGATGCCGTAGCCGCCGGCGACCAGGTCCACCAGCGCCTCGCCGGCGTTGGCGTAGGTCCCGTCTCCCTCCCGCCAGCAGGCCATGTAGTCCGCCATGGTGTGCCCGGGCCAGTACCCGCCGCCGCCGGGGACGTCCACCCAAGCCCAGCCGGGGTCGGCCGGGGCGATGTCGCGCCCGGAGAACCACCATTCCCAGGCGATCTCGCTGTCGCCGCCGTCGTTGGTCCAGTGGTCGATGTAGTGCTGGAAGACGTCCTGCTCGTCGCCGGCGGGGGCGTTGCCGGCCTCGGCCCAGCCGGTCCATTCCAGCACGTTGCTGCCCGCGGCCGCCCAGCACATGTCGTCGTCGGTCCCGTCGAAGGCCTTCTCCGCGTCGTGCCACGTCCCCCCATGCAGGTCGTGGACGAGGACGTGCTGGCCGTGGGCGGTCGCCGCCCACGCGACGGACAGCCACAGCAGGAAGACCCCGCAGCTCGCTCGCCGGCTGTTCATGGGCGCACCACAACCTCCGTAGACCTCCTCCCACACCGCCAGGATTGTACCACGCCGGGCCGGTGTAGGCTACGGGGGGGCGCGGGCTACATCTCGACGGAGGGGCTGGGGATGTCGCCGGGCTTGGAGGGGCGGGAGGCCTCGAGGGCCTCGGCGGCGGTCTCGAAGCGGCGGACGCGCCCGGCGATTTCGGCGACGATCTCGTCGGGCCCCGAGCCGACGGTGGAGCCGGCCACCCGCATGACGGGCTCGACGGTGCGCGTCTCGCCGGGGGACATGCTGCCGGCCATCGCCTGGCGCAGCATCGCCAGCGCGACCGGCGCGGTGTCGGCGGCCACGGCGTCGGCGGTGGTGATGTCCACCGGCGACAGGGCCCCGGCCAGGCCGATGTCGGTGGCGGCGACGGCGAGGTCCTCGGGGACGCGCAGCCCGTGGTCGGTCGCCTCGGCGATCACGCCGAGGGCGGTGCTCTCGTGGTGGCAGACCACGGCGGTGGGCATCGGGTACAGCTCGCGGAGGCGGCGGAAAAGCCCCCGGCCCATCCGCGGCGGGCGCCCCCCGAACAGCCGCCAGATGAACCGGTGGTAGTGGCTGCCCGGCTTCTCGATCTCCTCGGCCTCGGCCTTGGCCTCGACGGTGAGCACGCCGAGGGCGTCTTCGCCGAGCCCGGCGTCGGCGAGGGCCTTGAGGTAGCCCTGCACGCGTAGCCGCTGTGCCTGGGCGAAGGGCCAGCCCAGCAGCGCCGCGAACCGCCGGTGCCCGCGCTCGATCAGGTGGGTGAGGATCATCTCGGCCTGGCGGGCGATGGGCAGCGTGACGGCCGGGATGGGCGAGCCCTCGATGGGGAACCCGTAGGCCACCGCGGGCATGTGCCCGGCGGCGAGGCGGCGGAGGGCGTGGCCTCCGGGGCAGTCGACCAGGCGGGGGAAGGTCGAGCGGAGGATGATCCCGTCGACCTGGAGCTCCATCAGCGAGAGGATCGGGCGGTGCTCGAGGTCCGCGTCGAACTCGGTGAAGGCCACCGAGACCTCCAGCCCGCCCTTGCCGGCCTGGCGGAAGACCTGCTGGATCAGCGGCCCGTAGGCCAGCGCGTCGGGCACGACGAGGCCGATGGCGTTGGCGGTCTGCGTTCGCAGACGGCGAGCCAAACGATTGGGTACATAGCCCATTTCATCGGCGAGCTCGCGGACGCGCCGTCGAGTTTCCTCGTTGATCGTCCCCTTGCCCGAAAGGGCGTAGGAGACTGTCGACACGTCCAACCCCAGGACTTCGGCGAGTTGTTTCAGCGTTACGGCCATCGGGACCCCATACGACAGGGCCGACATGGAAAATGCGCCTACGGCAGACACATTCCGGGAAAACGCGAAGCGTATCCTGCTACAACGCCGGCCGCAAGGCTTTGGTGTCGAGGGAAAATCCAGGTAAAATACCCGCGACGTTCAGTCTGCGGCGCCGGCCCCTTCCATAGAGAGTCTACGATCCGAACGCGACAGGAGCTTACGGCATGACGAGCTTTCCCCGAACGACCGTCGGAGGCCTCTCGGTCTCCCGGATGATTATCGGCACGAACTGGTTCCTGGGCTACGCCCATTCGACGGCCGCCAAGAGCCGGTTCATCGAGCAGCACGTGACGCGTCCGGAACGCGTGGCGGAGATCATCGCGACATTCCTGCGTGCCGGCGTGGACACGATCATGTGCCCGCACACGCAGACGTGCATCCCCGAGGCGATCAAGCGGGCGGAGGACGCCGCCGGTGTCGGCGCGGTGGTGGTCTCCACGCCCTCGTTCACCACGGGCCCGGAGACCGTCGAAGGCGGCTTCGACCTCGACGAGGTCGCCCGCGTCCTCGACGCCGAGGTCGAGAAAGGCGTGAGGATCTGCATGCCCCACGTCAGCACCACCGACAAGATGCTCGACAAGTGCGCCCGCAAGCTCCGCCACATGGACGTCGTCTGCCGCATGATCCGCCAGCGCGGGATGGTGCCCGGGCTCAGCACGCACTCGCCGGAGACGGTCATCTACAGCGACGAGTCCGGCCTCGACGTCGAGACGTACATCCAGCCGTTCAACGCCATGGGTTTCCTCATGCACGTGGAGGTCGACTGGATCGCCCGCGTCATCCAGGAGGCGGCCAGGCCGGTGATGATCATCAAGACCATGGCCGCCGGGCAGATCCGCCCCTACCAGGCGATGACCTTCGTCTGGAACGCCATCCGCGACCGCGACATGGTCACCGTCGGCACGGTCTCGCCGGCCGAGGCCGAGGAGCTGATCGAGATGTCCCTGAACATCCTCTCCCGCCGCCCGCAGACCGCCGAGCTCCAGGCCACGCGGTCCAAGGCCACCCTCGCGCGGTCGAGCTAGCGGGGGCAGGCCCGTGAGCGACGGCGGCAGACTCGCAGGCAAGGTGGCGGTGGTGACCGGCTCGACGGCGGGGATCGGGCTGGCCAGCGCCAAGCGGTTCGCCGAGGAGGGCGCGCGGGTGGTCGTCAGCGATCACGGTGCCGCCGGGGCCCTGGCCGACGAGGCCGTCGAGGCCGTCCGAGCCGCCGGCGGGGACGGCCGCTACCGCCGCGCCGACGTCCGCGACACCGGGCAGGTCCGCGAGCTCATCCGCTACGCCATCGACGAGTTCGGCGGCATCGACGTGCTGATGAACAACGCATGGGGGGGCGACAACGCCGCCGTCGTCGAGATGACCGACGAGAGCTGGGACGCCGCCTTCGCCTCCAGCGTCAAGGCCGTCGCCGCCGCCTGCCAGCTCGCCATCCCCGAGATGACGCGGCGTGGCGGCGGGGCGATCATCAACACCTCCAGCGTTCACGGCCTGCTCGCCGGACGCCGCTGCGCGCCCTACTCGGCCATGAAGGCGGCGCTGCTGAACCTCACGCGTCAGATGGCCGTCGAGTACGGCCGGGCCAACATCCGCGTCAACGCCCTCTGCCCCGGGCGCATCCTCACCGAGGCGAAGGTCCGCTGGCTGGCCGACAACCCCGACGAAGTCCGCCGCCAGCACCTGGTCTACCCGCTGGGCTGGCCGGGCACGCTGGAGGAGATCGCCTCGGCCGCCCTGTTCCTGGCCTGCGACGAGTCGTCCTTCGTTACCGGCCAGGCCCTCGTCGTCGATGGCGGCCTGACCGCCCAGCTCCAGGACACCGCCTCGGCGGTGGTGGAAAAGGGCGTCCTGGAACAGTTGGGCCTCGCCGGGCAGTAGCCCCCCCGGGCGGTCGGCCAGCGGCCGGTAGTCGGTGGTCCGTGGCCGGTCGGGCCATGTCACCGGCGCGCCCGCGCCGGCCGGCCGTTCCCGGCTGGCCACTACCCCGGTTGCGGGCGCTTGACGTCACGGCCCGCGTACGGTAGCGAAGGGGTCTTGCGCGGACGGTCGCGCCCGGGAGCAACCACCGAGAGGAGAGACTCGTGAGCGAGAAGACACCGATGAAGCAGGTCCGCATCGACCCCGTCGAGAAGGACCACAGCGTCATGGGCCTGGGGACCTGGGCTTACGGCGGGGAGTGGGGGCCGCAGGACGACGCCGATTCCCTGGCCGCCCTCCAGGCCGCCCTCGACGCCGGAATCACCCACATCGACACCGCGGAGGCCTACGGCAAGGGCCACAGCGAGGAGCTGGTCGGCCGGGCCGTCGCCGGGCGCCGGGACCAGGTCTTCCTCGCCACCAAGGGTTTCCCCTGCTGGGGCGACCTCAGCCGCGAGTGCTACGCGCAGAAGATCGACGACAGCCTGCGGCGCCTCGGCACGGACTACATCGACCTCTTCTACATCCACTGGCCGGTGACCGGGAAGGACATGCGCCCGCCGATGGAGGCGATCGTCGCCGCCAGGGAGGCCGGCAAGGTCGGCGCCGCCGGGGTGAGCAACTTCACCGTCGAGGAGATGGAGCAGGTCGCCGAGGTCGGGCACATC
The DNA here is from genome assembly GCA_964385465.1 of uncultured Planctomycetaceae bacterium. Taxonomy (GTDB): domain Bacteria; phylum Planctomycetota; class Phycisphaerae; order SM23-33; family SM23-33; genus CAYLPJ01. The sequence continues at coordinate 4,754 of CAYLPJ010000046.1, read as the reverse complement.
GACGCCCACCAGCTCTGCTACAACCTCTACTGGCGGTTCCCCGAGAAGGACGTCATCCCGTGGTGCCGCGAGCACGGCGCGGCCGTGGTGACCTACAGCACGATCGCCGAGGGCATTCTGACGGGCAAGTTCCCGCGGGACGTCTCGTTCCCCGAGGGCGACCACCGTCGCAACAGCGTGCTGTTCGACGAGGCGGTCTGGCCCCACTGCTACGAGGGCGTCGAGAAGCTCCGCGCCCTCGCCGACGCCGCCGGCGTGCCGATGGCGCACCTGGCGATCCAGTGGGCGGCCCGCCAGCCGGGCGTGGCGAACGTCCTGGTCGGCTGCCGCAACGTCAGCCAGGTCGAGCGGAACGCCGCGGCCATGGCGTCGGAGGTCCCCGCCGAGGTCTTCGAGAAGATGACCGCGATCGGCGACGAGGTCTTCGCCCACGTCCCCGAGGAAATCAGCCTCTTCCGCTGGCACCCGTAAGCGTCGGCGTTGCGAACGCCGTGGTCGGCGGCCCGGGGCCAGTCACCGGGAGCTGCCGCCGTCGCGGACCGACTCGGACCGGGCACGGCCCACGGGCCACTGCCGGCATCGCGTCGCTCTGGCGGCACAGGAGGAAACGCCCGGAATGGACAAGATACGAACAGTCGTGGTCGGCTTCGGCGGGGCGGGGCGGAAGTTTCACTGCTACCTGATCGGGCTCGTCGACGAGCTGGAGCTGCACGGGATCGTCTCGTCGAGCGAGGAGAAGCGCCGGGAGATCGTCGAGACCTACGGCTGCAAGGCCTACCCGGCGCTTGACGACGCCCTGGCCGACGACGCGGTCGACCTGATCGTCATCGCCACGCCGAACAGCACGCACGCCGAGATCGCCATCCGCGCCATGGACGCCGGCAAGAACGTGGTGACCGACAAGGTGATGTGCCTCGACCTCCAGCAGTGCGACGCGATGATCGCCGCCGCCGAGCGAAACGGCGTGCTGCTGACCGTCTTCCAGAACCGCCGCTTCGACGGCGATTACCGCACCGTCCGCAAGCTGTGGGCCGACGGGCTGCTGGGCGAGGTCCGCTGGATCGAGATGGCCTGGCAGGGCTTCCGGGCCATGCGCGGCTGGCGGGGAGAGGCGGCCATGGGCGGCGGGCGGTTCTACGACCTCGGCGCCCACCTCGTCGACCAGCTCTGCATGCTCTTGCCCCGCGCGATCGAGAGCGTCTACTGCCGCATGCGCCACGACTTCGCCGACAGTGACACCGAGAGCGAGTGCCTCCTCGTGGTCGGCTTCGAAGGCGGGGGCACCGGCGTCTGCGATTTCTCCGGCGTGGCCGCCATCGGCAAGCCGCGGTTCTACGTCCGCGGCACCGGCGGGGCGTTCCGCAAGTACGGGCGCGACCCGCAGGAGGCGGCCATGCACGCCGGCGACATCGACGCCGCCGTCGAGGACCCCGACGAGTACGGGCTCTACAGCGACGGCAAGACCGAGCGGCGGATCCAGACCGTGCCGGGGCGCTGGCGGGACTACTACGAGAACGTCGCCGCCGTGTTGCGCGAGGGCGCGGCCCCGGCGGTGAAGCTGCCGGAGCTTCGCCGCCAGATCGCGGTGATCGACGCCGCCCGGCGTTCGGCGGCCGCCGGAGAGGTCGTCCGCGACGTCGCGCCGGCGCTGGAGACATGAACGGGAGCGAAGCGATGGAACGCGTGCGCGTCGCGGTCGTCGGCTGCGGCAACATCAGCGGGCAGTACCTGACGAATCTCACCGGGCCGCTGACCGGCGCGGTGGAGGTGGTCGCGTGCAGCGACCTGGTCCCCGAGCGGTCGCGGCGCCGGGCCGAGGAGTTCGGCGTCTCCCGCGTCTGCACCACCGAGGACATCCTCGCCGACGACGCCGTCGAGGTCGTCGTCAACCTCACCGAGCCGTGGAACCACTTCGGTGTCTCCATGCGGGCGCTCGAGGCCGGCAAGCACGTCTGGCACGAGAAGCCCCTCGCCGTGAGCCGCCAGGAAGGCCGCCAGCTCGTCGCCAAGGCCGCCGAGGCCGGCCTCCTGCTCGGCGGCGCGCCGGACACGTTCCTCGGCACGGGCCTCCAGGCCGCCCGGCGGACGCTCGACGACGGCGCGATCGGCCGGTGCATCACCGCCGTGGCGACCTTCTGCATGAAGTGCGGCGGGCGGCGCTACCACCGCCGCGGGGTCGGGCCCGTCTACGACATGGGGCCCTACTACCTCACCGCCCTCGTCTCGCTGCTGGGCCCGGTGGCCCGCGTGGCCGGGGCGGCGCACACGCCGTTTGCCACCAAGCCCGACCCCGACGAGCCGAACGGCGAATTCGAGGTCGAGACGCCCACCAGCGTCGGCGGCGTGCTGGAGTTCGCCAACGGCTGCGTCGGCGTCTTCGGGATCAACTGCGAGGTGCCCGGATACCACCCGCGGATCGAGCTGCTGGGCACCGAGGGCATCCTCGTGGCCAACGACCCGAACATGTTCGGCGGGCCCGTGCTGCTGCGCCCCGGCGGCGGGGAGCCCGGGGAGGTCGATCTCGGCGAGGGCTTCGGGCACCGCAACCGCGGGCTCGGGGTGGCCGACCTGGCGATGGCCCTCCGCCGCGGCCGGGCCATGCGGGCCTCCTGCGAGCTGACCTTCCACGTCCTGGACATCATGGACGCCTTGCACGAGTCCTCCGCCGCGGGGCGCTACGTAGACCTCGACAGCACCTGCGCCCGCCCCGACCCCTTCGACCCCGCCGACCTGCCGCCCGCGCGGAGCTGAGCGAGGCGAAGCCCTGCCGTCCGACAAGGCGCTGCGCGCGGGAGGCTTGTCGCAGGCGGGTCCCGTCGCCGGATGCGTTTCCGGCCTCACGGCGGCGGGATGGGAGAAGCCAGCGCTGGGCTACGTCGGCACCTGCAACCAGCGCGGGCAGGTGAGCCTGGCCCGCCCGGCCGCGGCGCTGGAGAGCGACTTCGCCGGAGAGTTCGTCCGGGGGCGCGAGGGGCGGGAGGTCCTCGCGTCGCTGCTGCGGGGGTACCTCGACCGCGGCGGGGGGCAGATTCAGCTCAACATCGTCGCCGCGGACACGCTCCGCCGCGCCAGGCAGGCCCCGGGCGAGCATCGCGACGTCATCGTCCGCGTGGCCGGCTTCTGCGAGTACTTCGTGAACCTCGACGGACGGCTCCAGGACGAGATCATCTCCCGCACCGCCGAGGCCGCCGGGGTGTGACGGCCGCCGTCAGCCGGCCGCGTCGAACGCGTCCCAGAAGCGTTGCCCGTGCTCGGGGCGGGTGTCTCCCAGTTCCTTTCGCCAGCGGTTCAGCTCGCGGCGGAGGCGTGCGAGGTCCTCGCCGCGGTCGGGATCGTCGGCGAGGTTGGCGGTCTCGTAGGGGTCGGCGGGCAGATCGAAGAGCTGCGTGGTCCGCCGCCCGGCGGCGACGGTCTCGATGAGTTTCCACCGCTCGTCGCGCACGGCCCGCATGAGGTGGCGGTAGGCGGTCAGGACGGTCTCCCGCGGTCGGTCGGCCGGGTCGGCCAGGGCGGGCGCGAGGCTGACGCCCTCGACGCCGGCGGGTGTGTCGAGCCCGCAGAGCTCGCAGAGCGTGGGGAAGACGTCGGAGAGCGTGGCGAAGGCATCGCATTTCCCGCCGGCGGGGATGCCCGGTCCGGCGAGCAGCAGCGGCACGTGGGTGCTGTGCTCGTAGAGGTTCTGCTTGCCCATCAGCCCGTGCTGCCCGACGGCCAGGCCGTTGTCCCCGGCGAAGACGATCAGCGTGTTCTCCCGTCGGCCGGCGGCGTCGAGTGCGGCGAGGATCGAGCCGATCGCCGCGTCGGCGTGGGAGATCATCGCGTAGTAGTCGGCGAGGTGGCGGCGGACGCACGCCTCGGTCCGGGGGAAGCCGGCCAGCATCTCGTCGCGGATCCGCAGTTCGCCGTTGTCGAACGCGTGCTCGCCGGCGAGATTCGGCGGCAGCGTCAGCGCGGCCGGATCGTACAGGGCGTGGAACCGCTCGTGCGTGTCCCGCGGGTCGTGCGGGGCGGTGAAGGATACGTAGGCGAAGAACGGCGCGTGGTCGTCGGCCTCTCGCAGGAACGTCGCGGCGGCGTCGGCGAAGAGGTCGCTGGAGTGCTTCTTGTCCTGGTGGTAGACGGCCTCGTGCGGGTAGGCGCCGTCGGGGTCGAAGGGGTGCAGGGGCACGCGGTAGTGCTGGCTCATCCCGCCGAAGAAGATGCGGTCTCCCTGGGAGAAGCTCCGCGCGGACGCCCCCGCCCCGTTGTGCCACTTCCCCGTGCCGAACGTCCGGTAGCCCGCGCGTCGGAAGGCCTCGCCGAGCAGGGCGTGGTCGTCCGGGACGGCCTGGCCCTCGCGTTCTATGCCGAACAGCCCTCGCCCGGTGTGGAGCATGGCCCGGCTGGGCATGCAGACGGCCCCGGAGGTCCCGCCCTGGATGTACGCCCGCGTGAAGGCCGTCCCCCCCGCAACCAGGCCGTCCAGCGCCGGCGTGCGGATGTCCGGGTTGCCCAGTGCGGCGATGGTGTCGAACCGCTGGTCGTCGGTGAACAGGAACAGCACGTTGGGCTTGTCGGGCATTCGGCGTTTCCTTCAGGTCGGCAGGGATTCCCGCCGGGCAGCGCGGATACGACAGGATGCATCGCCAGGGATTCGGGTAGTGCAGGGGACGGGGACCGAGGGCCCGGAAGCCAACCGGTCCACCTCATGTATCATACCTGTCCCACTTGGTTCTCGTGCATGCCCGGTTGCGTAACAGCCCACGGCTTCAGCC
>CAYLPJ010000045.1:0-54332 GCA_964385465.1 uncultured Planctomycetaceae bacterium | reverse complement strand
TAAGTCACGTTATCACAAGGACTTGGGCTGCGCCACCCAAAAATGTCGCACACTCATTCGTGAATCTCCACCACGTCCCGGTCGCCGAGGGCCTCGGTTCGGTGGACGTGCTGCCCGTCGAAGCGTCCCTCGCCCCAGATGCGGGCGTACTTCATCTGCTCGGGCAGCTCGCGGTGGATGGCGCGGGCGAGGTCTTCCACGGTGGCCCCGGCCGGAAGGACGAAGGGCTTGCCGTAGTCGGCGTCTTCGCCCGGCTGCTTGGTGTACACGCGAACGCGGCAGAGCAGCTCCCACAGCCGGCGGCGCAGGGCATCGAGGCCCTCGCCGGTCTCCGCGCTGACGGGCAGGACCTCCAGCCTGTCCCCGTAGAGCTCGCGGAGCACCTCCACCGCGTCGGCGGCCTCGGCGCCGCCGAGGTCGATCTTGTTGGCCACCAGCAGCCCGCAGCGCGTGTTGCGGTCCCGCTCGTCCAGCTCGGTCAGCGGGCGGGTGACCAGTTCCATGTCTCGCTCGGCCAGGGCGGTCAGCACGCTGTCGGCGTGCTCCAGGGCGGCGCCGGCGGCATCGACGACGACGGCGACGACGTCGGTCAGGCGCACCAGCCCCATCAGCCCGGCAACGAGCTGGCCGGCGAGGATCGGCGGGGTGTCCACCAACTCGATCTGCACGTCCTCGTGGGCCCACATTCCGGGAACGGGCAGGACGGTGGCGAAGGGGTAGTCGGCCACCTTGACGGGCGCGTTGGTCGTGGCGGCGACGAGGGAGCTCTTCCCGACATTCCCGGCCCCCAGCAGGGCCACCTGCCCCGCGCCGGACTTGGGGATGTGGAAGGGGTCCGGCCCCCGTTGGGCAGAGGGCTTGGCGGCGGACTTGCGGAGCTGGCTGATTCGCCGCTTGATGTCCGCCTGCATCTTCTCGGTGCCCTTGTGCTTGGGGATGGTGCTGAGCATCTCCTGGAGGGCGTCGAGCTTCTCGGCGTCGGAGTCGGCCTCGCGGAAGCGACGCTCGGCCTTCTCGTATTCCGGTGTCACGTTGGCGGGCATGGGGCTCCTTCGGCGGCGTGCTACCAGAACTTCCACCAGGGCCGGTCGGCGGCGGCGGCGTCGGGCGCGTCGGCGTGTGCGTGCCCGGGCATCGGCACCGGCAGCATCGCCTGGAGCTCTCGCAGGCGCGTCCGGGCGTAATTGGCCGGGTTGGCCTCGAAGGCCGCCCGGGAGGACTCGCTGAACAGCGCGGTCTCCGGCGGCAGCTCGCCGTCATCGTAGAACTTCAGCGCTTCGGCGAGGCACAGTCGGGCACGGCCGGCGGCACGGCGGGTTCCGGCGGGGGTATCCGCGGCGTCGGCCTGCTCGGCGAACAGGTAGTAGAGGCTCACCCACTGGGCGAGATCGACGGCCTCGCTGGGTCGCTCGGCCGGGTTGATGCACTCCTCGGGGTCATCGCCGGCGTCGCGGTCCCACCGCACCGCCAGCGTGGTGACCTGGCCACAGTGGGCGCAGCAGACCCGGACGTCGGCGGCGCGGTCGGGCTTCCCGCGGTGCCACTGATCGGCGGGCTCCCGGAGTTGCAGCGGACCGTGTTCGCAGCGGGCGCAGGGCGCGACCCTCAGGTAGTAAAGCAGTTCCGTCGGCGTGCGTAGCGTCAGAGGTGCATCCATCTCTCGGGGGACCTCCGCACGGCGCGTCGGCCGGCGAGGGCCGCTACATGCCGGGGAGATCGGCGGGCGCGCCGCCGGCAGGGGCGGCGTCCCCGCCGCCGGCGGGCGCGGCCGGCGCGGCGCCCGCGCCGGAGGCGGCGTCCTTGTACTTCTGCATGGCCGGGCTGATCATCTCCTCCATCAGGGCCATGCCCTTCTCGTCGATGTTGTGCTGGGTGATCGCCCCGTCCTTTATGCCGTCGGTGAGCGTCTGGACGAACTTGGCCTGCGTCTCGGCCAGGTCCGCCAGGGCGGCGTAACGCTGGGTGTCCGCATCGCTGAGGTCGATCTTCCAGGTCTCGCCGACCTTCGTAAAGGTCAACTCGCGGTCCATGTCCTTGACCGTAACGGTCGAGCCGTCGCTGCTGTACTCGAGCATGTCCGGCGACAGATCACCGAGGCTGGCCAGCATCGGCCCGCCGCCCTCGCCCTTGTTGAGCGCCTGCTTGATCGAGGCGGGTACGGCCTCGAGGGCGAGGATCTCCTTGACCGCCTTCTCGAACTCCGTCGCCTGCGTGGACAGCTTCGCCAGCGCGCCGATGGCCGAACGCATCTGCTCGGCGTCGTCATCCTGGAGGTACTGGAGCACGGCCGACATCTGCCCGGTCTTGCCGGACTCGATCAGCCCGTCCATGATCTCGCGGACGTCGGTGATATTCTTGTTGGTCACCGACGGCGCGGCGGCGTCCGAGCCGGTGTCGTCGCGCGTGGTCCTCACGGCGGCGGCGGAGGCCTGGGCCAGCCTGCCCTGGTCGGCGACGAGGCCGCTCTCGGGCGTGGCCACCAAGTTGGTCGGCGGCGCGTCGATGGTGGGGTCGAACTCGGCGGTCTCCTCCGGCGGCGCATCGCTTTCGCAGCCGAGGAGGCACCCGGCGGCCAGCAGGGCCGCTACGCTCAGTCGCAGTGTCCAGCGTGTCATATCGCGCTCCTTGTCGCCGACGACCTGCCGGCGGCATCCATGCCTTTCAGCCTACCGCGCCGCCCTGGCGGAGTCCATCCCGCAACGGCCCTGCGGTGAGACGTCGGGGCTCACGGTCAGATCACATCCTCGTCCTCGGGCTCTTCGGCTGGGCCTTCGCCGGGACGCGAGATGCCCAGCGCCGCCAGGGCATCGCGCTCCACCATGCTCCGCAGGGCCTCGCGCGGCACCGAGGGCAGATTCGTGCCCTGGGTCACCTCGTGCATTCGGTAGACGCATTTGATCGCGTCGGCCGCGGTCGAATACGGAAAATCGCTGCCGAACAGCACCTTGTCCATCACGTTGAACTGATGGGCCAGCACGAGGGCGTTGTAGGCCTGCCACGGGCGGTGAACGATCCCCGAGATGTCGCCGAAAACCCTCGGGTGCTTGCCCAGCAGGGCGATGCCCTCCTCGATCCACGGGTGCCCCAGCGAGGAGACCACCAGCACCAGGTCCGGAAAGTCCCGCGCCACCTCGTCCAGAAGTGACGGGCGGGCGTACTCCATCCGTCCCATCGTCGGAAAGTGGGTGCTCTGGTAGAAAAACACCGGCACGCCCCGGCGGTCGGCGAGCTCGTAGATCGCCATCGCACGGCTGTCGGCCGGGTGGTGGTTCTGAAGGGCCGGGCTGACCGTCAGTCCGCGGAACTCCGCCCGGTCGAGCAACTCGTTTGCGCGTTCGGTCGCGCCGTCCTCGGCCGGGTCCACCGCCGCCACGCCGATCATGCGGTCGGTGTGGGCGGCGACGTACTCGCCGACGTACTCGTTGGGCACCTCGGCGTCGAGGTCCACGCTGCGCAGGGCCATGACGAGCGAGCGGTCGACGCATTCGGCGGCGAGGGCGTGGTCGGCCGGCCCGGCGGCGACCTGCGCCTGCCCGCTCTGGCGGCGGATGAACTCCGCCCCGCCCCGGCCTAGCTGGGCCGGGTCCGACCAGATGTGCGTGTGGCAATCGACGATCATGGGCATCTCGGTGTCTGCGGACGGCGGGGCCGTCCGAACGCGGGTATTCTAGGCCGGTCGCGCCGCGCGTGCAATGCCGCTACGCCTCCTCGCCGCCCTCCGGCTCGTCGAGCTCGCCGTCGACCTCCAAGTCCTCCCCCTCGCCGCGGTCGAGAAGCTGGATCTTCTTCTCGGCACGGGCGAGGATGACGCGGCAGCGCTTGACCAGCTCGATGCCCTCGGCATACTTCTCGATCGACTCCTCCAGCGAGACCTCCCCTTCCTCGATGGCCGTCACGATCCCCTCGAGCTTCTCCAGGGCCTGCTCGAACGTCAGCTTCGTCTCGCCGTCCCGCGGCGTCTGTTCCTCGGTCATGGTTGCTCCTCGTCGGCCAGGCTGTGTCTGATAGATCGCTCCGCGGCCCGAGCGCGGGCTGGTTCGTGGCTGGCAAGGACGCCGAAGCAGGCGGTTCCGCTGCGAATCACCGATGCGGGCGGACGCCGCCAGACGCGATCCAGCACGCTCGAAGCCCGGATTGGATATATCAGACACAGCCTAGTCGAACAGCGTCGGGCCGTCCAGCGGGCCGTCGTCCTGGGCCCGCCGCCTGCGTCTTCGCCGCGGCGCGGGCTTGGGGGGCTCCGTCCCGGCCGTCTCTGCCGGGCCGCCCTCGACCTTGCTGCGGAACCGCCCGTCCGCCAGTTCCGTCTCCACCACCGATCCGGGCGGGGCGTCGGCGGTGCTGCGAAGGATGGCCCCCTCGGCCGACCGCGTCAAGCTGAACCCGCGATTCAACACGCTGCGGTAGGTCATCGCCTCCAACTGCCGGGCCGCGGCGTCCACCCGCTGGCGGGCCAGCCGCACGCGGTGGGCCGGCGTCGCCGACCGCAGCCGACCCGCCGCCGTGACCAAGGCATCCCCCGCCTGCTTGCTGCGGGCGCCGAGTGCCCAGGCCAGCCGGCCGGTCCATCTGGCCAGCGTCGCCGCCGCCCGCTCGTGAAGCCTTGCCGGGTTGTGCCGCGCCAGACGCCGCGCCGGGTCGGCCAGGGCCTCCCGGCCGTGGGACAGTCGCTGGCGCTCGCCCGCCCCGAGGCGGTGGCGAAGCTCATCCAGCCGCTGGCTCTGCGTGCGGAGTCTCGCGGCCGGGTCGCGGAAGACGACGCTTCGGCATATCCCGGCCAGGTCAGCCTCCGCCCTCTCCAGCCGCTGGCGGATCAATCGCGTCAGCCGGGCGGCGAGGGTGTCCACCTGGTCGGCGACCGCCTGTCGGTCGGGCACGGCCATCTCGGCCGCGGCGGTGGGCGTGGCAGCTCGGGCGTCGGCGGCGAGGTCGCAGATGGTCACATCGACTTCATGGCCGACGCCGCTGATGATCGGCGTCCGGGCGGCGAAGACGGCCCGGGCGACGGCCTCCTCGTTGAATGCCCAGAGGTCCTCCAGGCTGCCGCCTCCTCGCCCCAGGATGATGACGTCGATACCCAGCCGCCCGGCGTTGGCATCGAGCAGGCGGACGGACTCGGCAAGCTGCCCGGCGGCGGCCTTGCCCTGCACGAGGGAGGGCAGCAGGTAGACTTCGGCCGCCGGCCAGCGGCGGACGAGCGTCCGGCGGATGTCCCGAAGGGCCGCCCCGGTCGCACTGGTGATCACGCCGAGGGCACGCGGGAAAGCCGGCAGGGGCTTCTTGCGGGCCGGATCGAACAGACCCTCCCCCTGGAGCTTCTCCTTGAGCTGGCGGAAGGCCAGTTCCAGCGCTCCGGCGCCCTTGGGCGTCATCCGCTCGACGTAGACCTGGAGTTGCCCGCGGACATCGTAAACGTCGACGCGGCCTTCGGCGACGACCTCCAGCCCGTCGGCCGGCTCGAAACGGAGCTTGCCGGCGGCGCGGCGGAACATCACCGCGTCGATCGACGCGTCGGCGTCCTTGAGCCGGAAGTAGAGGTGCCCCGAGTCGTGCCGCTTGAAGTTGCTGACCTCCCCTACCACGGTCACGCGGTCCGGGAACGCCTGCCCGAGCGCCAGCTTGATCCGCGAGACCAGTCGCGAGACGGAGATCGGCCCGGCGTCGGCGGAGCGCGGCTCGTCGGGGGCGCCGGCCTCGCCGACGTCCGGCGAGTCGGTCGGGCCGCGGGCCCGGGACGGGTCGAAATCGAAAAACGGGTTTCGTCGAGCACACATGCCGGCATTGTAGCGGCCGCGGGCAGGTTTGTTGAGACCCCCGCCCGGCAGGCGGTCAGCGCACCCCGTTCTCGGCGTTCGCCGCAACGACGGCGGCGTTGCGGAGGAACATGGCGTGCGATGCACGCCGGGCAGCCGAGCCGCGCGTGGCGGCGTCCCAATCGCCGGCCGTCCAGTGCAGGATCTCTTCGGCGGTCGCACCGCGCAAGGGGGCGCCCGAAGGCGCCAGAGCCGGGTCGGTGTGGTCGGCGCCCGTGCGGTTGTGCGGGCAGGCGGCCTGGCAGGCGTCGCAGCCGATCAGGCGGCGGCCCATGCGAGCGCGAAGCTCGGCGGGGATCGGGCCGCGGTGCTCGACGGTCAGGTAGCTGATGCAGCGCCGCGCGTCCAGGCCGTCGCCCGTCAACGCGCCGGTCGGGCAGGCGCGGACGCAGGCGCCGCAGGCGTCGCAGCCGCCGGCGGCCGGCTCGGACGGGCGAAGCGGAAGCTCGCTGACGATCTCACAGAGAAACACGTAGCTGCCCACGCCGGGCACGGTGAGGCAGCGGTTGCGCCCGATCCAGCCGAGACCGGCGCGGACGGCGAGCGAGCGTTCCAGCACGGGGGCAGTGTCCACGAACGCGCGGCCGGCGAAGTCCCCGGCGAGCTGACGCAGGCGGTCCATCAGCGCATGGCAGCGGCGCTTGAGCACGCGGTGGTAGTCGCGGCCTCGGGCGTAGCGGGCGACGAGCTGCTCTGCAGGCTCCTCGCTGGCGGGGGCATAGGCGGCGGCGAGGCAGAGCACGCTGCGGGCGCCGGGAACGAGGGCGTCGGGCCGGCGGCGCAGCGGGGCGTGGCGGGTCATGTAGTCCATCGTGCCGTGGAAGCCCCGATCCAGCCAATCGTCAAAGCGACCGGCGTCCGAGACCTCTCCCGCCGGGGCCACGCCCGCACGGACGAACCCCGCCTCGCGCGCCAGGGAAAGGGCCGTCTCTGTAAGGTCGTTGGTAGCGGGCATAGGTCCAGTATGGCGTTGTAACGCGCCCGTCGGGGCGCGAGCGCCTCGCGGCAGAGTCCCTCAGCGAATCAACCGCGCCGCCGCGAGGTCCACGTGGTCGGAGAATCCAAGCCCGTCCTCGCCGAAGTCCACGCGGATGAGGAACACCTTGACCCCGTCGAGGTTCAGCCGCACCTGTTCCGGCTCGGACGTGCCGGTAACCCGTAGCGGCTTGCCGACGGGTCGACCGTCGGCGAGAAAGGTCACCGTCGCGTCCCCGTGGGGGCGAACGGCATCGTCGATACCGACCGTCGCGACGAACTTCGAGTATTCGCCGTCAAGCTGATACAGCAGCTCGCACATGCTGTGCAGGCCGAGGCCCGTGCGGTAAGTCCGCCCGCTCAGCCGTAGCGGCTTGCCCCCTACCGACAGGTTCCTGCGGTGCGCGAACGTCGCGGCGAAGAACCCCTGCTCCTTCACCGCGGCGGGCTCGAGGGACGACAGCTCGACGATGTCCTCGGAAGCCAGGCGAACGGCCGCGACGCGGGACGCCTTCACCTTCCGCTCGCCGAAGGCCGGAGAGGTCATCACGAACAGGCCGTCGGCATAGAGAAGCCTGGTGAAGCCGGCCCGGGAACCGTCGCGCCCGACGAGGGAGCCCTTCCGCGTGGTCTCGCGGCCGCCGACCTCGGCCAGGCGGATGATGCGCACGCTGTCGCGTGCGACCTGGCGCGGGCGGTCGCGCCAGCGTATGGTGACGCGTTTCGGGCCGATCGCCTGCACGACGCCGTCGACGGGCAGCATGCCCTTGCCCGGGCGGGCGACGACCAGCCGGTCCCCGGCGGCGGCGGGCAGGTTGCGGTCGCGGTAGGCGGCCTCCAGTTCCGCGGCGGATTGTTCGACCGGGGGCAGGTAGATCACGCTGACGGCGTCGAGGCCGATGGTGACGCGTCCGAAGACGGGGCTGTCGGCGACGAGCTTGCCGCCGGCGACGGCCAGATCGCGGAGGGCCAGCGCGTCCCCGCCCGCGAGGCGCACCACGGGCCTGCCTCGCCGCGCGGCCATCGGGTCGGGCACATCGCGAAGGCGGATGTCCAGCACGCCGGCGCGGTCGAGCTTCCGAGGGCCCTTCTCGGTCCGCACGGTGACGCTGTTGGCGTCGATAGCGGTCAGCTCGCCGGCGACGGGGCCGGCGTCGATCGTCTCGACGCGGACATCTCCCGCGGCTGCCAGGGCCGCGGACAGCAGGATCGCGATGCAGCACATCGATCGCACGGGCGCGTCCTTACTCGCCGTCGGCATTCTCGGCGACCTTGGTGCGGTACTTGCGGATCAGGTCGCGGTAGCGTTCGGACATGACCTTCTTGCGGAGCTGCTCCAGCCGCTGTCGCTCCCGCGGCGGAAGGTTGGACCAGTCCCCGGATTCCGACGTCTGCCGCTGCTGGCTCTGCTTGGTCGGCCGGGCCACGGCGCCGGGGACGACCGCGCTGACTTTGGCGGGGCTGGACGGCTGATTGGTGCCCTTCGGGCGGCCTTGGCTGCTGCCCTGCCCCTGCCCCTGGCCTTGTCCCTGGCCTTGTCCCTGCCGCTGCTGGCGCTGCCTTTGCTGGCCCTGGCCCTGCCCCTGGCCCTGCTGCTGGCGCTCCTCGGCGGTCTTGATCAGGTCCGTGATGACCGCCACGATCCGCTCTTCCTTCTCCTGGGTCTCCTTGCCGCTGTCGGCCTCGGCGAGGCGGCGGCGGACGTCGCCCATTTCCTTCTCCGCCCACGCAAGGGGATCGCGCGCGACCGTCGCGTACTGCTTGAGCTTCGCGTCGATTTCGTCCAGCGTCTCCTCGTCCAGCGTCAGGCCGTAATGCACCACCGCGTACTGGTACATCTGCCCGGCGTAGGTGAACCGGTCCATCCTCTCGTACAGGCGGGCGGACTCCAACGCCGCCGCGGCCGCGAAACTGATCCGGTCGGCCATGTTCACCAGCAGCTTCTGGTAGGCCTCGGCGGCCTCGTAGGGCTTCTCCGCTCCGGCAAGGGCGCGGGCGTAGAGGGTGTACCGCCCGGCGTTGCGGTAGGTGGCCTCCTGGACGTTGAGGTCCTTCTCGACGGCCTCGGCGGCCTCGGCGTACTTCTTCTGCTTCAGCAGGCGCAGCGCCTTGCCGAACCGCGGGTCCACCAGGGCGAACGCCTTGAGGATGCGGTCGACGTTGTCCTTCTGCGTGTTCGCCGGCTTGGTGTTCAGCAGCTTGACCGCCTCGTCCACGTCCTCGGGCAAGGCCAGCAGGTCCTGCTTCATCTCCTCGGCGGCCTGGGCTCGCTCGACCTTCAGGCGGGACGAGACGGCCTCCTGGATCAGCCGCTGGACGTCCTGAGGGCTGAGGTCGGCGAGCAGCTTGTCCAGGTCGTCCTCGACGCCGCGGTCGGCGCCGGGATCGCCCGGATCGGTCAACCGTTCCAGCCGGCCCAGGTCGATCACCGCGGGCTCGTCGTCGGCGCCTCCGGCGTCGGCCGGCTGGGCGGCAACAGGCCCGGTTGCCACCAGGACGGCGACCATCGCGGCCGGTATTGTCCATCGTGTCGCATGCATGTTCGCGCTCCTGCCCTTGCAGTCCGGTGGGCTCAGCGTCCGCCGTGGCCGCGCATTCGCTGCTGCCGCTGCCGCTGCATCTGGGCGTTGACCTTGCGGGTCATCTCCCGGACCGCCTTCTGGCGGCGGGAGAGCTTCTCATGCTCCAGCTTGGCCTTGCGGCCGGCGAGCTTCTCGCCCTCGACCTGCTGGTTCAGCTCGGCGGTGCGGCGGTGGATGCCCTGCTGGAGCAGACGGATCATCTTCAGTTCGGCGATGGGGGGCACGAGCGGTTGATCGCCGCCACCGCCGCCGCCTCCCCCCCCACCGCCACCGCCGCCGCCCTCGCGGCGCCGTTCGGCGAGCTCCTCGCGGATGGCGTCGATGAGCTGCCTGAGGCTGCGCTCGATCTGGGCCTGGGTGCCTTGCGTCAGCGTACCGGGATCGGCGGCGTCGAGGAGCTCCTGCACGTCGCCGAGGTCGTTGCGGATGTCCTTGAGCACCTCGGGGAAGACCACCGTGTTGCCTTCCTTCACCAGCATGTCGCGGACCTCTTTGACCTGTTCGGCCAGCTCGCCCTCGCCGTTGGACAACTCCTTGAGCTTGATCTTCTCGGGGCGGGCGAAGGCGTCGTCGGCGTCCTTGCGGGTGCCGGCGACCTCCTTGGTGGCCTTCGAGATCACAAGCTGGCGGTCCAGGACCTTCTGGAGCATCTGGTCGATCTTGGCCAATTGCTCGGTCTGGGCGAGCTGCTCTTCACGGGCGACGGCCTCGTCGAGTTCCTCCCGAGCCTGCTCGAGATCCTCGATGGCTTCCTGCTGGTCGCTGTTTGCCCCGCCGGAATTGCCCCCGCCGAGCTGACCGGCCGCGTCGCTCATCGACTCCGATGCCGAGCCCACCGACTGGCTGCCCGGCGTGTCGGCTTCCTTGTCCATCTGCTTGTTGAGCTTGTCGGCCTGGTCGGCGAGCTGTTCCTGCTCCTCGGCCTGCTCGTCGCTCGGCTGCTTGGCCTTCTCGGCCATGCGGCGCTTCAGCGAGGCGATGCGGTACTTGTCCTCCTCCAACTGCTCCAGGGCCTTGTCCTGCTGTTCGACGGCCTCGTCGGGGTCCTTCTGGGCGATCTCCTCAGCCGCCCGGTCCATGTGCTCGGATGCCTTGTCGAGGTTGCCGCCCTGCTGGCCGGATTGCTGGCCGTCCTGCTGGCCGGATTGCTGACCGGACTGCCCACCGGACTGCCCACCGGACTGGCCACCGGATTGGCCGCCCGACTGGCCGCCCGACTGGCCGCCCTGGGAGCCCATGCCGGCCTCGTTGGCGAGGTCGTCCAGCTTGCGGGCCAACTGGCGCGTCTCGTCGGACAGCTCCTGTTGCCGCCCGGCCAGCTCGCTGCCCTTGCCGTCGCTGGACAGCCCGCCAAGCGCGTCGTCCAGCGCCTTGCGGGCGTTGTCCAGGTCCACCAGCGACTGCTCTTGCGGCACGGAGGCCTCGTCGGCGTCGGATCGGCCGAGCGCGGCCGCGGCCGAGGCCATCTCCTTCGCCGCAGTGCCTGCCGACGCCGCCGCCTTGCCCAGGGAGCCGCCCTTTCCTCCGGCCCCGCCGGAGCCGGACTCGCCGCCCTCGCCCGTCTTGCCGCCGCCCTGCCCGTCGCCGCTGCCGCCGAGCTTTTCGGCCAGTTCGGGGTCCTTCGCGGCCGCGGCGAGGCCCGCGGCGAGCTTCTCGGTCGCCGCCGCGAGGTGTCTCTGCAGGGCCCCGGTGACGGGCAGGCGGTCGATGGGCGCGGACTTCGCGGCCCGCTGGAGGCGCTGCTGCTTGGCGATGATCTCGTCGAGGTCCTTGCGAAGCTCCAGGAGCTTCTTCACGGCGTCACCGGGCTTGGGCATCTTCGTCGTGTCGGCCTTGAGCTTCTTCTGCTTGTCGACGAGGTCCTTGAGCTGCTGGGCGAGGGCATCGGCCCGGCGAGCGAACTCGTCGGCCCGGCTGGCGAGGTTGGACTGCCGCTCCAGCGGGCGCTGCTTCTCGAGCAGCTTGTCGATCTTGCCGAGGAACTGCTTCCATTTCTTGAGCCGCTCCATCCGCTCATCGAGGTCGAGAATGCCGTGGCGGAGCGTGTGGAGGACCTTGCGCATCTCGTTGATGACTTCCGACTGCGTGCTCGCCGCCGCGGAGGCCAGGCCCTTGGAGAGGTACTCGGCGACCTTCTCCATGTCTTCAGCGATGAACGCCCGCTGGGCCTGGCTGACGGCCTCGCGGAGGACCTTGGCGGTCTGCGGCTCGGTCTTGGCCAGCAGGTCGGCGACCTCGATCATCTTGGTCGTCAGCGACTCGAACTGCCGCTTGGTGAACCGCTGGCGTGCGACCTCTTCGGCGTGGCGGGCGTCCCCTTCGGCATCCTGCGCCCGGGCGGGCGCTGCCGAGAGCATCAGGACCGCCCCCGCCAGGAGGATGCGCATCATCGCGTTGCCGATAGGTATCATGGCTTGCTCTCCGCCGGTTGGGTCGTGGCGTCCTCGAAGACGTCGCCGACTTCGGCCTCTTCCTTTTCCTTGATCGTGTCCAGCAACTGCTCGGACCAGCGGATGATCAACTGGAGCTTGTTGGCAAGCTCCTGCTTGTTCTCCAGCTTCACCATCCTATCCAGAATCGCGTTCATCTCGGCCAGGACGTCGCCCTGAATCTCGACGACGTCCCGGGCCTGGCCTTGCAGCTCGGCGGCATCCTCGACGCTTTCCGTGCCGTGCAGCGCGCCGGTGATCTTCGTGATCGGCGCGCGAAGCCGCCTGAGGGGTTGGACGATCCCGCGGCGGATCTGTTCCCGCCCGGTCTCGGTGCCCACGCGGTTGTTCTTCATCTCCTCGACGATCGCGCCGAGCCGGTCGGCGGCCTTGGCGACCTCCGCGCCCACGCTGGTCTGCACCGCCGCGGACGACCGGAGCAGGCCCCGGGCCTCGGCGGGGACCCGGTTGCCCCGAACGGCCCGGACCGCGGCGTCGGATTTCGCCCGGGCCGTCTCCTGCAGGGCGACGGCCTCGACGAACTCCAGGCGGATCTCCTTCTGCCTGCGGACGAACTCGGCCAGCAGGTCCTCGGCCTTGACGATGCGGAAGGTCAGCGAGCCGCTCTCCCCGACGTTGGGCCCGCCGAGGCCGTCCGGCAGCGTGTCCGTGGCGCGGGCCGCCACATACACCGTCGAGCCCGGCGGAAGGTTCAGGGGCTCGATGTCGAGCTCCTCGACGCGATCGAGCTGCCCGCCGGTGTCGGGAGGCAGGTTCACGCCGCGGGGCACGGCGTTGGCGTCGCCCTCGCCGTGCCGCAGCACGATCTCCGCGCCCGCGATGCCGTGGTCGTCCCGCACCTTCAACATCAGGGGCACGACGGCCATCGGGCTGATCCGCGAGCCGATCCGTTCCTTCGACGCCTCGACGGTGGGACGGTGGTCCGGCTGGACCTCGACGAGGTACTTCGCGCCGCGGCGGTTGGTATGGCCCTCGGTATCGGTCAGGACGAACCGCAGGTCTTTGGCAGACGCCTTCCGGGAGGCCCCGACCTCGAACGTGCCCACGTAGCGTTTCGGAGGCGCCCCGCCGGAGCCTTCGCGGGACGCCTGCCTCGCCCTCAGCGTGCCGGCGGGGGCGTCGTCGAGGAGGATCTCCCCGCGGCGCAGCGGCTTGTTGGCGACGGCCTCGACGGTCACCGTCGAGCCGACGGGCACACCGAGCGCGCCGGAGCCCGCCTCGTAGCGGAGCGGGGCGGGGCGGTTCATGTGCGGCGGCGTGCGGACGGTGAAGACAACGTCGCGCAGCAGCGGCGGCTCGATCAGCCGGACGCGGTGCGGGTCGCGGGCGTCGCGGCGGTCGTCGCCCCCGACGACGTAGAGCTCGAACTCCTCGGCCACCGCGGGGAACACCTTCACGAACCGCCGCGGGTTGTCGCGGTCCGGCTCGATCCGCTCCTCCGTGTGTCCGATCGTCGGGTACTGGCCGTGGAGGGTCACGTGGGAGGGCACGCTGCGGCTGCGGTCGGCGACCTCCACGATCACCTTCAGGTCGTCGCCGCGCAGGACGGTGAAGTTCGGCGGGTCGCTGGCGACGGCGAGGTACGTCTCCTGCGGCCAGGGGATATCGGCGAACAGGACGTTCCGCTGGAACCACCGGCCGAGGATATCCCCCTGCCAGAAGCCGAAGCCCAGCAGCAGGGCGAGGGCGCAGCCGGCGACGGACCAGCTTCGCTTGAGCCCGCGGCGTTCGACGACGTCGCGGAACGGCAGCGGCGCGGCGAGGTCGCGGGCCTGCTGGGCCATGCGGGAGACCATCGCGGCGCTCATGCCGACGGCCTCGGCGCGGGCGAGTCGCCCGAGCTGGATCGCGGCGATCAGCCTGTCGTCGAGCTGGCCGAACCGCCGCTCGACCAGCAGGGCCAGCTCGTCCAGGCCCATGGGTACGCGCGCGGGGACGACCAGGCGTTTCCATGCGACCACGAGCACCCCCCCCGCCGCCAGGGCCATGACCGCCGCCCGCAGGGGCCGTTCCAGCCGCAGGGCGTAATCCATCGCCATCGTCACGAACACCAGCGTGACAAGGGCAAGCGCCACCCAGGCCAGACCCTCCAGGAGCAGGCGGGTGGACAGGGCGGTGCGCAGCTCGGCGAGCTTGTCGTGAATGTCCCGACCGATCAGCTCGATGGATGTCTCGTGCTCAGGCATTGTGCTCGTTTCTTGACCGCGTGGTCGTCATCTGTCGCCTGCCTGCCGCTTCGTTCGCAGGCGGCCCGGTGACCGGCAGACTGCGGGCGAGTGGCGCCCGCCGGCAACGCGTGCAGGCCTTGCGGGGCGCGTCTGTTGTCTCCCGCGGGCCTGCTCTGCTGCTCCGCAGCCCGCGCACCGGGCTGCTACGCCATGTTGTATTTCTTCCGCAGTATCCACTCGCCGGTCAGCAGCAGGACGATCAGCAGCAGCGTGACGTTGCTGCTCCAGAGTTCCTTGGGCACCTGGCGGACGGCGGTCTTGCTGTCTGCGGGGATGAGCCCGGTGAGCCTCTCGGCCTGGTGGATGCGAAGGAACCGGTCCTCGCGTCCGGCGAGGTTCTGCATGGTGGCGGCGTCGGCCTCGGGGCGGGCGGCTTCCGCCCGGGGCAGCTCGACGCGGAAGGTCTTGGTCTTGACCTTGTCCTTGGCCCGGGGGTCGTCGGCGAGCGCCGTCAGCGTGAACGTTCCCGTCCGCGTCACCCGCACGGTGCCCTTGTACCGGCCGGGCTGGTCCTCGACGGCATCGAGGGCGAGGGTTCGCGTCGTGTCCCGGTTGCGGTCGATCATCTGCACGTCGAACGTCTCGGCATCGAGGGGCTTGTAGTTCTCGTCGTAGGCCTCGACCTCGATGGTGACCCGCTCGCCGGCGGAGAAGCGGTCGCCGCCGGCGGTGATGACCACCTGCCGGGCCTGGAGCGTGGCGAGGTACTGCACCACGTTGGACCAGAACAGCCGGTGGTAGTAGCCGTCGCGGATGTACCGCCACCGCCAGGTGCTGTCGAAGCCGACGTACAGCGTCCTGCCGCTGCCGAAAGGCTGGACCGCCAGCAGCGGCTCGGGGCGGTTGTCGGCGGTGCGGCGGGAGGGGTTGGTCGTGACCGCCAGCGTGCGGGCAAGCGGCTTGACCTTCGCCACCGGATGGGACCAGTACAGCCCGGGCATGGCCGACCAGAGCCGCCGCGTCTCCTCGGCCGAGCCGGCGAACCGCGTCACGGGGTTGTCGGCGCCGTAGCTGGTCAGCTCGGCGGCCCAGGCCTGCGGGCGTCGCCGGCCGATGCGCTCGACGATGTCGCTGGTGTTCTCGCCGAGGGTCACCGGCAGCATTTCGGCCAGCGGCTCGTACGGCCCGCGGCTGCGCAGCACGGCCGAGGAGTACTTGTTGCCTGCGATGAAGCAGAGCCCCCCGCCGTGGCGTTCCACGAACGTTCGGAGCATCTCGATGAACTCGCCGTCGAAGCCGTCGACGGTCGGCTGTGGATCGTACAGGATGACCACGTCGTAGCCGGGATGCGGCTTGCCCCCCGGCGAGCCGATCAGCTCGGGCAGCTCCTGCGGCAGGCGATTGAGGCGCATGCCCGTCGAGGCCGCCTGGTTGACCTCCGGGTCGGCGTTCTGCTGCCAGACGCTCACGCGGTACAGCTCCGGCTGGCGGAGCAGGAAGTTGCGGACGTAGCGAAACTCCCAGCCGGCGTCCCCACTGACCACCAGGACCTTGATCTTCTCGTCGGAGACCTTCAGCGGCGCCTCGGCCGCGTTGTCGTTCGGGTCGCGCTCATCCGGGCGCGGGGGTACGATGGCCCGGTAGACGAACTGCCCCACCTCCCCGGGCTCGACGTTCAGCGTCACCGCCTGGATGCCGCGCCCCGCCTGCCCTGCGACGCCGACGAGGCCGGGCGCATCCCCGCCGGCCGGGGCCTCCAGCACCACCTGCTTGGAGATGCCCGTGTCCGTCCAGGCCTCGCCGTCGCGGGGGCGGCGGGAGAGCTTCACGTTGACGGTCTCGCCGACGAGGTTGCGGTGTGCCAACACGACCGTGAGCTCCGTCCTCGCCCCTCGCCGGACCTCGCGCGGCGCCTGGAGCCCGGTGACGGCGAGGTTCTTCGGGGGCGTCTCGTCGCCGACCAGCACGGGGTAGAGGCGCATGCCCCGCTGGCGCGCGTAGGCCACCGCGTCGCCCAGCCGCCCGCCGGCGTCGGCCGTGGTCATCTGCCCGTCGCTGACGACCACGATCCCCGCGACCCGCCGCCCGGCGACGCTGTCCATCGCGTCGCGAAGAGCCGCCGGGATGTTCGTCTCGTAGCCCTCGGCGGTCAGGCGCCCCATCACGTCGGCCGGCGTGGCGACGGCGTCCGCCGGGCGCGTCGTCGGCGCCGCGGCGGCCGTGCGGTCCAGCCGCCCCATCGGCCGGGTGTAGGCCTCCCGGCCGGGGCGGTCGGTCGAAAACCGCAGGAACACCAGCGGGTGGTCCTTTGCGAGCCCGGCGAGCGGGCCGTCGGCCCCGCCGAGATACCGCCGGGCGATCTCGACGCGCGGCAGGTTCTCCAGCTCGTCGTCGGCGAGGCCGAACCGCCCGGTCATGGCCGAGCGAAGCCCCGCGTCGCTGTAGCGGTCGGCAAAGCCCATCGAGCGGCTGTCGTCCAGCAGCACGACGACGGTCGAGTAGAGCGTGCGGGTGAAGCGCAGCACCACCGCGGGACGGAAGACGACCAGCAGCACGAGCAGGCAGACGGCGATCCGCAGCCCGCCCAGCAGGGCCTTGGCCCCGGCGGGCGCGTCGCCTTCGCGGCGATAGCTGCGGATGACCAGGTACACCATGGCCCCGAAGACCACCAGCAGCGCGAGGTTCACGTAGTTGCCGTACTCGGCCACGAAGCCGAGACGCCAGTTGCCCTCGCCGGCCAGCTCGGCCGGGTCGGCACCCAACAGCCATGTCAGAATCGTCTT
This sequence comes from uncultured Planctomycetaceae bacterium, assembly GCA_964385465.1. Lineage (GTDB taxonomy): Bacteria > Planctomycetota > Phycisphaerae > SM23-33 > SM23-33 > CAYLPJ01. Next base: position 37,561 of record CAYLPJ010000045.1, on the reverse strand, counting down.
CATGCTGAGCGGATATCCTTCACGAGCCCCTGCCGCGATCGGCAGTGCGGTAGTGGCCGAACCGCTGGCCGAGGAACGTCTCCAGCGCCAGCAGGACCGCCAGGGCCGCGAGGGCCCAGGTCCAGTACTCCTTGCGGGCCTCGGCCTGCTGCCCGACGGCTGCCCTGGCCCGCGTGTGGTCCACGTAGGTGAACGCATCGCTGCCCAGCGCCGCCGCCAGCGCCGCCTCCCGCCCGCAGGCGAGGTCGCCCTCGGCGGGATCGACGCTGCGGGCGAACAGGACGGTCCGCGCGGTGGCGTCGGGCAGCTTGAGCTCCAGCGTGTACCGCCCGGCGTGGGCGGCGCGGTCGTAGCGAAGCTGGAGGTTCTCATCGGCCTGGGCGCCCTCCGGGCGCTCGGCGGCGAGGGGGACCACCGGCTCTACCGGGTGGCGCGGCGTCTTGAGCGTCGCGCGGGCGTCGCGGAAACCGGGCGGGAGGGCCCAGGTGATCGGCGTGCCCACCCGCGCGGACATCTCCGGCGGCTGGGGGCGGGCCAGGTAGGTCGCCAAGTCGTTGACGAAGGCCACGTACGTGCCGATCTCGTCGGCGGCCCAGTCGTTCCACCGCATCGACGCGGTGGAGTAGACGGCCACGACGGTCCCCTTGCCGACCTGGCGGCTGACGACGGCGGCGGAGGCGTCCTCGTCGGCGAACTTCGCGAGAATGCGCGGGGGGCGGACGTCATCCGACGGCGCCGGCGGCGTTGCGGGGTTGGTCGTGTGGAAGGCGTGGAACCGTACGAGGCGCGTCGGGTCGACGCCGGCTTCGAGAAACTCCCGGAAGCTGCGCAGGATCGGCGAAGCGGCGATGGACTGCGGGTCCAGCCGGAAGAACGCGTCCCGCCGGTCGGCCGTGCCGCGACGGGGCCCCAGCCGCAGCGGGCTCAGGCCGGTTCCCTCGTCGTAGAGCACGTCGTTGTAGAAGGCCACGTTGACCTGCTCGCCGGTGAAGAGGGCCAGTCCTCCCCCGCCGCGAACGAACGCCTCGAGGGCCTCGACCTCCGGGTACCGCGCCGTGCCGTTGGCGTCCAGCACGGGAGGCAGTTCGGGCACGTCGGCGAGAATCACCAGGTCGTAGCCCTCGATGGCCGCGTCGGCCAGTGAGGCCGGTGCGATCGTCTCCACCTCCGTGCCGGTCGATCCGTCGCCCTCGGGGTCGAGGGCGTGGCGAAGGAAGAATGCCTCGCTGGCGGTCGGGTCGCCGGGGTCGCTTCGCCCGTCGACGATGAGCACGCGGACGGCCTCGCGGACATCCAGGGCCAGGTGTGCGGCGTTGTCTGCGGGCAACTCGTCCGCGGGAAGCTGTGCGGTCACGAAGGCCGGCCCGGCCTGGGGGCAAGTGACGGAGAACTCCAGCCGCCCGGCGGCACGGCGGTCGATGGACTCGATCGTCCCGGCGGGGATCTGAACCTCCCGCAGGCCCTCGGGCGTGCCGACCTCCGCAGCCAGTCGAACCTCGACGTCCCGCACCATCGCCGCGCCGTGGTTTCGAACCTCCATCCGCAGGCGCGTGGGCACGTCGGCGAGGGCGAACTTGTCCAGCATCTCCAGGCGGGTGACGGTCAGGTTGCTCTTGGCGTCGCGCCCGAAGTCCAGCGCCGCCAGCTCGATCTCGGCGGCGCGGAGGTCGTCGAACGCCTTGCGGAGGTCCTCGTTGTCCCTCCCGGCCAGGTCGGCCAGGCGAAAATCGCTGTAGACGACGACGCGGCGGACGGTGGCGGGGTCGTCGCGGAGCATGCGGCCGGCGTCTTCGAGCGCGGCGGCGAGGTCTGCCCGGCGGTCTGTGGGCTCCAGTGCGGTCAGGCGGGAGGCGAGCGTCTCGATCTCGGCATTGGCGACGTGAGTGGGCTTGAAGAACGGCCGGTCGCCGACGTCGGACGTGCGGAGGATGGCGACCTTGTCGGTGGCGGGCAAATCGGCAAGCTGATCGGCGAGGTCGGTAGCGGCCGCCGAGAAGATCGTCCCCCCGCCGACGCGTTGGCCCATGGAGTAGCTGTCGTCGAGGACAAAGACGACGGAGCGGCTCTCGGTCCCGCCCGGCAGGGCGCTCATGGCCTGGCAGCCGGTGAACCGCGCGAGGGCGACGCCCAGAAGCAGCACGATCAGGCACCGCATGGCCAGGAGGATCAGCTCCTCGATTCGCAGCCGGCGGCGGTTCTTGCGGACGCTCTCCATGAGGAACTTCATCGCCGCCCAGTCCATCATGCGGAACCGCCTGCGGTTGAGCAGGTGGATCATCACCGGGATCGACGCCGCCCCCAGGGCCGTCCAGAACACGATAGGGTTGAGGAAGGGCATCAGCGCTTGGCCCCCGTCTTTCGCGTCGCCGCCGCGCGGGCGGCCAGGAACGCCAGCAACGCCGCATCGAGATGGTCGGCCGTGGAGATCAGCTTGTAGTCGATCCGGCTGGCGATGCAGCGGCGCTTGACGTCCGTGCAGAACCGCTCCATGGCCTCGATGTAGCCCTCGCGGAGGGCGCGGGGCTCGATGAGCAGCCGGCCGGTGTCCTCCAGGCCGCGGAACATCGTGTTGCCCTGGAACGGGAAGGTCAGCTCGTCGTCGTCCATGACGTGCAGGACGATCACCTCGTGGTCGTAGTGTCGGAAGTGCTGGAGGCCCTTGACCAGCCCGTCGAGGTCCACGAACAGATCGCTGACCAGGCAGATCAGCCCCCTGCGGGGGATCTTCTCGGCCACGGTATGGCAGATGTGCTCCAGCGAGGTCTTCGCGGTCGGCTCCGAGACGTCCATGGCGTGGACGATGGGCTTGATCTGGTTGGGGTTGGCCGAGGCCGGCACGTGCGTGCGGAGCTCTTCGTCGAAGACCGCCAGGCCGACGGCGTCCTGCTGCTGGAGCAGCAGGAAGGCCAGCGAGGCCGACACGGCCGCGGCGTACTCGTACTTGCTCAGCCGCCCCTGCCTTCCGGAGCCGTAGCGCATCGACTCGCTGGCATCCAGCAGGAAGGTGGCCTTGAGGTTCGTCTCCTCCTCGTACTGCTTGATGTAGTAGCGGTCGGTCCGCCCGAGGACCTTCCAGTCCACGTGCTTGATGTCGTCGCCGGGGGCGTACTCGCGGTGGCTGGCGAACTCCACGCTGAGCCCGTGGAACGGGCTTCGGTGCAGCCCGGAGATGAACCCCTCGACAACCAGCCGCGCCTGGAGGTCCAGGCGCGTGATCTTCGAGAGGACCTTCGGGTCCAGGTACTGCTTCAGCTCTTCGACGGTACTCTTCGCCATGTCAGGACTCGACGGCCCCGGCGGTGGCGGGGTTGGTGGCGATGGCGCTCTCCTTGGCGGGGATGACGTCCAGGAGCTTCTCGACGATGTGGTCGACGGTGAAGCCCTCGGCGTCGGCGTTGAAGTTGGTGACCACGCGGTGGCGGAGCACCGGCTTGGCGACGGCCTGGATGTCCTCGGTGGAGACGTGGAACCGCCCGTGCAGCACGGCGCGGACCTTGCCGCCGAGGATGAGGTACTGGCAGGCCCGCGGCCCGGCGCCCCAGCTCACGTAATCGGAGACAACCTGCGGCACGTCACCCTCGTGGACCCGCGTCGCCCGGACCAGCCGCATGGCGTACTGGATCACGTGGTCGGAGACGGGCACGCGCCGGATGATCTCCTGGATCCGCGCGATCGCCTCGCCGTCGAGCACCTTGCTCAACTCGACGGTCTGGACCGCCGTGGTCAGCCGGATGATGTCGAACTCCTCGTCCCAGTTGGGGTAGCTGACGAGGATCTTGAACATGAAGCGGTCCTGCTGGGCCTCGGGCAGCGGATAGGTGCCTTCCTGCTCGATGGGGTTCTGGGTCGCCAGCACGAAGAACGGGTCCTTCATGGGCATCCGCCGCCCGCCGGCGGAGACTTGGCGCTCCTGCATGGCCTCCAGCAGGGCCGCCTGGGTCTTGGGCGGCGTGCGGTTGATCTCGTCGGCGAGGATGACGTTGTTGAAGATCGGCCCGTGGAGGAACTTGAACTCCCGCGTGCCGCTCGCGCGGTCCTCCTGGATGACCTCCGTGCCGGTGATGTCCGAGGGCATCAGGTCCGGCGTGAACTGGATGCGGGCGAAGTCCAGGTCCAGGCAGTCGGCCAGCGAGGAGATCATCATCGTCTTGGCCAGGCCCGGGACGCCTTCGAGGATGGCGTGCCCGCGCGCGAAGATGCACATCAGCAGCTCTTCGAGCACGGCCTCCTGACCGACGATGGCCTTGGCCATCTCCGTGCGGATCGTCTGGTAGGCCTCGGTGAGGCGCTCGGCGGCCTGGATGTCCGCCTGGGGCAGTTGCTCCTCGCCGCCGGGCGCTGCGGTCGGTTCTTCGGTCACGTCGGTCTCCTGTCTCTGGTGGTCCGTACGTCTGGCCCCCGCGGGGTCCGGCCGCTATCGCTGGTAGATCGGCAGGTACCCGTACGGCAACTGGAGGATCACCGTGGCGAGCGCCGTGCCGTATGTCGTGCCGACATTGTCGCCGTTCCAGCTCCCGTCGGGGCTCTGTGTCTGGAGCAGCCGGTCGCGGATCTGAGGATAGTACTTCTTCCACTCCTTGTCATCCCGCTGGTACCACGCCTGGGCGAGGTAGAAGTGGGTGTAGAAGTAGTGCCCGCCCCAGGCTCGCCCGCGCGAGACGCCCACGGCGCCGCGAACGTAGCGGACGAGCTTCTCGACCATCTCGGCCTCGGGCCCCTTCCCGCCGGTCTGGCGGTCGTAGACCCCCGCGGCGTAGAAGCACGCGATCGCCGCCGCCGAGATCGCCGGGCGAGACGACCCGCGGCTGCGGGCCGAGTAGCAGATGCCCCCATCGGCCATCTGGCAATGCTTGAGGTAGGCCACCGCCCGATCGATCGTCTTCTTGGGCACCTTGATGCCGACATTGCGGCAGGCACGGAGGGCCTGTAGCTGGGTGACGGTGACCGAGCCCTCGTCGCCCTTGCTGGTCGGCGTGTAGATCCACCCGCCGGCGTGGTCGTGCTGGGCGCCGAGGTCCGACTGGGCCTGTACCGTCAGGGCCACCGCCTTGGTCAGCACGTCGCGGATGCGCTTCTCGTAGTCGCGGTTCAACTCCGTGCCGTAGCACTGGGCCAGGAACAGCATGCTGAACCCGTGCCCGTACATGCTGCGGCTCTCGGAGCCCGGCCCGGCGATGAGCCCGTCCTCGTGGGACCGGGCGATGTTCAGAAGGTAGTTCATCGCACGGGTGACGTTGCGGGAATACGGGCCCGTTTCGGGCGTGGAGCCTCCGGCCATCAGGCCCATACCGGCCAAGGCGGTCATGGCTGCCGGGTAGGTCCCGTACCCGCCGCTGTTGAGCCAGCCGCCGTTGGCACGCTGGGTCTTGGCGAGATAGTTGAGCCCGGCGTCGACGGCCTTGACGGTCTTGGGCGTGACCATGTCGGGCAGGATCGGCGCGGGCGCCGCGGCCCGCGCCATGGCGCCGGAGAGGGCGACGGTCGCGACCAGGGCGGCGGTCGCCGCGACGGCGAACGGCCCGCGGCCCCGGCGGGTTGGTCTACTTCTTTCCATAGGTCGTGACTCCCTTGGAGGTCTCGACGATGAGCCTCCCGTCGGTGACCACGGGCGAGCCGACCGCCTGCCGGCGGCGGCTCTCGGTCGCGCCGGGGGCCTTGCCCGCGCGGAGGTCGATCCGTTGGGCGACCTCGCCGCTGGCGGCCTCGACGATGTACAGGTAATGCGGCATGGTCACCTGGTGGTGTCGCGCGGTGACCACCACGTGCTTGGCGCCGACGACCAGCGGCACGACGTTCGGATAGTATACCGACAGCGTGTCGAAGTCCCGGCTCCAGAGGTGGCGCTCGCCGTCGACGTCGAACTTCTGAAGATGCAGCCCCCGGGCGTTGCTCATCCGCCCGAAGTTGGCCTTTCGCTGCCCGGTCACCGCCGGGGCGCACAGCACGTAGAGCGACCGCGCGTCGAACGCGGCGTCGAACGCGACGGGCGTCGCGCCGGAGACGCGTTCGGCCTCGAGCCCGGCGACCTCCCGGCCGGCGGGGATGGAGAGCACCTCGATCTTGCCGGAGTCCGGCCCGGGCGAGACGGCCACCAGCTCGTCGGAGACCGCCAGGATCGCGGCGGACTTGGGGCCCTCGTACTTGCGCGTCCACAGGGGCTTGTCGAGGTTGGCCGGCTCGCGGACCGTCAGCTCGCCGTCTACGAGCATGATCAGAAGCCCGTCGGCGGTCAGATCGCACTGGGTCCACTGCGAGGCGGCCCACTTTCCGACGACCCGGCCGTTGCGACCGAGGCTGAAGCACGTGACGGACTTCCCGCCGTTGTGGCGGAAGACGACCATCCCCCCGGCGATGTGCGGCGGCCCGACCGGCGCGCGGTTGCCGCCCACCAGCCCGCCCTCCCAGAGCACCTTGCCGTTGGCCATGTCCAGGCAGACGACCTTGCCCCCCCGGTCGGCGACCACGAACACGCCGCTGCCGGCGCCCATGGCGCAGAAGGAGCGAATGCCGAGCTTGCGGAGGTCTGCCTCCCAGGCGACCTTGCCGTCGCCGACGTGCAGCCCGACGGCCTTCTTGCGGTCGGCGACGGTCAGCACCCGCCCGCCGGCGCTGAGCGATCCCAGCAGCCTCATCCCCGGCGGGTAGTAGGCGTACCGCTGGACCTCCTTGGTGTCCACGGGTACCTCGGTCCGCCAGTCGGCGGTGACGCCCTCGTCCTTGCCGCTGGCGGTGTTCAGCATCACCACGTTCTCCCCGTCGAGGATCGCCACTTTCTCGCCCAGACGCACCGGCCGGTACGCCTGGTCGCGGAGCACGTACGTGTGCTCGCCCTTGATGGTGAACGTCTCCTCCAGCGGGGGGAACACGGCGGCGATCTGCCGGCGGGCACCGGACGTGCCGGCCGTCTTGTCGCCCTGGATCTGCCGCAGCACCTGCCCGAGCGTGCCCTGGATGTCCGCGAACGCCACCGGGGTCTGGGGGTCCAGCCGCCGCAGGGCCGCGCACTCTCGCGCCGCGACGATCCGCCAGCCGCCGCGAGAGTAGATCGTCGCCAGCGCCGCGCTGGCCGAAACGTGCAGCGGGCTGTCGCCCATGCGGGCGATGCGATAGAGGTGGCGGCGGGCCTCGGCGAGGTCGGCGTGCTCCTTCTCGGCAGTGCCGCGGCGATAGAGCATCTCGGCGGCGGCGAACAGGGCGTCATCGACCCACTTGCTGTTGGGCCAGCGTTCGGCGACGGCCAGGATGGCGTCCGGGTCGCCCTTGGCCCGGGCGGCCTTGAGGGCCTCGCCGGCGCGGGCGTCGAAGCGGGCGTAGCATTCCGGCCCGTACTTCTCCAGCAGCCCGCGGATGTAGTCCCGCGCCAGCTTCGCGCCGGCGACGGTGGCGTGGTCGGGCCCGAAGCGGACGGCGTCCTCGGCCGCCGGGCCGATCTCGACCTCCACGAGCTGCTCGTCGCCGTAGCTGTCGGCGATCTCCTGGGCGAGCTCGGCGGCCTTGGCGTACTCGCCGACACGCTCGTGGTAGCGCGCCTTGCGGAGCAGCATGTGTGCCCGCTCCTGGTCGGTGCGGGCGTGCTCCTCGGCCTTGGCGAACATCCCGCGCATGGCCTCGTCGCTGTCGGCGTGATTGCCCAGCGCCACGTAGGTCCGGTAGAACATGTGCGAGAGCCCGGCGGTCAGCTCGGCATCGCCCCGGTCGGCGGCGACCTTCTCGGCCGACCGGAGGTCTTCCAGGGCCCGCTCGAACCGTCGCGCGTCGAAGGCAAGCTGGGCCCGCTTGCGAAGCAGCCTGCCCCGCTGCGATTCCGACGCGGCCCCCAGCCGCCGCGTGAGCTCCTCGTGGGCGACCTCGTAGCTGAAGTAGGTGCACACGCCCAGCATGCTGCCGACGACCAGCTTGCCGTCGGCGCTGACCAGGTTGCCCAGCAGCCCGTCCGGCTCGGTCAGGCCCATGCTCGACAGCTCGTAGCTCTTGAGGTCCAGCGTCTTGATCTCCCCGTTGCCGCTGGCCAGGACGCGGGATTCCGTCACCGCGGGCCGGGCGTGCACGTCCAGGTCGTCCCACCCGCTGGCGGCCTTGCCGTTTCTCGCCCGCAGGACCCAGAGCCCCTCCCCGCTGAGCAGCACGCGCTGCGAATCGATCGCGTTGAGGTGCGCCTGCCCCCGCCGGTCCTGCGCCCACAGCAGCGCGCCGTCGTCGGCGTCGAAAGCCAGCACCTTCTCGCTGTCCGCCGGCAGGCAGATCACCCGCCCGCCGGTGACGATCAACGGATTGCCCGGATCCAGCACCGTGCCCTTACGCTTGCGCCGCGCGACGAGGGAACGTACCGTCCCCCCGGCGGGGCTCAGCTCGCTGCGGTATTCGTAGCCCCATGCGGGCTGGCCCGTGTCGGCGTCGAAGGCCGCCACCACGCCGGCGTTGGTGGTCACGTACACGCGCCCGTCGGCGACGGCCGGCGGGCTGCCGATCGCCAGCCGCGGGTCCGAACCCATCTGCCGATACCGCTGCACGATGGCCGGGGCCTGCGCGATCGGGGCCTTCCACAGCAGCGAGCCGTCCTCGGCGTCCAGGCACAGCAGGTGGTAGCGCTGGAGGTACAGGCAGACCGCGTACAGCCGCTCATCGCGGTAGCACGGGGCCGCGAGGTACGTCCCCCACCGCAGCACGTCCGCGCCGTCCCGCTTGGCGTCCTTCGGATGGATGTTCCCGCGACCGAGGATCCACAGCAGCGAGCCCTCTCGCCGCAAGGAGACGGCCGCGAGCTTCGAGCCCTCGCTGACGGTCGGGGAGGCCCCGGGCCCGCGGGCGATGATGCGGACGTTGCCCATCGACGGGCGGAAGCTGCACACGGTGTAGATCCGCCCGCCGCCGAGGGTCAGCGTGTGTCGGCCGAGATCGCCGACGACGGGCGCCCCGCCGTAGCTGTAGTATCGCACGTTGGCGCGATGCTCGATCTTCCGGACCATGGCCAGGTCCTCGACGGTCCGCCACAACTCCTCGCCGGTCAGCAGGTCCATGCCGACAACGGCGTCGTCCAGCCGGGCGATGACCTGGTCGCCGACGACCAGCGGATGGAGCACGCCGGGCAGGACGATCTCCGTCTGCGAGCGCCCCGAGATGGTCTGGCGCAAGCGGACCCGCCCTCCGCGCAGCCGGGCCGTCCGCCGCGTTCTGCGGTGGCGGACGAACCGCGAGGACACCGGCGAGCTCAGCATGCCCCCGCCGGCCTGGATCTTGCTCAACAGCTCGTCGTTGGCGATGAAGTCCGCCGGGCCGTGGCGCCACCGCGGGGCGAGGACGACGTCGCAATCGGTCATCGTCGCCAGGCCGTCCGGCACGGCGCCCTGCCCGGGCCAGCCGTCCATCTTGCGGCCGTCGCGGCGGTCGCCGACCGGCGGGCGCTTGAGCATCCCGGCAACGAACTCGACGAGCTTCCGTTCCCGCCCGCCCAGCACCGCCGACTCGCCGGCATGGCGCTCGCGGAGCCTGGAGGCCTGCCGGCGGGCCTCGGCCTCGTCGCCGGCCAGGTGCAGCGCGACGGCGGTCATGGCACGCAGCGCGCCCGCCCGCGGGTGCTCCGGCGCCAGATCGACAAGCCGTCGCCAGCACGAGGCGGCCCGGGAAAAGGCCGCCCGGTCGAAGTGCTTCGCCCCCAGCGTCTCCAGGGCCTTCGGGCCCCACGCGGTGTGCGCATAGCGCTCGGCGACGCGGCGCAGCAGCGTCTCGGCGCGGTCCGACGCCAGCGCCTCCTTGTAGAGCTGCTCGGCCTGCGGGCCGTAAAGGGCGCGGTACAGCTTCAGGCCCTTCTCGCCCATGTGCCCCAGCAGGTCCGAAGCCTTCCGCCGCATCGAGACGAACCGCCCCCGGCCTTCGGGGTAGAACCCGCTCTCCTCGCGCTGGATCAGCGCCTGGATGATCTGGATGGCCTGGTCGTACCGCTTGCTCGCCACGAGTTCGGAGGCCTGGGAAAGGTAGCGGACGAACTCCTCCTCTGTGTGCATCAGAGGCGGGGCCTTGACGGCGTTGGCGTCCCCGCCGCCCGAGCCGGCCTGCGGGAGAATGCCCGGCACCAGCCGGCGCTCGGGCGCGCCCCGCAACGCGCCGGCCGCGCAGATTACAAGCACCGCCGCTGCCAGGAGGCTCACGACTCCGCGGGGGATCGCTCGATCTTCGCCGCCATTGCTTGCCATACTCATCACCAAGCCGTTCGGCCGACCTCCGGAACGCGCCGAGCGCTCGCCCCGAACGGGCCGGCCGTGTCGGTCCATTCTACCGGACCGGCCGGCCAACCCCGAAGCCATTCCGCGCCGTCGGCGCGGACCGGATGCCGCGAGCTTAGTCGCGCGGGTCGGCCGGCGGTTCCCGGAAATCGTCAGATGGTTTGCCCTTCTCGCGCCCGCGGGTCAGCCGATCGAGCAGTTCCGCGGGTGTGAGCGCCTCGGAGAGAAGCCAGCCCCGGCCCCCGAGGCGCCGGGGCGGCCTCCTGCCTGCACGCTCGAAGAAAGTCGCCAGAGGCACCGTCACCAGGGCGTCGTCGGTCGGCGGCGGGAGCAGGTACGGCCGGGGCCCCGCCAGAAGCAGCTCGGCCGCGCCGCCGCGCACGTCCAGCACGGCCCGGCCGGAGGGGACCTGACGGGCGAAGCTCGCCGCGACCGATACCAGCGTCCCCGCATCCCGCGCGCGGGCCCGGACGATCAGCACCCCCCGGCGGTGCAGGGCCGCCGCGCATCGGGCCAGCACGCCGGGGGCATAGCATCGCCATGCCTCCGGATGGTCGGCCGCCAGCGGGCTCAGCAGCAACCCGTCGAACCGTTGGGTCTCGAGCTCCACCGCATCCGGCAGAGACCGCCACGTCCCCGCCGCCCCGGCGACGTCGAGCCCTCTCGTCGCCGTGGGATCCGGGTGCGCCGGTGACAGGACCATCTCCTCGGGCAGGCGGTCCGGGATGTCCGCGGCGCAGGCCGCGACCACCCGCCACACGCCGCCGCGGGATGCGAGCATGCGACGGAGCCGCGCGGTGATCGCCTCGCTCCGCCAACCCGAGCCGCAGAGCACGCCGGGCGCCGCTGCGGCGCCCGGGTCCGCTCGCGATGATCCCGCCGAGGCCGTCAGCCACACACCGGCGGTGATGTCCGGTCGGCCCCGCAGCGCAAGCAGCGGCGCGGCCCCGGCCGAGCAGACCAGCACGGCGCCCAGCGCCGCCCATCGCACGGGCTCCCCGCGGCGCCGGGCGCGGGCGATGCAGCGTACCGCCGCGGCCACCAGACCGGCGAGGGCAGCGACGGCACCGACCGGCACCGCCGCCGAGGCCGCCCCGGCCGCCATGTAGGCCAGCCACCCCCCGGCCAGGCCCAGCCCTGCCAGGGCGAGGTACTCCCGGGCCAGGCCGCCGGCGATTGCGAACGTCCGACGGTGGCGGGAGATCAGCACGGCGGCCATCGCCAGCAGCGGCGCCTGGGCCCCCGCCGCCAGCAGGGCTGCGACGACGGCAATGCCCCCGCCGGTCAGCCCGAGAAACGCCAGGCTGCACTGGAGCACGAACCCGAACAACACGCCGACGGTGGCGCCGAGCCCCTGGGCCTCGCCCGGGGGCCGGCTCTTGGCGTCGGCGACGGTGACAAATCGAAGCAGCCCCCACAGCGACGCCGCCACCCACAGCGCCTGCCCGCCCAGGCCGATGCCGTAAACGTCCCGCAGGAGGCGCATCTGGATGGCCAGGCCGGCGGCGAGGGCGGCGAAGCACGCGGCGATCCAGGCCCTGCGCGCCAACTGCGAGGACGGCGAGGCCACCGGCGGCAGCGTGCGGCGGGGGCGGACGGTCAACTCGCCCCGCTGGATGACGACCCCGCCGCCGGCAAGAAGCGCCACCGCCGAGACGACCGCCACGCCCAGCGCGTCGGCCCCCGTCCACCACAGGCCCGCGGCGAGCGCCAGGCCCGCCGCGGCCCCGGCCAACCACTCCCGGAAGACCGAGGCGTAGAGGTCCCGCCCCGAGCCGCGGCGGATCAGCAGCGTGACCAGGAACGTCAGACACACGCCGGCGGCCAGCGGCACAAGGCCGGCCGTCTCGATCAGCAGCTTCAGGACAGCCCACACCGCGGGGTCCCAGGCGAAGGCGTGTCGGGCCAGCCAGGGCTTGACGCCCGCGGCGAGGTAGACGGCGCCCACGCTGAGCAGCCCCCCCGCCGCCGTCAGCGCGGCCGCGGCGGCCAGCAGGCGCATCAGGGACGTCAGCTCCTGTCGGCCGACCGGGGCCACGGCCCCGAGCGCCAGCTCGACCGACCGCACCTCCGCGACGTTCATCGCCCCCAGCAGGCGTTGGAGCAGCCGGGCGGCCTTGCCCGGCAGACGGGCGGTCAGCCAGATCGCCAGGGCCATCGCCGCCGGCACGCGGAGGACGCTCGTGCCCGCCGCGTCGAAGTGAAGCGACCACAGCACCACCAGCGACGCCGTGCAGACGGTCGCCGCCGCCGACAGGCCGCCCACGAACAGCTTGTCCACGGCCACGGGTCTCATGGCAGGATGGTCGCGCCCTCGGCCGGCAGGCGGCAGGTGGCCCCCTCGTCGTCCTGGAGCACCAGCCCGGCGGCAGGGTCGACGTCGAGCACGCGCCCGGTGTACCGGTGCGGGCCGACCGCGACCGTGACGCGCCGGCCTATCATCCGGCACCGCGCGACGAACCGCCGATGGAGCAGGTCGGTCTGTCCGGCCGCGAGCCGGGCCACCCACCCATCCAGCCGCCCCAGCAGCTCGCAGGCGACGTCCACGCGCTCCACCGGTGAGCCCAGGACGTCCGCCAGGCAGGTCGCGGGGGCGTCTACCCGCTCGGCCGGCGGGGCGGCGTTGACGTTGACGCCGATACCGACCGCGGCCGCCCGTTCGCCGGCGGTGCGGCGGGTCTCGATCAGCACGCCGGCGACCTTTCGGCCGTCGACGAGCACGTCGTTGGGCCACTTCACCTCCGCGTCGGTAGCGCCGCTGGTCTCGATCGCCTCGCAGACGGCCAGGCCGGCGGCGATGGTGAGCCCCTCGGCGGGCGGCTGGTCGGGGGGCGAGTCCAGCAGCAGCGTGGAGAGCAGGATGTTGGCCCCCGGCGGGCTGAGCCACCGTCGGCCGAGGCGCCCGCGCCCGGCGGTCTGGGCCTCGGCGAGGACGGCCAGGCCGTCGGCGCCCCCCTGGCCGGCGGCATCGAGGGCGACGTCGTTGGTCGAGGCGACCTCGTCGAAGCAGATCACGTGACGACCCACGCGGTGCGTGGCGAGGTCCCGCTCGATGAGGTGCGGCGTCGGCTTCGCCGGGCGAGAGAGCCGCACACCCGTCGAGGGCGACCATTCGAACTGCTGGCCGCCGCGGGCGAGAGCGTCCAGGGCCTTCTTGACGCCCGGGATGCCGACACCGGCGGCGCGGGCGAGTTCCGTCAGGGCGGTGTAGCCCTCGCGGCGGTCGTAGAGCAAGGCGAGGATGCGGTCAGCGTCGGTCATGACAGCCGGACGTCCAGGGCGATGTCCACGGCGGCGGGCGAGTGGGTCAGGGCGCCGACGGAGATGCGGTCCACCCCGGCGGCGGCAACTTCGGCGACGGTCTCCAGCGTGATGCCGCCGGAGGCCTCCAGCGCCACGCGTCCGCGGAGGCCCGCGGCATCGCGGCGGCGAACGGCCTCGGCGAGGTCGCCCGGCGGCATGTTGTCCAGCAGCACGATGTCCACGGGCAGCGTCAGGGCCTTGTCGAGCTGGACCAGCGTGTCCACCTCGATCTCGACGAACCCGTCGGGGCCGAGTCGGCGGCGTGCGTCGGCGAGGGCGCGGCCGATGTCGGCGAGGGCGTCGTCGCTGCCGGCCCGGGCGAGGGCGGCAAGGTGATTGTCCTTGATGAGGATCGCGTCGTGGAGCCCGCGGCGGTGGTTGGTCCCCCCGCCGACGCGGACGGCGTACTTCTCGAGGTCCCGCCAGCCCGGCGTGGTCTTGCGCGTGTCCAGGATGGCCGCGTCCGTCCCGGCGACGGCGTCGACGTACCGGCCGGTGGTCGTCGCCACGCCGCCGAGCCGCTGGAGGAAGTTCAGCGCCACCCGCTCGGCCGAGAGCACCGAGCGGGCCGGGCCGGTCCATCGGGCGAGCTCGGCGCCGGGCTCGACGCGCTCGCCGTCGGCGACGGCCACGTTCGTGCGGATGCCCAAGTCGTACGCGTCGGCGATCGCGTGGAGGAAGAAGCCCCCACAGAACACGAGCGGTTCGCGCGCGACGAACTGCCCCTCCGCCGCGAGGTTTTCCGGCAGCAGCGCGGCCGTGACGTCGCCGGCGCCGAGGTCCTCGGCGCGGGCCATATCGAGCAGGCGCCGCAGGTTCTCCATTTCGCGCTGTCCGACGGGTCTGGCCATGGTCCCCGCAGCATACCGCAAACCCGGCCTCGCTGGCCAGCGGGTCGCGGCGCGGGTATACTCCGGGCGTCGCCGCGGGAGCCGAGGCGGCGAGGCACAGGGAGCGTGCGGATGAGCTTTCAGGACGGCATGGCGGCGTTGGAGCTTCGGATGCCCCCGCGGGTTCCGCGGACGGAATACTCGGCCTGCGGGCACTGGGCACTGCTGTCGGAGGTGACCGGCATAGCGGTCACGCACGACAGTCCGCAGGACGTCAAGCGACGGGCACAGCGGGCATTCGTCAAGGCGTGGAGCTTCGACCTCTGGTGGGCCACCCACATCGGCGGCGGGGAGTTCCAGGACGTGCGAAGCCGCATGGGCCACTGCGCCTACGCCGACGGCGGCGTGGACTTCGACGAGCAGCGGTCCGCCCTGTTCGCCGAACCGGAAGACGCCCTGGCCTTCGACCCCTGGGAGACCTTCGGCCCCATCGACCGCGCCGCCACCACGAAACGCTTCGAGGACGCCTACCGCGCCAACTGCGAGGCCTGGCCGGACATGGTCCACATGACCGGCATCTACATCACTTGCATCTCCGGGCTGATCGACCTGCTCGGGTGGGACACGCTCCTGCTGGCCGCCGGGGTGGACCTCGAGGCCTTCGGCGACCTGACGAACCGCTACGCCTCGTGGATCCTCCAGTACTACGAGGCGCTCGCCGACGCCGACGTGCCCGTGGTGATGAGCCACGACGACATCGTCTGGACCGAGGGGCCCTTCCTGCCGCCGGACTGGTACCGCACCTACGTGTTCCCCAACTACAAGCGGTTCTACGCTCCCCTGGCAGACAGCGGCAAGAAGGTCCTGTATACGTCCGACGGCAACTACACCGAGTTCCTCGACGACATCGCCGCCTGCGGCGTCCACGGCTTCGTCTTCGAGCCCCTGACGGACCTGGCCCGCGCGGCCGAGCGGTTCGGACGAACCCATGCGCTGATCGGCAATGCCGATACGCGGGTGCTGCTTCGCGGCACGGCCGAGCAGATCCGCACCGAGGTCCGCCGCTGCATGGACATCGGCAAGGCGTGCCCGGGCTTCTTCCTGGCCGTGGGCAACCACATCCCGCCGAACACGCCGGTCGAGAGCTGCCTGATCTATAACGAGGAATACGAGAAGCTCTCGCGCCGATGACCGATCCCGCTGACCGGAGCCCGCGAACCATGCCCAAGCCGACCGACATCCGCCCCGTCGCCGCCGAGCTGTACCTCCTGCCGATCGAAACCCGCGTGCCGCTGAAGTTCGGCCCCGAGGTCACCACCAAGGTGACCTGCGCCCGCGTGCGGGTCACCGTCGAGTCCGCCGACGGCCGGCGGGCCGAAGGCTGGGGCGAGACGCCCCTGAGCGTCCAGTGGGTCTGGCCCTGCGACCTGAGCTACGAGGCCCGCCACGACGCCCTGGTCGCCTTCTGCCGGACACTCACCGCCGAGTGGGCGCGGTTCGAACGCGCCGGACACGCCATGGAGGTCGGGGCCGCCTTCCTCGCCGACCGCCTGGAGCCGCTGCGGGCCGCGTTCAACGAGGGGCTCGACCACCCCATGCCCCACCTGGCCGCGCTGGTCTGCTGCTCGGCGTTCGACATCGCCCTCCACGACGCGTTCGGCCGGCTGGTCGGACGGGACGTCTACGAGACCTACACGGGGGAGTACCTCTCCACGGACCTGGCCGGCTGGCTGACCCCCGCCGATGGGGCCGCCGTGTCCTTCGCCGGACGGTACCCGGCGGACTTCCTGGTCGCCGACCCGCCGGAGAGGCTCCCGGCCTGGCACCTGGTGGGCGGGAAGGACGCGGTCGACGAGTCCGACCTGACCGGCGAGGAGCCGGCGGACGGCTATCCCGTGCTGCTGCGGGACTGGATTCGCCGGGACGGCCTGACCTGCCTGAAGGTCAAGCTCCGCGGGAACGACGCGGCGTGGGACTACGACCGCCTGGTCCGCGTCGGGCGGATGGGCATCGACGAGGGCGTGCTCTGGCTGACCAGCGATTTCAACTGCACGGTAACCGAGCCGGCCTACGTCAACGGGATCCTGGACCGGCTCCTCGTGGAGCAGCCCCGGGTCTACGGGATGATCCTGTACGTCGAGCAGCCGTTCCCGTACGACCTGGATGCCAACCGGATCGACGTCCACGGCGTCTCCGCCCGCAAGCCGCTGTTCATGGACGAGAGCGCTCACGACTGGCGCCTGGTGCGCCTCGGGCGGTCGCTGGGCTGGACGGGCGTGGCGCTGAAGACATGCAAAACCCAGACCGGGGCCTTGCTGACGCTCTGCTGGGCCAAGGCGCATGGCATGACGCTGATGGTCCAGGACCTGACCAATCCGATGCTCGCCCAGGTCCCCCACTGCCGCCTGGCCGCCCACGCCGGGACGATCATGGGCGTGGAGACCAACGGGATGCAGTTCTACCCCCTGGCCTCGCTGGCCGAAGCCGAGGTGCATCCGGGGCTCTATACGCGCCGCGACGGCTGCGTCGATCTTTCGACGATCCGGGGGCCGGGCTTCGGCTACCGCGCCGATGAAATCCACCGCGAACTGCCCCCGCCGGCGGTGACGGCGTGACGCCGGCGGGCGCGATCAGGATACCGAGTCGGCCCGCCCGGCAAGGGCCCGCCGGACGGCGGCGGCCAGCGCCTCGACGGTGAACGGCTTGCGGAGCAGCGGGGCGTCGGGCGGCAGGCGGCGCCGGCCGTCACGCCGATGGTTGGCGTGCCCGGAAATGAACAGCACGGCCAGGCCGGGGTGTTCGCAGATCAATCGCTCGGCCAGCTCGACGCCGCCCATCCGGGGCATGACGACGTCGGTCAGCAGCAGGTCGATCTCCCGGCCGCCATCGCGGGCGAGGCCGGGCGCGTCGGTGGGCACGCCGGTGCTGCGGACCTCGTAGCCGAGCCTCCGGAGGGCCTGGACGACATACTCCCGCACGGCCGGCTCGTCTTCGACGACCAGAACGGCCTCGTTGCCCCGCTCCAACTCGGCGGGCTCTTCCGGGGGCCGGTCCTGATGGGTCACCTCATCGCCGGCGGCGGGGAATCGCATCGTCACCACCGTGCCCTCGCCGGGCGTGCTGTCGATCTCCACCGTCCCGCCGCTCTGGGTGACGAACCCGTACACCATCGCCAGGCCCAGCCCCGTCCCCTTGCCGACGTCCTTGGTGGTGAAGAAGGGCTCGAAGACGCGATCGAGCGTCTCGGCGTCCATGCCGCAGCCTTCGTCGGCGATGGTGACTTCCACGTGGCTCCCGGCCGGCGTCCGGTCCTGCGGGGCCGAGCCGGGCACGGTGCCCTCGCGGGCGGTCGCCGAGATCGTCACCTGCCCGCCTTCGGGCATGGCGTCGCGGGCGTTGATGACGGCGTTGATGACGGCCTGCTCGAACTGCCCCGGATCGAGCTCGGCGGTCGCCTCGGCGGGGCGGCTGCGGAGGGCGATCTCGACGTCCTCGCCGACCATCCGCGTCAGCGGCTCGCGCATGGCGAGAAGTTCCTCGTGCAGGTCCAGCCGCTCGGGACGGAGGACCTGCTTGCGCCCGAAGGCCAGGAGCTTGGCGGTCAGTTCCTTGGCCCGCGAGGCGGCGCGGCGGACCTCCCCCAGCGACGCCCTGGTCTCGGCGTCGAGTCCCCCTCCCCCCAGCGCCAGATCGCAGTAGCCGCTGATCACCGTCAACTGGTTGTTGAAGTCGTGGGCGACCCCGCCGGCGAGGTGCCCGACGGCCTCCATCTTCTGTGCGTGGCGGAGCTGCTCCTCCAGGGCCTTGCGGCGGGTGATGTCCAGCAGGATCGTCTGCACCGCCGGGGCACCCCGGAACGTCACCGCCGCCGCCGAGACGGCCACGCTCACCACCGTGCCGTCCTCGCGCCGGATGCGGTCTTCCGTGCTGGGGATGGGCTGGGACG
The DNA here is from genome assembly GCA_964385465.1 of uncultured Planctomycetaceae bacterium. Taxonomy (GTDB): domain Bacteria; phylum Planctomycetota; class Phycisphaerae; order SM23-33; family SM23-33; genus CAYLPJ01. The sequence goes on along the minus strand of CAYLPJ010000045.1, from coordinate 19,262 downwards.
TGGCCTGGATCCGCGCGAGCTCATCGGCCACGCGGTCCCTGGCCTCCGGCGGGATGAAGTCGTGAAGGGATCGGCCGACCAGCGTTTCGGCGTCCGCCACGCCGAGGATCTCCGCGGCCGTGTCGTTGGCGTACACGATCGCCCAATGCCGGTGGACGACCAGCCCGACCGGTGCGGACTCGACGAGGCTGCGATACCGCCGCTCGCTCTCGCGGAGGGCCTGCTCGGCCCGGCGGCGGCGGACGATGTTGCCCACCAGCCCCACGACCGCCAGCGAGAGCACGACGATCGCCCCGCCGGCGGCCCAGAACCATGCGGCGTGCTCCTCGTACAGCGACACGGGACGATGCGTCACCACGCTGCCCGGCGGCAGGGAAGAGCCGGCCACGTTGAACCGCTTCAACTGGCGGTAGTCGAACATGTACGTGTTCGTCCGACCGGCCAGGACCGGGATCTCCGACGCCGGCTGACCGGCCAGCACGGCCATCGCCATCCGCGCCGCGGCCCGGCCGTGCATCCGCCCGCGCGTGAGCTTGCCGCCGACGATCCCGTGGCCGAGGTAGAACTCCCAGACGCTGTAGATGGGCACCGGGCAACTGCTGGCGAGCAGTTGCAGGTTCTTCTCGTGGGAGAAGGCGCGCCCGGCCTCGTCGCGGCTGAAGATGAAGGGCAAGACGATCGTGCCGGGCTTCAGCGCCGCGACCTCACGCTTCAGACGCGCCGGCGTGAGGTGCTCCAGGTAGCGGAACTCCAGGCGTCCGCCGTAGGGGGCGAAGGCGGCCTCGGCCTGGCGCCGCAGCGCCAGGCCCGTCCGCGTGCGGTCGGTGATGACCACGACCTCCCGCGTGCCCGGGTGCAGGCGCAGGGCGACCTCCAGCGTGGCCCGGATATCGAGGGTCTCCATGACCCCGGTGATCTCCCGGCCGGGGGGCGCGGCCTCGGGGCGGTAGTCGTTGACGGCGCAGAAGACGATCGGGACGTCGGGGAACAGCTCGGCGCCGCGTCCGAGGGCGAAATCCAGCGCGTGGTCGTCGCAGCAGATCATCACGTCGATGCGGCGTCCGGCGTATTTGGCGGCCAGGAAGCTCTTGTAGGCCTCCAGGTACTGCGGCGTGTAGACCCGTTTGACGTCCATGAACTCGCAGCACAGCTCCACCTCGTGGGCCCGTTCGTCGAACACCGAATGGATGCCGGAGCCGACGTTGTCGCTCCACGAGAAGCCGTGGCTGTAGGACTGGAGCACCAGGACGCGAGGCTGGCGCCCGGCGGGGGCGGATGCGGTGGTGCTGTTCGATGCCGCGGAGGCCCCCGCCGACAGAAGCCATGCCGCCCCGGCCGCCGCCATCGTCAGCAGCAGGCGGGCGAACGAACGCTGCCTGCCGGCGGCGGGTACGGCGGGCCTGGCTGTGCGTCCGTGGCGCATTGCACACGCTCCGCATGAAAGCCGTCGCCGTCGGGTCTCCCGGGCGACCTGCCGACAGACGCTCCGACGACACACACTAAGCATACGGCGAATCGGGCGACATGCCAGCAAAGAAGCTCCCGCCTCGAGGCCTGCTCACACCTCGCCGTCGATGAGACGGCGGAGCTCGGGGGGCAGGTAGCGGTCCTCGACGATCTCGCGGCCGCGGAGAGCGGCGGCGACGGCCTCGGCCTGGTCGGTCAGGGGAGCCGCGGGATCGAGGAAGAGGATCTCGCGCCCCTTGAGGCGCACGAGCGCCCCGCCCGGGTGGTCGCCCTCGCCGGCGGCACCGGGGACGCGCCGGACGGCGATGTCGGCCTCCTCGGCGAGGTCCAGCAGCATATTGAGGGCCGTCTGGGCGTCCACTCGCTGTCCTTATTCAATGTCGGGGAATCCCCGGTTCGAGAGCTTAAGTTTTCCCATGCCCGGACCGATAACAACGGTGGATGCGACCCGTCGGGCTCCCAGATAGCGAGAGGCAAGTCCCTTGGCAAGAGGTCTTCCGGAAGTGACCGAAGCCGCCGGTACCAATGATGTTCCGCATGCCGAGCGCCTGGCTCGCCTCGAGGCGGAGAACCGCAGCCTCCAGGCCGCCCTCTCGCAAGCCCGCCGCGCCGCCGGAGACAGCCAGGGCAGCCCCGGCGAAGCCGGAGACAATGCCCTCACCGCCGCGGCCGAGCTGGAGAGGCTCAACGGGCAGGTCGACGCCCTTCGGGGGCAGCTCGCCCACACTCAGCGGCTGGCCTCGCTGGGGACCATGACCGCCATGGTCGCCCACGAGTTCAACAACATCCTCACCCCCATCATCAACTACGCGCAGTTGGCACGCAAGAATCCCGCCCTGGTGGACAAGGCGTTGGCCCGCGCCGCCGAGACCGGCCGGCAGGCCAGCGACATCTGCCAGGCCATCCTCGGCCTGACCCGCAACAGCCCCAGCGCCGTCGACGAGCTCGACCTGGCGGACCTTCTCGGCGAGACCGTTCTCGCCATCGGCCGGCGACCCGAGCGGGACGGCATCGAGCTGACCGTCTCGGCCCCGGACGGGGCGACGGTCTCCGCGTGCAAGGTCCGGCTCCAGCACGTCCTGCTCAATCTCCTGCTCAATGCCCGCAACGCGGTGCTGAAGACCGACCGTTCCAGGCGCATCGATTTGTCGGCCGAGGTGGACGACCACGACGTGATCTTCCGCGTCGGCGACAACGGCGTGGGCATCGACCCCGAGCACCTCGAGCGGATCTTCGAGCCGTTCTTCACCACCTGCTGCGACCAGGGCGACCGCAACTGCGGCCACGGGCTTGGCCTGGCCGTCTGCCGCGAGATCGCCCGCGCCATGGGCGGGGACATCACCGTCGAGTCCACCCCCGGCGAGGGCGCCACCTTCACCTTCTCGGTGCCCGTGCGCTCCTAGCCTCCGCCGGACGCCCCCCGCCGGCGCGGGCTCTGGGCAACTCTCCGCAGCGCCGTTGCATCCCCACGCCTCTGCCGCTATGCTCGCCAGCCCGCACCGCGGATCGACCGGACGAGGTGAGCCCATGAAGCTGGCGAGCTACGACATCGGCAAGAGGCCGTCCTACGGCGCCGTGACCGAGGCAGGGATCCTCGACGTGCCCACCGTCTGGCCCGAGGCACCGCAGAGCCTCCTGGCCGCCCTCCAGGCCGGGCGGAGCTCGCTGCGGCGGATCGCCGAGCTGACCAAGGCGGCCACCGGCAAGGAAGCCGTCGTCGACGAGGCGCTCAAGCCCGCCGTCCGGCGGATCGAGTCACTGATCGAGGAAGGCAAGGTCTTCCTGCCGTCAGAGCGGGTCACGCTCAAGGCGCCCATACCCCACCCGCCGAAGGTCCTCGGCCTGGCGGTCAACTACCTCGCCCACCACGACGAATGCAGCCGTGACGCCGCCATGCCGGACTCGCCCGGCCGGACCACCACGCCGCGGCCCTTTCTCATGCCCGCCACCGCGGTCGCGGGGCCCGGCGCGCAGGTCCCCTGGCCGGCGTTCAGCCGCGACGTGGACCACGAGGTGGAGCTGGCCGCGGTGATCGGCAGCCCGGCGTCGAGGGTGCCCGTCAAGGACGCCCTCGGCCACGTCGCAGGCTACACGATCGCCGACGACGTCTCCGCCCGCTCGGTCACCCATGCCCAGGGCCGCGCCGAGAGGCCCAAGGACGCCTTCTTCGACTGGCTGCACGGCAAATGGGCCGACGGCTTCTGCCCGATGGGGCCGTGGCTGGTTACCGCCGACGAGGTCGGCGACCCGCAGGAGCTGGCCATCGAGCTCGCCGTCGACGGCGACGTCCGCCAGCAGTCCCACACCGGGCGGATGATCCACACCGTCGCCGAGATCGTCTCCTTCTGCAGCCACCTGATGACGCTGACGCCCGGGGATGTCATCGCGACCGGCACGCCGTCGGGCGTCGGCGCCGCCACGGGCAAGCTGCTGGCCGGCGGGGAGACCATCACCTGCCGCATCGAGAAGATCGGCGAGCTGACGCACACGATCGGCCGGCCGCCGAAACAGTTCTACCGCCCGTGCGCGACCTGACGCCCGCGCGGCGCCCGCAACGACCGAGAGAAACCTCCCAGGCCGGACAACTCATGGAAGAGCCAACCGACAACGCAGAGACCCCCACGCCCGCAACCTCCGAGCAGGCCGATCCCGCCGAAGCGCCGCCCCCGGCGGATTCACCGGCCGAGCCGGAGAAGGCCCCCGCGAGCGAGGATGCCGACGACCAGCACCCCCCCGCACCCGCCGACGAGGAGATCGCCGCTGTCGTCGAGGCCGTCCTCTTCTCGAGCGACACGCCGCTGTCGCCGGCGAAGCTGGCCCAGGTGGCCGAGCTTCCCGGCCGGCGGGAGGTCAAGGCCGCCGTGGCCAGGCTGAACGAGCGGTACGAGCGGATGGGCTGCACGTTCCGGATCGAATCGATCGCGGGGGGCTACCGCATGATGACGATCCCGGAGTACCACGACGTGGTCGGCCGGCTCGTGCGGACGCGGAGCGAGTCGCGCCTGTCCCAGGCCGCGCTGGAGACGCTGGCCATCGTGGCCTATCGCCAGCCGATCCTGCGGGCGGACGTCGAGGCCATCCGCGGGGTCGCCTGCGGAGAGGTCCTCCGCAAGCTCATGGAGAAGCAACTGGTCAAGATCGTCGGGCGGGCGGAGATTCTCGGCCGGCCGATGCTGTACGGCACGACGCGACGGTTCCTGGAGGTCTTCGGGCTCGAGAGCCTCAAGGCCCTGCCGAAGGTCGAGGAGCTGCGGATCGGCGACAAGGCCGCGTCCGGGCAGCCCGACCAGGCCCGCCCGCCCGAGGCGAACGAGGAGCAGGGACAGGACGAGGAGGAGGCGGAGGGCGGTTCCGGATCGACCGCGAACGCGGGCGACGAGGGCCCCGAGGAGGCCGGCAGCGGCTGAGCCGGCCGCCTGCCGAAGCCTTCGGGTCTCAGGCGACGGCGGTCTCGCGGGCGGTAGCGGCCGACGCCAGACGCAGCGTCGGCTGGTCGACGCGGAGGACGCTGTCGAGGCCGAAGCGGCCGGGCTCGACGCCAAAGGCGGCGTAGTCGGCGAACCACTCGCCGTCGGCGCAGTATCGGAAGCGGAACTCGCCGGCGGGCAGCCGCATGCGGGCGGTCCAGTTGCCCCCCCCGACGTCGGTCATGGCCAGTTCGCCGGTTCGCCAGTCGTTGAAGTCGCCGGCGATGTGCACGGCCCGGGCGCCGGGTCGATAGAAGGAGAATTCCACACAGTCATCCGTAACCGTAACCATGCCAGATTCCTTTGTTGCGAGCGGCGAATTCTTCACGCAGGCAGGGCCCGCTGAGGTGACATGCACGGGCCTGCCAGTTACCAGATCGGACCGGGGAGGGTCCGAATTCACTAACGGGCGAAAAAAACGTGTCCGCCCTCCCCTGATCCCACCTTCGCGCCCATATCGTAGCGCCCGCCGGGGCGGCCGACAACTTGCATTCTTGCCGCCTCGGGCCTAAGCTTCCCCCACGTCAGCCGTAAGGAATTCTCCATGCCCACCGCTTTCTTTGACTGTTTCGCCGGCAGCGGCGGAGACATGATCGTCGCCGCCCTTCTCGACGCCGGGGCCGACCTCAACGCCCTCCGCGCCGAGGTCGCCAGGCTCGGCCTCGAGGGCGTCGAGCTCGCCGTCGAGAATGTCCGCCGCGGCGGCCTGGCCGGCGTGCGCTTCGTCGTCCGCGAGCACGGGCGCGACGCCGACGAGCACCACCACGAGCACCGCGAGCACCGCGAGAGCCATCACCGGCACCACCACACCCACCGCTCGCTGACGGAGATCCTGGAGCTGATCCGGACCGCGGGCCTGCCCGACCGGGCCGCCGACCGGGCCCAGCGGGTCTTCCGCCGGCTGGGCGCTGCCGAAGCCGCCGTTCACGGCGTCGACGTCGAGGCCGTCCACTTCCACGAGGTCGGCGCGGTGGACAGCATCGTGGACGTCGTGGCCGCGTGCGTCGCGCTGGAACTGCTGAACGTCGACCGCGTGCTCTGCTCGCCGATCGCCGTCGGCAGCGGGCAGATCGAGTGCGCCCACGGCACGCTGCCGGTGCCGGCCCCCGCAACCGCCCGGCTTCTTGTCGGCGCCGCCACGCAGCAGAGCCCCGCCGCCGGCGAGGCCACCACCCCCACCGCCGCGGCCGTGCTGACCACGCTGGCCGAGGGCTACGGCCCCCCACCGGCGATGCGGATCGACGCCATCGGCCACGGTGCGGGCACGCGGGACGGCGAGGCCGTACCCAACATCCTCCGTGTCTTCCTCGGCGACCAACGCGCCGACGCCACCGGGGAGACGCTCGTCGAGCTGGCCGCCAATATCGACGACGCCACCGGCGAGATGCTCGGCTCCGCCATCGAGCGGCTTCTCGACGCCGGCTGCCTGGACGCCTGGGCCACGCCGATCGTCATGAAGAAGTCGCGCCCGGCCTGGACGCTGTCGGCCCTGTGCGCCCCGGCCGACGCCGACGAGGCCCAGCGGTTGCTCTTCGCCGAGACGACCACCTTCGGCGTCCGGCGCCACACCTGCAACCGCATCGCCCTGGCCCGCCGCCACGAGACCGTCGAGACGCCCTACGGCCCGGTTCGCGTGAAGATCGGCACGGGGGGCGACGGCCTGAGGACGGTCTCCCCGGAATTCGCCGACTGCCAGGCCGCCGCCCGCAGCCACCACGTCGCAGTTCGCGAGGTCCTCGCCGCTGCCCTCGCCGCCCACCGGGACGGCGAAGCCGGAGACCGCTCATGACCGCCCTGGCCATAGTCCTCACCGTGCTGGCAGGCCTGCCCGCGCTGATCTGGGCAACCCGCCACCTGATGATCGCCCGGGAGAAGCGGACCGCGGTCCTCCTCACGCCGGACAGCCCCGGCCCGCCGCCCGAGCCGCCGAGGATCAGCGTACTCGTCGCCGCCAAAGACGAGGAAGGCTGCATCGAGACCTGCGTGCGAACCATGCTCGACCAGGACTACCCGGACTTCGAGATGGTCGTCTGCAACGACCGCTCGCAGGACGCCACGGCCGAAATCGTCTCGCGGATCGCCGCCGAGAACGCCCGCCTGCGCCTGGTGAACATCCAGGACCTGCCCGATGGCTGGTGCGGCAAGAACAACGCCATGCAGCAGGGCATCGCCACGACGGACGGCGAGTGGATCTGCATGCTCGACGCCGACTGCCGCCAGCTCTCCCGCCGAACGCTCTCGACGGCCATGCAGTACGCACTCGACACCGAGGCCGACCTGCTCAGCGTCCTGCCCAAGCTCGAGACGAAGGGGTTCTGGGAGAACGTCGTCCAGCCGGTCTGCGGCGGGGTGATGATGATCTGGTTCCGCCCGGACAAGGTCAACGACCCCGCACGCCCCAACGCCTACGCCAACGGGGCGTTCATCCTCATCCGGCGGGAGGTCTACGAGGCCATCGGCACGCACGAGGCCGTCAAGGACCGCCTGAACGAGGACATGCACATGGCGAGGCTGGTGAAGGAGTCCGGCCGGCGGTTGCGGGTTGTCCGGGGCACGGGGCTGTACGTGGTGCGGATGTACACGTCGCTGAAGCAGATCGTCCGCGGGTGGAGCCGGATCTTCTACGGCACGTTCGGAACCCCGGGGCGGCTGACGGCCTCGCTGACGTTGGTGCTGTTCATGGGCGTGATGCCCTATGCCGGGCTGCTCGGCGGGCTGATCGGCCTTGCCGCCGGCGCGGCGCCGGCCTGGCCGTGGTGGCTCCTGACGGGCGTCGGGGCCGTCAGCACGGGCATGCAGCTCAGCGTGATCGGCCGCTACTACCGCCTGATCGAGGCCCGGGCGAGCCTCTTCTGGACCTACCTCCCGGGCAGCCTGGTCACCGCCTGGTGCCTGATCCTCTCCCTGACCAAGCTCCGCCGCGGTTCCAAGGTGGTCTGGAAGAGCACCGGCTACGGCCAGGCGCGGTAGGCGGGCTCCCCCCAAGCCGATCGTGCAGCCACCGGACCTCGTGCCTGTCCGCCGGCAAGCGCACCGGGCGGCACGGCTCGCCTGACCTGCCGCCGGACCCCGCCGTAGGACAGGCGGTAGGCGGCGCGGCCGAGGGCGTTCATCAGGCGCACGCGCCCGAGGGGGGCGAGGTAGCGGCCGTATTTGCGGTACAGCAGATTGAAGACCAGGAACGCCCGGCGCTGGCGCGGGTGAACGGGCACACGGCGGAGGATGTTGGCCCACGAGTAGAACTCATCGTACAGGCGTCGGTAGCCGGCCTCCAACTCCTCGGCGGACATCCCCGCCGGCTCGAAGACCACGCGCGACGTCGTGTAGTGTCGGAGATCGCGGTCGACGATCCGCCCGGCCGCCTGCAACCGCCGGTGCAACGCGGTACCGGGGTACGGCGTGAGGATGTGTGCCGTCATCGTCTCGACCCGGCGGGAAACCAGCCAGCGGCAGGTCCGGTCGAACACGTCGGGCTCGTCGTGGTCGAAGCCCAGGACGATGCTGGCGTTGACCATCATGCCTCGCTCGTGGATCCGGGCGATCGTCCGGTCGTACTCGGAGACCTTGTTCTGCCTCTTCCCGCAGGCGCGGATGTTGCGTTCGTTGACCGTCTCGAAGCCGATGAACAGGCTCTGCCCCCCGGACTCGCACATGAGGTCCAGCAGCGCCGCGTCCCGGCCGACGTCGGCGGACACGGCGGCGTGCCACGTGATTCCCAGCGGACGCAGCGCCCGCAACAGGTCGCGGGCAAAACGCCTGTCGCCGATGAGGTTGTCGTCGATGAACATCACGTGCCGAGCGCCGAGCGACTCGATCTCGCGAAGGATGTTGCGGATCGGCTTGGCCCGGAACCGCGAGGCGATCCCCGGGACGCTGTTGTAGCAGAACTCGCACCGCCAAGGGCAACCGCGGCTGACCGTCAGCGTGTTGGTCATCAGGTAGTTCTTGCCGGCCAGTAGCTCCCATCGCGGCACGGGAGTGCGGCTCAGGTCCGGCGGGCGGTCGTGGCGGTAGACGCGCCGCAGCCGGCCGGCCGAGGCGTCGGCGAGGACCTTCTCCCACAGTCCCTCGGCCTCTCCGATGACCACGGCGTCGGCGTGCGCGAGACATGCGTCGGGGCAGGCCGCGGCGTGAACGCCGCCGACGACCACCGGCACCCCTCGTGCCCGGTACCGCCGCGCGATGTCCCAACTCCGGTCCGCGGTGTCCACCTTCACCGTGATGCCCACGAGGTCCGGGCGGTCGTCGAAGGCCGGGCGCTCGACGTTCTCGTCCGCCAGCTCGACCTCGTGGTGCGGCGGGGTCAGCGCACCGACGACCAGCAGGGAAAGCGGCGGGGCCATCTGCGTCTTCATGGCCGAGTCCATCGGGCGAGCGCTCATCCGCGGGCAAATCAGCCGGATACGCATTGTCGGTCCCCTGTCAGGGCCTTGGGCATCCCGACGGGCCGCCCCCTGACGGCCCGCCGCACCGCGACATGGCCGCGCGAGTCGTCATCACGCCCCATGCCTGCCTTTGGTACGACCGGGCGATGCCTTTATTGGCGCCAAAATCGAGACGGCATTCCGATCGGCCGTTGACGGGCATCCTCAGGCCTCCCCTCGGGCGACGGCGGCGAGGAGGGCGGCGTGGAAGGCGGCCGGGTCCGGCTCGAACTCGAGGGTGTGGGCGGCGGGGAAGCTCCGGACCTCGGCGCGGCCGGCGGTGAGGCGGGCGACGACGTGCCGGGTGCGGGGGTTGTCGATGATCCGGTCGCGTTGGGCCAGCAGCAGCGTGGTCGGCGCGACGACGGCGCCTTCGGGGGCGCGTGCGATCATGCGGTCCAGACAGCGGCTGGCCCAGAGGAACTTCGCGGTCGCTCGTCGCAGGCGCAGCGGGTCGGCGGCGATGTACTCGCGCCGCACGGGGTTGTCGGTGAAAAGCTGCGGCTCGTTGAGGGGGATGGCGAACCGGCCCCACGGGCGAAACAGCAGGGACAGGCCGATCCGCAGCTTCGTCCACGGCGAGACATCCACCCGCGGGGCGATGCCCGGGGCGATGAGGGTAAGCGACGCCACCGGCGCGCCGGCCCGGCCCGTCGCGGCCGCCGCGGCGGCGAGCTTGCCCCCCCAACTGACGCCGGCGAGATGGACGCGGTCGACGCCGCTCTCCCCGACCGCGTGGCGCACGACAGCGGCGAGGTCGTCGAGGAGCTGCCCGGCGGAGTCGGCGTGGCCGGGCGAGACCTGATCGGCCCCGCTGCCGCGGCGGGTGGGCTGGTAGACGTCGTGCCCGGCGGCGGCCAGAGCGGCGGCCGAGCCGGCAAACCATCCCGGGTGCGACTGGATGCCGTGGAGGTAGACGACCGGCCCGCGAAGGCCGGGGCCGCCGGCGGCGTCGGTCCCGGCTGCCTTCCGAACGGTCAGCAAGCCGACGTGCCCGTCCGGCAGGGCGAGCGTCCGCTCGGCGGCACCTGGCCGGGGCGATGGGTGGCCGCTGCTCAAGACCGCCCCCCCCGCCGCCGATGCCGAATACGAAAGGCTTCTGCGATGGCAGTGATACCGCCCGACGACCGCGCGGAGACGCCCCCCGACGCGAGGGGGCGCGACTGGCTGGACCTGGCCGGCATCGGCCTGCCGACGCTGCGCCACGTTCGCACGCGCCGGGTCATGCTGGTGCTGGGGCTGATCTGGATCGTGGGGGTCTTCGACCTGGTCTTCACGCTGATGGCCGTGGAGCTCGGGCACTTCCACGAGGCCAACCCGCTGGCCCGCCCGATGCTGTCCAGCCCTGCCCTGCTGGGGGCGTTCAAGTTCGGCTCGCTCATCCTGGCCTCGGGGATCTTCCTCGTCTGCGCCCGGCACCGCATCGCCGAGCTGGCATGCTGGCTCGTCGGCGCGGTCTACGTCGCCCTGGCGTTGGTCTGGATGCTCTACTACGCCTTGCTGCTGCCGGCGGCCACGTCCGGCTGACAGCGTGGGCGGGATGACGGCACGGCCGCCTGTCCGCCCGGTCGCCAGCTCTGATCGCCCAGCGGCCCGTACGGGGCCGGGGGCTTGTCCTTCTTCCGTCCGAACTCGAAGGGGCGGCGGCTGAGCAGGATCGGCCTGCGCTGACCGACGTTCACCAGCAGCCCCAGCGCCGCGCCGTTGACCACGAGGGACGAGCCGCCGTAGCTGACCAGCGGGAGGGTCATGCCGGTAATGGGCATCAAGCCCATGGTCATGCCGACGTTGATGAAGATCTGCGTCAGCAGCAGCGCGAGCACGCCCACGGCCAGCAGGCGCCCGAACGCGTCGTAGGTGATGACGGCGATCTCGACGCCGAAGACGAAAATGATCGCGTAGCAGAGCAGCACGCCGAGGCAGCCGACCAGCCCCCACCGCCCGCCGACGACGCTGAAGATGAAGTCCGTGTGGTCGTCGGGCAGCATGCGGAAGTACTCGTACAGCGGGCTGTCGGGGCCCTGCCCGGCGAGTTGCCCCGAGCCGAGCACCATCTTCGACTGGTGGAGCTGGTAGCCCACCCCCTGGATCACCCGCTGCTGATCCTGGCGCAGCCAGCCCAGGATCCGGCTGACCTGGTGACGCTTCATCTTCACCAGCGGCGCCGCCGAGACCAGCCGGCCGGACTTGTGGTCCCCCCAGTACGCCAGGGCCTCGCGATCGAGCATCTCCCCGGCGGACATCGAGGCCGGCAGCTTGTGCGGGATCGGCATCAGCAGCAGCACTGTCGCCACGGCGACGATCCCCAGCAGGTGCCGCAGCTTCGCCCCGGCCATGAAGAGCATGAAGTACAGCGTCGGCAGGAACAGCAGCGCCGTGCCCAGGTCCGGCTCGACCAGGACCAGGCCCATCGGGATGAAGGTGAGGACGAACGGCACGGCGAGACCGCGGAGCCGGCGGTAGTGATCGCCCATGCGCAGGTACCACGCCAGCAGGACGATGAACGAGAGCTTGGCGATCTCCGACGGCTGGACCTTGACGATCCGCAGGTCGATCCAGCGGTGGCTGTTCCGCGTCTCCGGCAGGAACAGGACCAGCACCAGCAGGCCGAGCGTCACCGCGAACAGCGGATACGCCAGCCGTCCGATCACGGTATAGGGGATGACGGTCGCGGCCACGAAGGCGCCCAGCGCGACGCACGCGAAGATGGTCTGCTTGCGCGCGAAGCCCCTCATGTGCGGGTCCGCCTGCTCGGAGGCGTCGATGGCCAGCACACCAAGGATCATCAGCGCGATCATCGCCGCGATGATCGGCCAGCTGGTGTAGCGAAGATATCGTCTCAGCGTCTCGAGCATCTTGGCTACCGAAGGTATCCCATCTCCCGGCAGGCACGGAGGAGCTCGCGGGCGATGGGGCCGGCGTTGGCGCCCCCGCCGCCGCTGGTGACGTACTCGACGGCCACCGCGAAGGCCACCTGCGGGTTGTCCCGCGGGGCGAAGCCCACGAACCACGCCGTGTCGCCCTTGCGGACGATCCGGTCCTCGCGGTCGATCCGGCCGTTGCCGTTGGAGTCCACCCGCTGCGGGGCCGTCGTCGCCGTCCCCGTCTTGCCGCAGACGTCCGCGCCCTCCAGCGGGGTGACGTCCGGCCCGTGGAAGATCTTCCACGCCGTGCCCCGCCGGTGGTTCACCACGCGGTACATCCCCTCCCGAATCGTGCGCAGGTGCTCGGGGCTCAGCGGCAGGTCGCTACGGACCTGCCTCGTCTCGCCCTCCAGCGCCAGCATCGGCGTCAGCATCACGCCGTCTTGCGCCACGGCCGCCATCGCGGTCGCCAGGTGCAGCGGCGTGGCGGTCAGCAGGCCCTGGCCGACGCACATGAACCGCGCGTCGCCCGGCCGGTAGCGGCGGTTGTAGCGGTCCATGAGCCACTGCTCGGTCGGCACGGTGCCGGGCTTCTCGCCGGGCAGGCCCGTTCCCGGCGGGCGGTCGAAGCCCAGCATGCTGAACCACCGGCACAGCCGGGGGGCCCCCACGCGGTTGCCCACCTCGTAGAAGTAGATGTTGCAACTGTGCTGGATCGCCTCGACGAGGTCCAGCGGCCCGTGCCCGCGGCCGTAGCGCTTGTAGATCCAGCACCGGAAGGCGTCGGGCGTGTAGAGGTAGCCGCGGCAGGTGATCGTCGAGTGGCGCGTGATAGCGCCCGAGCCGAGGCCGGCCAGGGCGGCCAGCGGCTTGACCGTCGAACCGGGCGGGTAGCGCTGGGTAATCGCGCGGTGGCGCAGCGGCAGGCGGACCTCCTGGTCCATCAGGTCGGCATAGTCGGCGTCGTAGGTGTTCAGGTCGTAGGTGGGCACGGAGGCCAGCGCGAGGACCTCGCAGCGCGGCGAAGCCGGCGTGCCCAGCAGCAGCGCCACCGCCGAGCCGGTGAACCCCTTGGCCTCCAGCAGGCCGGCGATGCGGCGCTGGAGGACGATGTCCAGCGTGAGGTGGACGTCGCCGCCCTGGACGCCGGGCTCCTCGCGGAGGGTCTCGCCGGTCAGGCGGAACCGGCGATAGCCCCGCCGCCCCCGGAGGCGGGGCTCGCACATCGCCTCCACGCCCGTCTTGCCGATCACGTCCCCGGGCAGGTAGTTGTGACGCATCCGCTCCAGCCAGGGCGCGGATTCCGGCAGGTTGTGCCTCGCCGCCTCCTCCTTCCAGACACCCCCGGTCACCCCGATGACGTGGCAGGCATCCTCACCGTACGGATACCAGCGCCGATGGCTGGGCCGGACCTCCACCCCGACAAGCCGGTCGGCATCGACCCGCAGCCGGCGCCCGGCATCATCGTCGAGGCCGCCGACCACGGGGTGGGCGATGAACTCCTCCCGGACGGACACGTCCTCTTCCCGGTGGCGGTTGACGATCCGCCGCACCGCGCGAACGCGTTCGACGATGTCGGCGACCTCCTCGTCGAGGTCCAGCCCCGCACGCTGGGCGTACTCCCGCGCCACCGACCAGGTGTATCGGGCACGCTCACGGTAAATCTCCGCGGCGTCGGCCTCGGGGATCTTCATCCTCCGGGCGATCAGCCGCGCCTGCCTGCGGGCCCAGCGGGCGTCCTTCGTCAGGAAGCGATAGTCCATGCACAGGTCGAAGCACGGATCGTCCAGTGCCAGCACGCGGGCCGTACGGTCCGTGATCCGCCCACGCCGGACCGGCAGGACCTCCACGCTGCGCATGGCCTCCTCGGCCTTGCGCCGGTACTCGTGCCCGCGAAGCGCCTGGAGTTGCACCAGCTTGCCGGACAGCACCAGCATGACGGCCGCCAGCAGCCCGAGGAAGATTTTCATCCGGAGTTTGTACATGGCTTTCTACCGTCGCCTCGTGCCCGGCCCGGCGGGAGCGACCAGGAACCACCGCCGGCAGGGGTTCAGCGCCGCGTGGACCAGGGGCATCAGCGCGGCGGAGTAGGTCGCCACGGCCGCCGCCTGCCCCAGCGTCCGCCCGTAGGCCGAAAGGCTCACGTTCTCGCCGGCCTGGAACGTCTGGGCCGTCACCCACAGGCCGTGGGTCAGCAGGCAGAAGGCCCAGGCCAGCATGGCCTGCGTCAGCGCCCGCTCGCGGAAAAACGCCTCGCGGATGCGGTACAGCAGCCCGCCGGCCAGGGAGTAGGCGATCGCCATCGGCCCGACGACGGTCGCACCGGCGACGCCGCCGGCGGCGGTCAGGTCCACCGCCAGACCCAGGCACCAGGCCGCGAGCATCGTCTCGGCGGCGCCGCGGGCGTAGAACGCCACGAACACCGCCACCAGCGCCGTCAGGTCCGGGCCGATGCTGCCCAGCGTCGGCGTCGTGAACGTCACGAACCGCACGAGCGTGGTCTGCACCAGCACGACCAGGTAGGCCAGGATCAGCAGCGGGATCCACCTCATCAGCACACCGGGGTCCTTCAGGGCCCGCCGGCCCGGCCGGCCGGACTCAGGATGAACACCTCCCGCAAGGCCGACAGGTCGGCGTGCGGCTCGATGTGCAGCGTGACGCGATGCGGGTCCTTGGCATCGCGCCGAACGCTCGTGACCTTTCCGATGTGCACCTCCGTGGGCATGTGGCCGTCGTCGGGATGGGTTGTCAGCAGGTCGCCCGGCAGGACGTTGTCGTACTCCTTGACGTGGTGGACGACCATCCCCCCGGCGCCGTCGCCGTGGGCGATCACGTCCACGGGCTGGTTGGTCCTGGGCGTCAGCGGCGTCTCCCGCGGGAGGTCGCCCTCGGTGACCGTGATCATCCGCGTTCGCCCCGGCGCGATCACCCGCCGGACGCGGGCGCGGATCTCGAACTGGCGGTCGCTGACGAGCTGAAGCCGCGCGGTGAATGCGCCGGTGTCCATGATCCGGCCGACCAGCGCGTTGGCGTGGATCACGCCCAGCCGCGGGGGCAGGGCCTTGGACCGCCGCGTCAGCAGGCGCCGCGTGGTGACGGCCTCGCCGGGCGCGACCCCCCCCCGCCGCCCCGTGCCGAGCAGGCGCGTGTCGTCGTAGGCCAGCGAGCCGGCGCCGACGACCCGGGCGGGGATCAACTCGTAGGGCACGTCGTCGATGGGGCCGTAGAGGCGCTGGAAGCTCGCCAGGATCTGCGCCCGGCGGCGGTACTTGTCCCGCTCGTAGCGCCAGTACGCCGCCAGGCGGCGGAGGTACTCGTTCTCCCCCCGGAGCCGCCGGGCCTGCTCGGGGCTGATCCGCCCCAGAGCCGCCGACGGGACCTTCGCAGCCAGGTGCGTCACCGCGTACATCGGCGCGTCCCCCAGCGGGGCCAGCACGAACTCCGCGGCATGGCGGAGGCGTACCGCGGTCTGCGGCCCCATCAGCATGGTGGCCACCGAGGCCGTCAGGAACACGGCCAGAAGGTGCCTCGTGGAGATCGCCGCTCGAAGGTTCATCTCGCATCCCTGCGGTCGTTCACGAAACCCCCATCATACAGACCCTCGCGGCCGGGAACCAGACCTACCCGCGCCGGACGGTCACTCGGGAAGGCGTCGCGCCGGGGCCGTCGCCGGTCCGCTCGCCGGCGGGCTGACCACGATCACGTCTCCGGGCTCCAGGCCGATACGCCGACCCGCGCCCGCGCCCAGGCGGAGCACCGTCCGAGGCCGGCCGTTCCATCGCACCGTCTCGGACGGGAGGTCCTCGCGCGGAATCGCTCGCACGCCGGCGCCCCGGCCGGCGGGTCGTGACGCGGCCATCATGCGGCCCAGTGCCTGTTGGAGCCGGGCCTGCCCGACACCACGGGCACGAAGGCGAGCGAGATCGGCCCGCGCCGACACCGCCGCCTGCCGCTCGCGGAGCCACAGGGCCGCCAGGATCACGATGATGGCCAGCAGCAGCCCGCCGACGATCAGGAGGTACCGCCCGTCGGTGCTCGCGGCGGGGGCGTCGGGTTTGGGATCGGCTCGGCCAGCCTTCACGAATCCGCTCTCCCCTGCCGACGATCGGGATGGACAACCACAACCATGCCCCTACCTGAGCAGAATGTGCCGGCCGAAGCAACAGCCATGCGCTATTGGAGGTGGATCTCCGCGACCGCCCACGGCTTCGGGCCCGGGCGCGTGACCTGGATGCGGACGTACCGGGCCAGCACCGGCGAGATCAGCAGGTAGCTGCTCACCCGCCGCGTGCCCGGTGCGTTGTGGCGCGGGACGAAGCTCCGCCCGTCGACGCTGGTCAGCACGCGGGCCCGCCCCGCGTAGCCGAACTCCTCCTTGCCGTGGTCCAGCACCACCATGTTGAAGACCCCCGGCTTGCCCAGGTCGATCGTCAGCGCCCCCCCGCCGCGGGACTCCGCCCGCGCGATCGTCGCGATGTTCCCGTCGGCCGCCGCCGCCGCATTGGCCAGCGTACCGGTGAGCCGCCATCCGCTGCGGTCCGGCACCGAGCCGATGCTCAGGTCCGGATGCGGAGGCTGATAGATCGGCGCCGGGTCGCAGCCCACGTGCCCGCATGCCGCCAGGCCGGTCAGGATCGTGATGGTCAGCCGCTTCACCATGGGCGCCTCTCGGTCGCAGACGTCTCCCCTCTGGGGGGTGGGCGATTATAGCGTCTCGCCGGCGCCCGCCAAGGCCCCGCCACGGCGCCCGCGCGCGACCGACCAGGTGTCCGATAGAATGATCTTGTATAAACCGATTTTATGCAGGCTTTTACGTCTAGACGGCGCCGGGCGGCGTCCGCGAGGCGAATAATGCGTAAGAATCGTGGCGTTGACGTCTGCTGCTGTAGAAATGGCGGTGAGTTATGAAGAAGTTCCGCCCGCGGAAGCGTGCCCCGGCCGCCGGGAGAATGCACGCCAACATTCCCGCGCGTCCTGGCGAGCCCGAACCCCGACCGCATTTCCGGGTCCCCCCAAGCCTTGCCGGCCCCAAGTGCACCTTCGTGAGCTGCCACTACTGCGGCTACGGGCCGGAGGTTATCCCGGAAGGAGGCACCTGCCCGAAATGCGGCGGGCACAGTTGGGAACGCTTCGCCCTCTCGGCGCGGCTGGTACCGGGCGGCTCCCCCTGACCGTCGGCCCGGCCTTTGGCGTTCCCTTCGGGCCTCGCCGTCGATAGAATGCGCCGACCATGCTGGCGCTGAGCAATTACCAGTGGACCATCCTGCTCGTGATGGCCGTCTGCTACCTCTTCCTCTGCGTGCGGACGGCCCTGCGGATGAAGGATACCGGGCGGAGCTTCCTCCTGTGGCTGGTCGTGACCGTCTGCCTGACCAGCATCCCCGCGACCATCGTGCTGATGATTGATCAGTACCGCGGGCGATTCGGGCCCTGGCGCGAGGAGGACGACGAGACAGACGAGCCCGACGACGATGCCGCCGAGCGGCGCCCGCCCAAGGGCACACGCCGCTGCCCGCACTGCGGCAGCCGCTTCCGCACCGAGGACGTCGACACCGTCGGCGGCGTGCCCACCTGCCCGTCCTGCGGGCTGACCCTCGACCAGGCGGGCCCGGCATGAACGCGGTCATCCTCGGCGTCGGCAACGAGTTGATCAGCGGCCAGACGGTGGACACCAACAGCGCATGGCTCGCCCGCCGCCTCGCGGCCATGGGGATCTCCACCGTCGCCCATCACACCGTCGGCGACGACCGCGCCGCCATCTCCGCCGCCCTCCGCCTCGCCGCCGGCCAGGCCGGGCTCGTGCTGGTCACCGGCGGGCTGGGCCCCACCGCCGACGACCTCACCCGCCAGGGCCTCGCCGACGCGATGGGCACCGCCGAACTCGTCCTCCACGATGAGTCCCTCGCCGAACTGGAGGCGTTTTTCCGACGCCGCGGGCGGCAGATGGTCCCGGCCAACCGAGTGCAGGTGATGTTCCCCGTCGGGTCCGAGCCGATCGCCAACCGCTGCGGCACGGCGCCCGGCATCGCCGCGAAGGTCGACGGCGCGGACGTCTACGTCACCCCCGGAGTGCCCCACGAAATGCGGGCGATGTTCGACGAGCAGATCGCCCCCCGCATCCCGGCCGCGCCGGGCGCCATCGTCGAGCGCATCCTGCATACGTTCGGCACGGGCGAGTCGGACGTCGGCTCGCAGATCGGCGATCTGATGGACCGCGGAGCCAACCCCACGGTGGGCACGACCGTCGCCGCAGGGCTGGTCTCCGTCCGCGTGACCGCCTGCGGCACCGAGGCCGACGAGGCGGAAAAGCTGGCACACGGCACGCTGGACGAGCTCCGCCGGCGCCTCGGCGACTGGGTCGTCGGCGAGGGCGAGCAGACCATGGCCTCCGTCGTCGGCCGGCGCCTCGTCGACGCCGGGCAGACGCTCGCCACGGCCGAGAGCTGCACCGGCGGGCTGATCGGAGAGATGATCACGGCCGTCAGCGGCTCCAGCGAGTACTTCCTCGGCGGGTTCGTCACCTACGCCAACGACGCCAAGGCCGACCTGCTGGGCGTCGACGAGGCCCTGCTGGCCGAGCACGGCGCCGTCAGCGAGCCGGTCGCCCGCGCCATGGCCGACGGATGCCGACAACGCCTGGATGCCGACTGGGCCCTCGCGGTCACCGGCATCGCCGGGCCCACCGGGGGGACCGAGGAGAAGCCCGTCGGGCTGGTCTTCATCGCCCTGGCGGGACCGGCGGACACGGCCGTCCACCGTCACGTCTTCCCCGGCGACCGCGGCATCATCCGCCGCCGTGCCGCCACCGCCGCCCTCAACCACCTCCGCCTGGCCCTGCGCGAGGCCTAGCCCCGGGCGGAACCCGCCTCTCCCCAGCCCCGGCCCAGACGCCGCCTCCGCGGCACGGGTAGGGCGATTCCGCGCCCGACGTCTGCGCGCTTGCCGCGACGACCCCGCTGTGTAACCGGCCGCCGGTGGCGAAGAAAAGCGGCGCCCCGGCCTACGCCCTCCAGAGTTCCCGTCGCGCCCTGTGGAGTGCG
>CAYLPJ010000044.1:0-55165 GCA_964385465.1 uncultured Planctomycetaceae bacterium | reverse complement strand
CGCGTGTGCGGAGTTCCCGGGCTCGTGGGCGGTTGGTGCCTTTCAATACGCATTGGCCGGCATGATCTTCCAGGCTTGCAGGGCGGGGGCTTGGGCGGGGGTGTCGGTGGCGAAGAGGCGGACGGCGAGGCTGTCGGGGCGGGAGGGGTAGATGCGGCGTGTGACGGCCTGTCGGCCGTTGGCGAAGGCCTCGACGATGGATTTGTCCACGAAGACGCGGAGGTTCAGCGGCTCGCCGTCGGCGAGCTCGAGGGGCCCGGCCTCGACGGTCCGGGGGCCCTCGGCGAGGCTGGAGCGGGTGGTGTCCACCTTCAGCATCCTCTCGGCCGCGTCGTAGTAGACCAGCGTCTGCTCCTCGCCGTCGGGGCAGCAGCAGACCTTCACGCCGAACCTCCCGGGCCGCTGGGCGGTCATCTCGACGGCCAGCTCCAGGCTGTCCCCGGCGATGCCCTCGATGGCCAGCTCGCCGTCGGCGGGCACGGAGAGGCGCTTGCGGGTCCGCGGGTCGTACCGCAGGGTCGCCAGCTCCTCCGGGGGGCTCATCCGCAGGGCGCCGTCGTCGCCGAGGGAGAGCACGCGAGGCAGGCTCATCGTGCCCGACCACCCGCAGTCCTCCCGCGTGCCGAACCCGGGTCGGTCGAGGACCCACGCCCACATGATCCGCCGGCCCCGGTCGTCCAGGAGGCTCTCGGGTGCGAAGAACGAGTGGTCCACCCAGCTCATCTGGGCGTGGGAGGTCGGGTGGAACTGCTCGTCCCGCCAGTCGCCGACGTAGTAGCGGCAGCCGAGCCGGTGGCTGATGCACAGCAGCACGTGCCGGCCCCCCAGCTCGAAGAGGTCCGCGCAGGAGACGTCCTCGCGGATCGAGACGCCCTCGACGGTTCCGCCCAGCAGGTCGCCGACGTACTCCCAGGGCCCGGCGAGGCTTGCCGACTTCGCGACGCCCGGGCGTTTGCCCCCGAAGATCGCGTAGTACGTATCCCCCTCGAGCCAGCCGAAGGGGTCCCACGACTCGTACTTGCCGTGATGCTCGTCTCCCGGGCGGGTGTGCGGCGTGATCGGGTTGGACGCCAGCTTCTCCCACGCGTTCAGGTCGTCATCGAGCGCGACGGCCAGGGCGTTGCCCTCCCCGACCTGGTGGTAGCACATCGTGGGGCGCCCGTCCTTGTTGAGGAAGCAGTTCCCGCTGAACATGCCCCCGACCAGCCCGGTGGGATGGTGGCGCCAGTGGACGAGGTCCGTGCTGGAGACGTGCCCCCAGTTGTGCCCCCGGCGGTCCTGGAAGATGTAGAACAGGTGGTAGCGGCCCTTCCAGAAGATCGCCCCGTTGGGGTCGAAGGGCTTGGCGATGCCCTCGGGGACGACGAAGTGAAACCCCGGCCGATGCCGGTCGGCCAGCAGCTTCTCCCGCAGCGAGCGGGCGGCGGCGTTGGCGTTGCTCATGTCGATCATGGTCGTGCCTCCCTGCGTGCGGGGCGTGGCGGCGGTCATGCCGCACTCCCGGCCGGCGTCGGGGCGTAAGCCCGGGCCTGGCGGCGGCGGGCCCATCGTACCGCCTGAAAGGCCGGCGGCAAGGCCCGGGGGGGCTGGCGGGCGGCGAACCCGCGAACCGGGGCTGCCCTGTCGACGCGCTTTGGCGTATGCTGTGAGCGCGGGAGGTGGCCTGTGGAATCGACTCGACGAATGGCGTGGGCGATGGCGGCGGCGACGGTGCTGACCGGTGCGGCGGCGCGGGGGGAGGAGCTGCTCGTGATCGTCCGGGACGTCCCGGCCGACGGGCTGGTGGTCGCGCCGATCGCCTTGCCGGCGCCGCTGCGGGACGGCGGGGCCGGCATGCGGATCGAGGCGCGGGCGACGGCGGCCGGCGGGGGCGAGGTGGACGTCTGCGTCCTGCCGCCGCTGACGCCCGGCGGCGACGGGCTGATCGTGCTGGACATGCCCGGCGCCCCGGCGGGCGGCGAGCGGCGGCTGACGGTGAGCATGACGCCCGCCGAGGCGCGGCGCGTCCCGGCCGCGGTCGCTCGCTCGGGCGCGGCCGACGTGCGCCACGAGGCCGGCCACGGCGGGATGCCGGTGCAGGTGCGGTTCCGCGAGAGCGGCAAGGCGGTGGACGTTCGGCCGTGGGGCGACCGGGTGCACCACGGCGAGCGGGGGGGCTACCGCCTGTGCCAGGACCCCAACGCCCGTCTGGCGGTGCTGCACGAGTCCGCGACGGCCACCGCGTTGCGGGCGCGGGCGGCATACCGCAACGCGGCCGGGCGGCGGCCCGACTCCCGGCCGCGAGCGGTGTATGACTGGGTGTACCTTCGCCGCCGGCCCGTGGCGTTCGTCCGCGCCGCCGTCTTGCAGGACCGCCCGGCGGCGTGGTCCGAGCTGCACTTTCTGGAGCTGAAGTGGCGGGGCAACCCGCTGGGGCGCTGGGCCGGCGGCGAGCCGCAACAGGCGGGCGAGCTGAAGGCCGACAGCAAGGGCCGCCACTTCGACCGCTGGTGCATCTGCCACGACGGGGCCGTCGGCCTCGGCGTGCTCGGCGCCGGGACGCTGATCCTCCACGACGGCCGGGGGGGCTACGGGACCTACGTCCACGCCTGGGGCGGCCGGGCGTGGCAGGGCTGGCGGGGCCGCCGCGAGCGGTTCGCCGGCTGGCTGTGGCTGGGCGAGGCCGACGACCCGCCCGAGGCCGCCCGCGCCGCCTGGCAGCGCCGCCGGGCCGACGCGACGGTCCTGGCGACACGGGCGGCGCTGCACGAGCGGATCGTGGCCGCGAGGGGGGGCGCCGGCGGCGACCGCGCGCGGCTGATCCGCGCCGTCCTGGCCGCCAAGGCCGAGGCGGCGGGGGACCTCGCCCGCGCCGCCCGCTGCCTGGACGCCGAGGCCGCGCCCTACGACGCCCTCGCACACGCCGGGGACCTGGTGGTTCCGCTGGCGGTCTGCCGGGCCGACACGCGGGCGCTGGCCGTCCTCGACGCGGGCACCGGCACCGACCTTGCCGCCGCGGCGGCGGAACCTCTGTTCCGCGCCGAGCTGCGAGAGCTCGATACCGGCAAGGACGTCGAGCTGACCCCGCGGACCGGCTGGGGCGCCGCCGAGGCCCGGGGCAACCTGGCGGTCCGCTGGTCGGACCCGAACGTCCCCGGCCTGGAGGGGCTGGGCGTCCGCATGACGGCCGGGCCCGACGCGAACGCCGGGCGGCTGGACTGGCGGGTGGAGGTCACCGGCTGCCCCGCCGGCTGGGCGGTGCGGCGGCTGACGGTCGCGCCGGTGGCGGCGGGGGCGTTCGCCGACGGCGTGGACGTGCTCTACCCGAAGGGCTGCGGCGTGGTGGGGCGCGACCCGTGGGGGCAGCGCCTGCGGTACCGGGGCACGTACCCCAGCGGGTGGACGACGATGCAGGTCCTCGCCGTCCACGCCGGCGACGGCGGGACGGGGCTGTACCTGGCCGCCCACGACGCGAACGCGTGGACGAAGGACGTGATCGCCGAGGCCGACGCCACGGCCCGGCGCGTGGTGCTGGGCTTCGACGTCCCCCTGCCGGACATGCACCGCCACCGCGAGCGGGCGCACCTGCCGTTCCCGGTCTCCTGGCAGCTATGCCGCGGCGACTGGTTCGACGCCTGCCGCATCTACCGCCGCTGGGCGGCCGCCGAGGCGAGCTGGTGGCCCCGGCAGGGGCCCGGCGGGCGGGAGGACTCGCCGAAGTGGATCCGCGAGCTGTGCATGTGGGGGCTCATCGGCGGCGGGCCGGACCACGCGGCGAAGCTCGCCAGGGAGTTCGTCCGCGTCATGGATCAGCCGTGCGGGCTGCACTGGTACAGTTGGCACCGGATCCCGTTCGACAACGACTACCCGCACTACTTCCCGGCCAGGGAGGGCTTCGCCGAGGCGGTGCGGACGATCCAGCAGGAGTCGGCCCACCCGGCCTGCGTCATGCCCTACATCAACGGGCGCCTGTGGGACACCCGCGACCGCGACGCCAACGACTGGCGGTTCGGCACGCTGGCCCGCCCGGCGGCGGCGAAGGACGAGTCCGGCCGGCCGTACGTCGAGAGCTACGGCTCCAAGGAGTCCGACGGGACGCCGGTGAAGCTGGCGGCCATGTGCCCGAGTACGAAGCTCTGGCAGGACCGCGTGGGGGGGATCGTCCTGCGGCTGATGGGCGAGTGCGGCACGCGTGCGGTGTACATTGACCAGGTCGCGGCCGCGAAGCCCCGGCTGTGCTTCGACGCGGCGCACGGCCACCGGTTGGGCGGGGGCGGCTGGTGGGTGCGGTCGTACGGGGAGCTTCTGGGCAGGCTGCGGCGCGAGATGCCGCCGGGTCGTGCGCTGACGACCGAGTGCAACGCCGAGCCGTACATCCCGTGGTTCGACGCGTACCTGACGTGGCACTGGCAGTACCAGGGGCAGGTGCCGGCGTTCCCGGCGGTGTACGGCGGGACGGTGCAGATGTTCGGGCGCGCGTACCGCGGCGGCCCCGACGCGGCGCGGGCCCTGCGGATGAAGGCGGGCCAGCAGCTCTGCTACGGCGAGCAGATCGGCTGGATCGGCGCGGACGTGGCGAAGCGCGAGGGCGACGCGGCCTTCCTGCGGACGCTGGGCAAGCTCCGCCGCCGCCTGCTGGAGCACTTCGTCGCCGGGCGCATGGAGCGCCCGCCGAGGCCCCGCGGCGACGTGCCCGCGGTGACGGCCGACTGGCGGTGGCACGGCGTATGGCCCGTGACGACGCCGGCGGTGCTGACCGCCGCGTGGCGGCGGCGGGACACGGGCGAGCTGGCCCTGCTGGCGGTGAACGTCTCCGGCGAGCCGGTGACCTGCCGTCTGGCCCTGGACCGCCGCGAGTACGGCCTGCCGGCCGGCGAGCTGAAGGCGACCGCCCTGGGCGGCGCCCCGCCTTCCCCGGCCGCCGAGCTGACCATCCCGGCGGAAACCGCCTGGGCGTGGGTGATCGCGCGGTAACCGGCTCGCGTCGGCGGGCGGCCCGTCCCCGCCGGCCGGGGCGCGGGCGGCCCCGCCGGCACGGCCTGACACCGGTTACCCGCTGACGAGCAACGCGCTATGCTTTGCCCGGCCTGGTCTGGAAGGGGCGGAAGGGGGGCATGGAGTCCAGGACGGCCTGGAGCTTCGTGCGGGCGGCCTCGGCCTCGGGCGTGCCCTTTCCGGGGGGGATGGGCTTTCTCTCGTCGCGGTCGTTGGGGACGTCGTAGAGGTCCCCGGTGCCGTAGAGCTTGAACCGTTCGGTTCGGGCCCACCGGCCGACCTGGTGGTTCTTGCGCTTCTTCCGGACCTTCTGGAGGGCCTTCTCGCGGGTCTCGGGGTTCTTCGGCTGCCTTGGGGGCCTGGGGTTGTAGTCGCAGAAGATCCACTCGCGGACGGCCCGCTTCTCGCCGCGGAGGACCGGCAGGAAGCTGACGCCGTCGACGGTCGGCTCGTCGGGGACGTTGGCGCCGGCGGCCTCGCAGACGGTGGGCAGGAAGTCGCTGAAGTCCACGAGGGCGTCGGTGACGCGCCCGCCGGGCACCGAGCCGGGCCAGTTGGCCACCAGGGCCACCCGCGTTCCGCGGTCGGTCATGCTGCCCTTGCTTCCGCCGGCCAGCGACCCGTCCTTCATCTTCCCCTTGATCCTCGCCGTGCCGTTGTCCCCCGTGAAGAGGATCAGCGTGTCCTCGCGAAGGCCGAGCTTGTCCAGCTTGTCGACGACCCGCCCGACGATCTTGTCCATGTAGGCGACCATGTCGGGGAAGTACTCCTCGCCGCCCTTGCTGCCCTTGTAGGCGACGTGCTTCTTTCGGCTGCCCCCGGGCTCGCTGTCCGGCGTGGGGTCGAAGGGCCAGTGCGTCAGCACCATGGGGTAGTAGAGGAAGAACGGCTCGTCGGCGTGGCGTTCCATGAAGTCCAGGGCGAAGTCGCAGATCAGGTCCGGGCCGTATTCGGTCGCCTCGTGCTGGACCTGCTTGCCGTTGTGCACCAGCAGGGGCTTCCAGTATCGGCCGCTGCGGCCGATGATGTGCCAGAGGCAGTGCTCGTCGAAGCCGAAGTGCCTGACGGTCTCGCCGTCGCCGCCGAGCTGCCACTTCCCGGCGATCCCCGTGGCGTAGCCCGCGTCGCGCAGGATGTTGCCGAACGTCCGCTCGCCCTTGTCCAGCAGGCCGAACCGCACGTAGTTGCGGCAGTTGTACCGCCCGGTCATGATCTTCACCCGCGAGGGCGTGCAGAGCGGCTGGGCGTGGCAGTTCTCGAACCGCACCCCCCCGGCCGCCAGCTTGTCGATCACCGGCGTCTTGTACGCCGCCGAGCCGTAGCAGCCGTGCGCCTCCCAGCCGATGTCGTCGGGCATGAAGACGATGATGTTGGGGCGGCCCTTGCGTTTCCTCGCGGCCGCGGCGCGGCGGGCGGCGGGCAGGATGCCCGTCGCGGCGACGGCGGCGGCCGAGCGGCCCAGCGTGCGGAGGAATCCGCGGCGTGTGATCGTGCGGTTCATTTCTCGCTTCCTTCGAGGGGTGGTGTCTCGGGCGGCGGCCGGCCGGTGACGGCGGTGACGGCTCGCGCCCGGAGCGTCAGCTCGAGCGTGCCGGCCTCGCCGACGTCGGCGGTTCGCGGCTTGCCGATGGTCCCGCCGCCGACGCCGCTGTGGGTGTACTGGCCGGGGGGCAGGTTGTCCAGGCGGACGGTCCGGGGCCGGTCGGCCTTGTTGATGATGACGACGACGGCCTTGCCCTCCGGCGTGAGGAAGGCGACAGGGCGGAGGGTGTCGTCTCCGCCGCCGATCGCCACCCGCACCGCGCCGGGGCGGATGGTGCGGCTGTACTGGCGGACGTACCACGCCGTGGACTGCCTGCGGAAGCTCTGCCGGCGAACGTTCGTGCCGACATCCCACGCGTACCGCTCCCAGGCGACGGCGTTGGCCTCGGTCAGGCAGAGGTGGATGTGCTCGGCGACGGCGAGGTCCTTCTGCTCCATCCATTCGGTCTGGGCGGCCGTGACGCCGAGCTTCGCCGCCCAGTCGCGGATCGTCCGGCGGTGGCGGATGGTCCCCGGGTCGCGGTAGAGGTGGTAGGTGATCTGGGCGAAGTGCTCCAGGGCGCCCGGCGTGGCCGACAGGGCCTTCATGTACGCGTCCACCTGCCCGGGCGTGACGCACTCGGGGCCGGACATCTTCGTGGCGAAGCCCGCGGCGGCGAGGCGCTTTCCCGTCGCCGCCGTCAGGCGGGCGTAGAGCCCGGGGTCGCCGGGCCGGCCGCCGTTGCCCGGCTCGTTGAGCACGCTCCAGTAGTTCGGCTCGAGGTCGAAGGTGTTCTTGAGGTGCGTGAGGGTCGCCAGGGCCATCTCGGCGTACTCGGCGGGCTCCAGGAGCCAGTCCGGCGTGGCGGCGCTTCGCAGGTCGTAGCTGATGTAGACGACGGTCGGCTCGCCGCGGGCGTCGAGGAGGCGCTTCATGGGCAGCAACTGCTCGCGGACCATGCAGTCCTGCCAGGCGAAGCGGAAGGCGTCGGGGTTCAGCGTGTTCGGGTCGTCGTTGTCGTTGCGGAACTCGACCTGCGGGCCGACCTCGAGGCGGAAGCGGTTGAACCCGCGCCCGACCATCTCGGCGGCGAGCGCGGCGTTCAGCGCCTCGCTGTAGGGGCTCTTCGTGGGGCCCTTGTCGTACAGCTCGATGGACTTCTCGAGCGTCCGGGCGGTGCGGAACAGCCAGCAGGGCAGCACGATGCCCCAGCCTTCGAAGGTCTGGTAGCGCGTCTCGGGGTCCAGGGGCAGCGCCCGGGGATCGGCGGCGCGGGCGGACGGCGCGGCGGCGAGAAGGGCGGCGAGGGCGATGAGCTTGCGCATCGGGGCTTCCTGGCGGCGGGTCAGTGCCTGGTGAACTCCCGGTCGCCGGCGGAGTAGGCGACGATCATGTCGGCATCCTCGTCGCCGACGCTGCGGGCGTGATGGGCCACCCCGGCCGGGACGGTCAGCGTGTCGCCCGGCTCGAGCGTGACGGTCTCGTCGCCGACCGCGTGCTCCAGCCGCCCGGCCAGCAGGTACAGGGCCTCCTCGCAGTTGCCGTGGCTGTGGGCGGGGTTGCTGTGGCCGGCGCGGATGACCACGCGGCCGAGGGTGAGCCCGTCGGCGTTGCCGACGCCCTGCCCGGCCAGCCAGGTGAGGCTGCCCCAGTCGGCGTCGGTCCGTCGGGCCCGGGCGTCGGCGTCCTTGAGCACGTGAAACGACATCGGCATTCCTTTCGCGGAGCATGTCGGCCCGGCACACGGGGCCGCCTTGATTGGTTCAACCCGTCCGGGCGGGATGGAGGTCGGAAGGGGGAACGGGCCGGCGCGTCGGCCCGTGGCCGGCCGGTGAGGGGGGAGTGGGGCGGGGCGCCCGGCCGGGGCACCGGCGTTTGCCGTTTGCGGCCTGCCGTCTGTTTGCCGTCTGCCGTTCGGCAGTTGCCGTTTGCCCCCGCGGCTCTCCGCCCCTCTCGCCGGCGGGGGTTGTTGTATGTATATTGTCCCCGCGGCGGCGGTGTCGCGGGGGATGGGCTCAATCCGACGGGAGACGACGATGGACAAGACGGCGAAGATGACGCGCAGGCGGTTCCTGGGTTCGGCGGCGGCGGGTGCGGCGGCCTGTTCGATCGTGCCCGCGCACGTGCTGGGCGCGAAGAAAGGGGGCGAGGCCCCCAGCGACAAGCTGAACATCGCGGTGGTGGGCATCGGCGGGCGGGGCTACCGGGACCTCCAGGGCGTCAAGAGCCAGAACATCGTCGCGCTGTGCGACGTCGACGAGAAGCGCGGCGCCAAGGCCTGGAAGCAGTTCCCCAAGGCCAAGAAGTACGCCGACTTCCGCAAGATGCTCGACGAGATGGACAAGGAGATCGACGCGGTGGTCGTGGGCACGCCGGACCACACGCACGCGGTGATCCTCGCCGACGCGATCGCGCGCGGCAAGCACGTCTACAGCGAGAAGCCCCTGGCCCACTCGGTGGGGGAGATCCGCCGCCTCCGCGAGCTGGCGAAGAAGCACAAGGTCATCACGCAGGTCGGCAACCAGGGCCACAGCAGCGACCGCATCCGCTCGCTGGTCGAGTGGGTCCGCGACGGGGCCATCGGGCAGGTCACCGAGGTCCACGCCGCCTGCTCGGCCTTCAAGAACGTCTACTGCCAGATCAACAAGCTCCCGGAGCTGAAGAAGACCCACGAGATCCCCGGCACGCTCGACTGGGACCTCTGGCTCGGCCCGGCGAAGAAGCGCCCCTACTGCCCCGTCTTCGTGCCCTGGAACTGGCGCGGCTGGCTGCCGTTCGGCACCGGCGCCATCGGCGACTGGATCTGCCACGTCGTCGATCCCGCCTTCTGGGCGCTCGATCTGGACGCGCCGACGAGCGTCCTGGCCGAGCCGACCGACTACGACCCCGCCAAGCACCTGCCCGCCTACCCGCCGGCGAACAAGGTGACCTTCGAGTTCCCCGCCAAGGGCAAGCGCGGGCCGGTGACGCTGATCTGGTACGACGGCAACAACCGCATCCCGCACCCCGACTGCCTGGCCGAGAAACGCAAGGTGCCCGGCACGGGGGCGATCCTGATTGGCAGCGAGGGGGGCATCCAGCACGGCTCCCACGGCGCGGGCGGCTGCCGGATCATCCCCGAGGAGAAGATGAAGGCCTACAAGCAGCCCGAGAAGACCATCCCCCGCGTCAAGGGCGGGCATCACCAGGACTGGCTCGACGCCGTCCGCGAGGGGCGCCAGGCCGGCTCGAGCTTCGAGTACGGCGGGCCGCTGACGGAACTGGCCCTGCTGGGCGTGATCGCCACCCGCTTCCCGGGCCAGAAGCTCCAGTGGGACGCCAAGGCCGTCACGTTCACCAACTTCTCCGACGCCAACCCGTACCTCGACCCGCCGTGCCGGGAAGGCTGGTCGCTTTGAAGGCCGACGCGAAACCGGCGCCGGCCCTGCCCGCCGACGCCGCCGTCGCCGAGCGGATGGCCCGCTGCCACGAGGCGATCTGGGCCCGGTTCGTCCACCCGGACGTGGATCTGGTGTACGACTACATCGCCCCGCCGGGCACCCCCGAGCCGTGGGCGCACCTTCCGACGGCCGAGGAGGTCGCCGCCGAGACCCCCAACGCCTGCGGGTGGGGGGCCGGCATGGAGGACTGCGCGATCAACGGCGGGGCGTACACGGCGTGCATGCTGGACGCCCACGCCGCGACCGGGCGGGAGGAGTACGCCGAGAAGGCCCGGCGGCTGTGCCGCGGCCTGCGGACGCTGGGGACCGTCGGCGAGCGGGAGGGCTTCGTCGCCCGCGGCGTGCTGCCCGGCGACGGGCGGACCCACTACCCCAACACGTCGGCCGACCAGGTGACGTGGTTCGTCTACGGCCTGTGGCGGTACGCGACCTCGCCAGTGGCGACCGACGCCGAGCGTCGCGAGATCGCCGACATCCTCGACGCCGCCTGCCGCCGCGTCGCCGAGGACGGGTTCACGCTGCTCCGCGACGACGCCAAGCCGGGGCTGGTCGGGGAGATCGGCGTCATCCGGTCGGACCGGTCCAGCCGCCTCCTCGCCCTCTACGCCGCCGGGCACGCCCTGACGGGGCGCGACCGCTGGGCGGAGATCTACCGCGAGAAGCTCAGCGAGAACCGCCACGCCCGCCTGGCCGACGTCGCCACGCCGTCGCGCGTCGAGTACCTTGCCTGGGGCTGCCACCAGGCCGTCTACGGCGTGCTCCAGAACCAGGTCTCGCTGGTCGTCCTCGAGGCCCTCGAGAGGGACTTCCGGACCCGGGCGTGCTACGTCGAGGCCATGCGAGGCAACGCCGCCATCGTGGCCGAGCGGTCGCTCCAGTTCCGCGAGTATTCGCCCGAGATCCATTGCGACGCCTACGAGCTCGGCGGCTGGCGGACCGGCGGGGCGCACCGACCCGAGTGCATCGATCGCGAGTTCGGGCTCGTCCGCGCGCCGGCCGAGGCGATGGTCGTCATGCTGCTGGCCCACGGGCGGGGCGTCTTCGAGCCGGCCCGCGGCCCGCTGGCGGACTTCGACCGCGACCGCCTCGCCGGGCAGTGCCGCGAGCTGCTGAGCACCTACGACTACGACCGCCTGCGGCTGTTCGCCATCCTCTACTGCGAGTGGGCGTACTGGCTGGCGGTCCGCCGCGACATGTTCCGCATCGAGACGTAAGCGGCCCCAGATACGTCATGTTGCGTTCCTGCTGGTCCCCGGCCCGCCTAGCCGCGTTGGCCTGCATCGGCGATGCTGCGGCATCGCCTGCTTCGGCCGCCTTGCCGGACGAGCCGGGTCCGGCGCAGGAACCGCAACGGACTTATTTGAGACCGCTTGGCCGACGACGAGGAGATCCACCATGGCCGCGAGCAAGCCCGACCGCACCGCCTGCACCCGCCGCGAGGCGCTCGGCATCCTCGGCGCCGCCGGGGCCGCCGCCGCCCTGCCGACCATCGTCCCCGCACGCGTGCTCGGGAAGGACGCGCCCTCCAACCGCATCGCCGTGGCGATGATCGGCATGGGCCGACAGGCCCGTGGGCCGAACCTCCGCACGTTGCTGCACATCGACGGCGTGCACGTCCCGGCCGTCTGCGACGTCGACCGCTGGCGGCTGGACAACGCGAAGAAGCAGGTGGACGCCCACTACAAGAACCGCGACTGCCGCGCGTACGAGGATTTCCGCGAGCTGCTGGCCCGCGACGATGTCGACGCGGTGATGAACTCGACGCCGGACCACTGGCACGTGCCGATCTCGATCGCGGCCGCGCGGGCGGGCAAGCACGTCTCCTGCGAGAAGCCGCTGACGCTGTCGATCGCCGAAGGGCGGGCGCTGGCCGACGCGGTCGCCAAGGCGGGGGTGACCTTCCGCACCGACAGCGAATGCCGCTCGCACGCCTACATGCACAAGACGGCGGAGCTGGTCCGCAACGGGTACCTCGGGGAGATCAGGCGGATCGAGGTCGGCGTTCCGGCCGGCGACCGCCCCGGGGGCAAGCCCGGGCCGATGCCGGTGCCCGAGGAGCTGAACTACGACCTGTGGCTGGGCCCGGTGTCGGCCAAGCCGTACTCCGTGGACGCCGTGCACCCGGTGAAGTCCTACAAGCGCCCCGGCTGGATGCGCTGCCGCGACACCTGCGAGGGGATGATCACCAACTGGGGCACGCACGTGATGGACGTCGCCCAGCTCGTCAACGACACCGAGCGGACCGGGCCGGTCTCCGTCGAGGGCACCGGGCGCTACCCCAAGGACGGCTCGGGCCTGTGGAACGTGCTGCTGGACTTCCGCGTGCAGTTCCGCTACGCCAACGGCGTGGTGATGGACTACCACACCGACAAGGGCGGG
Organism: uncultured Planctomycetaceae bacterium; assembly: GCA_964385465.1. Taxonomy (GTDB): domain Bacteria; phylum Planctomycetota; class Phycisphaerae; order SM23-33; family SM23-33; genus CAYLPJ01. Next base: position 42,850 of record CAYLPJ010000044.1, on the reverse strand, counting down.
GCGTTCCTTCGCGTCGAGGGCACCGAGGGGTGGATCCAGGCCAACTGGCACCGCCGCGGGGGGCTCGAGGCCGGCGAGAAGGCCCTGCTCCGCACGAAGCTCAAGGACGGCGACACCCGCCTGCCGCGCCGCGGCGACAAGCGGGACTTCATCCACGGCATCCGCACGGGCGAGCCGACCATGGCCGATGCCGAGGTCGGCCACCGCACCTGCTCGCTGGGCCAGCTCGCGCACATCGCCGTCCAGCTCGGCCGGAAGCTCCGCTGGGACCCCCAGGCCGAACGCTTCCCCGACGACCCCGAGGCCGACAAGCTCCTCACCCGCACCTACCGCCGCCCGTGGGGGCTGGGCATCGAGATCGCCTGACGGGGCGCCGCCGGCGAGGCCCGGCGCCGGTTACCGCGCCGCCTCCTCGATCGCGTCGGGCCCGACCGGCGCGGTGCGGAGCGTGGCGTAGTGGGAGTTAAACAGCGACGTGTCCCCGATCGCGCGCATCCGGCGCCACATCCGCTTGCACATCGCCTCCAGCGTCGCCCGGTGGGCCGGGTCGGCGGCGAGGTTCGTCCGCTCGTGCGGGTCGGCCGACAGGTCGTACAGCTCGTCCGTGCCCCCGGGGCTGAAGACGTACTTCCAGTCCTCGTGCCAGACGATCCGCTGGGTGTAGACGAACCGCTGGCCGAAGAACTCCGCGTACGCGTCGCGCCAGTCGCCCTCGTCGGCCCGGCCCTCGAGGACGGGTCGCAGGCTGCGGCCGTGAACGTCCCCGGGGCACTGGCAGCCGCAGTAGTCGAGGATCGTCGGGCCCAGGTCGACCAGGCTGGTCAGCGTGCGGTCGTCCTCGGCGCCCTCGCCGGCGCCGGGCGGGCGTACGATCAGCGGGATGTTGTAGACCTCCTCGTAGGCCGTGCCCACGCCCTTGGTCGCCAGCCCGTGGCCGCCGAGCATGTCGCCGTGGTCGCTGGTGACGATCACCAGCGTGTTGTCGGCCTGGCCGGTCTCGTCGAGCACGCGGAGGATGCGCCCGACCTCGCTGTCGAGGAAGCTGATGACGGCCCAGTAGGCGGCGGCGATTCGCCGCCAGTCGCTGTCGGTGAAGTCCGCCCAGACCGCCCGCATGCGGGCGACGACCTCGGGCTTGCCCGTCGGCTCGTCCCGCAGCGTGGGGCTGACGGGCAGGCTCTCGACGTCGTAGAGGTCCAGGAACCGCTTGGGGGGCACGTAGGCGTCGTGCGGCTCGGCGGTGGAGACGAAGCAGCAGAACGGCCTGTCCCCGCCGGCGTGGCGGCGGATGAAGTCGATCCCGCGCTCGTAGGCCGGGTGGCGCGGCTCGCCCGGGGGGTCTTCGCCGGTGGCGGCCATGACGTAATCGCGGTAGCCGGCGTTCTTCTGCACCACCTCCGTGCCGGGGATTCGCCGGAAGCGCGCGTGGGCGGGGCTGTCGGGGCCGTCGCGGTCGCAGAGGCTCTCCTGCCAGCCGAACCGCTCCATCTCGTGCGTCTGCTCGACGTGCCACTTGCCGAAGTAGCCGTTGACGTAGCCCGCCTCCGCCAGGCGCTGGGCGAAGTGCGTCAGCCGGTCGGGCACGTTGACCCACTCCTTCCGCTGCGTGTGCGTGCAATCCCACATGCCGTGCGTCGACGGGTACGTGCCGGTCATCAGCGACGCCCGCGCCGGCGAGCAGATGGCGTTGGTGGTGTAGCACCGCGCGAAGCGCCGCCCCCCGGCGGCGAGGCGGTCGAGGTTCGGCGTGCGGCAGGGGCTGTCCGGCGCCACGGCGGCGGCGTTGGTGTGGTCGCTCATCAGGATCAGCACGTTCGGGCGGTCGGGCATGGTGTCTCCTCGGGTCGCGGCCGGCGAAAGGGGTCCATCGTAACGCCGGAGCCGTTCAGAGGCCCGTGTAGATCCGCTGGAAGTACGAGTAGTAGCCGGCGGGGCCGGGGTGGAAGGCGTGGTGGCGTGCGGCCTTTGGGAAGGGGATGTCGCCCTCGCTGGCCAGCCAGTCCATCACGGCCGGGTCGGCGCCGCGGCGGGCGATCTCGTCGAGCGCCTCGCCCCGCAGGCGGGTGACGACGTCGGCGTGCTCGCCGGCGACGTCCGCGTGGGCGCCCATGGGCAGGAGGCGGCAGTCCTCGGGCTTCAGCGCGACCTCCAGCACCCATTCGCCGTCGAAGGCCGTGAACAACGTCTGCCCGGCCACCGCGTCCCAGCGCGTCGACGGGTTGCCCGCCACGGCGAGGCGGCGGGGGGGCTCGAGGCCGTCGCGGGCGACGGCGAGCACGTCGTGGCCGTCCAGGCCGGGCGGGGGGTCGATGCCCGCCAGGGCCGCGACGGTCGCGAAGACGTCCTGCGGCTGGACGATCGCCGCGCAGCGCCCGCTGCCCCCGCCGGGCACGCGGACCATGAAGGGCGTGTGCCCCTCGCCCTCGCGGACCGGGTAGCTCTTGCCGTACCGCCCCGCGCTGCCGTCGTTGGTCCCGTGGTCGCTGGTGAGCACCACCGCGGTGTTGCGGGCCAGCCCCGTGGCATCGAGCGCGTCCAGCAGCTCGCCCAGCCAGCGGTCCATCCAGGTGACCTTGGCGGCGTACATGGCCGACACGCGGCGGCGGATCGGCTCGGAGACCGCCGACGGATCGTGCACCGTGAACGCCCGCGGGTCGATCCGCCCGTCGAAGCCGTCGGCGTCGTCGTACCGCAGCAGGACTTCCGGCGGGGCGTCCCACGGCTCGTGGGGGTCGAACGCGTCCACCCACAGGAAGAAGCGGTCGCGGTTGGCGTTGTCGCGGAGGAACCTGGCGGCCGTGCGGAACAGCCGCGCGGCGTTCCAGTCCTCGTCGGCCTTCCGCCCGGCGTTGGCGCGGGCGTAGGAGGCGATCATGCGGTTGCCGTAGAACGGCGCCTCGCCGCAGTCGAGCTCGTCGAACAGCGGGTCGGTCGCCCAGTTGGCGGGCCAGGCGTTGGCGTCGGTCAGCCAGGGCCGATCGACCTCCGCGCCGCGGACGAACGTCCAGGCGTGGAAGGGCCAGTCGAAGTTGTGCCCGCCGTTGACCAGGTGCGGCGTGTCGTGGATGAGCTGCGTGCAGTAGCCGTGGCGGGCCAGGGCCTCCGGCAGCGTCGGGACGTCGAAGGGCAGGGGCAGCCAGGCGTGGAAGGGCCCGCCGTGGCGGCCGGTGATCACGTCCGTGCGGTGCGGGATCGTCGGAAACGCCGCGGTGTAGCTGTTGTCGAACACCCACGACTCGCCCGCGAGGCGGTCGAGGTTCGGCGTGTGGATGCGGTCGTTGGCGCCGTGGAAGCGGATGTAGTCGTAGCGGAGCGTGTCGATGACGATCAGGCAGATGTTCATGGTCAGATTCCCGGCATGACGTTCCCGCCGGCGACGGGGAGATAGGTTCCCGTGATGAAGTTGGCCAGGTCCGAGGCGAGGAAGGCGACGGCGTGGGCGATGTCGATGTCCTCGCCGCGGCGGCCGAGCGGGACGGTCGCCTGGTAGCCCGGCTGGTCCTCGTTGCCCTTGGCCCGCCCGGCATCGGAGATCATCCAGCCGGGGGCGACCTGGTTGACGGTGATCTGGTGGGGCCCCAGCTCGCGTGCCAGCACGCGGACGACGCCGTCCAGCGCCCGCTTGCCGGCGGCGTAGGCCGCCTGCGTCGGCTTGCACTGCATGGCGCACTCGGTGTTGGTCACGACGATCCGCCCGTAGCGTTTCGCGATCATCGCCGGGGCGAAGGCCTTGGCCATCAGGACGGTCTGGACCGCGCAGGAGCGGAACTGGTCCTCGAACGCCGCGACGGGCATCTCCAGGACGCTCTTCCAGGGGATCTTGCTGACGGCGTTGTTGACCAGGATGTCCGCCTCGCCCAGCTCGGCGGCGACCGCGTCCCGCATCGCCAAGACCGACGCCTCGTCGGTGACGTCCGCCCGCACGGCCGTCGCGCGAACGCCCATGCCGCCGATCTCCTCGACCAGCCGCCGGGCCATTTCCTCGCTCGTGCGGTAGTGCACCGCCACGTCCGCGCCGGCCTGGCCCATCGCCCGCGCGATGGCCCGGCCGAGCTGCCCGGCCGCGCCGGTCACCACCGCCACGTGCCCGCTGAGATCGATCGCAATCGCCATGGAGGCTCACTCCTCGAAGTACACCCCGCCGGCCTCGAGGGCCTTGCGGAGGTCGGCGTAGGGCAGGTCTCGTGCGGCCAGCCCCCCGGCGGCGCACAGCGCCGCCGCCGTGCCGGCGGCCTGGCCCTGGCCCATGCAGCAGACGGTGTTCCGCGTGGACATGTGGGCTCGTCGGTCGGAGGTGATCATCATCCCGGCGACGAGGAGGTTGGCCTGGCCCCTGGCCCGCAGGGCTCGGTAGGGGATGCCGTAGGTCCCCCCGCCGGCGACCTGGAGCCGCGGGGCCATGTCGTGGAAGCCGTAGACCATCACCTCGTCGTCGAAGTGCCTGGCCTCGACGACGTCCTCGTGGGTGATGTCGTAGTCGCAGACGATCCGCCGCCCGCGGCGGATGCACAGCGAGGGGCTCGTCCGCGCGATGAACGCCTTCCCGCAGCCGGGCACGTGCTCGCGGATCAGCTCGATCGCGCGCGCCTGGCGGCGGCGGAGCTCGAGCTCGGCCCCGGCGGCGGCGTCGCGGTCGGTGGGGCTGGCGGGCATCTTGTAGTTGAGCTTGATGAACATGAAGTAGTCGTCGTGCACCGTGGTGGTCACCAGCGACATGCCGATCTTCCGCCGCTCGGTCTCGAAGGCCTCGGGCAGCTTGCCCCCGTGCCCGTCGACGCGGACGATCCGCCCGCCGCGCCCGTCGCGGAGGCCCTCGGCGTACTGGGTCACCGCGTCGCGCTGCTCCAGGAAGCGGTAGTAGCCCTCGACGTCCACGTTGGCAACGCCGATGCTGTTGGCGACGGGGTAGTCGTTCGGCTCGGTGTAGTCGCAGCCGGCGCGGGCGGCGAGGTCGCCGTAGGCGGTGCAGTCGACGAACGCCCCGGCCAGGACGGCCTCGCGCCCGGCGGTGCTCTCGCAGAGGGCGCCGCGGACCCGACCGTCCTCGACGACCGCGTCGGCCAGCACGGTGTTCATGCAGCAGGTCACGCCGGCCTCGTCGAGCATCTCGAAGGCGACCAGCTTGTACAGCTCGGTGTCGATGGCCGTGCAGACCGAGTCGTAGTCGTACCCGCGGGTCATCTCGGCGTGCCCGCTGGTCCCGCCGACCTTGGCCAGGCGGTCGATGATCTCCTGCGGGATGCCGCGGACCACCTGCCGCTTCTCGACGCCGTCGAACGCCTTCCACAGGTTGTAGAAGCTGTGCAGCGCCGTGCCCCCCTCGACCGCCAGCCCGCCGGGGTAGCCCTTCCGCTCGATCAGGACGGTCCTCGCCCCCTGCCTCGCCGCCGCCAGCGCGGCCACGACGCCCGCCGTCCCGCCCCCGGCGACCACCACGTCACACTCCCGGACCGGCAACGCTCTCGATGGTTCCGTATACGTGGCCATGGCGATCTCCCGGTTCACTTGGCCTTCACGTCGAAGCAGAAGAGCTTCTGGCCCCAGCGGAGGTAGAGGCGGCCGCCGGTGACGACCGGGTGGGACCATGCCGGGCCGCCCTGGCGGGGAAGCTTGAAGGTGCCCTTGAGGCGGTAGGCCTCGGGCGTGGCCTCGATCAGCGCCGCCGTGCCGTCCTGGTAGAGGAAGTACAGGTGCCCGTCGGCGGCGGTGAGGCATCCGCTCTTGCCCCCCGGCTGGTCGTGCTGCCAGAGGACCTTGCCCGTCTTCCACTCGATGCACGTCGGCTTGCCGGCGTTGTGGTCGTGCCCGCCGTAGATGTGGTCGCCGATCCGAAGGAACCCGCCGTGGTGGTTCTGGAACGTGCCCTTGCCCAGCCAGTAGACCTCCTCGGCGCCCGTGGCCGAGAGCTTCAGCAGGGCGGCCCCGGTCCCGTAGGCGGTGGAGCAGAAGACCTCGTCGCCGCGGGCGACGGAAGTGGCGATGTTCGCCGTGCCGTTGACCACCCGGCGGTAGTTCCACAGGAACCTGCCGTCCTCGGCCCGCACGCCGACCAGCCCCAACCGGGCGATCAGCGTGATGTATTGCTTCACCCCGCCGCCGACGGCTGGGATGATCGTCGCGTATTGCGCGTGGGCGCCCTTGTCCCGCAGCTCGTCGGGCAGGGCGGTCTTCCAGATCGGCCGGCCGGTGGTCTTGTCCAGTGCGGCCAGGAGGGCGTCCTCGCCGCCGGGGGTGCAGAGCAGGCGGTCGCCGTCGACGAACGGGCTCTCGGCGAACTTCCACCCCGGCGTCTTGCCCCCGCCGAGGTCCTTCTGAAGGTGCGTGCGCCAGACCAGCTTGCCGCTCTCGGCGTCCACGCATCCGAGCATGCCGTCGGAAGTGACCGCGTAGACGCGCCCCTCGTTGACGGTGGGCGTGGAGTTCGGCCGGCCCCGGGCGGTGCTCAGCGGCGCAGCCCAGAGGATCTTCCCCTCGCCGGGGTCCACGCAGACGATGCACTGGCCCTGGCGCATCCCGCCCATGGTGTAGAGCTTTCCGCCGCAGATGGCGAAGGAGGAGTGGCTGTTGCCCAGCCGGTCGATCTCCCAGAGCTTCGGCGGGCCGCCCTCGGGCCAGCTCGCCAGCAGGCCGGTGTCGGCGGAGATGTCCTGCTGGTCGGGCCCGCGCCACTGGGGCCAGGGGCACGGCTCGGCGGCGGGGGAGGCGGCCGGGACGGCGACGGACGCGAGGGCCAGCGCGAGCACGGCGAGGGCGGGGGCGGCGAAGCGAGTGGGCATGAGGTGTCTCCTTTGCTGAAGGTGGCGGCGATTGTCGGCGCGCCCGGCGTCGGCGTCAAGTCGGCGGCGCGAGGTTTCGCTTGCGTGGCGCCGCCCCGGCGGTATCGTGCGGGCACGAGACAAACGCCGAGAAGGAGACGCAGCATGTTCGCGGACCTGAACCCGGGCGCGGTGGGCATCGAGGTCGAGGGGCTGGAAGGGCGGATCGCCGTGGCGGGCGAGGCCGGCTTCGGCGGGGTCGATTGCGACATCAACGAGGTGGCGGCCCTGTCCGAGCCGGGCGAGGCGAAGCGCCTGCTCGACGCGGCGGGCCTGAGCTGGGGGCTGTTCGGCCTGCCGATCGACGTCTACGGCGCCGACGAGGACGCCTTCACCGCCGCGCTGCCCAACGTCCACGCCGCCTGCAAGCTGGCCGCCTCCGTCGGCTGTACGCGGACGGAGCGCCACGTCATGCCCGGCCACAACGAGATGGACTATGCGGCGAACCTGGCGTTCTCGGCCGAGCGGCTCAAGCGGCTGGCGGAGGTGCTGGGCGAGCACGGCATCCGCCACGGGGTGGAGTTCATCGGCCCCAGGACGCTGCGGGACCGCTTCGCCCACGAGTTCATCCACACGATGGACCAGGCGCTGGAGCTGGCCGACGCGGCCGACCCGTCCGGGGAGGTGGTGGGCATCTCCCTGGACACGTTCCACTGGTACACGTCGGGCGGGACGGCGGAGGAGATCACGGGCAAGCTCGCGGGGCGGATCGTGCACGTGCACGTCAACGACGCCCGCCCCGGGCGCGGGCCCGACGAGCAGATCGACGGCGAGCGGAACCTCCCGGCCGAGACCGGCGTGATCGACTCGGCCGGGTTCATGGGCGCGCTGCGCGACGTCGGCTACGACGGCCCGATGATGGCCGAGCCCTTCCAGCCCTGGCGGGGCAAGCTCTCCGAGCTGCCGCCCGCCGAGGCCGCCGCGGTCGTCATGAGCTACATGACCAAGCTGATGGCGATGTAGTCAGGGCTTCTCCATCGTGTCCTGCTCCGTCACCTCGATCAGCGCCTTGCCGCCGCGAACGCCCTTCAGCGCGGCCGCCTTGTCGCCCCCGGCCGGCGTCCAGGCCCAGGTATCCGCGATGCCCTCGCCGGTGACGGTGACCTTGACGGCGTCCCCGTCGGGGGCCGTGGCGACGGTCAGCCCGCCGCGGTTCCAGGGGTCGAACACCGCCGCGTAGCGGACCTGCCTGCCGTTCTGCACCACCCGCAGTTGCCTCCAGCCCAGCGGCTTGCCGCGATGGTCGGCCGTGCTGTCGACGATCTCCGCGGCGGCCTTTCCGTGGGGGACGACCATGAACGGGCAGCGCGCCTGCTCGTTGACGAGCGTGTAGGCCCCGGCGTCGGCGTCGCGCGTCTGGAGCTTCGGCCCCTGGACCATCCAGGTGACCTCGACGGGCGTGTCGCCCTCGGCGGCGATGTCATCCAGCAGGAGGATGTAGTCGCCGGGCACCCAGACGAAGGTGCGGCGGTAGCGGGACAGGTCCGGGTAGGACCCGGCGCCCTCGCCTTCGGCGACCACGACCCCGCCGGCGTCCTTGTACGCCTTGATCACGCCGAGGTCCGTCATGTCCCGCGAGCCCTTGCGCTTCAGCGGCTGCGTCCAGCCGTGGCCCTCGCCGAGCTGGCCCTTGCCGTTGACCAGGATCGTGTTGTGGCTCTGGGTGAGCTTCTTCTTGGAGTAGCGGCTGGTCTCGGCGAGCATCTTCCCGCCGGCGTTGAGCACGAAGGAGTTCACGTCCGGGTCGTCGTGGGCGACGTTGATGTAGTGGAAATCGTTCTCGTTGCGGAACTCGTTGAGCTTGTAGCCGCCGTACGGCCCGCACTTGAAGAACGCCGCGACGGCCTCCGGCGTCCAGGCGTCCCGCATCGTCGCCAGGCCCGGGTCCGGGAAGAACTCCCGCGGGGGCAGCTTGCTCAGCGAGCCGGCCTCCAGGGCCGGGTCCCGCCAGATCAGCGAGAACCACTTGAACATGAACGCCTTGGGGCTGATCTCCGCGAAGCGGGCGATCCCGGCCTGGGCGTCGGCCAGCCGGTGGACGGCGCAGCACTTGTGCAGGAAGTTGTTGTAGCCGCCCAACCCGCCGGAGTCGCCGAACGGGAGGGCGTCCTCCATCCCCGGCGCCAGCGTGTGCAGGCGGAACAGCGGGCCGTTGCGGAAGTAGCCGTGCTTCAGGTAGCTCGTCCCCAGGCACCGGTCGGCCGCCTGCATCGCCAGCGTCAGGTGCGCCCCGCCGAAGACGAAGTACCCCGGGCCCTCGTGGCTCGTGCCGTCCTCCGGCAGCCAGCGGTGAACGTAGGCCAGTTCCTCGGCCGTCCTGGCGAGGATCCACTTCTCCTCCTCGTTGCCCTCGTAGGCCGCGAGGATGCACAGCGCCAGCCCCGCGTTGCGGTGCCAGCGATGATTGTTCGCCGGGTCGTTCTGCCAGTAGTGCGGGCCGCGGTTCTTCTTCATGTGCCCGCCGTGGTACATCGCCCGGGCATGCCAGAGGAGCTTCTTGCGGTACGTCTCGCGGAAGTCCGGGTCCAGCGCGTCGTACGTCCAGTCGTACAGCAGGGCGGCGCCCACCATGACGTTCCCCGCCGACATGCCGCTGTCCCGCTCCTTGGTCGCCTCCCAGTGCTTCAGGTCCAGCAGCAGCTTCATGTAGCCCTTGGCGGCCTCGAGGCTCTTGGGGTCCTCGGTGATCAGGTAGTGCAGGGCGACGGTGGGCATTCTCCAGAAGCCGTGTCGCTGGCCGTCGGTCGCGTCGCGGAGGAATTTCGGCTCGCGGGGGGCCCTGCAGACGGGCAGGTAGTCCATCAGGCCTTCCCACATGGGCTTGGCCAGGTCGCTTCCGGCGAACTCGCGGAGCGCGGCGACGTCCCCGGGCCCCAGCAGCACCCGCGGGTGCCTGCCGCGGACGCCCTCGACGAGCTCGGGGGCCTCCTCGACCGCGGGGTCCTTCTCGGGCACGACCGGCGGGGGAGGCGGCGGGGGCGTCGGCCTGGCCTTCATCTTCCCGCCGAGGCCGACGGTGACGTCGTCGACCCAGATCGTCTGGGCCTTGCCGCCCTTCCCGTCGTCGCCGTGGATCAGCAGGCCGGTCATGCCGCCGAACTGCGTCTTGTTCCAGTCGAACCGCTTGCGGCGGGCGTTGACGTCCTTGCCGTCGACGGCGATCGACAGGCCCTTCTCGGCGTCCATGGTGAACGTCCAGCGGTGCCAGCCGGCCTTGCGGCGGGCCTCGCCGAGGTAGCTGACCATGAACCACGTCTCGCCGCGGTAGTCGCTGGCGGCATAGGTCTTGTCCCCGGACAGGTACGGCGCGTAGATCGCGCCGACCGTCAGCGCCTGCTTCGCGCTGCTGCCCAGCAGGCCCCACCGCGGGCCGACGCGCCGCTTCTTGGGGTTCTCCGGGACGGTCATGTCCTCGTAGACCCACAACTCGACCTTGCCCGCACCCGGCGTGTCGGTGAGCTTCAGCACGGCCGAGCCGCCCGGCGGGATGCGCAGCGCCTTGCCCGAGCGGCTGTGGGTGTCGTCGAGTTCCACGCCTCCCTTGGTCGTCCAGGCGTCGAGGGCGTCGGCGTCGTCGAAGGTGAAGGTCCGTGCCTCGTCGGCGCCGGCGGCGGCGACGGCGGCCAGCGCGATCGTCAGGAAGGTCAGGGCGGTTCGCATCGTGTTCTCCAGGGTTGCTGTCGGGGCGTCTGCATCGCGTGTCGGTCCGTCGTCGGCCCGCGCGGCGGGCTTGCCTCCGGGCCGGGGCCGCGTACAATACCATAGAACAGACGGCGAAGGGAGCGAGAGGTTTGGTTGACGCGAGGCGAAAGGCCGGGCTGCTGGGCGTCGGGCTGGACAACGACGACGGCGAGGTCCGCATCACGCGCGGGGAGAACTTCCACCTGCTCGGCGGCTCGGCGGAGACGCACGAGTCGATGCAGGAGAAGGTCATCAAGTTCAACGAGAAGCTCGGCGAGCGAGGCAAGAAGCTCGGGGACCTCGAGCACAGGGAGTTCCTCGATCTCGCCGCCGAATGCAGGATGAACGTCGCGCGGAAGAAGGACCCCGACGGCGGGGCGCCGTAGCGCCCGGGCGCGGTCCTGCCGGCCCGCGCGCCCGCAAGGGCCGCCGGCGCCCGGCGGCGCCGCTTGCCGGCGCCGACGCCGGCTCGTTCGCGAGCCGTCAAGGGCGTGTGAAATTCTGGTTTACCCCTTGTCTTCGCCGGCCGCGGTGAAGAGAATAGAAGGGTCATATCTGGTTCCCGCCGGGCAGGAGGCCCGGTAAGCCTGCTCCATCTACAAGAGCAGATTCGATTCGGAGGGAGCCGTTCTGTGTATCAAGGAGGCGGCTGTATGCGTGCATTTCGGCCAAGCCGATATGCGCCCGTCGAGAACCTTGAGGAGGATCACCAGAGCGCCAAAGACGTAAACGTGGAGGTTTACGCCAAGCGTGCGGAAGCGGGCATTCCACTGTTCGAGCCGACGCCGGCCGTGCAGATGACCCCGCGATCAGCCCAGCTCGTCGGACGCGACTAAGACCTGAGAGGGACGCATTTCGATCGTTCGCGCCGCGCTCAGGTGCGGAGGCCCCGCGACCTTCGTCGCGGACCGAGGCCTCGCAGAGGCATCGGCGGCGTCCCCGCCCTGACCGACCGATCTCCGGGCGACGGCCCCGGCTCGGGAATGCCTGTCCCCGGACTGCCTCGATGCGTTCTTCCATCCCCCGAAAGGGCCGCCGGCGCCGAAAGTGCGTCCTGGGCGGCCTGTAGACCCCGGGCGCAGCGGCGATCCACGCCGTCGCGAGGCCGGCCTCGGCAGTGCCCGCGATGCGCACCGGGGCCGAGGACGCACGCCGTAGCACAAAGGTTCGTTGTTGTAGTACCGCCGCGACGGGCGTAGCATCGGTCCCGTTGCCTCACGCCACCGGGGCGTGGGCTCGACGTCGCCGCCCATACGGAAACCGAAACGATGACAAGACGAACATTCGCCCTCCTCGCCTGCCTGGCCGTCCTCGGCCTGCTGACCGCGGCCGTGCGGTCCCACTTCCAGGTGCTTGTCCCCGACAAGGTCCACGTCGGCGCCGACGACCGCACCGTGAAGCTGGACATCCTCTTCACCCACCCGATGGAAGGCGGCCCGGTGATGACCATGGCCCCGCCGAAGGCCTTCGGCGTGCTCGTCGGCGGCAGGAAGACGGACCTGGCCTCGGCGCTGGAGCCCCGCAAGATCGACGGGCAGACCGCCTACACGGCGTCGTATACCCTCCGCCGCCCGGGCGATCACGTGTTCTACATCGAGCCCGCCCCCTACTGGGAGCCGGCCGAGGGCAAGATGATCGTCCACTACACGAAGGTGGTGGTCAACGGCATGGACCGCGGGGAGGGCTGGGACGCGATGGTGGGCTTTCCGGTGGAGATCGAGCCGCTGGTCCGCCCGTACGGGCTGTGGACGGGCAACCTGTTCCGCGGGATCGTCCGCAAGGGCGGCAAGCCGGTGCCCTTCGCGGAGATCGAGGTCGAGTATCGCAACGTCGGCGGGAAGGTCACCCCGCCGGGCGACGCGTTCATCACGCAGGTCATCAAGGCCGACGCGCACGGCGTCTTCGCCTACGCCATGCCGCGTGCGGGCTGGTGGTCCTTCGCGGCGCTGATCGACGGCGACGAGAAGATGCCCGGCCCCGAGGGCAAGGCGGTGGACGTCGAGTTGGGCGCCCTGATGTGGGTGCGGACCAGGGACATGAACTAGCCCCCACGGGCAGGAGCCAAGCGTGCACATCTCCGAGGGAGTCCTCGCCGCCCCGGTGCTTCTGACCGGTGCGGCTGTCGCGGCGGGCGGGGTGGCCCTGGGCCTGCGCCGGCTGGACGACGAGAGGATCCCCCGCGTGGCGCTGCTGGCGTCGGCGTTCTTCGTGGCCTCGCTGATCCACGTGCCGGTCGGCCCCGCCAGCGCGCACCTGGTGCTCAACGGCCTGGCCGGGCTGCTGCTCGGATGGGCGGCGTTCCCCGCGCTGCTGGTGGCCCTGCTGCTCCAGGCGGTGCTGTTCGGCTTCGGCGGGCTGACGACGCTCGGCGTCAACACCGCCACCATGGCCGCACCCGCCGTCGCCTGCCGCTACGCCTTCGGCTGGATGCTCCGCCGACGCAGCCACGCCGCCGCCCTGGCCTGCGGGCTCGCCGTCGGGGCCGCCGCCATCCTCGGCAGCGCGGCCCTGACCGGCCTGGCCCTGCTGACCACCGGGCGGGAGTTCGCTGCCGTGTTCGCGGTCATCGCCCTCGCTCACCTGCCCGTCGCCGCCGTCGAGGCTGCGGTCACCGGCTTCATCGCGGCGTTCCTGCACAAGGTCCGCCCGGAGCTGCTGGAGCTCCATGCCGCCGGGAAAGGGGGGAGACGAGAGTGACTGACCGCACGAGATGCCTGGCCCTCGCCGCCGCGACCACCCTGGCCGCCGCCGCCGCGACGGCACGCGGGCACAGCCTCCAGCTCTTCGCCGAACGCGACGGGCCGGACGTCCGCGGCGAGGCCTACTTCTCCGGTGGGGGGGCCGCGAGGGGCCTGATCGTCCGGGCGCTGGCGGCGGACGGCTCGGCCGTCGGCGAGGCCACGACCGACGCCGCCGGGCGCTTCGCCATCCGCGGCGCCCCGGACGGGCCCCTGCGAATCGTCGCAGAGACGCTCGACGGGCACCGCGCCGAATGGCCCCTCGATGCCGCCCCGGCCGCAAGCCCCCCGACCGCACCGGCGGAGGCAGGCCCGGACCGGCCCGCCACGCCGGCGACGCGCCCCGCCGCGCCGGCGCCCCTGGGGCGGCCCGAGAGTGTCCGCCTTCGCGACGTGATCGCGGGCATTGGCTACATCGCGGGCCTGGCCGGGCTGGCCTTGTGGTGGCGGGCACGCCGCACCCTCCGCCGCGCTCGCCGTCAGCGGGAGTGACCATGGTCTGCGCCACCTTCACACAGCACCGCTCGCCCATCCACGCACTCGACGTCCGCGTGCGGCTGGTCGCGGCCGTGGCGCTGTCCGTCCCGGCCGCGCTCGCCGACCGACCCGAGGCCCTCGCGGCCGCGCTGGCAGGCGGGGCCGCCCTGGCCGTGCTCGCACGGCTGCCCGTCGCACCCGCACTGGGCAGGCTGGCGTCGGTGAACGCGTTCATGGTCCTGCTGGCCCTGCTGCTGCCGCTGACCGTCCCCGGCGAGGCGGCCTTCGCGCTGGGGCCGCTGGCGTGGAGCGGCGAGGGGCTCATCCGAGCGGCGGCCATCGCGGCCAAGGGCAACGCCATCGTGCTGGTGCTGACGGCGCTGCTCAGCACGGTCGAGCCGATGGAGCTGGGCCGGGCGCTGGCGTCGCTCCGCGTGCCGAACCGGCTGATCCACCTCTACGTCTTCACCGTGCGGTACCTGGACATCCTCCATCACGAGTACGACCGCCTGCGGCGGGCGATGCGGGTGCGGGCGTTCCGCCCGGGGATGTCCGTGCATACCTACCGCAGCGTCGGCTACCTTGTGGGCATGCTGCTGGTCAACAGCTTCGACAGGTCGCATCGCGTGCTCGCCGCCATGAAGTGCCGCGGCTTCACCGGCCGCTTCCCACTCGCCGCCGCCCCACGGCCCGGCGCCGCCGACACCGCCTTCGCCCTGGCCGCCTTCGCCCTGGCCGCCATGATCGGGGGGCTCCAGTGGGCGTGAACGATCCGGGCGCCGAAGAACCCCTCGTGCGGCTGGAGGGCGTGGGCTTCGCCTACGATCCGTCCCGGCCGGTGCTCGATGGGCTGGACCTCGCCCTCGCCCCCGACCGCCGCGTCGCCCTGCTGGGCGCCAACGGCAGCGGCAAGACCACGCTGCTGCACCTGCTGGTGGGGCTGCTGAGGCCCACCGCCGGGCGGATCGTCGCCTTCGGCTGCCAGCGCCGCCACGAGCGGGACTTCCACGACGTTCGCCGCCACGCCGGGCTGCTCTTCCAGGACCCCGAGGACCAGCTCTTCTGCCCGACCGTCGCCGAGGACGTCGCCTTCGGACCGATCAACCTCGGGCTTGCCCACGACGAGGCCCTCGCCGCCGCCTCGCGAACGCTGGCCGATCTCGGCCTCGCGGGCTACGAGAACCGCATCACCTACAAGCTCTCCGGCGGGGAGAAGCGGATGGTCTCCCTCGCGGCCGTGCTGGCCATGGGGCCGAAACTGCTGCTGCTCGACGAGCCGACCGTCAACCTCGACGCCCGCGCCCGCCACCGCCTGCTCGACGCCCTCCACGCGCGCCACGAGGCCATGCTCCTGGTCACCCACGACCTCGCCGTCGTCGCCGACCTCGCCGAGCGGGCCCTGCTGCTCGGCGACGCTCGAATCGTCGCCGACCGCCCCGTCGCCGACCTCCTGGCCGACACCGAACTGCTCGCCGCCCACGGCGTCCGCTGCTGAGCGGCGGCAGCGAGACCGGCCCCAGCGGCGACGGTGAATACCCTAGCCCGGAAGAGGGGATACCCCGGCCTGTCCCGTCTGTCCACGCCCGGTCACACTGTCCACCTGTCCGGAGGGGCGGACAGAATGCTTTGTATACGTAAGTTATTGTAAATAAATGAGTTGAGACTATATACCGCGTGTGTGTCCACTGTCCATGGCGGGTGGACAGAAGCGACACACGCGGGCTTACAGGCCGAAGCGGCGGTGGAGGAGGTCCCGGGCGGATCGCCACCACTGCATCGCCAGCGGGCGGGCGGGCAGGTCGAAGCGGACCACCACGGCCTGGCCCGGCATCAGGGCGCCGGCGGCGCCGGCGGAGAGGTCCGGGCGGATGCGGAGCTCGAAGCCGGCGGCGTCGGCATCCGCCGAGGCCATCGGGTCGGCGGGGTCGGCGGGGTGCGGTTCCCGGCCGTCCTCGACGGCGGCGGGCAGGAGCTCCCAGGTCCCGGTGAGGCGCTGCTGGGGCCTGCCGGCCAGGCGGATGTCCACTTCCGGGCGTGCCTCGGCCAGCAGCAGCCCGGCCAGGCGGGGCGTGGCGGTGGCGCGGATGACCGGGCGGTCCAGCCGCAGCACCTGCCCCAGCCTCTCGCCGGCGCGGACGTACGTGCCCTCCATCGGCCGATCCGGCGGGGCGAGCCACGTTCCCCGCATCGGGGCGCGAACGGTCAGCGCGGCCAGTTCCTCGTCAACCAGGCGCATCTGGGTGTCGAGGTCGGCCAGGTCGCGGGTGATGATCTGCACCAGCGCGAGGTGGCGGGCGTCCTGGCGGGCCTGGAGGCGGGCCAGACGCAGGCGGGCCTCCAGCGCCTCCCGCTCGTGGGTGAGGGCACGGCGGCGGGAGCTCAGCTCGTCGTTGTCGGCCACGACCAGCGGCGGGGCGTTGGCGTCGGGGCCGACGCGCGTCCCCGGCGGCAGGGCCCGGCGGACGAAGCCGTCGGCGCCGGCGTGGACGAACGCCGACTCCCCGGGAACGACCACGCCCTCCACCCGCCAACGGTCCGGGCGACCGGGCCCGACCAGCAGGGCCGCCACCGCCGCGACCGCCAGGAGCGTCGTGCCCACCGCCCGCCGGCGGACGCGGTGGAGCTCGGGGCTGGTCGCCAGGTAGTGGAGGAACCGCCCGGCCGGGGCGACCAGCCAGGCCCCCGCGGCCGCGAGGGCGAGGACCACGCCGACGACGAACAGCCGGTCGATCAGCAGCAGCAGGATCCGCACGCAGATCCACGCGCGGAACGCCAGCGAGGCCAGGCCGTAGCCCGCCAGCCAGGCGGCCTCGCCGCGCCCGGTGGCGGGGTTGGCCGCCGTGGTGACTCCCCATACGTGCCGCTTGACCAGCCAGGCAAGGTAGCGGCGGGAGCGGTCGGCGAGGTTGGGCAGCTCGGCGAGGTCGCTGAGGACGTAGTAGCCGTCGAACTTCAGCAGGGGGTTGGCGTTGAACAGCAACGTCGCGACGCTGGCGACGAACATGAGCCGGTAGGCCGCGTCGTGGGCGCCCCGGCCCCAGGGCCCGGCGGCGTCGGCGGTCCAGGCCCAGGCGATCGCCGCCGCCGCCGCGGCCGCCAGCTCCGCCAGCATGCCCGCCAGGGCGACGACGATGCGCCGCCGGCGGTCGCGGAACGCCCACGCCCCGGAGGCGTCCACGTACGGCAGGGGGGCCAGCACGAGGAACATCACGCCCATCACGTGGACCTCGCCGCCGCCCTCCCGGCGCCCGAAGTGCTTGACCGCCAGCCCGTGGGCCAGCTCGTGAAGCAGCTTGGCGACGGCGAAGGCCGCGAAGGTCAGCGGCAGCGATCTGGCCAGGGCCTCGCCGCCGAGGACGCGGCCGCTCTCGGCCACCAGGGCGGCCGCGTCCCCCAGAGCGAACCACGCCCCGACGCCGACGAGCACGGCCCAGGCGATCAGCCCGGGCAGGGAGAAGACCCCGCCGATCACGCGGTCCAGGGCCGTCAGCAGGCGGTCGGGGTCGAACAGCGGCACGCGGAGGAAGAGGAAGTTGGCCAGCGTGGACTGCACCTCGCGCCCCCGGCGGCGGCGGTGGCGCTCGAAGAGCCCCCGGGCGTCGGGGGGCAGGTCGCCCTGGAGGAGGTTGGCGACGTACAGCCGCCCGAGCACGCCGAGGGCCTCGCCCTGCGTGGGCGCCTCATCGCCGAGCTGCTGCTGGCAGAGCTGCCAGGCTTCGGCGACCGACCGCCGCCCGTCCAGCAGCCCGACGAACCGGTAGGCCGCCGGGTGCAGCCGGAAGAAGGCGTTGTTGGCCGGGTCCTGCACCACGTGCCACACCCGCCCGCGCATGTGCCGCCGCGTGACCTGCACCGTCGTCCGCAGCCGCGGCCTCAGCGACGCCACCCGGTACCACGACTCGCTGAATGTCCCTGCCGGAGGCATGATGGGTGCTTCATACGCCGTCACCCCCCCCGATGCAACCCCGCCGTCCCCCCAGGCCCGGCCCGAGGGCGGCTACCGCGCCGTCGGTCACTGCCAGCATCCGGGCCCCGGGCAATCTCCCCGGGTGCGAGGGCAAAGCGTCAACTGCTCGATGCGCTGTCAATCGGCGACGCCGTTCCATACGATGCCGCTATGAAGGAAGGCAACCGCGACGACTGGCTGCTGGCCGACGACGATGTGCTGCTGGCGGCGTGCGACTTCCAGACGTTCAAGGCGTCGGGGCCGGGCGGGCAGCACCGCAACAAGACATCCTCCGGCGTGCGGCTGGTGCACGCTGCCAGCGGCGTCACGGCCGAGGCGACCGAGCGTCGGTCGCAGCACGAGAACCGCCGGATGGCGCTGCGGCGCCTGCGGCAGGCGATCGCATTGGAGGTCCGCTGCCCGCCGCCGTCGCCCGGGGCCGGGCCGCCGGAGATCGTCCGCTCATGCCTCCACGCCGCCGGCAAGGGCGGCAAGGCGGGGCGGCGCCTGGAGGTGGGGCGGAAGGACCGGCGGTTCTGGCCCGTCGCCGCCGTCGCGCTGGACCTGCTGGACCACCACGCCGGCCGGCTCGCGGCCTCGGCCGACGACCTGGGCATCTCCACCAGCAACCTCGCGGCGTTGTTCCGCAGCGACCGCCACCTTCGCGCCGCGGCCACGGCGGTCCGCAAGCGTCACGGGCTGGGCGGGATCCGCTGAGCCCGGCCGCGACAGATTGCCAACGGGATGGTGTTCGAGCCTTGTTTGGGTTCGCGGGGACCGGTAGAATGGCCGGGCATGGACGTCGATGGGTTCCTTGAGGAGATTCGCCGCTGCCCGGCGTACCGCCGGCAGATCGTGCATACGCACGAGGTGCCGGCCAGGGAGGCCGTCTACGCCGACCGCGAGCCGCAGTTGTCACCGGCGGCCCGGGCGATGCTCGACCGTTTCGGCATCGAGCGGCTGTACTGTCACCAGGCCGAGGCCCTCCGGGCCGTGCGGGCGGGAGAGGACGTGGTGGTCGTCACGGGCACGGCGAGCGGCAAGAGCCTCTGCTACCTCGTGCCGATCATCGAGGCCCTCGCCGGCGGGGGGGGCGACGGGGGGCGGGTCGCCCACGCCGATCAGGCCCCCGGCGGGGGGGGCAAGGCCCTGCTGCTGTTCCCCATGAAGGCGTTGTGCCAGGATCAGTTCCAGGTCTTCCGGCGCGGGCTTGAGGCGGCGGGGCTGGGGGACGTCCAGGCCGGCGTCTTCGACGGCGACACCCCGCCGAACCTCCGGCGCAAGCTCCGCGACAACGCCGCGGCGGTCTTCTCCAACCCCGACATGGTCCACGCCGCCCTGATGCCCCAGCACGGCCGATGGGCCGGGTTCCTGGCCGACCTGCGGTACCTCGTCCTCGACGAGCTGCACGTGTACAACGGCATGTTCGGATCGAACATGGCGCTGATGCTGCGACGGCTGCTGCGGCTGTGCCGCCACTACGGCAGCGCCCCGCGGATCATCGCCTGCTCGGCGACCATCGCCAACCCCGCCGAGCTGGCCCGGCGGCTGACCGGGCGGGAGATGAGGCTGATCGACCGCGACGGCAGCCCGGGCGGGCGGCGGGTGTACGTGTTCTGGAACCCGCCTCGCGAGCGGGCGCGGGTCTACCGGGGCCGGCGCAGCGCGAACGTCGAGGCCCACGAGCTCATGGCCGCCCTCGTCCGCCGCGGCGTGCCGACCATCACCTTCTCCAAGGCGAAGATGACCGCCGAGATGATCCACCGCTACGTCCGCGAGGAGCTGACCGAGACGGCTCCGCAGCTGGCGTCGAAGGTCACCCCGTACCGCGGCGGCTACCTGCCGGAGGAGCGCCGGGAGATCGAGCGGCGGCTGTTCAGCGGCGAGCTGATGGGCGTCAGCACCACCCGGGCGCTGGAACTGGGCATCGACGTCGGCGCCCTCGAGGCCGCGGTCGTCGTGGGCTATCCGGGCACGCTGGCGAGCTTCTTCCAGCAGTCCGGCCGGGCGGGCAGGGGGGCCGACGACGCCCTCGTCCTGCTGGTCGGGCTGGACACGTCGGTCAACCAGTACGTGATGACGCACCCGGAGTATCTGTTCGGCCGGCCGGTCGAGCGGGCGGTGGTGGACCCGGAGAACCCGTTCGTGGCCCTCGGGCACCTTCGCTGCGCCGCCCACGAGCTGCCCCTGCCGGCCGAGGAGGCCCCGGCCTTCACGCCGCACGCGGAGCTGGTGCTGAACATCCTCCAGGACAACCACAAGGTCCGGCGGATCAAGGGCTGCTGGTACCACGCCGCCGGGGAGGTCCCCCAGCACGAGGTGGGCCTGCGGGACACGGTGGACAAGAACGTGACAATCGAGGACGTGGATACCGGCGAGGTGCTGGGGGAGGTGAACAAGTACGACGCCCCGCCGATCCTGCACCCGGGCGCGATCTACTTCCACCGCGGGCAGAGCTACCGCGTGCTGGAGCTGGACGTGGAGGAGAAGTTCATCGCCCGCGTCCGGCGGGTGGAGGTGGACTACTACACCCAGCCGCTGGGGGGTACGGACATCCACCACGTCGACGCCCGCCTCCGCGAGAAACGTTTCGGCACGGGCATGGCGTACTGGGGGGAGGCCACCGCCTACTTCCGCAACCTGTGGTACGAGAAGGTCCGCTTCTACGAGCTCGACCCCATCAGCGTCCACGGCGTGGACCTGCCGACGTTTCAGCTCGAGACGATGGCCGTCTGGCTCGTGCCCCCAGAGGACCTGCTCGACCGCATCCGCGGCGAGGGGCTGGACGTCCACGCCGGGCTGCGCGGGATCGGCTACGCCACGAGGATGATCCTGCCGCTGTTCATCACCTGCGACACGCTGTCCTTCTCCCACACCATCGGCAGCGCGAACTCGCCCTGGCAGTCCATCTTCATCTACGAACGCATCCCCCTGGGGCTGGGCTTCACCAGGGAGGTCTACGACCGGCTGCACCAGATTCTCCCGGCCGTGCTGGAGAACCTGCGGACCTGCCCCTGCCAGGCCGGCTGCCCCTGCTGCACGGGCAAGCCGCTGCGCCAGTACGCCACGTGGGACGTCCAGCGCGGCGAGGCGAGCATCCCGTCGAAGCCCGCGGCGCGGCGGATCCTGGAGGGCACCCTGGGCGACGGGACGAACCTCTGCGAGCCGGACGCCGGGGCGCTGACCGACGCCGAGGCCGCCCGCGCCCTGCACCTGGAGCGGGCGATCCGCCGCCGCCTCGAACGGATGCGCGAGCCGGAGGTCTTCCACGCCATCAAGCCCGAGCCGGAGGTCCGCACCGAGTACCCCGCGCCGGAGGAGCCCGCCACGCTGGACGAGGCCGACACCGGGCGGCGGGCCGACCGGCGGATCGACTTCCACCGCGACCTCCGCAAGCGCCTGGCCAAGAAGCTCGGCCACGCCGGCCTGCCCCCGGACGCCGGCCGCAACGGCCCGCCGGCGGGCGTCAGGCGGCGCGGGGGCAACCTGCCCCCGACGGCCTTTCCCGGCCGCCCGGCGGAGGAGAGCTCCCAGCCGGCGCCGCGGGCCTCTCGGGAACCGGACCCCCCGATCGCGCCCGACACGGCGTCGCCCGAGGGCGCCGCGCCGCCGGCGGAGGCCGTCCGCGGCGGCAGCGACCTGGCCACCCGCGCCCGGAAGCTGCGAAAACAACGAGACAAGGACGCCGAATAGCCCCCGCCCGCGGCCGGGAAACGCTCGGACCGGCGGGCGCGCGGCGGATTGTGAGAAGGGCATCCATGGACGGACAGGTATTCCTTGAGCGGATCAGCGGGCGGGAGTTCTTCCGCCAGCAGGTTCAGCACGTCGAGGCCATGCCGCCCAGAAAGGCGGCGTTCGAGGGCGTGCCCGACGGGCTGGCCGGGCCCGTCGCCGACGCGCTGCGCCGCGAGGGCATCACGCAGCTCTACGCCCACCAGGCCGAGGCGATCGGCAAGGTCCGCGACGGGCGGAGCGTGGTGGTGGTCACGGGCACGGCCAGCGGCAAGACGCTGTGCTACACGATCCCGCTTGTCGAGGCCGTCGAGGCCGAGCCGGGCGCGACGGCGTTCCTGCTGTATCCCACCAAGGCCCTGGCGCAGGATCAGCTTCGGGCGTTCGCCCGCTTCGGCGGCGACAAGGGGCAGGGCGTGCGGTTCCTGGCCGGGACCTACGACGGCGACTCCCCGACGGCCCTCCGCCGCAAGCTCCGCAGCGGGGGCAACTTCGTCCTGACCAACCCGGACATGCTCCACCAGGGCATCCTGCCCAACCACGCCCGCTGGAACCGCTTCTTCACCCACCTGAAGTACGTCGTCATCGACGAGGTCCACGCCTACCGCGGCGTGTTCGGCTCGCACCTGGCCAACGTGCTGCGGCGCCTCGACCGCATCTGCCGTCACTACGGCAGCCGGCCGCAGTTCATCTGCTCCTCGGCCACCATCGCCAACCCGCGGAAGCACGCCGAGACCATCACGGGCCGGCCGATGGAGCTGGTCACGCGCGACGGCTCGCCGCGCGGCCCCAAGCGGTTCGTGCTGTGGAACCCGCCGCCGCTGGAGACCGCCGCGATGGGCAACGCCGGTGACTTCCGCACCGGCGGCGACCGCCGCAGCCCCATTCGCGAGGCCGTCAACCTCCTCGCCGCCCTGGTCACCGAGGGCGTGCAGACCATCGCCTTCACCCGCACGCGCCTGATGGCCGAGCTGATCCACAAGAACACCCGCGACCTGCTGATGCCCGTCTCCCGCCGCCTGGCCGACAGCGTCCGCGCCTACCGCGGCGGCTACCTGCCCGAGGAGCGCCGGGCCATCGAACGCCAGCTCGTGCGGCGCGAAATCCTCGGCGTCGCCAGCACCAACGCCCTCGAACTCGGTATCGACATCGGCTCGCTCGACGCCTGCATCCTCGTGGGCTACCCGGGCACGATCGCCAGCCTCTGGCAGCAGGCCGGGCGGGCCGGACGAGGGCTCGACGAATCCATGGTCTTCCTGATCGGGCAGAACTCGCCCGTGGACCAGTACCTCATGGCCAACTGCCGCTACCTGTTCGACCAGAGCCCCGAGCAGGCCGTCGTCGACCCCGACAACCCCCACATCACCGTCGATCACATCCGCTGCGCCGTCCACGAGCTGCCCATGCCCGATGCGAAGACCGCCGCGTTCGGCCCCTATGCCGACGTCGTCCTGGAACTGCTGGAGGAAGACGACGCCGTCCGCCACATCAACGAAGAGTGGTACTGGGCCTGCTCGGACTACCCGGCCGCGCAGGTGAACCTGCGGAACATCGCCGGCTGCGTGTACACGATCCAGGACGAGTCGGCCGGCGAACGGGTGATCGGGACGATGGACGAAGTCTCTGCTCTGAGCCAGCTCCACGATCACGCGGTGTACATCCACGGCGGGGAGACGTACTTCGTCAACAAGCTGGACCTGACCGAGAAGATCGCGTTCGTCGAGCGGCGGGACCTGGACTACTACACCCAGTCGGTGCAGACGTCGGGCATCCGCGTGGACGAGACGGCCGAGACCGCCGCCATCCCGGGCGGGGACCTGGGCTACGGCGAGGTGACGGTGACGACGACGATCCCGATGTTCCGCAAGATCAAGTTCCACTCGCGGGACAGCCTGGGCTTCGAGGAGCTGGAGCTTCCCACGCAGACGCTGGAGACCGTCGCCGTCTGGATCGCCCCGGGCGCGGAGATCGTCAGGCGCCTCACCGACGAGGGGCTGGTGATCGGCGAGGCCCTGATCGGCGTGGCCAACGTGATGGTCGAGGTCGCCCACCTGTTCGTCATGTGCGACGCCCAGGACATCGGCGCGGTGGTCGACGCCGCCGGGCTCGGGCGCGACGCGCTGTTCCTCTACGACCGCTACCCCGGCGGGATGGGCTACGCCCGCCGCTGCATGGACGCCATGAGCGAGATGCTCGCCACCATCCGCGACGTGGTGGCAAGCTGCGCCTGCGAGGACGGCTGCCCCTCCTGCGTCGGCGCCGCCGTGCCGTCCTTCGCCATGACCGACCTGGACAGCGCCGTCCGCGGACGCATCCCCGACAAGCGAGCCGCACGATTCCTGCTGGATGCGCTGCTCTCTCCGTGAGCGAAAATCGGTCCGGGGCTTGACATTATCGGTAAATCGCCGACAATGGGCCGGTGCAGGCGGAGGCCTACGCGGAGGGCATCTTCACTTGCCGGCTCCGAGGATCAGGGCCCGGTACCTTCCCCTGCCGGCCGCACCGATCGGTGAATTCCTACGCGCTGGAAAGGTGGCAGGACATGGACGAAGAGCGGACGGCGACGCCGGAGGAAACGTCCCCGAGGATCCGCAGGCTCAGCCGGCGGGACGCGCTGAAGATCGCCGCGGCCGGGGGAGGCGTGGCCGCCGCCGGGCTGCTGGGCTGGCTGGCGATCCGCGACCGCGAGCCGACGCCCGGGGGCGACGCCGCCGAGAAGGCCCCGACGGCCGGCGGGACCGCGCCGCAGCAGCAGCCCCCGGAAGGCTACACGACCATGCCGCTGGCCGAGGGGCTGATGCCGAACCCGGCCTTCTGGGCGACGATGCTGCCCTCGGGCAAGCTGCTGGCGTGGGTCCGCCGCAAGCGGGACATGTCCGTGATCGGCTACGAGCTCAACGAGGCCGGGCTGCTGGTCTGGCGGCTCTGCGACGGGCGGCGCACGCCCGAGCAGGTGGCCCGGGAATACGCCGCGCGCGGCGGGGGCGACGAGGCCGAGGCGATGGCGTTCGTCGCCGACCTGCGAGAGAAGGGGCTGCTGGTCGCCGGCGGGTACATGGTTGCCGGGCCCGGCTTCCCCCCGCCGGCCGAGACGCGACGCTACTTCCGCGTCCTCGGCGACGACGAGCCCTGGATGGGGTGAGCCGATGCCCCGCCTCCCGTCCAGCAACGTCTTCGTCCTGCCCCACGAGGGGCGCTACGTCGTCTACGCGCCGGTCCGCGGGCTGGTCTTCGCCGCCAACGCCGACGCGGTGGCCCAACTCCGCCGCTGCTGCGAGGACCGCGACCTGTCGGCACTGGACGACGGCGTCCGGGACGCACTCGACGGCGGGCACTGGCTGTTCGACGAGGACCGCCTCGAGCCCGTACCGGCCGACCGGCCCTACACGCCGCACCGCGTCACGCTCTTCCTGACCAGCACGTGCAACCTGCGCTGCGGGTACTGCTACGCCGAGTCCGGCGACCGCCCGGCCGCGACGATGGACGCCGAGGTCTCCCACGCCGCGATCGACTACGCCTTCGCCCACGCGGCCGAACAGAACGCCACGCTGCACGTGGGCTTCCACGGCGGGGGCGAGCCGACGACGGCGTGGTCGGCGCTGACCGACGCGGTCGCCTACGCCCGGCAGCTCACCGCCGACCACGCGCCGGGGCTGAAGCTGGCGCTGACGACCAACGGCGTCTTCCCGCCGGAGCGGCTGGACTACGTGGCCGGGAACTTCCCCGGCGTGGTGGTCTCGCTGGACGGCCCGCGGGACATCCAGGACGCCCATCGCCCGACGGCAGGGGGGGGCGGCTCCTTCGACCGCGTGATGGCCACCCTCGCCGGGCTCCGCGACCGCGACGTGCCCTTCATCGTCCGCGCGACGATTACCGCCGCCAGCGTCCGGCGGATGACCGAGATGGTCGACTTCTTCATCGACGAGGCCGACTGCCGGCGGATCTTCCTCGAACCGGTCTTCGGCTGCCGGGGCCGCTGCGACGGCGATGCCTTCGCCTCCCCCGACCCGCAGGTCTTCGCCGACGAGTTCGTCCGCGCGTTCCGCCACGGCGTGGACCGCCAGGCCGCCGTGCGATACTCCGCCGCCAAGCTGCTCGGGCGGAAGCTGAGCTTCTGCGGCGTCGCGAGGGACAGCTTCAGCGTCACGCCCGACGGGCACGTCACGAGCTGCTTCGAGGTCTGCGATACAGGCCACCCGCTGGCCGGGACGTTCCTCTACGGCCGGTACGACCGCGACGCGAAACGGTTCGAGATCGACCGCGACCGCCTCCGCCGCCTGCGGGAGATGGTCGTCGCCAACAAGCCGTACTGCGAGAACTGCTTCTGCCGCTGGCAGTGCGCGGGCGACTGCCCGGTGCGGGTGTGCGGGACGGAGCTGGACTTCGCCTCGCCGAGCCCGCGCTGCGTGATGAACCAGCACATCGCCAAGGCCCTGCTCGTCCGCCTGATCGAAGGGACCCCATGGGTCGCCGACCCCGTGACATCTTCCTGATCGACGCCGGCGGCAGCCGGCTGGTCTACGCGCCGCTGCACGGCGTCACCGCGGTGGTCAACGCCTCCGCGGGCGACGCCCTGCGGGCCGCGCTGGACCGCGGCGACCTTGCGGGGCTGCCGGCCGCCCTGGCGCCTCTCGGGGAACGCCTCGCAGCCGCCCCCGCCGAACCGCCCAGGCCGCCGACCGGGCCCTTCGCGCCGAAACGCGTGAACCTGCTGACCACCAGCGCCTGCAACCTCCGCTGCGTGTACTGCTCGCCGCCCGGCGACGGCGACGAAGCCCTGGCCATGTCCCCCCGGACCGCCGCGGCGGCCATCGACTACCAGGCCGACGTCGCCGCGCGCGACGGGCTCAAGGCACTGGCGATCTACTTCTTCGGCGGCGAGCCGCTCCTTCCGGCCGAGCTGGTCCGCTTCGCCGTCGATCACGCCCGCGGGCGCGCCCAGCGCCTGGGCCTGCCGCTGGTGGCCACCGCGACCACCAACGGCGTCATGCCTCCGGACATGGCGGCCTGGGCGGCGGAGAACCTCCGGATGGCCATCGTCTCGCTGGACGGCCCCCCGGCCGTGCACGACGCCCAGCGGCCCGCCGCCGACGGGGCGGGCACGTTCGCCGCGGTCGAGCGGACGCTCCGCATCTTCGAGGCCGGCGGGCTGCCCTACGCCCTCCGCTGCACCGTCGGCGCCGAGGCCGCGCCGAGGCTGGGCGAGATCGCCGAGCTCTTCTGCCAACGCTTCCGCCCGCGGGCGGTCGCGTTCGAGCCGACGCTTCCCGCCGGGCGGTGCGGTCGGGCGCCGCTGGATCCGCCCCCCCCGGCCGAGCTGATCCGCGGCCTCGCCGCCGCCGAAGCCGCCCTCGACCGCCACGGCGTCCGCCTGAAGCTGACCATGGCCGACCCGCATCGCCTGGCGCGAACCAACTGCGGCGTCGCCGCCGACCAGCTCGTCGTCACGCCGGACGGGCTGGCGACGGCGTGCTTCGCCGCCGACAGCCGGCGGTCGCCGCACGCCGGGCCGATGGCGATCGGCGAGGTCCGCCGCGGGCGGCTGGAGATCGACCCCGCCGGCGTCGCCGCGGCGAGGAGCCTGGGCGTCGAAAGCGTCCCCGCCTGCCGGGAGTGCTTCTGCAAGTGGCACTGTGCGGGCGGCTGCCGGGTGTACCACAGCCCTCCCGGCGCCCAGCCCGCCGCCGCCATGTGCCGCGTCACCCGCGCCATCACCGCCTGGAGACTCCTCCGCCGGGCCGGCAGAAAGGAGCAGGCCGATGCCTGGATCCGATCGGCCGGATAGCGCCGTCCGCGTCACCCGCTGCTTCGCCGTCCCCGACGGCGGGACGTACCTCGTCTTCGCGCCGGAGGAGGGCCTGCTGTTCCGCACGAACGCCGCCGCCGCCCGGCGTATGGCCGCCCTGCCCCCCGTCGAGCAGAGCATGTGGGTCGACGGCGGCGACGACGGCTTCGCCCCGCGGAACATGACGCTCTCGGTCTCCAGCATCTGTGCCCAGCGCTGCGTGTACTGCTACGGCGCCCCCGCCCATCACTGCCCGGAAACCATCAGCGAGGATTTCTGCCGCGCCGGCTGCGAGTTCGTCGCCCGCTGCTCGGCGGCCCGGGGCAAGCTGATGATGGTCAACTTCCACGGCATGGGCGAGCCGACGATCCCCTGGCCGCGGTTCGCCGCGTGCGTGGGCATCGCCGACGCCGCGGCGGCCGACAGCGGCGCGGCCATTCAGAAATCGATCTTCACCGGCGGGCAGCTTTCGGCCGATCAGGCGGCGTTCCTCGGGGAGCACTTCGAGCTGATCCACGTCTCGCTGGACGGCCCGGCGGACATTCAGCGCCGCCAGCGCCCCCGGGCCGACGGCGCCGACAGCTTCGCCCCGGCGGTGCGGACGGCCCGGATCGCCCGCGAGGCCGGGCGCGACGTCACGATCAACGTCACCGTCACCGACGCGACGGTCCCGCGAATGCCGGAGATCACGCGGTTCGTCGCCGACGAGATCGGCGGCGGGGTCACCGTCGAGTTCCAGGACGTCCTCAGCGTGCCCTGGATCGGCGACGCCGCCCGCGTGCCGAGCTCCGCCGAGGCGTTCGTCGCCGGCTTCGCCGAGTCCGTGGACGCCGGCGCCGCCCTCGGCGTGCGCGTGCTGCACGCGGACATCTCCGTCGCCTCGCTGATGCTGCCCGGCCTCGCCGAAGGCTCGCACATGTGCCTGACGCCCTACGACAACGTCGTGGCGTTCTACGACCTGCCCAACGAGGGCGCCGCCCGCCCGACGGCGGGGGAGTACGGCACGTTCGACCGCCGCAGCGGCGAGCTTAGGCTCGACCACGCCCGCCGCCGCGCGCTGGACAACCAGCTCCGCGACACGCCCTGCCGGCAGTGCATCTGCGGGAGGGCCTGCGGGGGGAGGGCGTGGGTCAAGGGCCGCCTCGGGCCCGACGAGCCCTCCCGCGAAACGAGCTGCCGCATCCGCCGGGCCGTCGCCGAGGAGTTCCTCCGCCGCGCCGCTCGCCGCGCACCCGAGCTCGCCCAGCACGGGCAGAATACCATCGAATCCATACCCAACCAGGCGGCCGCGCCGGCCGCGGGAGACGCAACGCATGTCGCAGGACACTGACGCCAAGCAGGGACCGGACCACACGCTGGCCGGGACGGACATCCAGCCCCAGGGCGACCCGCCGAAGGTCTTCAACGTGGTGGACCTCAGGGCGTACATCAAGCCGGAGATGGACGAGGAGCTGATGGGCTCGGAGGGCAACCCCGCCACGTACGGCACGGAGACCGTCTGCACCTGCGTGCCCGTCGAGGACTGCGTCTGCAATACCGTCAGCTACTACTCCGGCGGCGACCCCGACCCGTGCACCTGCGTGGGCACCTGCGCGCCGCTGTACTGGTTCCCCTACTGACAGAAGCCCGCGCCGCCGACGGCGCAGCCGCGACCGAACGCAAACGGAGGACGAGGGCGCATCCCGCCCATGGAGGCTTGACGATGAAGTTTGACGGCGCTGTGAAGGCATGGACCCTCGCGGCCGCGATGATCTTCTCGGCCGCCGCGGGGCCCGGGACCGCACTGGCCGACCAGGCGACGGCCGAGAGCGAGGTCGAGGCCGGCAACGAGGATTACTTCGCCGGCGACCACGCCGCGGCCGAGGCGCACTACACCACGGCGATCGCCGAGCAGCCGACGTGGATCATCCCGCGGAGCAACCGCGGGCTGGCGCGCTACCACCTCGGGGACCTCGACGGCGCGGTCGGCGACCTCGACGACGCCCTGGCCATCGATCCCAACTACGTCCCGGCCCTGTTGAACCGAGGCAAGTGCCACGCCGCGCAGAAGCAGTGGGCCGACGCCGAGGCCGACTTCCAGGCCGCCCTCACGCGCCGCCCCGGCAGCGCCAAGGCCCTCTACAACCTCGGCTGGGTCTACGACGAGCAAGGGCTTCTCGGCGACGCGGCCACCAAGTACCAGGCCGCCCTCGCCGCCGACGGCGGGCACGTCAAGGCCCGCGTCGCCCTCGGCGTCGCCGAGGCCAGGCTCGCCCGGGACGCCAACGCCGTCGCCGACTTCTACGCCGCCATCAACGCCGCCGACGAAGGCGACTTCCACGCCCACCTCGCCGCCTACAACCTCCAACTGCTCCGCGGACCGGGCGTGAGCTTCGACGACGCCGGCGCGGCCGACGACTACGTCGAGGGCGTCTTCCAGTTCTCCGCCGAGCAGTACGCCGCGGCGGCGGCGAGCCTTCAGGCCGCCCGGGCGGCCGAGCCGGACGTACCCGACGTGCCCTGGCTGCTGTACTGGACGCACCTTCGCGACCGCGACGAGGCGACCGCGGGCGTGCACCTCACCCGCGCCCGCCGGCTGATGAAGGGGCTGTTCGTCGAGTCCTTCGGCTCGCCGGCGGAGATCTACATCGACGGGATCAAGCGGGGCACGACGCCGGCGCAGCTCCACCTGTTCGCCAGCCGATACGACATCACCCTCCGCCGCACCGCAGGCGGCGGCATGGCCGAGTGGGTCGGGCGGGCCTACACCGACGGCACGCCCGGGGGGGACGACGCCATGCTGCTCAACCCCGTCGCCGTGTCCGACTACACCCCCTTCGGCCCGGTGGCCGACGACGACCTGGACTGGCTGGCCGACGAGTGGGAGCAGCACTGGTTCCTGTCGCTGGCCCACGGTCCCGGCAGCGACGAGACCGACCACGACGGCCTGGTGAACCTGCTGGAGCACTGGTACTCGACGGACCCGACGGCCGACGACACCGACGCCGACGACCTCGCGGACCCGAACGAGCCCGCGGAGACGGGCACGAGCCCGACGGTGGCGAACCGGTTCTTCTACGTCAATGACCTCGCGACGACGACCGACGCCTGGTGCACCGCGCCGGGCAGCGACACCAACGACGGCCTGACACCCGCCACGCCGAAGGCCACGGTCGCCGCGGTCCTGGCGGCGTACGACCTCGAGCCGGGCGACGTCGTGCGGATCGACACGGGCACGTACGTCCTGGCCGAGAACATCCGCATCAACAGCGAGGACGGCGGCTCGCCCGAGGCGCCGGTGACCTTCGCCGCCTCCCCGTACGGCGTGACCATCAACCGCGCGGACACCGCCGCGGGGGCCTACGCCTGGGAGGTCCACGACGCCGAGAACGTGACGATCACCACGGCGACCAGCGACGCGCACCCGGGATCGCCCCAGCGGTGGATGCGCATCACAGGGGCCAGTCGCGGCGTGTACCTTTACGGCACGGGCGCCCACGTCAGCCGGCTGGACATCACCGGCAACGACTACTGCGGCATCTACGCCAGCCGGCCGGCGACGATCGCCAACTGTCTCGTCCGCAACACCGCCAGCGCCTCCGGGGCCGGCGTCATCCTCTCCGGCTACGCCGACGGGACCGTCCTGCGCAACTGCACCGTCGCCGACAACGCCAACCAGTGCCTGGAACTGACCGGCGGGGTCAACGACGTCGTCGCGCGGAACAACATCTTCGCCGCCGCCGGCGAGGGCGTCGAGGCCGTCTTCATCCACAGCGGCAGCGGCTTCGGCCTGCGGGACTACAACCTCATCCACGTCGCCGCGGGGGCCGTCGCCGGCGTCGGGCGCGACCGGCGAGGCTTCGTCTTCCGCGACCCGCTGTTCGTCAATCCTGCCGCGGGGGACTACCACCTCGCCAGCACGGGCGGCAGCTACCACGGCGGGGCGTGGACGGCGGACGCCAACGACAGCCCGGGCATCGACACGGGCTTCGGACACGCCGGCAACGAGCCGCTGCCGAACGGCTCGCCGCTTCACGTCGCCGGCTGGGGCGAGCGGAACCTCGGCGCCTACGGCGGGACCGAGCAGGGCTCGAAGACCTACGCGACCCGCCGGGCCTGGCTCCGCGAGCCGGTCGGCGGGGAGAACTATCTCGACGACGGGCTGCCCGTCGAGGTCCGCTGGACCTGGGCGGGGACCGGATGGCAGGGCGGCGAGGCCGTGGCGCTGAGCTTCTCCGGCGACGCCGGGGTCACCTGGCAGGGCGTTTCGGGCGCCGCCTCCGTGCCCGTCGAGGCCGGGCGGTTCGAGTGGTCCGTCGCGGGCCTGCCCGCCGGGCCGCTGTACCGCGTCGAGGCCGCGCCGCTGAACGACGCAACGGGCACGGACCGCAGCCCGCGGACCTTCCGCATCGGCTCGGGGCTGATCTTCTACGTCAACGACCACAGCACCACCAGCGACGCGTGGTGCACCGCCGCCGGCAGCAGCGCCCACGATGCGCTGACCCCGGCGACGCCGATGGACAGCGTCGCCGACGTGCTGGACACCTACGACCTCGAGCCCGGCGACGTCGTCCGCATCGACACCGGGGCCTACTTCCCGGGCGAGAACATCACCGTCACGCCCGCCGACGAGGGCGCCGCCGGCGCGCCGGTCACGTTTGCCGGCTCTCCGTACGGGGTGACGTTCGATCGCGGCAACACCGCCGGCGGGGCCTACGCCTGGTACATCCAGGATGCCGTCCACGTCACGCTGGCCACCTCCGGCGACGATCCCCGCCCCGCGCTGCCGCGGCGGTGGATGCGGATCAGCGGGGGCTACCACGGCGTCTATGCCGCCGGGACCGGCGCACGACTGGCCCGGCTCGACCTCGCGGGCAACCACTACTACGGCGCGTACCTGTATCGCCAAACGACGGTCGAGAACTGCCTGGCCCGCGGGACGGCCAGCTCGGCCGGGGCGGGCATCGGCCTGGGCAGCTACGCCGACGACTCGGTCATCGGCAACTGCACGCTCGTCGACAACGCCAACGAGGCCCTCGCCCTGCATTCCGGGGCCTACGGCGTGACGCTGACCAACTGCATCCTGGTCGCCTCGGGCTCGGGGCGGCAGGCCGTCCAGATGCACACCAGCACCTCCTTCGCCTCGCGGGACCACAACCTGCTGTACGCCGCCGACGGCGCGACCCTCGGCGTCCAGCGCGAGCCCAACGAGCTGATCCACCGCGACCCGCTGTTCGTCAGCGCCGCGACGGGGGACTACCACCTCCAGAGCACGGCCGGCAGCTACCACGGGGGCGCGTGGACGGCCGACGCCGCCGACAGCCCGGGCATCGACACGGGCTTCGGGGACGCCGGCGACGAGCCGCTGCCGAACAGCTCCCCGCTGCACGGCCCCGACGGGGGCGCGCGGAACCTCGGCGCCTACGGCGGGACGGAACTGGCGTCGAAGACGTACGCGACCCGTCGGGCGTGGCTCTACGAGCCGGTCGGCGGGGAGAACTTCCTGGACCAGGCGGTCCCGGTCAGCGTCCGCTGGACGCCGGCGGGGACGGACTGGCAGAGCGGCGACACGGCGAACCTGTCCTACTCGGCCGACTCCGGCCAGACGTGGGCGGACATGCCCGGCGGGCTCGAGCTCGACGCCAACGCCGGGGCCTTCGCGTGGGACATCACCGGCCTGGCCGGCAGCCCGAAGTACCGCGCGCGGATCGCGCCCGCCGGGGCCGGGGCCGCGGACATCAGCCCCGAGGACTTCCGCATCGGCCAGCGGGCGGTCTACTACGTCAACGATCACAGCACGACGAACGACGCCTGGTGCACCGCCGCCGGCAGCGACACCAACGACGGACTCACGCCGGCCACACCCAAGGCCACCGTCCAGGCCGTGCTGGACGCCTACGACCTCGAGCCCGGCGACGCGGTCCGCATCGACACGGGCACGTATGTGCTGGCGGCCAACATCACCGTCGTCGCCGCCGACGGCGGCGACGCCGAGACGCCGGTGACCTTCGAGGCCTCGCCGTACGGCGTGACCATCGACCGCGACAGCACCGCCGGCGGGGCGTTCGCGTGGCACATCGATGAGGCCCCCTACGTGACGATCACCACCGCGGCCGGCGACGCCCTGCCCGGCGCCGCCAGGCGGTGGATGCGGATCACCGGGGGGACCTACGGCATCTACGCCCGCGGCCACGGAGCGCGGCTCAGCCGGCTGGATATCGCCGACAACGAGACCTTCGGCGTCTACGTCTACAACCCGGCGACACTGGAGAACTGCCTCGTCCGCGACACGGCCTCAACGCACGGTTCCGGCGTGTACCTGGGGTCCTCGAGCGACGGCACGACGGTGCGCAACTGCACGATCATCGCCGGCGGCAACTACGGGTTGCGGATCGACGACTACGCCCACCAGACCGTGTTGGAGAACAGCATCCTGATCGCCTCCGGCCAGGGCCGCCGGGCCGTGTACCCCGAGGCCGACGACGTCTTCGCCTCCCGGGACTACAACCTCGTCCACGCCACCGGCGGGGCGCTCGCAGGCGTCGGGGCCGAGGAGCACGGCCTCCGCGGGCGCGATCCGATGTTCGTCGCCCCCGACGCGGGGGACTATCACCTGTCCAGCTCGGCCGGGAGCTACCACGGCGGGGCGTGGACGGCGGACGCCAACGACAGCCCGGGCATCGACACGGGCTTCGGCGACGCCGCCGACGAGCCCATGCCCAACGCCTCCCCGCTGGGCGGACCGGATACCGGGCGGCGGAACCTCGGCGCCTACGGCGGGACCGAGTTGGCGTCCAAGACCTACGCCACCCGCCGGGCCCTGCTGATCGAGCCGGTCGGCGGGGAGAACTACCTCGACCGATCCGAGCCGATCGACATCCGCTGGGCGGTCGTGGGCACCGACTGGCAGGCCGGCGAGGACGTCGGGCTCCAGGTCTCCGACGACGCCGGGGCGACCTGGGGGCAGATCCCCGGCGCGGCCTCCGTGGACGCCGCCGGCGGGGCCTTCGCCTGGGACGTCTCCTCCATGACGCCGGGGCCGCGCTACCGCGTGGCCGTCATCCCCGCGGCGGTCTACACCGCCGTGGACGTCAGCCCGGAGAACTTCCGCATCGGCGAGGCGCTGACGTTCTACGTCAACGACGCCGAGACGGCCATGGATGCCTGGTGCACCGCCGCCGGGGACGACGAGAACGACGGCACGAGCCCTGCCACACCGATGGCGACCGTCCAGGCCGTGCTGGATACCTACGACCTCGAGCCCGGCGACACCGTCCGCATCGACACGGGAACGTACGTGCCCGACGCGGACATCCGGATCGCCCCGGCCGACGGGGGCTCGGCCGACGCCGACGTGACCTTCGCCGCCTCGCCGTACGGCGTGACCGTCGACCGCGAAACCGGCAGCGGGAACGTCTGGGACATCGATGCCGCCCACGTCACAATCACCACCGCCGCCTCGGAGGCCCACCCCACGGCCGCCAAGCGGTGGATGCGGGTCACCGGCGGCTATCGCGGCGTGTACGTGGACGGAAGCGTGGTTACGTTGAGCCGGCTCGATGTCGTGGGCAACCACCGGGAGGGGGTCTTCCTCCACAGTCGGGCAGCGATCGAGAACTGCCTCATCCGCGACTGCACCGACACGTACGGCCGGGGGGTATACGTCGACAGCAGCGCGGACCGCTCGGAGGTGCGCAACTGCACGATCGTGGGCATGCCGGATTACTGCATCAGGACGAATCGTTCCGCCGATTTGGTCACGATGGAAAACTGCATCCTGGTTGCCGGCGAAGACGGGGGCTTCATCTACGAGGAGGGGGGGGACGGGGTCTCAGTGAGGCACCACAATCTCCTGTACAACGCCGACGGCTTGTACCCGCCGAGCCACCGCGACCCCAACGGTTTCATTCACCGCGACCCGCTGTTCGTCGATCCCAACGCGGGGGACTACCACCTCCAGAGCACGGCCGGCAGCTACCACGGCGGGGCGTGGACGGCGGACGCCGGCGACAGCCCGGGCATCGACACGGGCGCGGGCGGCGCCGGCGACGAGCCTTCGCCGAACGGCTCGCCGCTGCACGCGCCCGACGCCGGGCGGCGGAACCTCGGCGCCTACGGCGGGACGGAGCTGGCGTCGAAGACGTACGCGACGCGTCGGGCGTGGCTCTACGAGCCGGTCGGCGGGGAGAACTACCTCGATCAGTCCATCCCCGTCGGCGTCCGCTGGACGTGGGCGGGGACCGACTGGCAGGGCGGCGACACGGCCGACCTGGCCTTCTCCGCCGACGCCGGCGCGACCTGGGCGGACATGCCCGGCGGGCTCGGGGTGGACGGCAACGCCGGGGCGTTCGCGTGGGACATCGCGGCCGCGGCGCCCGGCCCGCGCTACCGGGCGCGGATCGCCCCGGCCGGCGGGGCCGAGGATGCCAGCCCGCGGACCTTCCGCATCGGCGATGCCCTGACGTTCTACGTCAACGACGCGAACACGGCCCTGGACGCCTGGTGCACCGCCGACGGCAACGACCTGAACGACGGCACGACGCCGGCGACGCCGATGGCGACCGTCATGGCCGTGCTCGACACCTACGATCTCGAGCCCAACGACACGGTCCGCATCGACACGGGCACCTACACGCTGGCCGACGACATCGATGTCCGCTCGCAGGACGCCGGCACGTCGCCCGACGCGCCCGTGACGTTCGCCGCCTCCCCGTACGGCGTGACGATCGACCGCGCCGACACCGGCTCGGGCCGCTACGCCTGGAACATCCAGGGCGGCGGGTACGTGACCATCACCACCGCGGGAAGCAGCGCCCACCCGGCCGCCGCCCGGCGTTGGATGCGGATCACCGGCGGTTACGCGGGTGTGTATGCCGGCAGCGATGGCACGCACCTCAGCCGCCTGGACCTCGCTGGCAACGGCCGCTACGGGCTGTTCCTCCGCGAGGGAGCGACCGTCGAGCATTGCCTGGTCACCGGCTCGACCGACCCGACGTACGGGAGGGGCATCTACGTGGACGACGCCGCCGACGGCAGCGTGATCCGCAACTGCACCGTCGCCGACAACCCCGTCGAGGCCGTCGAGGTCGACGCCGACGCCGGTTCGCTCGTGCTGGAGAACTGCATCCTCGCCGCCGACGGCCGCGACGCGTGGGCGCTGAAGGTCCACAGCGGGGCGTCTTTCAGCTCCCGCGAGAACAACCTGCTCTACGCCACCGGCGGGGCGACCGCCTGTACCCAGCGGGGGGCGTCCGAGATGGTGGGGCGCGACCCGCTGTTCGTCGATCCCAACGCCGGGGACTACCACCTCCAGAGCTCGGCGGGCAGCTATCACGGCGGGGCGTGGACGGCCGACGCCAACGACAGCCCGGGCATCGACACGGGCCTCGGCGACGCCGGGGACGAGCCGGCCCCCAACGCCACGGCCATGCACGCGGCGGGCGAGGGCGCCCGCAACCTCGGCGCCTACGGCGGGACCGAGCAGGGCTCCAAGACCTTCGCCGCCCGGCGGGCGTGGCTGCTCGAGCCGGTCGGCGGGGAGAACTACCTCGACCAGTCCATCCCCGTCGCCGTCCGCTGGACGTGGGCGGGCACGGACTGGCAGAGCGGCGACGACGTGGTGCTGCATTCCTCCGACGACGCCGGGCACACCTTCAGCCCGATCCCCGACGCCAACGCCGTCGAGGCCCTCGCCGGGGCGTTCGTCTGGGACATCGAGAACCTGCCCGGGAGCCTGCTCTACCGCGTGCGGATCGAGCCGGTCGACTCGCCGGCCACCGCCGACGTAAGCCCCGAGAACTTCCGCATCGGCAGCACGACGTACTTCTACGTCAACGACGCGGCCGGGGCGCTGGACATCTGGTGCACGGCGGACGGCAACGACGACAACGACGGCCTGACCCCGGGCACGCCGAAGGCGACGGTGCAGTCGGTCCTGGACGCCTACGACCTGGAACCCGGCGACGTGGTGCAGATCGACACGGGCACGTACGCGCTGACGTCGGACATCACCGTCGGGGAGGCCGACGGCGGCGACGCCGACGCACAGGTCACCTTCGCCGCCTCGCCGTACGGCGTGACGATCGACCGCGGGGATCTCTCCTCCTCGACAAGCGCCTGGCACGTCGAGGGGGCGGAGAACGTCACGATCACCACGGCCGCCAGCGACGCCCATCCCGGCTCGCCGAAGCGATGGATGCGGATCACCGGCGCCTACCGCGGGGTGTACGCCTTGGGTGCGGGTCTCCGGCTGAGCCGGCTCGACCTCGCCGCCAACCGGTACTTCGGGGCGTACCTCTATCGCCCCGGCGTGGTGGAGAACTGCCTCGTGCGGGGCACGACCGACGCGGGCGCCTCGGCGGGCATCGCCGTCGGCTACTACGGAGACGGTTCGGTCATTCGCAACTGCACGGTCGCCGACAACGCCCACGACGCGATCCGCCTGGACTACAGCGCCTACGGGGTCGTCGCCGAAAACAACATCCTCGTCGCGTCCGGCACGTCCGGCCGGGCTGTCGAACGCAACACCAACAGTTCCCTCGCCTCCCACGATCACAACCTCGTATGGGTGACCGGCGGAACGACCGCCGGCATCGACCGCGAGCCGCACGGCTTCGTCCATCGCGACCCGCTGTTCGTCGATCCGAACGCGGGGGACTACCACCTCCAGAGCACGGCGGGCAGCTACCACGGGGGCACCTGGGCCGCCGACGCCAACGACAGCCCGGGCATCGACACGGGCCTCGGCGACGCCGGCGACGAGCCGGCCCCGAACGCCTCGCCGCTGGGCGGCGTGGACACCGGCCGGCGGAATCTCGGCGCCTACGGCGGGACGGAGCTGGCCTCGAAGACCTACGCGACGCGACGCGCCTGGCTGATCGAACCGGTCGGCGGGGAGAACTACCTCGACCAGGCCGTGCCCCTCGACGTCCATTGGACGCTGGTCGGCACGGACTGGCAGGCCGGCGAGACGCTCGCGCTGCGGTACAGCGACGACTCGGGGGCGACCTGGCAGGACGTGCCCGACGCCAACGCCGTTCCCGCCGCCGACACCACCGCGCCGTGGGACATCTCCGCCCTGACGCCCAAGCCGACCTACCGCGTGCGGACGATCCCCGCCGGCGCCCCCGGCGCCGACGACGCCAGCCCGAGGGACGTCCGCATCGGCGAGGGGCTGGTCTTCTACGTCAACGACGCCGACACCGCCGGCGACGCCTGGTGCACGGCCGACGGCAACGACGTCAACGACGGCATCACCCCGGCGACGCCCAAGGCGACGGTGCAGGCGATCCTGGCGACCTACGACCTCGAGCCCGGGGACCTCGTCCGCATCGACACGGGCGAGTACCTGCTGGCTTCGGACATCGAGATCGGCAGCGACGACGGCGGCTCGGCCGACGCGGCGGTCACCTTCGCCGCCTCGCCGTACGGCGTGACGATCGACCGCGGCAGCACCTCCAGCAGCGCCTACGGGTGGGAGATCGCCGGCGCGCAGCACGTGACGGTCACCA
This sequence comes from uncultured Planctomycetaceae bacterium, assembly GCA_964385465.1. Lineage (GTDB taxonomy): Bacteria > Planctomycetota > Phycisphaerae > SM23-33 > SM23-33 > CAYLPJ01. The sequence continues at coordinate 4,187 of CAYLPJ010000044.1, read as the reverse complement.
CCGCCGAGGCCGACCCGAGCCCCGGCACGCCGCGGCGTTGGATGCGCGTCACGGGCGCGTGGGGCGGCGTGTACGTCGGCGGGAACAGCGCCCGCATCCGCCGGCTGGACCTCGCCGACAACGACTACTACGGCATTTACGTCGGCGTGCCCGACGCGACGATCGAGAACTGCCTGATCCGCGGGACCACCGGTGGGGGGTACGGCATCGCCCTCGGGAGTTCCAGCGACGGCTCGACCGTCGCCAACTGCACCGTCGTCGACAACGCACGCTGCGCGATCCGCCTGCGGTCCGGCGCGTACTCGGTGACGGCCGAGAACAACATCCTCGTCGCCTCCGGCGTCGGGCGGCAGGCGGTGTGGACCGACTCCGGCATCACCCTCGGTTCCCACGACCACAACCTCGTGTACGTCACCGACGAGGCGACGCACGGGATCGATCGCGAGGACCGCGGCTTCGTGTTCCGCGACCCGATGTTCGTCGATCCGAACGCGGGGGACTACCACCTCCAGAGCACCGCGGGCAGCTATCACGGCGGGGCGTGGACGGCGGACGCCGGCGACAGCCCGGGCATCGACACGGGCACCGGCGGCGCCGGCGACGAGCCGGCCCCGAACGCCTCCCCGCTGCACGGCCCCGACACGGGCCGGCGGAACCTCGGCGCCTACGGCGGGACGGAGCTGGCCTCGAAGACCTACACCACACGGCGGGCGTGGCTGTACGAGCCGGCCGGCGGGGAGAACTACCTCAACCAGGCCGCGCCGGTCTCCGTTCGCTGGACGTGGGCGGGAACCGAATGGCAGGACCTGGACACCGTCTGGCTGGAGTACTCCGAGGATTCCGGAGCCACCTTCGCCACCATCGACGGCGCCGAGACGCTCTTCGCCGACCAGGGGCTGTTCTCCTGGGACGTCTCCAGCCTGGCCGTGCGCCCGACCTACCGCGCGCGGATCACCCCGACCGACGCCCTCGACGCACCCGACAGCAGCCTGCGCGACTTCCGCGTCGGCACCGGGCTGACGTTCTACGTCAACGACGCCAACACCGCCCTGGACGCCTGGTGCACCGCGCCCGGCAACGATGCCAACGACGGGCTGACCCCCGCCACCCCCAAGGCCACCATCGGGGGCATCGTGGACACCTACGACCTCGAGCCCGGCGACCTCGTCCGCATCGATACCGGCCAGTACGCCCCGGCCGCCAACATCACCGTCGGGCCCGACGACGGCGGCAGCGACGAGGCGGCGGTCACCTTCGCCGGCTCGCCGTACGGCGTGACGATCGACCGCGGCGAGGCCGGCAGCGGGACGTACTGCTGGCACCTCAACGACTGCGGCCACGTCACGATCACCACCGCCGCATCGAACGCCCACCCCGCCCCGCAGCGGTGGATGCGCCTGGTCGGCGGATACCACGGCGTCTACGCCGGCGGCTACGGCTGCACGCTGCGCCGCATCGAGGCCGTCGCCCCGTACTACGCCGGCTTCTACCTCAACGAGTACACGACCCTCGAGAGCTGCCTGGCCCGCGGGGCGACCTACACCTACGGCTGCGGGGCCTATCTGGCCGGCACGTCGGACCACTCGACGGTCCGCGGCTGCACCTTCGCGGGCAACGCCGCCTACGGGATGCGGCTGGGCTACAGCGCGTACCACATCACCGCGGTGGACAACATTTTCGCCGCCGGCGGCGAGGGCGGCATCGCCCTCAGGCAGGACTCCAGCACGGGCTTCGACGCGCGGGACTTCAACCTCTTCCACGTCACCGACGGCGCGGCCGTCGGCGTGACGCCCGGGACCCACAGCCTGGTCGCCGACCCGAATTTCGCGCATCCCGCCGGCGGGGACTACCACCTCCGCTCGGCCGCCGGCCGCTATGACCCGGCGACCGGCCTGGCCCCGGCGGACCCGAACGCATGGGTGCGTGACGCCCTCACCAGCGCGGGCATCGACGCCGGCGACCCCGCCAGCCCGTACGGCATCGAGCCGAGCCCCAGCGGCGGGCGGCGAAACCTCGGGGCCTACGGCAACACCGAGCAGGCCTCCCGCACCGACGCGGTGATCGTGGCGGCCACCGACCCGGCCGCCGCCGAGCACGGCCCCGACGCCGGAACGTTCACCATCACCCGCACGGGCAGCACAGACGGCGAGCTGACGGTGGCCTACAGCGTCGCCGGCAGCACGGCCACGCTGAGCGGGCCCGAGCGGGACATTGCCGAGGACCTGGCCGGGGTGGTGACCATCCCCGACGGCTTCGCCTCGACGGACATCACCGTCACGCCCGTCGACGACGAGATCTGGAACGAGGGCGAGGAGACCGTCGTCCTGCGGCTGGAGCCGGGCGCCGGCTACAAGGTAGGCCGGCCGGGCGAGGCGCAGATCGTCATCGCCGACGACGACGTGGACCACGTGCCCCCGGTGATCGAGTGCGTGTACGTGGACGGTAACGCCTGGTCGCCGGACTTTCGGGCGGCGCTGGGCAGCGGGCCGGGCCACGCCCTGCGGACGGGCGACGAGCAGCTCGACCCGCTGCCGTGGACGGGCATCGACACGGTCCGCGTGCGGTTCAGCGAGCACGTGGAGGTCGATGCCAACGCCCTGGTGCTGACCGGCACGCGGGGTGGGACGTACGCCCTCGACGCCAACGCCTTCGAGTACGATTCCGCCTCACGCACGGCCGTGTGGCGGCTGGACCAGCCGATCGCGCGGGACCGGCTGACGCTGACGGTCTCCCAGGCCGTAACCGACCCGGCGGGCAACGCCCTGGACGGGGCGTGGGCCGAGGGTTCGGATGACTGGCCCACCGGCGGGCCGGGCCAGCCGGCGGACCTCGTGTTCCGCTTCCATTGCCTGCCCGGGGACTGCGACGGCAGCGGGCGCGTCAACGCCCGCGACTACGTGGAGATGAAGCGCGGCATGGGCAAGGCGGTGACCGCCGAGACGGCGGCCCGCGACCTCGACGGCGATGGCGACATCGACCGCGACGACCTCAAGGCCCTCAAGGCCTCCTGGGGCCTGTCCCTGCCCTAGCGGGGCCGCGGGGCGACGTCAGTCGTACTCGACCTCGACCTTCGGCGTGCCCGTCGGCGGCGTCACCTCGACGGCCGGGCGGGTCGCCGGGGCCGTCGTGGCCGGGGCCGTCGCCGGGCGCGTGGCCGGCAGGACCGGCGGGACCGCGACCGCGGGCGTTACCGGCGGGGCGGGCGTGGGGACGACGAGCCTCGTCGTCGGCTCGGCCGGCCGTGTGGTCGGCGCGGGCGTCGACGGGGCGGGCACGACGATCGGCGGGGGCGTCACCGCCGGGGCGGGGGTGACGGCCGGTTGGGTCGCCGGCGCCGGCGTGACGGCGGGCTTGGGGATGACGGTCGGCTCGGGCTCGACGCTCGGCTCCGGCTCGGGGATCACGGCCGGCTTGGGCGTCACCAGGGGCTCCGGTTCCGGCGCGGGCGTCACGGCGGGCTTGGGTGTGACGACAGGCTCCGGCACGGGTGTCACCGGCGGGGTCGGCACGGGAGCCGGCTCGGGCGTCGGCGTCACCACGGGCTCGGGCACAGTCGCCGGCTCGGGCGCCGGCGTGACCGTCGGTTCCGGGATGGTCGCCGGCTCGGGCGCCGGTGTCACCACGGGCTCGGGTACAGTCGCCGGCTCGGGCGTCGGGGTGACCGCGGGCTCGGGCACAGTCGCCGGCTCGGGCGCCGGTGTCACCACGGGCTCGGGCACAGTCGCCGGCTCGGGCGCCGGGGTGACCGCCGGTTCGGGCGCCGGCACGGTGGCTGTCGCGGGCAAGGGGGCGTAAACCTTGATCTGCGTGGTGTCCGGCTCGGGCTCCGTGTCACCGGGCGTAGGCTCGACGGCGACGGTCCCGGGATCCGGCTCGGGCTCGGGCAGCGGCTCGGGCGCCGGTGTCGGTTCCGGCTCGGGCTCGGGGGTGGGCTCGGGCGTCGGCGGCGGGGTCGGTGTGGCCGTCAGGGGCGTCTCGGGCTCGGCCCCGGCGGGCTTGTAGACCGGCTCTCGCTCGACCGCCGGCGCGAAGTCGACGACGTCGGGCTCGGCGGCCGCCGCCGGCTCGGGCTCGGGTGTCGGCTCGGGCTGCGGCAGGGGCTCCGGCTCGGGTTCCGGCGTCGGCGCGGGGGGCACCGGCAGGGGCTCGGGGGCCGGGGGCACCGGCGGGGCGGGCGTCGGCGGGGC
>CAYLPJ010000043.1:0-56306 GCA_964385465.1 uncultured Planctomycetaceae bacterium | reverse complement strand
AGCAGGCCGACGAAGGCGTTCTCCAGGCGGGAGCTGCGATCATGTCGAGTCTGTCCGGGCACGGTCTCTCTCACGACGCGGAGCCGGGAGGCTCCGGAATGGCCATCGGCCTCCTGGGGTCGGGACTGTGATTATACCCACCCCCCCGCGGGGGAGGGCAAAGCCCGTGGCGGCGCACGCTGGCTCGCCCCTGTGCCCGAGGGACCGGTCGGGTCGGGGACCGTTGCGGGCGCGGTCATGCCCGGGGCCTCGTGAGTGCCCGCCATCTGCCACCTGGTGCGTCTCGCGCAGCCGCCGGGGAAGTCGCGATGTCATACGGACGTCTGAGGTTACCACTGAGGGCATTCGCTGTTACGGAGAGCCAGGGGTCAGGCGGGCGTGGGGTTCGGAGCTGTCTTGGGTTGAGGAAATGATGGCGCTCCAAGGGCATGGGGTGGCTGTCCGGGTCGCGACGATGGGGCGGTTCGGTGTTGCGTCTTACGCGGATGCCGCGGCGGCGGGGTCAGGCGTTGCGGCGGGGGGCGGTGCCGGGGTTGATGGGGGCGTAGGGGCGGCCGGGGATCAGGCGCTGGCCGTCGGTGAAGCCCTCGGGCCGGGCGGCGAGGCGCTCGATCATGGTGGCCCGCCACGTCTCCAGCAGCTTCGCGGCGGCGGGGTCGGCGGCGAGGTTGCGCTCCTCGCGGGGGTCGGCATGGAGGTCGAACAGCAGCTCCCGCCCGCCGTTGGGCCGCCAGACGTACTTGATCCGCCCGTCGGTGAGTGCGTGGAAGGCCTGCTCGCGGCTGTAGCAGGGGGCGTGCTCGAAGTGGTACCAGGGGCGTATGTCGCCGCCCTCGCCGCGGAGCGTGGGAACGAGGCTGACGCCGTCGACGTCCGGCGCCCGCCCGCCGGCGAGCTCGACGAAGGTCGGCAGCAGGTCCTCGAGGGCGACCGGCCGGTCGGACCGCGCTGCCCGGCGGAGGCCCAGGTCCTTCGACGCGGCGATGACGAACGGGATGTTGGCCGAGCCCTCAAATGGCTCGCACTTGCGGTAGTAGCCGTGGTCGCCGAGCATCTCGCCGTGGTCGGCAGCGACCACGATGCACCACGGCCGGCCTGCCTGCTCGGAGCGGGCCTTGAACTCGGCGATCAGCGGGGCGATTTCCGCGTCGAGGTGCTCGATGAGCCCGAAGTACCCCGCCTGGGCCTCCCGCAGCCGCTCGCCCTCCAGCAGGACGCGATGGCCGCCGTCGCGGCCGGCGGGGGTGACGGAATCCCAGTCCACCCAGTCCCCGCGGGCGGGTTCGGGCAGCGCGGCGTTGCGGTAGTGCTCGTAGTACTCCGGCGGCGGGACCAGCGGGGAGTGGGGGGCGTAGAAGGAGGCCGTCAGCATCAGCGGCTTCTCCGCCGGGGCGTCGGCGAGGACCCGGCGGGACCTGGTGACGGTCCACGTCGTCGGGTGCCAGGCGTTCTCCAGCGGCCAGGGCACGGCCTGCCAGTGGTTGTACGTCGCGCCGATCCCGGCGATGAACTCCTTGATGCCGCCCGACCGCGGGTGGGCCTCGGTGAACTCGCGGTCGTAGACGTCCCCGTCAACGTACGTCGAGCCGGGAATGTCGATCGCGTAGCCCAACGCCTTGCCGCCGCAGTCCTGGTGCATGTTTCGGCCGACGAGTGCGGTGGTGTAGCCGGCCTCGGCGAGGCGCTGCGGCATGGTGGGGGTGGTGATCGGCTTGCTTCGGAAGCCGACGACGCCGCTGGTCTGCGGGTACAGGCCGGTCAGAAGCGCGAAGCGTGCGGGAATGCAACTGGCCACCGCGCTGTAGGCCCGGCGGAAGAGCATGCCCTCGGCGGCGAGGGCGTCGATGGTGGGCGTCCGCACGGCCGGGTGCCCCGCGGCCGAGATGCAGTCCCCCCTCATCTGGTCGGGCATGAGCAGCAGGATATCGGGGCGCGCATGCCTGCCCGCCGCAGGGGCTTTGCCGGACGCCGCCATCGCCATGATCGAACCCTCCGCAGACCGCCTTCCCGAAATCGCCTTCGCCGCCTCGGGCGGCCAGACGCCGCGGCCTCGAGCCGCGATACGGACCCTATCCCGTCGCCGCCGGCCGATCAAGGGATGCCGGCCCCCTCGCTTGGGTACTCGCTTGCCCCAAGGGCTTCGGTGGACACCTTGTGGAAGCGGCAGGCGGGTGCAGGCGTCAAAGGTCCGGCTCTTCCAGCGGGGCGGGGCAGTGGTCGCGGCGGCCGCAGGAGGGGCACTCCGTGCCTTGCCAGACGGCGTCGAGCATGTCCAGGACGGGGTCGATCAGGTCGGTGCGGTCGGTGCAGATGCCGGCCTCGAAGTTCCGCCGGCGGGGGCTCTTGGCACCGAGCCCGGCCCCGGTGAGGTTGGCCGAGCCGAGGTACATCCACCGCCCGTCGGCGATGACGGCCTTGGCGTGTAGGCGGGGGCAGCGGCGCATGGTCACGCCGGGGGGCAGGCCGTCGCGGAGCTCGTGGAGGAGGGGCCCGGAGGGGACGGCGCTGTGGAGGAGGCGGACGTCCACCCCCCGGCCGGCCACGCGAGCCAGCACGGCCAGCAGGCCTTCGGCCTCTCGGCTTCGGCGGCGGCGGGGCGTGCCCGGCAGGGGCAGATGGAGGTCCTTGACGTTGGCGGTGGCGAGGAAGAGTCGGTGCCGGCAGGCGCCGAGCGCCTCGCCGAGGACCTCGCCGAGATGATCGTGATTGAGCACGGCCCGGACCATACAGCCCATATCGGTCGCGATGGGCCCAACGCTGCACAGCCGGTTCCGCTGCCGCCCCGGTTCCCGGGCCGCCGGGGTCCGCAGAGGGCGGGCGCGAGGTCAGACGGCCAGGAGTTCTTCAGCGGTCGGCTCGGCCTCGGCGGCGGGTGCCGGGTCTACCGGGTCGAGGTCGTCGAGGTCTTCCTCGTCCTCGAAGAGGATTCTCCCCTCCCGCACGAGGCGTGCGTAGAGTTCGATGCTCAACTCCCGGATCCTCCGGGCCTCCTCGATCGCTTCGGGATCGAAGCTGAGGGTGCTGGGGCGATAGGCGCGAATCGACGTTCGCTGGGTCATGACGGTGCCCTCCGTGGTCTCGGTTGTTTCGGGTCGGATCGGTACGCCTTGTCCTCTGCTTCCCAGGTCCTTCGAAAACCGCCGTCAGTGTCCCCCAAGGGCGTGAGATGCGCATTACGACTTGACCAGGAAGGCGCTAAACTCCCCGCCTGCCGGGCGCCATCACAGGCGCAAGCCATTGAAATAGAAGGTCCTACAGCACTGTTAAGGCGTTTCTCTGTGCTGCGGTGAGGGAATGCCCGCCGGTTCGGGTGTGCGGCCGCCAGCCCGGCCGGGCGGTCAGTCCAGCGTGGTGGTCTCGCCGGGCTGGAGCAGTCGGGCGTCGCAGGGCGCACCCTCGACGAACCGCCGGGCGTCGGCCTCGCTGCCGACGATGTCGCCCCAGTGGTAGGGCACGGCGACGGCGCAGCCGATGGCCTTGCCCGCCTCGATCGCCTCCTCGGCGGTCAATGTGTACGTCCCGCCGACCGGCAGGAGGGCGAGGTCCACGTCGTTGAGGTCGCTCATCTCCGGGATCAGGTCCGTGTCCCCCGCGTAGTACACCCGCTTGTCGCCGATCGTCAGCACCACGCCGATCCAGTTGTTCGCCTTCGGGTGGAACTGCTTGCCCACGTTGTACGCCGCCACCGCCTCGACGGTGACGTCCCTGATCGTCAGGCGGTCGCCGGGGGTGACGGCATTGACGGCTGCGAGGCGGGCCACCGCGTCCCCGGGGGCGACGATGGCGGTGTCTTCGTTGGAGACCCTCGCGACGTCCTCGGGGGAGAGGTGGTCGTGGTGGCTATGGGAGACGACGACCACGTCGGCATCGTGGGGCTCGACGTCGAGCTTCCATGGATCGATGTAGACGACGGACTCCTCGGCGGCGATGCGGAAGCTGGCGTGGCCCAGCCAGGTGACGTCCACGGGCATGGTGAGCTCCTTTCGTTGCGTGTCGGGGCATTGTAGCGGCCGGGCGAGTGCGGGTCCACGCCGGCTCGCGCGGCGCGGTTGGCCACTTGTCGCGATGGCGGGCGGCTCTGTACACTTCCGGCCATGGAGACCAATGCGATCATCGGATGCGGCGTGATCGCCGCGGCGCTAAGCCTGCTGGCGTACCTGGTTCTCAGCGGGCGGCGGACGATCGACCGGATCGCGCGGATCGGCGAGCGGTCCGCGCGCGAGATCGACCGGGAGCTCCGCGATGGCGAGTGAAGCGGGCGAGGCCAAGGCGGCCGGGGGCATCTCCGGCGAGCTGTCGCGGGACCTGACGCTCTTCCACGTCACCATGATGGGGCTGGGCATGATGATCGGCGCCGGCGTGTTCGTCGGCATCGGGATCTGCATGGGCGGCGCGGGGCCCGGCGGGCTGCTGGTCGCCTTCGCGCTCAACGGGCTGATTGCCCTGTTCAGCGCCATGAGCTTCGCCGAGCTCAGCTCTGCGATCCCCCGCGCGGGCGGGGCGTACAACTTCGCCCGCATCGGCTTCGGGCGCGGGCCGAGCTTCCTCGCGGGGTGGATGGAATGGCTGGCCTCCGCCGCGGCCGGGGGGTTCTACGCCGTCACCTTCGCCACCTATACCGTCGGCTTCTTCGCCTCCCTCGGCCTGCTCGACGGGTTTCCTCTGCCCCAATGGGTCGTCGAACGCGCCGTGGCCCTCGCGGCCGCGGGGCTGTTCGTCTACATCAACTACCGCGGCAGCAGCGAGACAGGCAAGGTCGGGGCGATGTTCACCGTCGGGCAGATGCTCTTCGTCGCCGCCGTCGGGATCGCGGGGATCGCCGTGGCCGTCGCGCAGCCGGCCCGGCTGGAGAACTTCGAGCCGTTCGTCCACCCGGCCGGCTGGTGGAAACTGCTGGGCGTGATGGGCGTGATCTACGTTGCGTTCGAGGGCTTCGAGGTCATCGCCCAGGCCGGCGACGAGACCATCGACCCCCGGCGGAACATCCCCAAGGCCATGCTGTACTCCGTGCTCGTGGTCACCGTCACCTACGTGACCGTCGCCTTCGCGTCGGTGGTCGCCGTCCGCAGCGCGGACATCGGCGGCCGGGCCGTCTGGCGATACATCGGCGCCGAGCCGGAGATCGGCTTCCAGAAGGCCGTCGAGCAGCTCATGCCCAGCAAGTTCATGGGCAACCTGCTGGTGACGCTGGCAGTGATCTTCTCGGCGACCAGTGCGCTGAATGCGACGATCTACTCCGCCACGCGGGCATCGTTCGCCCTCGGGCGGGACCGCATGCTCCCGGCCGCGCTGGCCCGCATCTCGCCGAAGCGCAAGACGCCGTACGTCGCCCTGGGGCTGACCAGCGTGATCGTGCTGACCGTCGCGGCCGTGCTGAACCCGATCCACGCGGCGGCGACCGCGAGCATCATGTTCCTGTTCCTGTTCTTCCTGGTGAACCTGTGCGTGATGAAGATCCGCCGGAACATGGGCGACGAGCTGCAGTACGGCTACCTCATGCCGCTGTTCCCCCTGTTCCCGGTGCTGGCGATCGTCTGCCAGGCCCTGTTGGCCGGGGCGATCCTCGGCGAGAGCCTGATCGCCTGGGGCATCGCCGGCGTCTGGCTGCCGGCGGGCGTGTGCGTGTACTGGCTGTATTCCCGCAAGCGGGCTGTCGCCACCGAAGACGAAATCCGCGTCCTCTCCGAGAGTGGCCCGGAGGCCGAGGCCGAGGAGGGGTACCGCATCATGGTCGCGGTGGCCAATCCCGACAGCGCGCTGTCGCTGGTCCGCAACACCTACAAGCTCTGCGGCGCCAAGGACGCCCGCGTCGAGTTGCTGCACATGGTCCCCGTCCCCGACCAGGTGCCACTCGCCGACGCCGAACGGTACATGCTCGAGGGCAAGGAGGGCATCCTCGAGGCCATGCTGTACCTCGCGCCGATGTTCCCGCTGTCCTCCACCATCCGCTACTGCCGCGCCATCGCGCGGGGGATCGTCTCGGCCGTGCGGGAAAAGCGGATCGACATGCTGATCCTCGGCTGGCACGGGAGGCGGAAGTCGCGGCTGTTCCGGCTGGGCAGCACGGTGGATCCCGTGATCGAGCGCGTGCCCTGCGACGTCGTGGTACTCAAGGGCTGCGGGGGCAACCAGACGTTCCGCCGGGTGCTGGTGCCCGTCGCCGGCGGGCCCAACGGCGAGTTCGCCCTCGATGTCGCCGACATCCTCGCCGAGAGCGACGACGAGGATGCGCCCGTCGAGATCACGCTGCTGACCGTCGCCGGGGCGCGACGCCGGACGCCGGGCTTCGACCTCGACGGGTTCGTCCAGTCGCGGATCCAGGCCCGGCCCGAGCTGGCCGGCCGCGTCTGGGGAAAGACCGTCTGGTCCGACAACGTCGTCGAGGCTATCCTGGAACAGGCGGCCGAGTATGACCTTGTCGTCCTCGGCTGCACCAACCAGCCGGTCCTCAGCCAGGTCGGCCGCGACACGGTCCCCGAGACCGTCGCCTGCCGCTGCGAGAAGCCGCTGGTGATGGTCAAGGCCGGCCGCGGGCTGCGGTCGTGGGTCAAGCGGTGGATCTGACCGCTCCCTGCCGACCGCGGAGCCAGGCGGCGATGGACGACGCCGACTACCCCGAGACGAAAGGTGCACCATGCATTCACGGTCCATTCCCATGCTGCCCGCCGCCTTGCTCCTGGCCGCCGCGGCCGCTGCCGCCCCGGGGCAGGGGCGCGTCGTCGGCGTGACCGACGCCCCCGGGTTCGTCCGGGCCGTCCGGGCCGCCCGGCCGGGGACGACTGTCCGCCTGGCGCCGGGGACGTACGGCGCGAACCATCACTTCACGCGGATCCGCGGCAGGGCGGGTCAGCCGATCGTGATCGAGGGCGCCGACCCGAACCGCCCGCCGGTGTTCGGGGGCGGGGCGCTGGGGCTCCACCTGAGCGACTGCGAACACGTCACGCTGCGGCACGTGGCGGTCCGCGGGGCGCGGATCAACGGGATCAACATCGACGACGGCGGAAGCTTCGAGACGCCGGCCCGCCACATCGTGCTGGACGGCGTGACGATCGAGAACATCGGCCCGCGCGGCAACCACGACGGGCTGAAGATGTCCGGCGTGGACGACTTCGTCCTCCGCGACTGCCGCATCGCCGGATGGGGCGGCTCGGCGATCGACATGGTAGGCTGCCATGACGGGGTGATCGAGAGTTGCTCGTTCGTCGCTCGGCGGGGGCACAGCCAGCATCACGGCGTGCAGGCCAAGGGCGGGTCGAAGGGGATCCTGATCCACCGGTGCTTCTTCGACAGCCGCCACGGCTGCCAGCGCCCGGTCAACATCGGCGGCAGCACGGGGCTGGCGTACTTCCGCCCGAAGCCGACCGACCACGAGGCCACGGACATCACGGTGGCGGGCAACCGGTTCGTCGGCGGGCTGTGCGCCGTGGCGTGGGCGACCGCGCGGGGCGGCCGCGTGCACCACAACACGATCTACATGCCGGCCAAGTGGGTGGTGCGGATCCTCCAGGAGCAGCCGGTCCCGAAGTTCAAGCCTTGCGGCGAAGGGGTGTTCGAGAAGAACCTCGTCGTCCACGGGCGGCTGGGGGTGGCGGTGAACGTCGGCCCGCACACGGCCCCACGGACGTTTCGCTTTGCGGGCAACGCCTGGTACGGCCCCGGGCGGGTGAGGCTGCCCGTCCCCGAGCGCGGGGGCATCCACGGCGTGGATCCGCGCCTGGCCGAGGCGGGCACGCCGCGGATGCGGATTACCTCCGAGGACCCGCGCCTCGAAGACGTCGGCGCCGACGCCTACAAGCCGCCGTCTCGCGACGGCGACGAGTTGAAGGCCCCAGCAGGCCGGTCGGCGGAAGCCGGCGCGAGCGGAAGCTAGTCCGCAAGCGCCTTGGCGCGGGCGGAGAGCTTCGCGTCGCGCGCGAGCAGGGAGACCTTCTTCATCACCGGCGCGACGTCCTGGGGGTGCTGCTTGGCGATGGCCTCGGCCACGGCGACGGCTGCCAGGCACGCCTCGCGCCGCAGCTTGGGCTCATCGAGCTGTTTGGCGAGGATCTCCAGCGACTCGACGGCCGGCACGTTCCCGAGGGCGCCGATGACCAGTCGTTTCTCGTTGTCGCGTTCGGCCAGTTCGAGCGCCTCGGCGAGGCTGCCGGCCCGCTCGGCGGCGGGGGCGGCCTGCTGGACGGCCATCCGCACGGCGCCGCGGAGCGCCAGCACCTTCTCCACGGGCGTCCCGGCCCCGCGGGCGAGTTCGAGGACGGTTGGCAGGGCGTCGGGGGTGGGCCATTCGCAGAGGGCCCGGAACGCCGCCTCGCGGACGGCGGCGCTGTCGTCCTTCCGCGCAGCACGGACAGCGGCGAGGGCTTCCGGGCCGCCGGCGGACCGGAGGACCCGTACCAGCGACGCCTTGGCCTGCTCGCCCGCCTTGCCCAGCGCCACCGTGAACGCGTTGACGAATTCCGGCGGGGCGAACTTCGCGCTCAGGCTGATCGTCTGGCGCTCCCTGACCGTCTCGCTGCGGCGGACGCCGTTGACGCTGTAGTCCACGCGGAGCTGCTTCTGCGTTCCCTGGGCCGGATCGCCGAAGTTGCCGTTCGACGCCTCGATCGACGTCGCGCCGCGCTTCACCATCCGCGCGACCTTGCCCGTCACGTCCGCCCGCTTGCCGTCAGGCAGGTTGCCGTAGACCGCCTTGTGCACGACGATCTTCCCGCCCGCCGTGCGGGCCTCGCGGGCGCAGAGGGCTCGCAGGGCGGCCTCGGCCCCGGCCCGGTCCGAGTCGGTCTCGGCGGCCACCAGGAACCGCAGCAGCGTGTTGAGCTGCCCGGGCCCCGCCAGGTCGCGCAGCGCCTTCAGCGCCGCCGCCCGGACGTCCTCGCTGTCGTCCTTCAGCGCCTTGACCAACGCGTCGATCGCCTCGTCGGGGGCCTGGCGGCTGATCAGGTCGACCGCCAGCCGCCGCGTCTCGGCGTCGGGGGATTCCAGGAGTTGATGCACGGCCGAGCGCCCCTGCTTGCCCGGGAAGTTGGCCAGGCTCCGCTGGGCCAGGTCGGCCAGGTCGCCGGAGTCGCCCGTGGACAACTTGACCAGCATGGGTACGGCGGGGGCGTGGCCGAGGCGTGTCAGGGCGGCCACTGCCGCCAGCCGGACGGGCTCATCGCCGGTCTCGGCGAGCTTCATGAGGGCGTCGCCCGCCGAGGCGTCGCCGCGCTCGCCGAGGGTTCGCAGGACCACGATCTGCCGCTGGGGCGGCAGCGCGGCCAGCCCGCCGGTCAGCACCTTGGTCACCGCCGGGCCGGGCAGCTCTATCGCGACGCGGTTGGCGGCCAGGAAGGCCACGTAGCTGTCCCCGCGCAGGGCCTCGCCGAGGGTGGCGAGGTCCGGCGATTCCGGCGCGAGCACGAGCCCGCGCAGCACGGCCGCACGCAGCGGATGCGGGGCGTCGGGGACCTTGCTCAGGCGGGTGTAGACGGCCAGGGCGTCTTTCGGTCGGCCGGCCTCCATGGCCGACTCGGCACAGCGGAGGAGGCCCTCGCACACAGCCTGTCGCGTCCGCCCGGACGCGCCGGACAGCGCCTTGGTGAGTTCGTCGACGGCCGGGGCGGTGGCGATGCGCCCCAGCGAACGGGCGGCGGCGCGGCGGACGTCGGCGTTCTCGTCGGCCAGCATGCCCGCCAGCAGGGAGACGGCCCGGGCGTCCCGGCGGACGCCGACGCTGCCGATCGCGCCGACCAGCGGGGCGCCCTTGAGCTCGACCAGCGCCTTGCGGAAGGCGGTGTCCACGGACGGGTCGTCGATGGCCTCCAGCGCGTAGCGGGCGTTGTGGGACAGTTCCTTGTCGTCGAGCAGGCCGACCAGGACGGGGACGGCCTTGGCGGTCCCGACCCGTGCGAGGACGCGGCAGGCCCGGGTCTTCTCGAACCGTCCGGCGTCGGAGGCGAGGACGGCGAGCTGCTCGGCCTCGTCAGCCTGAACGGCCCCGCACGGCAGCAAGGCGGCCAGCACCGCGGCGGCCGTCACGATCTTCATCATACCGAACATGCGGCATTTCTCCTGTCAGTGCGAAAGAGGGTCAGATGATCCAAGGCTCGCGCATGGCGCGGGAGCGGAGGCTGTTGGCCTCGTCGTCGCCGAGGAACTCCTGCTTGACGGGGTCGTACTTGAGGCTTCGCCCGAGCCACATGCAGATGTTCGCGGCATGAACGGTACTCATGGAGCGGTGCATGACGGTGGGGTTGGCGACGGTTTCCTGGCGGCTCTTGACGCAGTCCAGGAAGTTCCGCACGTGGTCCAGGGCCCGGCCGGTACGGGCGGTGTACTCGCCGACGACCTTCTTGAGCAGCCCGAGCATGGCCGGGTCCGACACGTCCGGGCGGGAGTAGCCGTCCGCGGCGGCGGCCCAGCCGTCGGGCCCGTCGAACCGCTCCCCGCAGGAGCCGCGCCAGTACTGCTTTCCGCGGGAGAGAATCAGTCGCGTCCCGTCGGCGAAGTGCGTCACCATGCCGTCGCCGGTGGCGTTGTCGACGTACTCGTACTCGACGGGGCAGGTGTCCAGTTTGTCCAGCCCGGCCTGGGCCTGGGCGAACGTGTGCGCGCCCCATTCGCCGATGCAGCTCGTGTGGAAGTCGTAGTACCCGCGCCAGCCGCCGCGGCAGTAGCTTTCGTGGTAGGGCCGCCACGGGCACGGGCCCAGCCAGGCGTCCCAGTCGACGACGTCCTTGGGCGGCTGGGGCTGGCCCGGGCGCCAGGAGTGCTTCATCTTCGCCGCGTCCCACGGCGCGATGTGCGCGTAGGCGGTGTGGACCTTGCCCAGCCGGCCCGACCGGGCCATCTCGATGGCGAAGACGTGGTTCGACTGGCTCAGCCGCTGCGTGCCGGTCTGGTAGACCCGCCCGTACCGCCGGGCGGTGTCCACGACGGCCTGCCCTTCGGCGATGGTCATGCACGAGGGCTTCTCGGTGTACACGTCCTTGCCCGCGCGCATCGCGTAGATGCTCGCCAGCGCGTGCCACCGGTCCCCCGTGGCGATCAGCACCGCGTCGATGTCGTCCCGCTCGGCCAGGAACTCCCGGATCTCCGGGTACGTCTTGCAGTCCTTGTTGCCGTTCCGCGCGTCGATCGTCGCCTTGACCTTCTCCCGCTGGACCTTCTGCACGTCGCAGATCGCCATCATCTGCACGTCGTCCTGGCCCATCACCCAGCGAAGGTCATGCATGCCCCGGCCGCGTATGCCGATGGCGCCCATGACGATCTTCTCGCTGGGCGGCACGGCGCCGCCGCGGCCAAGCACGGTCGAGGGCACGATGGTCGGGAACGCGACCGCAGCCGCTCCGGCCTTGGCCGCCTTGCCCAGCAATTCTCGCCTCGTCATCCCGCTGTTTGCCATTCTCTCGCTCCTGTCCGGGGATCAGTCCCCATGTCCATGCAACACCCGCCGTATGGTATCCGACCGTAGGGATCGGGCAAAGAGCGCAGATAGAGAAGCGCCGGCCCGTACGCGAGAGGGGCATCGGATGGGAGGGGGGAAGGCCGTCCCGCGGAGCGCGGTTACTCGTCGGGGTGCTGCGGGAGGTCGCGGTCGCGGCGGGCGCCGGGGAGGAAGTTCCAGCTGCCGGCGGCGAACTGCACGGTCAGCTTCACCAGCTTCCGCGTCAGCATCACCAGCACGAAGGCGCCCGCCGCCAGGGCCACGTAGATCACCTCGCCGACCACGATCGCCAGGACCAGGTCCCACGTCGTCAGGTTGTCGATGCCCACCTGGCTGGTGCGGTAGATGGCCGCCAGGATCCCCACGCCCACGCCGACGGCGACGGCGAGAATCCAGAGGAGCATGAAGGTCCAGGTCTCGTGGCGGCTGGGCTGAAGGCGCCGGGTGAACAGCTCGACGGTGGTGCCCTCGGCCTCGGCCTTGGGGTCGCGGTAGTACGCCGAGTAGCCCTTCCGAGCGAAGTCCGAGGGGTCGAAGACGCCTTTCTCCGCCTCGGCCCGGGCGGCGGCGTTGGCCGGGTCCAAGGCTCGTGAGACCGCGCGGTAGGCCTCGATCAGCTCGCGGAGCTTCCCCTCGGCCTCGGCCGGGTCGCCGTCGTAGGTGTCCGGGTGAAGGCGCAAGGCCGCCTTGCGGTACGCGGCCCGGACGTCCTCGAGCGTCGCGTCCCGTTCGATGCCCAGCACGGCATAGTGATCCTTCGCCATGCGGGGATTATACGGTACGCCCCGCCTCGCGTGCCGCGCGAATTCCCCCCGGGCCTCGGACGCCGGGCGTGAAGCTCTCCGCCGTTGTGTCCGATGGAGAAAGAAGCTACGTGAACGGCTCCATCTGAGGTATTCTAGATGCGAGCCGAATTGACCAGGAGAGGACGGTTCCATGAGGCCGCACGCCGCGATTGTCACCACCGCCTGCGTTGTTCTGTTTCTGGGCGCGGCCGCCGGACCGGCGGCGGGGCAGTCGGCGTCCGATACGGCCTTCGACCTGCGGGACGTGTACGGGGATGGCACGACGAACCACACGACCGTCTGCCGCAGCCAGGTATGGGGGACGTGCTGGTGTCACGGCACGATGTCGGCGATGGAGAGCGTGCTGGTGGCCGGCGGGGCGTGGTCGTTCGACGGCTCGCCGTGGTCGGCGGCGACCGACGTGGACCTCGCCGAGTACCACCTGGACAAGTTCAACGGTTTCAACCGCAAGGGCCAGCCCGGCGACGAGGAGGGGGGCAGCGGCTACCACGCCCAGGGCGAGCCCTGGCCCGGGACGAACACGGACATCCCCCTGCCCGAGCGGGACCACCTCCACGGCGGGGGGATGCCCGCCCACCAGGGCGGGGACTACAAGGTGGTGGCCTCGTACCTCTCCCGCGTGGGGGCAGTCAACGAGGTCGCGGGCGTCACGCCGGTGACGAGCTACTCCGCGGGCAAGGACCAGTTCGGCTACTCGCTGGACGGCAGCGAGGTCGCGGGCCGGCCGGGCGGCATCCCGCTGGAGCACGCGGCCTACACGCACTTCGCGCCGACGGACATCGAGTGGCTGTCGCTGACGGGCACCGTCGAGCAGAAGCGCCGGCGGGTCAAGCAGTCGGTCGTGGAGAACGGGGCGGTGGCGACGGCGATTCTGTGGACCAATTTCAGCTATTCCACGGACGATATGATCTACACCGGTTCCGCGGACGTGAACCACTCGGTGACGATCATCGGCTGGGACGACACACGCCAGGTCATCCGCAGCGGGACGGCCTACACCGGCGCGTGGCTGTGCCACAACAGTTGGGGGAGCACGTGGAACGGCGACGGCTCGTTCTGGGTCGCCTACGACGACGTTCACGCCGCCAGGCATCCCACCATGGGCGCCGTCGCCTTCCGCGGCGTCGGGCCCGTCCGGTACGACCGCGTCCACTCCCACAGCCTCCACGGCTGGCAGTTCGACACCGCCGCCGACCCGACCATCCGGGCCGCCGCCAACCGCTTCGAGGCCGACGCCTTCGAGAAGCTCACCGCCGTCAGCTTCTACACCGTCGAGCCCAACGCGACCTACACCGTCGGCGTGCACCTGGCCGGCCTGGACGCCCCGGCCGTCGCGACGGTCACCGGGATGGCCGAGCACCCCGGCTACCACCGCGTGTCGCTGGAGGATGCCGTCGAGATCGAGCCCGGGCAGGTCTTCGAGTTGAGCGTGCACCTGGAGGCCGACGGGCAGCCCAGCCCGCAGGCGTTCGACGCGTCAAACCAGATGACCGCCGCACTGGGCGGGCGGCCCGAGCTGCCGCCGTACGACATTCACTCGGCCGCGGCGCCGAACGAGAGCTTCTACTTCGACGGGTCGCAGTGGATCGACTTCCAGGACTACGACTGCTACGCGAACCTGGGCATCTGGACCGACGGCGGGTCGCTGACCTACGCGGCCGACCGCGACTGGAACTTCGCCATCGAGGGCGCCGCCGTCGCCGACCCGACCGCCCTCTGGGCCGGGCCGCCCGGCGGTTCCGCCGGTTGGGCCGACGCCAATCAGTGGGCCTACGACCAGCCCGCCGCCGGCTGCAAGGTGCTCCTTCGCAACGGGGGCACCGCCGTGGTGGACTGCCCCGACGCCGCCGCCGGGGCGATGCGCGTCGGGCCCGGCATGCTGGCGATCGAGGCCGGGCGGGAGCTCGCCGCGGCCGAGTTGCGCGTGGGGGCCGACGGCCTGCTGACCGCCGCCCCGGGGGCCTGCATCCGCCTGGCGGGCGACTTCGCCAATGGCTCGACGGGTGCCGCCGCGTTCGACCTCTCGGCCGCGACGCTCTGCGTGGACGGCCCGGGTCCGCGGAGCGTCGAGGCCGCCGGCGCCGACCTCGGCGCCGACGCCAACGCGTGGATCGACAACTTCGCCGTCGGCTGCCTGGCAGTCGGCGACGGCGTGTGGCTGGAGCTTGTCGACGCGTTCGACAACGCCGCGGGCGCCGCGGGCGAGGCGCTCTACGCCGACGAGCTGCTGCTGGGCGACGGCGCGTGGGTCGAGCGGAACGGCCTGGCCGTCTACTTCCGCAACGGCGGCCCCGCCCGCGAGCTGCACGAAGGGGACTTCGACCTGAGCGGCACGGTGGACCGCGACGATCTGCTGATCCTCCAGGCCGCGTTCGGCACCGATGACGGCGCCGGCTGGGCCGACGGCGACACCGACGGCGACGGGGACGTGGATTACGCGGACTACCTCTTCGGCAAGCGGGCCTACGGCTGGATCTCGCCGGAGCTGGAGGCGCTTCCCGAGCCGGCGTCGCTGCTGCTGATCGCCGCCGCGAGCGTGCCCGTGCTCATTCGTCGGCGGCGCGGGCGAGGGGACTGATCGTCCGTCGTTGCCGAGCGGGTAGCGGAAGTGCCGGCGGCGAAATGGGATTGGTTGCTCGAAGAGACCCACGGGACGCACACGTGTTTTCGTGGCCGGGGCTGACACACGACAGGGGCGGGCCTCGAGTGACGAGCCGGGCCAAACACATATCGGGGCGCAGCCGGTGGGCCTGGGCGGACGTCGGTCAGACGCGGACGTCGACGGGGGCGGGGATGTAGCAGCCCTCGGGGCCGGTCGGCGGGCCGGAGTGATCGAGGTACGTGTCGATCGCGACGTCCATCAGCGTACGACGCCGGCGGCGGGGGCGGCGGTGCACCGGGCCCGACCGCGGGGGGGACCACGTCGATAGGTTCGCCTGCTGACGCCTGCCGGTGTCCGCGGCCGGGACCTTACGCCGGGCCGGGCGCGGCGCGGGCCGGGTCCGCAAGGTCAGGCCCCGCGTGATGGGCAGGCATTCGGTCACGAGAGCACGCTTCCTCCAAAGGTGCGGTGCGTTGAATTCGCCTCAACGCATACATTGTACGGGCGACCGGCGCAAACCGTCAACCCCGAAAGCACGGCCTCAGAAAGCGGCAGCTTCCAGGCGCATCGGGGTTCGGGCGACGACGGAGGTGCCATCGCCGGCGACGGGTTCCCGCCGTGTTCGTTCACACTCGGCGGGCGGGTGCATTCGTCGGGGGCGTGGAACTTGGCAGTTCCGCGAGGCCCCGCCTTCCTGCGGGGGGCCGGGGCGCGTAGAATGCCCGCTTTACAGGCCCCGGAAGGTGAACGGATGCCCGACTACCGCGTGAACCTGGACGTCTACAACGGCCCGCTGGACCTGCTGCTCTATCTCATCCGCCGCGACGAGGTGGACATCTACGACATCCCCATCGTCCGCGTCACCGAGCAGTACCTCGAATACGTCGACCTCATCAAGGCCCTGGACCCGAACCTCGCCGGCGACTTCCTGGTCTTGGCCGCCACGCTGATCGAGATCAAGACGCGGATGCTCCTGCCGACCCCGCCGCCGGAGGAGCAGACCGAGGGGGGCGTGGAGATCGACCCGCGGGCCGAGCTGGTCCGCCAGTTGCTGGAGTACAAGGCCTTCAAGGACGCCGCCGGCGACCTCGCCGACGCCGCGGCCGAGCAGGCACTCCGCTTCCCCCGCAAGCCCATCCTGCCGGAAGACGAGGAGGAGGCGGCCGTCGATCTCGACGACGTCCAGCTCTGGGACCTCGTGGACGCCTTCGGCCGGCTGATGGAGGCCATCGGCGCCGACAAGCCCCAGCACCAGGTCATCTACGACGACACCCCGATCGAGCTGCACCAGGACGACATCCTCGACCGCCTTTACCGCGAGGGCCCGCTGACCTTCCGCCGCGTCTTCGAGGGCCGGACCGAGCGGGTGCAGCTCATCGGGCTGTTCCTGGCCCTGCTGGAGTTGGTGCGGCTGAAGAAGGTCCTCGCCCGCCAGCAGCGCAACTTCGCCGAGATCCACATCTATGCCAACCCCGACCCCCCGGAGGCCCCCGACGAGGAGGCCGAAGAGGCTGGCGAAGGCGACGCCGCCGACGCCGCTGACGATGCCGGCGGGAACACCGACCCCATGCACGCCGACGGAGACGCCCCCGCCGGCCGGGAGGACGACCATGACGCCCGAGGAACGAATTGAGACGCTCGGCCTCCAGCTTCCAACCCCGCCCAAGCCGGTGGGCTCCTACGTGCCCGCCGTCCGGACCGGAGGTCTGATCGTCACGGCTGGGCAGTTGCCCACGCAGGGCGGCGAACTGCTCGCCGAGGGCAAGGTTCCCTCCGACGTGCCGCTGGAGGTCGCCCAGGCTGCCGCGATGCAGGCGGCGCTCAACGGCCTGGCCGCCGTGGCCGGCGAACTGGGCGAGGCGGGCCTCTCGGCCGTGCGGCGGGTGGTGCGGCTGAACGTGTTCGTCAACTCGGCGGCGGGCTTCACCGATCAGGCGAAGGTCGCCAACGGCGCCAGCGACCTGCTGGTGGGGGTATTCGGCGATGCGGGGCGGCACGCCCGCTGCGCCGTCGGCGTCGCGGAGCTGCCGCTGGCCGCGCCGGTGGAGCTGGACCTGACCGTCGAGGTGGCGTGAGGGGCTTACTGCCCGGCTGACATCGAGACCTCTGCGGCGTCCTCGGCGGGCGACTCGACGCGCCGGCAGCGCTGGCCCTTGGTGAAAGCGGCGGCGTTCCCGTGGAGGATGGTCCCGACGCTGTAGCGGTCGCGGACCTCGCGGATGCGGATCCGCCCGATCGCCTCGCCCGGCTGGTGGCCCAGCGTGTCCCCGGTGTCGGGATCGATGATCGGCGAGCCAAGCCGGTAGACCTCGTAGGTTGCCCCGTCGGGCACGCGGCGGTCCCGCCCGCCGTTGATCACCACCGTGCCGCGCTCCTGTACCAGGGCGATCCGCGGCTGCCAGCGCCTCGCCGCGATGGTCCGCGTGACCTTGACGACGGCTTCGTCGATCACCCGGGCGGTCGCGCGGCCCAGCGGGGTGCGGTAGAAGACCGAGCCGCCGAAGGCGACGTCGCGGTAGCCGGCCTGTACGGAGACGTCCGAGGCGCGGACGGACTCCTCGATGCTCTCGCTGGAGATGATCTCGCCGCTCTCAACGTCCACGACGTAGAGCGTCAGCCCCATCACCGCCCGGCTGCCGCCGGTGAGCAGCTCCATGTTCGGCAAGCCCAGGAAGCCGCTGTCCTGCGAGACGTGCCCGAAGTCCGTGATCGTGCCCTTGACCAGGTACCGTACGTTCTTCAGCCGGCCAGGGCGGGCGCGGTCCTGGTCGCGCGTCACGCCGCTGTTCTGGAGACGCAGCTCGTCGATCACCGAGCCCAGCTCCGGCCGCTCGATCACGTGATACCGCTGCGTGGCGACAAGGCGGTCGACGAGGATGTCCCGCATTCCCGTGCCGAGGTCCCAGCTCAGCGCCGAGGCGGCGCGGTTCTCGAACTTCATGACGGCGACGGTGGGCTTGATGAAGTCGGCCGGGTCGCCGGCCAGCCCGGCGGTGCAGCCGGCGCAGGCGGCCAGGCCGGCGGTCGCGAACCACAACATGATGCAGGTTCTCATGTTCGATATCTCCACGGTCATGAGACCTATCGGCCGGTGTCGCCCGCGGGGTTTAGTGCGTCTGGTGCGTGGAAACCCGCGAACCTGCCGCGGGTCGAGGACGTTGAATAAACCATGGTTGACAGGACGGCCCGGGACGACCGATAAGGGTTGGACCGTGTCGGGTGGGTTGGGTCCGCGGCGTTCGCGGCCCCCTGCACCCGCCGGATGAGCCGGAGCCAACCGCCGGCCCGTTCGAGCACAGGACTCCTTGGCAGCAGGAATGAGGGACATGAAGCACTCGATCTCACGCAGGCAATTTCTCAAGGGCGTCGCGGGCGCCGGCGTCGTGGCCGTGGCGGCCCCGCGAATTCTCAGCGCCGCGTCCCCCAACGAGAAGATCGGCTACGCGTTCGTGGGCACCGGCGGACGGGCGGGGGCCCATCTGGGCGTGGCGAACAACCGCGACGGCATCTGCGTGGCCTTCTGCGACGCGGACAAGAATCGCTGGGGCAAGATGCCGCAGAAGTGGCCCGACGCGGGCAAGTACACCGACTACCGCAAGATGCTCGAGACCCACGAGAAGGAGATCGACGCGGTGGTGGTCGCCACGCCGGACCACAACCACGCTCCGGCTTCGCTGATGGCCATGCGGGCGGGCAAGCACGTCTACTGCGAGAAGCCGCTGACCTGGTCGGTCGCCGAGGCCCGCGAGATGGCGGAACTCGCTGCCGAGAAGAAGGTCGCCACCCAGATGGGCAACCAGGGCCACGCCAACGAGGGCAACCGCCTGGTCGTCGAGTGGGTCCAGAGCGGCATGCTGGGCGACATCAAGGAGGTCCACACGTGGACCAACCGCCCGGTCTGGCCGCAGGGCATCAGCAAGCGCCCGCCGAGCAAACCCGCGCCGGATCACCTCAACTGGGACGCCTGGATCGGCCCCGCGCCGTTCCGCGAGTTCCACGACGGGCTGCACGGATTCAAGTGGCGTGGCTGGCTCGACTTCGGCTGTGGCGCCGTCGGCGACATGGGCTGCCACACCTGGGACTGCGTCAACTGGGCGCTGGATCCGGACTACCCCTCGGCCGTCGAGTTGATCGCCATCGAGGGCGACGGGCGCCCCGAGACGTTCCCCAAGAAGAGCCACTTCAAGTGGTACTTCCCGGCCAAGGGCGATCGCGGCCCGGTGGAGGCCCACTGGTACTCCGGCGGGATGAAGCCGGAGATCCCCGAGGGCACGGGCATCGACAAGCTTGTGGGCAGCGGGAACCTGTTCATCGGCACGAAGGCGAC
This sequence comes from uncultured Planctomycetaceae bacterium, assembly GCA_964385465.1. Taxonomy (GTDB): domain Bacteria; phylum Planctomycetota; class Phycisphaerae; order SM23-33; family SM23-33; genus CAYLPJ01. Next base: position 37,149 of record CAYLPJ010000043.1, on the reverse strand, counting down.
GCTGTACGTCCGCGGGGACTACGGCAACAGCCCGCGGATCGTGCCCGAGGCGAAGATGAAGGAGATCGGCAAGCCGCCGAAGAAGCTCGAGCGCAGCCCCGGGCACAAGAAGGAATGGGTCATGGCGGTCAAGGGCGAGAAGCCCTGGGACTTCCCGAAGTCCAGTTTCCTTTACGGCGGGCCGATGACCGAGCTGATGCTGCTGGGCTGCATCGCCATCCGCAAGGGTGAGCCGGGCTACAAGTTCGAGTGCGACCCGACCGCGCGGAAGGTCCTGACGGCCGACGCCGCGGCACTGGTCTCCCGCGAGCCCCGCAAGGGCTGGGACCTCTAGGCCGCGCCCATCATCCAGAACCGATGCACCCGCCGCCCCGTCGGACGCTTCCGGCGGGGCGGCCGTCGTGCGCCGCCGGTCGGGAAACGCCCGTTGCACACGGGCCGATCGGCGGTAGAATCCTCGGATACGAACCCGGGTGGCGTAGAGCGGACACGAGGAGATTGTGAGTCTCTTGAGGAAAGGGCTGTGGGCGCCGCTGCTGCTGGTTGCGGCGGGCGGCTGCCAGGACGCCGCGGTGCCCGGCTTCGGGCCCGGCGGGCCTTTCGGCCCGGACAACCTGTACCGCCGCCTCCAGGCGGAGGATCCCGGCGTGCGGATGGAGGCCGTCCTCGAGGCCGGGCGGCGCGGCGATCCCAAGGCCGCGGCCTACCTCGTCGACCGCCTCACCGACGCCGAGACCGAGATCCGCTTCGCCGCGATCGTCGCACTGCAGAAGATCACCGGGCAAACGTTCGATTACGAGTATTATGCCCCGCCATCCGAGCGAGAGGCCGCGGCCGAACGCTGGCGGCGATGGCTTCGGCAGAGGCAAGCCGAGGCCGAGGCCGGGGAGGGCGACTGATGCCCAAGCGCCCCGTTCGGCTTCAGATCTTCTCGACGCCGTCGCACCTTCAGGTGGTGCGTGCGGCCACCGAGAAGGTCTGCCGGGACGTCGGCTTCGACGAGGAGGCCGTCACGCGAATCGTCTTGAGTATCGACGAGGCGCTGACCAACGTGATCCGGCACGCCTACGGCGGGGCGGACGACCAGACCATCGACATCGAGCTGGAGCCGATTGGCGACGGCGGGCCCGGGCTGTGCGTCCGCATCCGCGACCGCGGGCGCAATGTCGATCCGGGCAGCATCCGGGCCCGGGACCTCGACGACGTGCGTCCCGGCGGGCTGGGCGTGCACATCATGCAGCAATGCATGGATCGTGTGGAGTATCACCGTGAGGAAGAGGGCGGGACGCTGCTGACGATGACCAAGTCGCTGCCGTCCCCCGAAAGAGAGCAGCAGCGATGAGTTCGCAGACCAACGACGGGCCGGTCCGGGATGTCCGCTGGCAGGACGGGACGGCCATCGTCGCCGTAGCCGGGGAGATCGACCTGAGCCGTTCCGGCGAGTTCCAGCAGGCCCTGCTTGGGGTGCTGGACGAGGGGCCGGACCGCATTGTCGTGGACCTCGCCGACGTGCCGTACATGGATTCCTCCGGCGTGGCCTCGCTGGTCAAGCTGCTCAGCAGGGCGCGGCGCGAGGAGGTCGTCCTGCGCCTCGCCGGGCCCGGGGACCGCGTGCGGAGCATTTTCGAGATCACCCGGCTGGACACCGTGTTCGACATCTATCCCGGTGTCGAGGAGGCCCTCCGCTAGCCATGCCCTCCCCGCCCGCGACCCGTAACCCGATCGAGAGCCTCGGCGCCGTGGCGCTGGGCACCGTCCGCTACGCCGGCGGGATGGCGCTGCTGCTGGCCCGCACGGCCGCATGGGCCTGCCGCGGGGTCTTCACGCGCAAGACCCGCTTCCGTGTCGGCGCCCTGGCCGAGCAGATCGTCCGCGTGGGCGCCCGCAGCCTGCCCATCGTCGTGCTGGTGCAGTTGTTCATCGGCGTGATCCTCGCCCTCCAGATGACCCCGCCGCTTGAGCCGTGGGGCCAGACGGACAAGGTCGCCAACATCATCGGCGTGGCCGGCTTCCGCATGCTCGGGCCGATCATCACCGCCGTAGTGCTCAGCGGCTTCGCCGGGGCGTCCATCGCCGCCGAGTTGGGCACGATGGTCGTCGCCGAGGAGATCGAGGCCCTCGAGGCCATCGCCCTGAACCCCGTGCGGTTCCTCGTTGTCCCGCGCGTGCTGGCGACCTTCATCGTCACCGTCCTGCTGGCGGTCGTCGCCGACCTGATGATCGCCCTGGGGGGCTACCTGACCAGCCTGGTGCTGGGCCCGGCGAGCTACGTGGGCTACTTCCAGCGGATGCAGGAGCAGCTCCGCTACCGGGATTTCCTCACCGGGCTGATCCAGGCCGGCGTCTTCGGGCTGCTGATCAGCCTGATCGCCTGTCACGAGGGCCTCAACGTCCGCGGCGGGGCCGAGGGCGTCGGGCGGGCGACCACCATGACGGTCGTCTACTCCATCGTTGCCATCATCGCCGCCGCCTGCGTGTTCACCATGATCTTCTACGTCTACGAACTCTAGGCCGACCATGGACCCGCCCCACGCAGACAACCCGACCGAAGTCGCCGGCGCAGCCGACGAGCATGCCGGGGCGGTCATCCGCGTCGTCTCGCTGGTCAAGCGGTTCGACGAGCGGGCCGTCCTCGACGGCGTGAACCTCGACGTCCGCGCCGGCGAGACCATGGTCGTCATGGGCGGAAGCGGCTGCGGGAAGAGCACGCTGCTGCGCCACATGGTCGGCTCGATGTGGCCGGACGAGGGGCACGTGGAGCTGTTCGGCGAGGACCTCTCGCGGATCGACGACGCCGGGCTGGACCGCATGCGCAAGCGGTTCGGCATCCTCTTTCAGTCCGGGGCGCTGTTCAACTCGATGACCGTGGGCGAAAACGTCGCCTTGCCGCTGATCGAGCATACCGCCCTCGACGCCGATACCATCGACATCATCGTGCGAATCAAGCTCGAGCTGGTCGGCCTGCGCGAGGCGCGCGACCTCATGCCCGCCGAGATCTCCGGGGGCATGAAGAAGCGGGCAGGCCTCGCCCGCGCCATCGCCCTCGACCCGGAAATCCTCTTCTACGACGAGCCGTCGGCCGGGCTGGACCCCGTCACCAGCGCCGAGATCGATCAGCTCATGATGGACCTCTCCCGCAAGCTCGGCGTCACCAGCGTGGTGGTCACGCACGAGATGGACTCGGCCTTCCGCATCGCCGACCGCATGGCCGTCCTCGACGCCGGGCGGATGCTGAAGGTCGGGCCGCGGAGCGAATTCGAGGCCATCCGCGACGGGGGTGCGACCGGCGACGAGCAGACCGACCTGATCCGCCAGTTCCTCCGCGGCGATTCCGACGGGCCCATCACCCGCAGGCGGCTGAGCAGCGGCTACGAGGAGGACATCCTCGGCGCGGCCGCCGGGGGCGGCGAGCACCGGGCGGCGGACCTGTGACCCGCGGCGGTCGCCCGCGGACGAGACGCGACCTGGAGAATCTCGATGCCCAACAAGACGCGCAATGAGTTGACCGCCGGGCTGTTCGTCCTGGCCGGGATCGTCGTGGTCCTCGGCGTGGTGCTCTGGCTTGGCGCCGCGGACATGCTGAAGGCCCGCGGGCAACTGGCCACCTTCTACGTGCCCATGTCCGAGGGCTCGGTCGGCGTCATCGAGGGCGCGGTGGTCACGCTCGGCGACGGCCGGATCGGCCGCGTCGTCGAGGTCCAGCCCGACCCCGGGAACCGCCGCTGCCTCTACCGCGTGCGACTGGAGCGGACGGACATCCTCCTCGGCAGCGACGCCAACGCGCTGGTCGTCGCCCCGCCGGTCGGGCAGGCAAAGATCGTCGTCATGGACGCCGGCGACAGCGAACGGCCGGCCGACGCGGAGAACCCGATCCGCCTCTCCGGCGGGCTGGACCAGGCGATGCAGCGGATCGACAAGGTCGCGGCCAACCTGGAGCTGGCCTCGGCGAAGCTGGTCGAGCAGCTCGAGCCGAACGACGCGGCCTCGCTGCTGGGCAAGGTCCACGGCGTGGTGGGGGAGATCGACCTGGCGGCGAAGTCGCTGGGGCGGATCACGGGCAATATCGAGGACCAGACCGCCGCCGGCGACCCCAACAGCCTCGTGGGCACGCTGCTGGCCGGCGCCGGAGACATCCGCCTGGCCACCACCCGCCTGGCCGGGGAGTTCGACGCCAACGCCGAGGCGAGTCTGGCCGGCAAGCTCGGCCGGGCCGCGACGAATATCGAGCGGGGCAGCGATCCCAACGCCGAGGGGTACCTGATGGCGAAGGTGCACGGCACGTTGGGAGAGATTGACGGCATTGTCACCGACGCGCGCCCGAAGATCGACCGGACGGTCACGGCGATCACCGCCACGGCGGAGAAGATCAAGGCCTACACGGACAAGGACATCGGCGAGATCCTGGCCGGGCTTCGCGAGGCGAACACGAAGGTGCTGAAGATCGTCGGCGACTTCTCGGTGGTCAGCGAGGAGGCCAAGCAGATCGTCACGCTGAACCGGGACAACATCGACGAGACGCTGGACAACTTGGCGCTGGTGTCGGTGAACCTCAAGGCCGCCAGCCAGGAGATCCGACGCAACCCGTGGCGCCTGCTGCATCGTCCGGACAAGAAGGAGCTGCGGAGCCAGAACCTCTACGACGCGGTGCGGGCGTTCTCGGACGGGGCGGCCCAGCTCGATCAGGCGATCGCGAAGCTGCGCGCGCTCCAGAAGCTCGAGTCCGAGGACCCGCAGTACGACAAGACCACCGAGCGAATCCGCAAGAACCTGACCGAGACCTTCGAGAAGTTTACCAAGGCCGAGCAGGCTCTCTGGGAGGAACTCCAGAAGTAACCCCTACGTCTTCTCCAAACGCTGGATCTCCTCCCGCAGGTGCTCGATGAGATGGGCGAACTCCTCGCGGTTGTGCTCGCCGAGGGACGCCAGGGCCTCGTGGGCGCGGAGCATCCGGCGCCGGGCCTCGTCGTCGTCCACCGTGCCGGTCAGCGGGCACATCCGCGTCGGCAGCGGCGCCATCTGGCTGTCGATCCGCCGCAGCACGTCCTTCATCCCCAATTCCTCGAACAGCTCCCGCACGGCCGGCAGGACGCCCTGGATCCTCAGGGGGACGTCTTCGGCCTCGGCTTCGGCGACCACCTCCTGGAGCGTGCCCAGGAACGTGCTGTCGAGGTGCTGGCAGAGCGAGAGGTCCACCGTCAGCGAGTACCCCGAGCGGAGCAGATCCAGGCAGGCGTTGTGGAAGGGCGTGCAGTGAAGCCACGAGCCCTGGCCGGCCACGCTGACGGCGGCGCGGTCCTCGTCGCGTCCGGCCAGCAGCTCCGTGCCGGAGGGCAGTGACGGCCCGCTGCCGTTGGCCCGCATGGGCTGGCCGTTGTCGATCGACGACGTGGACTGCCCGGCCGAGAGGATCATCGCGGTGATGTCGTCCTGCTGATCGGATCGCTCGCGCTGTCCGTCGGCGAGGTTGAGCATCTGGTGGAGGCGTTCCCAGCCGTCGCCGGTCAGCTCGGCCAGGGCGTCTGCGACGCGTCCCCCGGGCGCGGGCTCGTCGGTGCCGACGGCGTCGTACAGCCCGTCGGTGTAGAGCACCATGCGGTCTCCCTCGTCCAGGGTGACGGACTTCTCGGCGAAGCCCGCCTCCGGAGACAGCCCCAGCGCCGGGCCGGTGTGGTAGATCATCTCCGACGAGCCGTCCGCCCGGAGCACCACCAGCGGGGTGTGCCCGGCCGAGGCGACCGTCGCCGTGCCCGTCGTCAGGTCCAGCAGCACGTACGCGGCGGTGACGAACAGCCCCGGGGCGCGGCATTCCCAGCGGAGGTGCGAGTTCACCCGGGCCAGCACCGACGCCGGCGAGATCGGCAGCCGCGTCCGCCCGTCCGTCATCCCGATCCGGTGCTTGAACAGCACTGCCAGCATGGCCGCGCTGACCCCGTGGCCGGCCGCGTCGGCAACGTAGGCCACCACGTGGCGGTCGTCGACGCGGACGACGTCGTACAGGTCCCCGCCGACGTCGCGGCTGGGGCGGTAGATCACATCCACGCCGAAGCTCTCCATCGGCGGGGGAACGTATGGCAGCAGCGCCCGTTGGATCAGCTCGGCGCGGTGGAGGTCCTGGTCGATCGTCTCCTGCTGGCGGCAGAGCAGCCGGCAGGCCTCCTCCAACTGGGCAACCTGCTCGCTGAGCTGGGCGTTACGCTGCTGGAGGTCCTCGTGGAGGCGTTGGCGTTCGGCCGTCAGCTCCCGCTGGGCCAGGGCGTTGCGTACGGTGACCAGCAGGGACTCCGGCGAGTCCAGCGGCTTGGTGATGAAGTCGAACGCCCCCAACTGCATGGCCTCGATGGCGTCGTCGAGCTTGGCCCGCCCGGAGAGGATGATCCAGGTGACGTCCAACTCCCGGTCGCGCGCCCACTCGACGAGCTGGAGCCCGCCCATGTCGGGCATGACGAGATCGACGATGGCGACGTCGACCTCGCCGCCTTCCAACGCCGCCTGCGCCTGCTCGCCGCTGCCGGCCTCGCGGACGTCCAGGTCGTCCCGCCGGCGGAGCACCTCCATGAGCAGGCGCCGCACGTCGCGGTCGTCATCGACGACCAGAACGACCGGTCGGCGAGTGGACTCCGAGGGTTCCTGGTCCGACTGCGGGGAGCTCACGCGTGTCCCTTTCGTGCGCGCGGGCGCCGCCGGGGTGCGGCGGCCGCGCAGTCCTCACCGTCGCGTCTCGCCTATCATCCTAGGCCCGGCCGCGCACGCGGACAAGTTACACGGGCTGGGTGGCGTCGCCGGCGCCTCCCGCGGAACCCTGGGACCGGCTACTCCTCCGGCGCTTCCTTGGCATCCATCCAGGAGAACATCTGCCGCAGTTGCCGGCCGATGACCTCGATGGGGTGATTCTTGTCGGCCTCGTAGAGCTTCTTGAAGTTGGGCTTGCCGTTCTGGCACTCGTCGAGCCACTCCTTGGCGAACGAGCCGTCCTGGATGGCTTTGAGGATGTCCTTCATCTTGGCGCGGACGTGCTCGTCGACGACCATCGGCCCGCGGGTGAGGTCGCCGTACTCGGCGGTGTTGGAGATGCTGTATCGCATGTAGCTGATGCCGCCCTGGGTCATCAGGTCGATGATCAGCAGCAGTTCGTGAAGCACCTCGAAGTAGGCGATGCCGGGCTGGTAGCCGGCCTCGACGAGTGTCTCGAAGCCAGCCTTGACCAGGGAGGTCAACCCGCCGCAGAGGACGACCTGCTCGCCGAAGAGGTCGGTCTCGGTCTCCTCGGGGAAGGTGGTCTGGATGATGCCGGCCCGTCCGCCGCCGACGCCGATGCCCCATGCGAGGGCGACGTCGAAGGCGGTCCCGTCGGCGTCGGTCTCCACGGCGATCAGGCAGGGCACGCCCGAGCCGTCGACATAGCAGCTCCGCACGGTGTGGCCCGGGCCCTTGGGCGCAATCATGACCACGTTGACGCCCTCGGGCGGGACGATGCAGCCGAAGCGGATGTTGAAGCCGTGGCAGAAGCCGAGCGTCTTGCCCGGGGCGAGGTTCGGCGCGATCTCCCGCTCGTACACCGTCGCCTGGACCTCGTCCGGCAGCGTGATGATGATCAGGTCGGCCTGCGTCGTCGCCTCGGCCGCGCTGACCGGCTGGAAGCCCGCCTCCACGGCCGCGGCGTGGTTGGCCGTGCCCTCCAACTCCGAGACCAGGACCTGGACGCCGCTGTCGCGGAGGTTCTGCGCGTGGGCGTGGCCCTGGCTGCCGAAACCGACCACCGCCACAGTCTTGCCCGACAGCGGCGCAAGCGAGCCGTCCTTGTCGTAGTAGATCTTCAGTTCGTCTGCCATGTCCTGCTCCTGTTGTTCAGTCCGGATTGGGAACCTGCCCTTCTACTGCCTGCCGCCGCGCCCGTCAAGCATCGCCCTTCCGATTTGCCCGCGCCGAGGCTATAGATGAGCGAAGGAACCTCAACACCCGGGAGCCGACCATGCACGATCAGCCCAGGCCGCTGTACCTCGACACCGACGCGGCGCCCGCCGAACGGGCCGCCGACCTCGTCAGCCGACTGACCCTCGAAGAGAAAGTCTCCCAGATGGTCCACGAGGCCCCGGCCATCGAGCGCCTCGGCATCGACGCGCACAACTGGTGGAACGAGTGCCTTCACGGCGTCGCCCGCGCCGGGCGGGCCACCGTCTTCCCCCAAGCCATCGGCCTGGCGGCCACGTTCGACGACGAGCTGCTCGGGCGCATCGCCGAGGCCATCAGCGACGAGGCCCGCGCCAAGCACCACCAGGCCGCACGGCAGGGCAACCGCGGGCAGTACTTCGGCCTGACGTACTGGTCGCCGAACGTCAACATCTTCCGCGACCCGCGGTGGGGCCGGGGGCAGGAGACCTACGGCGAGTGCCCGTACCTGACCGCCCGGATGGGCGTGGCCTTTGTCCGCGGGCTCCAGGGGACCGACCCGCAACGGCTGAAGCTCGTCGCCACGCCGAAGCACTACGCCGTCCACAGCGGCCCCGAGGCCGACCGCCACACCTTCGATGCCCGCGTCAGCCCGCGCGACCTGCGCGAGACCTACCTGCCCGCCTTCGAGGCCTGCGTTCGCGAGGCCGGCGCGTGGTCCGTCATGGGGGCCTACAACCGCACCAATGGCGAGGTCTGCTGCGGCAGCCGAACCCTCCTGGCCGACATCCTCCGCGGCGAGTGGGACTTCCCGGGCTATGTCGTCTCCGATTGCGGGGCCGTCAGCGACTTCCATCTCAACCACCAGGTCACCGCCAGCCCCGCCGAGTCCGCCGCGCTGGCCGTCAGCAACGGCTGCGACCTCAACTGCGGCTGCACCTTCACCTCGCTGTGCATGGCCGTCGAGGAAGGGCTGCTGGAGGAGGCGGACCTGGACGCGGCCGTGGCGCGGCTGTTCGAGGCTCGCATCCGCCTGGGGATGTTCGACCCGCCCGAGACCGTGCCCTGGACGAGCATCCCGCCGGAGGTCGTCGGCTGCCGGGAGCACCGCCGCCTGGCCCTCGAAGCCGCCCGTGAGTCGATCGTCCTGCTCAAGAACGACGCCGGCCTGCTGCCGCTGGACCCTCGGACGAAGCACATCCTCGTCGTCGGTCCCACCGCCGTCGGCGAGGACGTGCTGCTGAGCAATTACTTCGGCTACTCCGACCGGCTGGTCACCCCGCTGGAGGGGATCATGGCGGCCGCGTCGGTCGGCTCGCAGGTGCAGTACTACCGCGGCTGCCCGGTGACCGGCGGGGAGCCGGAGCTGTCGGAGTTGCCCCGGGACGCCGGCGAGACCGACGTGATCGTCGCCTTCTGTGGCCTGACGGCGCGGCTGGAAGGCGAGGAGGGCGCCGCCGAGGGCTCCGACGCCGGCGGGGACCGCATGCACATCGGCCTGCCGCCCGTCCAGGTGGATCTGCTCAAGCGGCTGCACGCTACCGGCGTGCCGATCGTACTCGTGCTCACCGGCGGCAGCGCGATCGCCGTGCCCTGGGCGGCCGAGAACCTCCCCGCCATCCTCCAGGTGTGGTACCCGGGCGAGCAAGGCGGCCAGGCCGTCGCGGACGTGCTGTTCGGGCGGGCCAACCCCGCCGGGCGGCTGCCGGTGACCGTGCCCACCGGCGTCGAGCAGCTCCCGCCGTTCGAGGACTACGCCATGGCCGGGCGGACGTACCGGTTCATGGACGAGGCGCCGCTGTACCGCTTCGGCTACGGTCTGAGCTACACGACGTTCGCCTACGCCGATCCCCGGTTGAGCCGCGCCGAGATCGCCCCCGATGAGCCGGTCACCGTCAGCGTGGAGGTGACCAACACCGGGAGGCGGGCCGGCGATGAAGTGGTTCAGCTCTACGCCCGCGACGTCGACGCCCGCGTGCCCGTGCCCCGCCTGCACATGGAGGGCTTCCGACGCGTGCACCTGGCAGCGGGTGAGACGCGGACCGTCGCGTTCACGCTCCGGCCCCGCCAGCTCGCCTGCTATGACGACGCCGGCCGACCGTTCGTCGAGCCGGGCACGTTCGAGCTGTCCCTCGGTGGCGGGCAGCCGGACGATCCGACGGCCGGGGCCGTCACCGTGGATCTGACCGTGGCGTAGCCCCCGCTCGGGCCGAGCCGCCCGACGAGGGGGAGGGTCATGCCAGCCAGCCGTCGCCGTCTGCCGAGGCGCCGGGTGCGGGACCGCCGGCGGGGTGCGAGCGGCGCCGGCCCTGACGGGTCGCGCGGATCGTGCCGGGGTACCATGCTCCCGGCCCGCCGCGGTTGTAGCGGTGGAGGACGCAGAGCGTCTGCATGCACCGTCCGCCGTTGTGCCCGCAGCGAACGTGCTCGACAAGGAACTCCCCGCCCGGCCCCAGCAGGTACTCGCCGTCGGCGCCGCAGGCGTAGCTGCCCCTCACCGGCCGCTGGTACTGCGGGCAGCCGATCAGGACGGGTTTGCGAATGTCGGCTCGCGTGTCCACGTCTTCTATATCGCCAAATCGCCGGGGCAAACTCAATCGCGAGGGAGGCCGGATTACCGGAGGACCGGATTGCCGTGGGAGCGTACGCCGGAAAGAACGAGCCGCACCGTTGGCGGCCGCCTCCGGCTCCTGACGGTCTTTCCGTCTCACGAGATTTCCCGTCCCACTTTGCACGTTCGTATCGTAGGGTTTCTTCGGGAGTCAGGTCGCTGCAATCCGAGGAGGTCAGTCGTTTTGCGCAAGCCGTTTCGTCTCACCGTCGACGCCGGGGAGGTGGTCCGGCCGGTCTCCATCGGGGTGATCGCCATGGCCGTCGCGGCCGTGGCCATGGCCTCGCTGGGCTGGCGGACCGCGGGCATCGCCATGGGGGCCCTGCTGGCCGTGCTGGCCGGGTACCTCGTCTACCAGGTCCGCCGGGCCGTCACCGATCTGGACGCCCGCTCGCAATCGGCCCGCCAAGCCGCGGCACGGGCCGAAGAGCACTATGTCGAGGTCCTCCGCTGCGTCATCGACTACACCGAGGCCAAGGACCGCTACCGCCGCGGGCACAGCGAGAACGTCGGCCGCCTCGCCGGGCAGATCGCCGCCACGATGGGCCTAGACGACGATACGTGCCAACGCCTCGCCCTCGCAGGGCAGGTGCACGACATCGGCCTGCTGGCCGTCTCCGACGAGGTCCTCGGGGACTACGAACGCTTCGGCGTCCGCGAGTTCCGCTCCCTCCAGATGCACGCCGAGGCCTCTTACGAGGTCCTCCGCCCGCTGGAAATGCTCGCCGAGGTCCTGCCCGCCATCCGCTACCATCACGAGCGGATGAACGGCACGGGCTACCCGGCCGGACTCACCGGGGGGGACATCCCCCTCGGCGCCCGCATCCTCGCCGTCGCCGACGCCTACGACGCCATGACCCACGACCGCCCCCAACGGGCCGCCCTCAGCCCCTTGGCGGCCATGAGGGAGCTCCAGCGCTGCGCCCCGGCCGGGTACGACCCCGAGTGCGTTCGGGCCCTCGCGGACCTGCTGAACCTGCCGGCGCTGGCCGACGCCGTCGAGCCGCCGGCGAAGGCGACGCCGGCCGTCGCCTGACCGCCGGCGCGCACCGCGACCGCGGAAGCGGAGCGGGGAAGGGGGAGCGGAAAGGCAAGCGGTCAGTCGTGCCGACGGTCTCGGCGTCCGGGCTTGCGGTTGGCGAGGGACTCGACGTTGCCGCCCCCGGCTTCGGCGTCGCCGCCGGATTTCTCCCTGCGGATGGCGTCGTAGACTTCCTTGCGGTGGACCGGAACGTGGGCGGGCGCGTTGATGCCCAGGCGGACCTTCTCCCCGCGAATGTCGACGACGGTGATCTCGATGTCGTCGCCGATCATGATGGTTTCGTCGCGTTGCCTGGAAAGCACCAGCATCCTCGGCTCCTTCCTAGGATCGTCCGGTGACGTGCGCGCCTGTCACAGGCCATCGACCGCCGGGCCGACACGCCGAGCCCGGCCTCGATCGAGGCCTAGTTCTCTATCGGCCGAATGCGGCGGCAACCTGAGTTTCGTTTCTCCCGCCGTCCCATCCGGCTATGTCGATGCCTTCGACTCGCTCCGGAAAGTCTCGTAGAGGTCCAGGGCCTTCTCGGGCGTCTCCCCGTCGTGCACGACGGCGCGGACGGCCCGGATCATCGACACCGGGTCGGCGGCCTGGAAGATGTTCCGCCCCATGTCCACGCCGGCGGCGCCCTGGTCGATGGCGCTGCGGGCCATCTTCAACGCGTCGGCCTCGGGGACCTTCTTACCGCCGGCGATGACGATCGGCACCGGGCAGGAGTGCGTGACCTTCTCGAAGTCCTCGGCGCAGTAGTACGTCTTCACCGCGTGCGCGCCGTTCTCGGCGCAGATGCGGCTGGCGAGGCTCAGGTAGCGGGCGTCGCGCGTGAGCTCCTTCCCGACGGCCGTCACGCCCAGCGTCGGGATGCCGTGGCGGTTGCCCTCGTCGATCGTGTCGGTGAGGTTGCGGATCGTCAGCGCCTCGAACTTCCCGCCGATGGCGACCATGACCGCGAGCATGGAGGCGTTGAGGCGCACGGCCTCGGTGACGTCCATGACGCATTCGTCGTTGAGCTCGGTAAGCACGCTGGAACCTGCCGAGTACCGCAGGGAGATCGGCTTGCCGCACGTCGGCGGGACGACCTGCCGCAGCGCCCCGCGCGTGCACATGAGGCAGTCGGCGTGGGGGATCAGCGGGGTGATCGTCAGGTCCATCCGCTCCAGCCCGCTGGTGGGGCCCATGATGTACCCGTGGTCGAACGCCAGCATGACCGTCTTGCCCGACTTCGGGTTGAAGACTCGCGACAGGCGGTCCTTCATGCCCCAGTCGAGATGGGCGGCGCCCTTGAGGTGAAAGCCCTCGGTTTTCTGCGGGATCCCGATCCCGTAATCCTTCGTATCCTGGTTCCCGTCCGCGTCAGGCATCTCTCACGCATCCTCTCATAGGGAGACCGCATCGGGCGGTCGAGTCACACAGTGTTGCGGAAAACGGCAAAGGCGGAGACTGGACCGGATGGTCCCGGGCGTGCGATCCGCATCCGTCTTCGCCCTCGGGCTGATGCATTTGTCTCCTGGTTTCTGCTGGTTCGCCCTTTGTCTGCGGTCCGTCCTTTGTCATTCGATGCTTCCGCCCCGGCATCAGCCGGTGCGGGCGCCGTCCGCGAATCCGCGGAAGATCACCGACATCGACGTCGCGCCCGGGTCGGGGTGGCCCAGCGTCCGGTCGCCGAGGTTCCGCGCCTTGCCGAACTTCGCCCGCATGTCGCGCGTCCGCTCGGCCCCGGCCGCGGCGGCGTCGGCGGCGGCGGAAAGCACGCCAGAAATCTCCTTGCCCGCGTCGGCCGCGCCGCGAAGGGCCTCGACCGCCGGGACCAGGGCGTCCATCATCGTCTTGTCGCCGACGGCCGCCTTGGACTGCTTGGCCATCGCGTCGCGGGCGGCCTCGAAGGCCCCGGCCAACTCGTCGGCGGTGAGTTGCTGCTTTCCGGCGACGGCGTCGGCGAAGCCCATCAGCCAGGAGCCCAGCAAGGGCCCGGTGGCGCCGCCGGCGGCGCTCATCACGCCCCAGCCGGCCTGGAAGAACAGGTCCCTGGCGTCGCTGCCCTCGGCTGCGTCCAGGGCCTTGGCGGCGGCGTCCATCGACCGCAGCATCGCCGAGCCGTGGTCGCCGTCGCCGATGGCCGAGTCCAGTCGCGAGAGCATCTGGTGGTTCTCGCGGATCGCGGCGATCGCGCCGCGCAACATGCTCTCCAGTCCGTCGTAACCGATCGTCTCCGCCATGGGACCTCCTCAGCCGCGAAGGGTCAGGTAGGGCGACTCGCAGGGGGCTTGCCAGAGCTTGCTCAGCTCGTCGTCCATCTTGGCGATGCACATCTGGAAGCCCGCCATCTCCTGGACGGTCAGCAGCTCGTCGACTACCGCGTGAGCGACGGCGATGCCCTTGTCCGCCAAGACCCGGTGCACGCGGCGGAAGACGACGTACAGCTCCATCAGCGTCGTCGCGCCGGCGCCGTTGAGGATCACCAGCAGGCGGTCGCCGCTCTGGGCGTTCACGGCGGACAGGAGGCTCTCGATCATCTTCTCGGCCGTCTCGTCGGCGCTGAGCATCCTGGACCGGCCCGTTCCGGCCTCGCCGTGCTGGCCCATGCCGATCTCCATCTCGTCGTCGGCGAGGGCGAAGATCTCGTCGCCGGTCTGCGGATGCGTGGCGGTCTTGAGGGCGACGGCGAGGGTGGCCATGTTGTCGTTGAACTTCTCGGCGATGCGGACGACCTCGCCGAGCTCCATGCCGGCCTCGGCGGCGGCGCCGGCGACCTTGTAAAGGGGGATGCAGCCGACGAGCCCTCGGCGGTCCTCGTCGGGCGCGTCCGGGCCGGCGGCGATGTCCTCGTGGGTGAGGACCATGCGGACGTTGAGGCCTTCCTTCTCGGCCATCTCCATGGCCATGTTCGCGCTCATGACATCCCCGGCGTGGTTGAGCACGACGAAGAGGATGCCGGCGTCGCGGTTCATCTTCTTGAGCGCCTCGAACACCGGCGGGGGCCCCGGCGCGGCGAAAATGTCGCCGACGACGCTCACGTCCAGCAGGCCCGGGCCGACGAAGCCGGACAGGGCCGGCTCGTGCCCGGCCCCGCCGAGGGTGACCAGGGCGACCTTCTCCTCGGCCTTCGGCGTGGCGCGGCAGACGAGCTTCTCGCCCTCCAGCCGAACCATGTTCGGGTAGGCCAGCGTATACCCCTCCAGCAGTTCGGCGGCGAGGTCCGACGGGTCGTTGATGAATTTCTTCATGGCCATGGTCGCGTCCTTCCTTTCTCGTCAGATGGTCCCGAAAGTGTGCCCGTCGCCTCGCGGGAATGCAACGCTTTCTTGGCAGCGATCCCGCGCCGCCAAGCCCTCGCGGGACCGGCGCGGGGGATGCACCGGATACGCACCGGAGTGCCAGAGGAGAGCAGCCGCGGATGAATGCCGAGGAACGCCGATGCCGAGAGGGGGCGACGCCACAGCGAATCCGGAGTCTGAGAACCGAGGTACGGGATTGCCAGTGTCACCTTCTCGCTGTGACATACCTTCTGTCCGCGTTGCTCGGCATTCATCCGCGATTCCGTCTCTTCTGAATCATCTGTTGGAATCCCTTGCATCGCGTGTCCCCCTGCCGATCCTCCCGCCCCGGCGGAAAGGAAAAACGGACACCGCCTTGGCATGGGGGCGTTCAATGCGTAGCGTAGGCGCCCTGTCTGCGATCGAACGCAACCGAAACGGGAGAATGCACATGGAATTCTGCTGCGATCTCAAGTCCCTCGCCATCGTCGCCTTGGCCGTTCTCTGCCTGACCGCCGCCAGCATGGCCGCGCCGAAGACGCTCGTCGTCGAGGCCGGCGACCGGGCGCGGGCCTGGGTGCCCGTCTGCGTGGACCTGCCCGAGGGCATGGAAGGCAAACGGGCCGTGATCACCGACGGCGGCCGGACCGTCCCGTCGCAGGTGTGCGGCGGGAAGTTGTGGTTCGTCGTCGAGAAGCTCGACGCCGGGGCGTCGAAGTCCTACGGCGTGACGTTCGTCCGGGCGCTCGAGAAGAAAACCCCCGGCGTGGAGGTCACCAAGGGCGAGAAGGCGCTCGACATCTCCATCGCCGGGAAGCCTTTCACCTCCTACGTCTTCAAGCCCGAGACGATCGGCAAGGCGGTGCTCCGCAGGCCGTACTTCTTCCCGGTCCACGGTCCCGGTCAGACGCCCATGACCCGCCCGTATCCCATGGTCCAGGAGGGCCTGGCGAAGAACGTCCACAAGGACCACCCGCACCACACGAGCATCTACGTCGCTCACGGGGCGGTCAACGGCGTGGACAACTGGTCGATCGGCGGCCGGGCCGGGTACATCGTCCACAAGGACTTCGAGATGGTCGAGGACGGACCCGTCGTGGGCACGTTCCGCGAGACGCTGGACTGGACGACGAAGGACAAGAAGCCCGTCGCCGCCGAGGTCCGCACCGTTCGCGTCTACAACCTGCCCGATACCACAAGGCTGCTGGACATCGACATTACGTTCCAGGCCAAATACGGGCCGATCAAGTTCGGGGACACGAAGGAAGGCGGGCTCTGCGCCAGCCGCATGAGGCCGGAGTTCCGGCACGACAAGTCGGGCGACGAAGGGATGCTGATCAACTCCGAGGGCGACAAGGGCAAGGCCGCCTGGGGCAAGAAGGCCCGCTGGGTGGACTGCTCGGGGCTCGTCGACGGCGAGCGGCTGGGATTCACCATCTTCGACGGGCCGGACAATCTGCGCCACCCGACGACGTGGCACGCCCGGACGTACGGCCTGCTGACCGCCAACCCGTTCGGCCTGTCGCACTTCACGCGCGGCAAGGAGAAGGGCGATTTCGAGATCGACGAAGGCGGCGAGCGGACGTGGCGGTACCGGATCTACTTCCACAAAGGCACGGCCGCCGAGGCCAAGGCCGACGCCCGGTGGCACGACTTCGCCAAGCCGCCCGCCGCCGCGTGGAAGTAGCGGGTCGGCATCCGGCGGCCCCCGGCCGGCCGCGGCGCTGACGCCGGGCGCCCCGCCCCTGCCGCGCCCCTGCCGGCCACGCCCTGACGGGCCACCGGCCACGATCTGACGGGCCGCTATCGGAGGTTCCGCATGGTGATTCTGGGCTTGGACATCGCGATCTGGATCGTGCTGGTGCTGTACTTTGCCGGGATGCTGCTGATGGGCTGGTGGTCCAAGCGGGGCATCCACGACCGCGAGGGCTTCCTTCTCGGCGGGCGGCAGTTCGGGGTGGGCATGATGGTCATGCACGCCTTCGGCGCCGGCACGCACCCCGGGGACGTCGCCGGGGTGGTCAGCAAGTCCGTCGAGCGCGGGGCCTCCGGCATCTGGGTCTCCTGGATGTGGATGTTCGGCACGCCGTTCTACTGGCTTATCGCACCCGTCGTCCGACGCATGCGATGCCTGACCATGGCCGACTACTTCGAGGAGCGCTTCGGCCCGGCCGCCACGGTGCTCTACGTCATCATCTCCGGCCTCGGCGGGACGATCGCCTGCGCCAGCGTGCTGCTGGCGACGACGCGGACCGTCCAGGGGATGATGGGCAAGGCCGCCGCCGGCGACGCGTGGTTCTTCGGCATCCTGCTGGTGACCACCGCCGTGTTCGTGCTCTACAGCTACTGGGGCGGGATCATCGCCGCCATCCGCACCGACATGATCCAGGGGCTGATGATCATCGCCCTGTCCTTCATCGCCATCCCCGTCGCCCTCCAACTCGTCGGCGGGTGGGCGTCGGCCAAGGAGACCATCGCCGCTGCCCGCGCCGCCGCGGCGACCGCCCCGGCCGCCGGCATGGCCGAGGGACAGACCCTCAGCCTGTTCGACCCCAAGTACTTCTCCCTCGGCGCGGTGCTGGTGCTGTGCGTGACCGCGCCGTTCAGCATGATGGCCCAGCCGCACCTGATTTCCGTGACCTCCGCCGGGCGCACCGAATGGGAGGGGCGGGTCGGCTTCGCCTACGGCAACGTGCTCAAGCGAATCTGCACCATGGGCTGGGCCATCCTCGCGCTGTGCTGGCTGGCCTACCTCATCCGCGAGGGCCGGGACATCCACCACGACGCCGCTTTCGGCGACGCCGTCCGCTTCCTGCTGCACCCGGCCCTCCAGGGGCTGATGCTCGCCTGCGTGCTCGCCGCGGCGATGTCCACCGGCGACGCCCTCCAGGTCACCGTCTCGGGGCTGGTCTCGGAGAACGTCTACCGCCGCCGCGTCCGCCCGCACGCCGATGAGCAGCACTATGTGCATGTCACGCGGCTGGTGGGGCTGGGCGTCATCGCCGGGGCCGTGCTGTTCGCCATCGCCATGCGTGCCAGCGTTGTGGAGTCCATCCTCACCTACTTCCGCGTGACCGCCACCATCGGCATCGCGGTGGCCATGGGCATCCTCTGGCCGCGGATGAACAGCGTGGGCGTCTTCGCCAGCACCATCGCCGCCGCGGCCGTGCTGCTGCTGCTCAAGCACGTCCTGCCCGCCTACGAGGTCGCCGTGCCGGCGCTTGTGCAGAACGGTGCGCCGCTGGTGACGGCCGTGGTCTTCGGCGTCGCCGGAAGCCTGCTGACCGCCCCGCCCAATCGCCGGGCGATCGAGGAGTTCCTCAAGAAGATCTACACCCCCATCGGGCAGGAAGAGCGCCTGACGCTGCCGCTGGACGAGGCCGTCCCGCCCTCGCAGCGATGGACGACCGCCGGCGGGCTTTTCCTCGTCAAGCCCTCCACGCAGTCGTGGCTGGGGTTCCTCGTCACCTTGGTCATTTGCATCGCCCTCGTCGGCGTCATGACGCTGCTGCTGCTCTGACGCGGCGCGTCGGGGCTGTTGCGGCGGGGGTGCGAGCGGGTATGATGCCCGGCCGGAACACCAGCCAGGAGATTGCACCATGAACAAGAAGACCGTCCGCGCCGGCATCGCCGGGGCCGGCTTTGCCGCGTCCTTTCACTACGAATCTCTCCGCCGGGTGTACGGCACCGAGGTCGCCGTCGTCGGCGTGTACGACAGCGACGCCGACCGCGGCCGCGAGTACGCCGAGCAGCGCGGCATCGAGGCCATGGGCTCGATGGAGGAACTGCTGGACGCCGTGGAGGTCGTGCACGTCTGCACCCCGCCGGTCACGCACGAGCCGATCGCCGTCGCCGCGCTGGCCAAGGGGCGCCACGCCATCGTCGAGAAGCCGTTCACCGGCTACTTCGGTGACGGTAGCGAAGACTTCGACGGCAGCAAGCTCGACAAGCAGGTCGCCCTCCGCGAGGCCAACGCCAGCGTCCGCCGCATGCTGGACGCCGAGACCGACAGCGAGGGGTGCATCCTCTACGCCGAGAACTGGGTCTACGCCCCGTCCGTGCAGAAGGAACGCGAGATCCTCGAGAAGACCGGCGGGCAGATCCTCTGGATGCACGGGGAGGAGTCCCATTCCGGCTCCCACTCGCCGACCTACGGGCTCTGGCGGTTCTCCGGCGGCGGGTCGCTGATCGGCAAGGGCTGCCATCCCCTCACGGCCGCGCTGTATCTCAAGGCCGTCGAGGGCCGCGTCGCCGGCTCCGGGCCCATCCGCCCGGCGGCGGTGTCGGCGAGGATGCACACCATAACCGCCCTGGACGGCTACCGCGATGCCGGGCACCTGCGGACCGACTACACGGACGTGGAGGACTTCTCGGCCACGCACGTGGTGTTCGAGGACGGCACGGTGGCGGACATCTTCTCAGCCGAGCTGGTGATGGGGGGGATCCACAACTGGCTGGAGGTGGTGGCGAACAATCACCGGACGCACTGCAACATCAACCCGAACACGGCGATGCAGACGTACAACCCGGTCGAGTCGAACTTCGAGGACATCTACGTGGTCGAGAAGATCGGCACGAAGCAGGGCTGGTCCTGCCCGTCCCCGGACGAGGACTGGTTCACCGGCTACCCGCAGGAGATGGAAGCGTTCTACCGGACGGTCGCCTATGGCGAGCCGGTCGAGAGCGACAGCCGACTGGCGGCCGACACGATCTCTACGATCTACGCCGCGTACGTTTCGGGGCAGAACGCCGGCGCGGAGGTGGCGGTGGCCGAGGAATGAGCTGCGCTGCCGGCCAGGCGCTATGGATTACGAGGCGGCGAACTCAGCGAGGAGCTTCTCCAGGCCGGCGCGGTGCTCGTCGGCCAAGGGCGTCATGGGCAGGCGGAGCTCGTTTCGGCAGTGCCCGGCCAGGGCCATGGCGGCCTTGATGGGGATGGGGTTGGTCTCGACGAACATGGCCCGGAACAGCGGGAACAGCCGCAGGTGCTGCTTGCGTGCGGCGTGCATGTCGCCGGTGGCGATGGCGTCGCAGAGGGCGCGGACCTCGCCGGGCAGCAGATTGGCCAGCACGCTGATCACGCCCGAGCCGCCGACCGAGCAGATCGGCAGCGTCAGCGAGTCGTCGCCGGAGAGGATCGCGATGTCGCACGCCGCGGCGATCGCGCTGGCGTTGTCCAGCTTGCCCGTGGCCTCCTTGACGGCCACGACGGGCTCGATCTCCTCGTACATCCGCGCGATGGTCTCGGGGGCCAGCTCGATGCCCGTCCGCCCCGGGATGTTGTAGAGCACGATGGGCAGGCCGACCTCGGCCAGGCGGGCGACGTGCTCGAACATGCCCTGCTGCGTGGGCTTGTTGTAGTAGGGATTGACGACCAGGCAGGCATCGGCGCCGGCGTCGGCGGCGTGGCGGGTCAGCCGGACGGCCTCGGCGGTGGAGTTGCTGCCGGTCCCGGCGACGACGGGCACGCGCCCGGCGGCGGCCTCGATGGTCAGCTCGACGACCCGGTCGTGCTCGGCGTGGCTGAGCGTGGGGCTCTCGCCGGTGGTCCCGCAGGGCACGAGCCCCTGCGTGCCGCCGGCGATCTGCGCCTCGATGAGCCGCTTGAGCGCGTCGGCGTCGATCTCGCCGTCGGCAAACGGCGTCACGAGAGCCGTGAACGAGCCTTGAAGCTGCAGTGTCTCAGCCATGGGGGCACCTTGCAAACGGGGGTCGCTTCGATCCGCGGCGGAGAGGATACCAGATGTTCCCGCCAGGTCAAGAGACCTGAACGTCATGCGATCAGGCGCTTCATCTCCGCGACGGCCTGCCGCAGGCCCACGAAGACCGCCCGGGCGATGATGCTGTGGCCGATGTTGAACTCCTCGAACCCCGCCACGGCGGCGACGGGGGCGACGTTGCGGTAGGTCAGCCCGTGCCCGGCGTGGACGGCGAGGTCCGCTTGGCGCCCGGCGGCCAGTCCGACGCGCAGGGCCTCCAGCGCCGCGTCCGTGCCGGCGTCGGCCGCGGCGTCGCAGCCTTCCAGGAACGCGTTGGCGTACGTGCCCGTGTGCAGCTCGACGGCGTGACAGCCGGCCTCGACGGCGGCGGCGATCTGCTCCGGCTCGGGATCGACAAACGCGCTGACGACGCAGCCGGCCTCGGTGAGCCGGCGGGTGACCTCGGCGGTTCGTTCGGCGTGGGCGATCACGTCCAGCCCGCCCTCGGTGGTGATCTCCTGGCGGTTCTCGGGCACGAGCGTGCACTGGCCCGGCGCGAGGCGGCAGGCGATGTCGACGATCTCCTCGTCGAGGGACATCTCCATGTTCAGCTTGCACTGGACGGTCCGGGCGAGCAGGTCGGCGTCGCGGTCGGCGATGTGGCGGCGGTCCTTGCGGAGGTGGAAGGTGATGCAGTCGGCCCCGGCGAGCTCGGCCTCGGCGGCGGCCCAGACGGGGTCCGGCTCGACGGTGCGGCGGGCCTGCCGCACGGTGGCGACGTGGTCGATGTTCACGCCAAGTTTCGGCATGGTGAGCTCTCCTTTACGGCCCGCGACGCGGCGTCGGGCGTCCGGGGGTCAGGTCTGTCCGTAGTACGCCCCCGACCCGTGTTTCCGGAGGAAGTGCTTGTCCAGCAGTTCGGAGGGGATCGGGGCGGGGTAGGCGGCCAGGTCCACCGTCATCTTCGCCAGCTCGGCCAGGTGCTCCAGCACCACGGCGTTCTCGACGGCCTGCTCACAGGTTGCCCCCCACGCGAACGGGCCATGGGCGGCCACGAGGGCGCCCGGGAAGGCGGCCGGGTCCAGCACGTCGAAGCGTTCGGCGATGACGTGGCCGGTGGCGGTCTCGTAGTCGCCGGCGATCTCGGCGGGGGTGAGCATGCGGGTACAGGGCACGGGGCCGTAGAAGTAGTCCGCGTGGGTCGTGCCGTAGGGTGCGATCTCTCGCCGAGCCTGGGCCCAGGCGGTGGCGTGGAGGCTGTGGGTGTGGACGACGCCGCCGATCTCGTCGAAGTGCGCGTACAGCACGCGATGGGTGGGCATGTCGCTGGAGGGGCGGAGGTCGCCCTCTACCACTTCGCCGCTGTCCAGCGAGACGACCACCATCTGCTCGGGGACCATGGTGTCGTAGGGCACGCCGCTGGGCTTGATGACCAGGTGCCCGCCGTCGCGGTCGACGGCGCTGGCGTTGCCCCACGTGCGGATCACCAGGCCCTCGGCCACCAGGTCCAGGTTGGCCTTGCACACCCGCTGCTTGAGTTCTTCCAGCATGGTTCGCATTCCTCGTACGGGCGAAACGGGCATTATCCGTCCGGTGCCCTGCGGGGTCAACGGGCAGAACTGCGCGCTTCACGCTTGCCATTTCCCCGATGCGGGGTACAATCGGATTATCGCTGGCGGCGGGTCGGCCTGAGCCGGCCGAGACGAACTGCCCGCCGCTGGCTCGCTCGGAGGATGGAGTCTCTGACGTGCTCCCGTATGGTCGGGTGGCGGCGTACGCCCGGCACAGCCTTTCTTCTTGCGGTTGCGAGGGATAGCGATGAGCAGGATTTCCAGGGCACTGGGTTTGGGGCTCGTGGTCTGCGCCATGGCGGGCGGGCCCGCCGCGGCGGACATCGTCAACGGGGACTTCGAGGATGGGAACACCGGATGGGACGTGGATTCGGACACGGTCGGCGGGGCCATCGCCGAGGTCACCTCGGACGGGCGACTGCATCTGAATGTCGTCCACACTTGGTACTACGACAATGGATGGACGTTCGATGGCTTCCCCTTCCTTGAGGAAGCCGTGGCCGTGCAGAACGTTCCGGCCGACGGCAACGGGCTGCATGCGCCGCTCGGAACAACGCAGCTGGCGCTGGACCCGAACATCGAGGTCACCTTCTCGGACAATGTGCCCGAGGGCACCGTTGCTGGGGTGGATCTTTCGGTGACGTATCGGTTGAACGACGGCTCTGACAATGAAGAGCCCGCGCCGGGAGTCCTCGGGAACGACGAGGGCCTGATCGAGTTGCCGGGCATCGACGTTACCCGCCCGGTCGAGATCGAGCTTCGAACGCTGAGCATGTTCTCTCCCATGGGCCTCGACACGGCGGAGACCTACACGATCACCGTCGACGCCTACCTGGACAACTTCGGGTTCGTCCCCGAGCCGGCAGGCCTGGCGGTGCTGGCGGTCGGTGCGGTCGGGTTGCTCCGGCGCCGGCGGAGAGCCTGACGCCGCCTAGGTCTTCTCGCCGTCCTTCTCGTCGGACTGATCCTCGGCCATGAGGTGGTCGAAACGCTCGGTCAGCGCGCCCATGGGCCGGCCCGGGGCGGTGGTCGGCGTCGAGCCGCTGACGTGCGACCGCGAGGCGTGGTCGCGCGAGGACGCGCCGCCGGAGGCTTCCTGCCCGCCGGCCGGGCGGGGAGCGGGGCGCTTCATCTCGTCGGAAGTCGGCGGCCGACCGTCCGCCGACGGCGGCGGCGAGGTCACCAGGGCATGGGGATAGCGGAGCTTCGCGCACGCCGAGGCGAAGCGGATCTGCACGATCAGCCAGGCGACCAGGGCCGCCGCCGGATAGGCGGCGAACCGCCCGAAATAGCCGATCGCGTCGAGCATGGCCTGGCTGGACATCTGCCAGCGGAGTTGCCCGCTCTGGAGTTCGGAGAGCCCGAAGACGGCCCCCCGTGCCATCCCCTGCCCGGGGAAGATGTCCTGCCAGGGCACGACCATCGCCAGCAGCAGCAGAGACCAGTAGAACGAGCCGATCAGCCCGGACATTCCCCCCAGCCGCCCGACGAGGCTGAGCGTGACGGCGAACAGCACGGTGATGCACATCAGCAGCGCCGTCACCGGGGCGAGGAACTTCGCCGCGCCCAGCCCGTGGGACATCGCCAACTGCCACTTTTCGGCCCGGGCGAGGCGCGCGTCGGCCCCGGCGGCGTCGCGCCCGGCGGCGGGGGCCGTGGCGGTCGTCGGCTGGGTCGAGGCTGTAGCGGGGGGGGTGCCGGAGGCCTCGCGCACCGGCGGCTCGGCCAGCACCTCCCCGTACTCGACGAGCACGAGTGCGGCCGGCTGGGCGAGGATCATGATCCCGCAGAGCAGCCAGAACAGCGTGCGGGCCGCGCGGGTGGTCCGCATCGCGTCGGAAAACTCCCCCGGGTGGATGTCGTACTCGATCTGGTCCATGCGCAACTCCCGGTCGGCCTTGGCGGCCCGGAGGCCCCGGCGGGGGCGGTCAGGTCTCGGCCAGCATCGCGGCGGCCTCGCGGAAGGCGGGCCGGGCGGCCTCGCAGGTGCGGTCGATATCCTCTTCGGTGTGGGCGGCCGAGACGAACATCGCCTCGAACTGGCTGGGGGCGACGTAGACGCCCGCGTCGAGCATGGCGTGGAACCACGCCGAGAACGCCGCCGTATTGCTGGTGGCGGCGGAACTCGAATCCGTGACGTCCTCGGAGGTGAAGAAGCAGGAGAGCATGCTCCCCACGCGGTTGAAGCGAACGGCGTCGGCGATGCCGGCGTCGTCGGCGGCCGACCGCAGCCCGTCCTCCAGGGCGGCCGAGCGCTCCTCCAAGGCGTCGTAGAAGCCGTCCTCGCGTATGCCCTGGAGTGTGGCAAGGCCCGCGGACATGGCCACCGGGTTTCCCGAGAGGGTCCCGGCCTGGTAGACGGGGCCCTCCGGCGAGAGGTGCTTCATGACTTTTTTGGAGCCACCGAAGGCCCCGACCGGCATCCCGCCGCCGAGGATCTTGCCCAGCACGGTGATGTCCGCCCCCACGCCGTAACGCTCCTGCGCGCCGCCGTAGGCCACGCGGAAGCCGGTCATCACCTCGTCGAGGATCAGCAGGGCTCCGGCACGGTCGCAGGCCTCGCGGAGGCCTTCAAGAAACCCCTCGGCCGGCGGGACCACGCCCATGTTGCCGGCGACCGGCTCGACGAGGACGGCGGCGATGTCCGAGCCGTGATCCTCCAGCAGCCCGGCGGCGCTGTCGGCGTCGTTGTAGGTCGCCAGCAGCGTGTCCACCGTCGTGCCGTTGGTCACGCCCGGCGAGGAGGGGACATTGAGCGTCATCGAGCCGCTGCCGGCCGAGACGAGCATCGAGTCCGAGTGCCCGTGGTAGCAGCCGACGAACTTGACGAGCTTGTTCCGTCGGGTGAGGCCCCGGGCCAGGCGGATGGCGGACATGGCCGCCTCGGTGCCGCTGGAGACGAAGCGGACCTTCTGGATGGAGGGCACGGCGGCGGCGACGGCCTCGGCCAGGCGGGTCTCCACCTCCGTCGGTGCGCCGTAGCTGAGCCCGCGCTGCACCGCCTTGCAGATCGCCGTGACCACCGCCTCGGCGGCGTGGCCCAGGATCGCCGGGCCGTAGCTGCCCACGTAGTCCACGTACTCCTTGCCGTCCACGTCGATGATCTGGCTGCCCTTGGCCCGCGCGATCACCGGCGGTGTGCCCCCCACGGCCGCGAACGCGCGCACCGGCGAGTTCACCCCGCCGACGAGGACCTTCTGCCCGCGTCGGAACGCGGCCTGCGATTTGCTGCTCTTCTCACCCATGGGCATATTCCGGCCTCGGGGCCGGCCTCCACGTCCACGTAGCATCCCTTCGCCTCGGTCGGCACACTGGGAGAAACCCGGTCCACCGACGCGCCGCCAACATTCTCCGCCCCCCGGCGCTGCCCAAGCAAGGGTTTTTGGCATGACCGCAGGGGTGGCTTCCCGCGCCCGGGCCGCCCCGGCCGCCGGGCAGTGGCCGACAGAACACGCCGAACGCGCGGGCGTTCGCTTGCCCGTCGGGCGCGCCGCGGGTATGGTGCACATCGACCGACCGTTCCCCGCAACCACCGAGGAAGGCATCCCATGCTGCGAACGTTCACCCAACACGACCTCCGCCCCTGCGAGTGCCTTGACGGCTGGTGGGACTTCACCACCGCCGCCGACCGCACCGACCGCCGCAAACTGCCCGACGACTACGCCCGCATCATCCACGTTCCCGGCGTCTGGGAGCAGCAGCCGGGCCTGGAGAACTACCGAGGCAAGGCCTGGATGCGGACCGAGGTCCTCGGCGGCGGCGACACCGCCATGCGCCTGCTCTTCGGCGGGGTCAGCCATACCGCCGACGTCCACGTTGACGGCCGACACGTCGGCCACCACTACGACGCCTTCACTCCCTTCGCCGTGGTCGTCCCCGGGCTGGACGAGGAAACGCACGAGCTGATTGTCGAGGTGGACAACAGCTTCGGCGAGCACTCGTCCCTGCACCTGCCGAACGACTACTACACCTACGGCGGGATCACGAGGCCGACGCAGGTGCAGTACGTGCCGGCGGGGTACGTGGAAAAGCTCTTCGCCACGCCGATCCGCAAGGGCGGCAGGTGGCGGCTGGATCTCCGCGTGCGGCTGGCGAACTGGTCGAACAAGGACGTTCGCCGCCGCGTGCAAATCGCCTTCGAGGACCGGCTGACCGACCTTGGCGAGGCGGAGATCCCCGCCGGTGGGACGGTGGAGGTCCACGGCGTGCTGAAGCCGAGGGACGTGGAGGCCTGGACGCCCGACGACCCCGCGCTGTACCCGGTCCAGGCGGTGCTGCTGGACGGCGACGAGCCCGTGGACGACCTGGTCGACCGCGTCGGCTTCCGCGAGGTGAAGGTCCGCGGCAAGAAGCTGCTGCTCAACGGGCACGTCATCCGCCTGCGCGGCTACAACCGCCACGAGGACCACCCGCAGTTCGGCTGCGCCATCCCGCCTGCGGCGATGGTCCACGACCTGGAGCTGCTTCGCGACCTGGGCTGCAACTTCATCCGCACCTGCCACTACCCCAACGACATGCGGATGCTGGACCTCTGCGACGAGTTGGGGATGTGCGTCTGGGAGGAGTCGCACGCGCGGGCAGTGAAGTTCGACCACCCGCGGTTCCGCGAGCAGATCGCCGCCTCGACGACCGAGATGATCGAGTGGCACGGCAACCACCCGTGCATCCTCATGTGGGGCTGCCTGAACGAGTGCGACTCGGTCAGCCCCGCCGGGCGGACCGAGCACGAGCGGGTCATCGGGCTGATCCGCAGCCTCGACGACTCGCGCCCGGTGACCTTCGCGTCCAACAAGAGCGAAAACGACATCTGCCTGGACCTCGTGGACATCGTCTCCTGGAACCGTTACGTGGGCTGGTACGGCGGCGAGCCGGCGGAGGTCGAGGCCGACCTGAAGCGGATGCTCAAATGGCTTCATTCCGACGCCAGCGGCGCCAGGGGCAAGCCGGTCATCCTCAGCGAGTTCGGCGCCGGCGCCATCCCCGGCTGGCGGAACCCCAATGCCGCCAAGTGGACCGAGGAGTACCAGGCCCGCCTGCTCGACGAGCAGCTTCGCGTGTACCTCGGGCACCCCAGCGTGGTCGGCGCGGCCGTGTGGCAGTTCAGCGACTGCCGCATCACGCAGGAAGGGGGCATGTTCAAGGGTCGCCCGCGGACGATGAACAACAAGGGCACCGTCGACGAGCACCGCCGCCCCAAGCTCGCCTACGGCACCGTCCGACACCGCATGCACGAGTCGTCGGACGAGTGGGACACCTAGCAGATCGCCGAGTGGCGGGCTGCTGGTCTCCTATGGTGCCGCAGCCTCGCGAGCCGTTGCGGGCGCTTCACAAGGGTGCCTGCGCGCTTGCCGAGGCGTTGGCATCCTGCCCGGGTGGTGGTAGGCTTGGCAGGCCGATCCCGAGGAGACAGCCCGTGCGACAGTTCGCCTCCATTCCGCTCGCGCTTGCCATCTCCGCAGCCGCCCTCGGCGGGTGCGATGCCGACGCCCCCCGGCCGGCCCAGGCGGGGCCGCGCGTCGTCAGCCTAACGCCCGCCGTGACGGCCATGATGTTCGACATGGGCTTCGGCGAGCACGTTGTGGGTGTCACGCGGTTCTGCAAGCTGCCCGACGGCGTCGAAAGGCCCTCCGTCGGCGACGCGCTGACCCTCGATACCGAAAGCGTGCTCGCCATCGAGCCCGACGTAATCTTCACGCAGTCCCGCCCGGAGAAGTTCCGTGGCGTGGTGGACGTGCGGCCGTCCGTGCGCGTCGTCCAGCTTCGACTGGAGGAGCTTGCCGACATCCCCGCCGCCATGCGGACGATCGGTGAGGCCATCGGCAAGGGCGAAACCGCCGACACACGTGCCGCGGCGTTCGAGGCGAAGATCGCCGCCGTCCGCGCCGCCGCAGCCGACAAGCCTCGCCCCGACGTGCTGTTCGTCATGGGCACCGACCGCCCTTCGGTCACGGCCGAGGGAACGTTCGTCGGCGACCTCATCGAGGCCGCCGGGGGCCGAAACGCCGCCCGGGACATCCCCGGCAGGGCACGGTGGCGGTCCACGCAGATCGAGGCGATCCTCAAGGCCGCCCCCGACGTGGTGATCTGCCAGGTGCTCGATCCCGCCGAGGCCCCCGCGGCCGAGGCGTACTGGTGCCAGTGGGACGCGCTGCCGGCCGCTCGGACCGGGCGGGTGTTCGTGGTAACCGACCCCGGCTGGACCATTCCGTCGCCCCGGCTGGCGGAGTTGGCCGAGAAGCTCGCGGAGATGATCCACCCGCCGCGGCAGCAGGGCCTCGCTGTGCCCGGCCGTCCGCGAATGCAATCGTCTGCGACGACGCACTCTCCGCGCAGTCGCTGCCGGTCAGCCCGGAAAGGCAGGGGCGGTCGCATTTTCCGAGCGAGGTCGCCGCGAAGGGGCGGCCCGGAGAATGGAACCGTCCTTGTTCTTCGCCTGGGCCGGGGGGGGGTGGCGTGAGCGAGGATGGGCGGGCGCCATCGCGGACGGTCTCGGCTGGCAGGCTGGCGGCGTGGGCCGGCGGGATGCTTGCTGCGGCGGTGCTGCTGGGGGCGGCCTGCTCGCTGGTGGGCGTGCTGCCGATCGAGCGACTGGGACGGCAGGTCTGGGCGGCCCGGGCGCTGCGGCTGGTGGCCGCCGCGGTGGTCGGCGCGGGCCTGGCCGCGGGTGGCACGGCCCTGCAGGGCCTGCTCCGCAACCCGCTGGCCGAGCCGTACATCCTTGGCATCTCCAGCGGCGCCGGCGTCGGCGTGCTGCTGGGCCTGGCCGTCGCGGGCACCGCCGCGCTGCCCGGCTGGGCGACCACGCCCGTGCTGGCGTTCGCCGGGGCGGTGGGCACCTGCGGGGTGGTCTACGGCGTCGCTCAGCGCCGCGGGCGGCTGGACCCGTACTCGCTGATTCTCTCGGGCGTGATCGTCAACTCCTTCAACGGCGCGATCATGCTGACGATCTACCTCTACGTCGATCGCTACCGCATCGCCGATTTCACGTACTGGGCGATGGGCCAGCTTCCCGACGTGACCGGCGCGGCCCGGCTGATCGTCTGTGGCGCCTGCGTCGCCGCCGGCTGGACCGTGCTGATGACCCACGCTGCGGCGATGAACGTGCTCGGGCTCGGAGACGACGTCGCCGCCGCAAGCGGGGTCTCCGTTCACCGACTCCGCCTGGCCACCTTCGGCGCCGTCGGGCTCATGACCGCCGCCGCCGTCGCACTCGCCGGGCCCATCGGCTTCCTAGGGCTCATCGTTCCGCACCTCTGCCGCATGGTCGTCGGGCCCGACCACCGGCTGGGGCTCATCGTCTCCAGCCTGGCCGGGGCGATGTTCCTCATGGCTGCCGACACGCTCTGCCGCACGGCCGGACCCGCCCTCGGCCTCGGGCGGCTGCCCGTGGGTATCCTCACCGCCCTGACCGGCGGGCCGTTCTTCATCTACCTGCTCCGCCGGCGCCGGGGGGAGGGGCGCCTGTGAGCGACGGTCGGCATATCCTCGCGGCCGAGGGCGTCGCCTTCGGCTACCGACCTGACGAGCCGGTCCTCCGCGGCGTCAGCCTCACCGCCGAGCCCGGGCGCCTCACCTGCCTGCTGGGGCCTAACGGCTCGGGGAAGACCACACTGCTGCGTTGCCTGCTCGGGCGGCTTCGCCCTTCGGCCGGACGCGTGATGCTCGACGGCAAGGACATCCGCCGCCACACGCCGCGCCAGCTCGGGCGCCTGCTCGCCTACGTGCCTCAGCAGCCGGCCGCCGCGTTCGCCTTCCGGGTCGAGGAGGTCGTGCTCATGGGCCGCTACGCCCACACCGGCGTGCTGGGCCTGGCGGCCGCCGGCGACCTTGCCGTCGCCCGCGAGGCGATGCGGATGACCGCGACGGCCGATTTCGCCGGTCGGGCGCTCGAGGAGCTCTCCGGCGGCGAGGCCCAACGGGTGATGATCGCCCGCGCCCTGGCCCAGCAGCCAGCGGTCGTCCTGCTGGATGAGCCCACCAGCCACCTGGACATCCGCAACCAGTTGCACATCTACCGGATGCTCCAGCGGGTGGCCCACGACTGGCCCACAGCGGTGGTGTGCGTCAGCCACGACGTGAACATCGCCGCCCGTTTCGCCGACGAGCTTGTGCTGCTCCGCGACGGGGAGGTCATCGCCACGGGCCCGCCCGTCGAGGTCATCCGCGAGGACCTGCTGGCGGCTACCTACGACGTGGCCGTCGACCTGCTCGATGCCCCCGGCAGCGTCGTGCCGCTGGTCCGCGCGCGGTGACGGCCTCGCCCGGCCAGGCGATCTCATTGTCCCCGACGGCGGCGGCCGCTACACTGTCCGCTTTGCCCGAAGTGACCATCCGGAACCGCCATGGACCCACGCTGCATAGACGGACTGGACGCCCTCGATCCCGCCGCGCGGAACGGCGTGCTGACCATCGGGAACTTCGACGGTGTGCACCTCGGCCACCAGGCCATCCTCCGGCGCGCCCGGGAACTCGCCGACGCCGCGGACGCCCCGGTCGTCGCCATGACCTTCGAGCCCCCGCCGGACCGCATTCTCCGGCCGGCCGACGCGCCGCTGCGAGTCGTGCCCGTCGAGGAGAAGTGCCGCCTGCTGCTGGAAGCCGGGTGCGATCGCGTGGTCCTCGCCCGTGCCGACACGGGCCTGCTCGCCCTGGCGCCCGAGGCCTTCATCGAGGAGGTGCTCGCCCAACGCTTCGCCCCGCGCCACGTTGTCGAGGGGCCGAATTTCCTCTTCGGCCGAGACCGCGCGGGCAACGTGGACACGCTCCGCCGCGCAGGAGAGGCACGCGGCTTCGGCGTCCACCTCGCCGAGCCGGTCCGGCTGGTGCTCGACGGCGCCGAGGAGACCGTCTCCAGCACGCTGATCCGGCGGCTTGTCGCCGGCGGGCGCGTCGCCGCCGCTGGGCAATGCCTCGGCCGGGCCTTCACGCTGTTCGGGCGGATTGTCCGCGGCACGGGACGGGGCAGGGGGCTGCTGCACCCGACGGCAAACCTGGCCGGCGGGGAGCAGGTTTGCCCGGCCGACGGGGTCTACGCCGGTCGCGCTCGCGTGGGCGGGGCGGGCTGCCTCGCCGCCATCAGCGTGGGCGTGAACCCGACGTTCTCGCCGGCGGCGCCGCGGCGGAGCGTCGAGGCATTCCTGCTCAACGCCGAGGGCGATTTCTACGATGAGAAGATGGCCCTGGGCTTCCTCCGCCGCCTGCGGGACCAGCGGCGGTTCGAAAGCACCGAAGCCCTGCGAGACCAGATCGCCAAGGATGTCGCCCGTGTCCGAGAACTCTACGAATAGCGCGTTCGACCGCGTGGTCGCCCGGCTGGCCGACGCCGGGCGGGTGCTGATCGTCACCCACGCCCGCCCCGACGGCGACGGGCTGGGCTCGATGGCCGGCCTTGCCGCCGCCGCCCGCGCCGTCGGGCGCGACGCCGCCCTGCTGGTGCCCTCCGACGTGCCCGAGCGATACGCGTTCCTGTTCCCCGAGGGCCTGCCCGCCGGCGCGGACCGCTTCGGGGAGCTCGCCGAGGCCGCCGACCTGGTGATCATCGTCGACACCTGCGCCGCCGAGCAACTTGACGGGCTCGGCGACGCCCTCGCCGCCGTGCGAGAGAAGGTCGTCGTCATCGACCACCACGCCACCGCCGACGATATCGGCTCGGCCCGCTGGCTGGATACATCTGCCGCGGCCGCCGGGGTCATGACCCTCGAGGTCATCGAGGCGCTCGGCTGGCCGGTTACTGCGCCGGCGGTCGAGGCGCTGCTGACGGCCATGGCGACCGACACCGGGTGGTTCCGGTTCGCCAACACGGACGGGCGGTGCCTTCGAGCGGCCGCGGGCCTGCTGGACGCCGGCGCGCGGGCAGATGAGCTGTACGAACGGCTGTACATGGCCGATCGCCCCGAGCGGATGGACCTCCTCCGGGTGGTGCTGGACGGACTGGAGCTCCACCACGACCGGCGGATCGCGACGATGGTCGTCCGCCGGGCGGACTTTGCCGCCACGGGCGCCCGCCCGGACGAGACGGAGAATCTCGTCAACGAGGCCCTGCGGATCGGTTGCGTCGAGACGGCCATTTTCCTGGCCGAGAACCCCCCGAGCTGCGACGCCGACGAGCCGGTTGTCCGCGTCAGCCTGCGCAGCCGCGGGGGGGTGGACGTGTCGCGGGTGGCCGCGTCCTTCGGCGGTGGCGGTCACGCCCGCGCCGCCGGCCTGCGATCGACCGAAAACATCGACGTGCTGAAGGCCCGCCTGGTCCGAGCGGTGGCCGACCGGCTGGGGTGAGGCCGCGGGTCCGGGAGTGTTTTCCCGGCCCTTCGCCGGCGGTCCGCGGTCGGTCTTTGCCGCGTCGGTCTACGACGAGTCGGGCTGCTCGTCGGGGCGGTGGAGGCGGGGGAGGACGTCCTCGGGCGCGGGGAACCTGCCGGTGAGCACCCAGGCGACGATGCGGCGCAGGTCGTTGCCGATCAGCAGCAGGCAGGGCACCACCAGCAGCGTCAGGGCGGTGGCGAACAGCAGCCCGAACGCGATGGCCACGGCCATCGGCTTGAGGAACTGGGCCTGGAAGGACTGCTCGGCCAACAGGGGGGCGATGCCGCCGACGGTGGTAGCCGTGGTGAGGACGATGGGTCGGAAGCGGTCTCGGGCGCCGCGCTCGGCGGCCTGGATCAGCGTCTCGCCGTCGCGGACGCGGCGGTTGACCTGGTCGATAAGCACCAGCGAGTCGTTGACCACGATGCCGGTC
Organism: uncultured Planctomycetaceae bacterium; assembly: GCA_964385465.1. Classification (GTDB taxonomy): domain Bacteria; phylum Planctomycetota; class Phycisphaerae; order SM23-33; family SM23-33; genus CAYLPJ01. The sequence goes on along the minus strand of CAYLPJ010000043.1, from coordinate 4,353 downwards.
AGCGCGACCATCCCGAACATGCTCAGCAGCGTCACGTCGAACCCGAGGATCCAGTGCCCGATCACCGCGCCGACCAGTCCGAACGGGATGGCCACCATGACGATCGCTGGCTGGGTATAGCTCCGGAAGATGGCGGCCAGGACGGTGTAGATGCCCAGCAGCGCCAGCGGGAACCAGACGAGCAGGGCCTCGAGGGCCTCGGCGGACTGCTGGCGCTGGCCCCGGAAGTCGACGGTCACGCGAGGGAACCGCCGGCGCAGGCCCTGGAGGAACCCGCCGGTCTTGAGGTCGGTGAGAACCTGCTCTGCGTTGGCGATCTCCTCGTCGATATCGGCGCGGACGGTGATGACGCTTCGCCTATGGGCCCGCCGCAGCGTGGTGTAGCCTCGCGAGATGTCCACGTCGGCGACCTCCAGGAAAGGCACCTCGGCCCCCGAGGCCGTGCGGACGCGCATCTCCTCGACGTCCCCGAACGTCCGCCGTTGCCGCTGGGGGTAGCGGACCATGACCTTGATCTCGTCGCGGCCTCGCTGGATCTTCAGCGACTCGTTGCCGTAGAACGCGCTGCGGAGCTGGACGGCGAGCGCCCGCAGGTCGATGCCGAGCGTGGGCGCGTCGGGCTTCAGGCGGACCTTCATCTCCAGCTTTCCGGGCAGGGCGTCGTCGGTGATGTCCCGGACGCCGGGGTAGAGGGCGAGCTTGGCCTTCAGGGCCTCGGCCGCGGGTTTGACCGTGTCGGTGGTCGGCCCGAGGAGGCGGATCTCGATGGGCAGCCCGCCGGGCCCGCCCCGGAACGCGCCGAAGGTGAGCTTCAGGGCGTCGGGCACACGGCCGGCGTTCGCCCGCCAGCGGTCGACCATCCGCTGGCTGCGGAGGCCTCGCTGCTCGGCCGGGAGGGTCTCGACGATCACCTCCGCGACGTGCGAGCCGCTCTCGCCGCCGAAACCGCTCTGCTGGCCGATCAGCGAGTAGACGCGCTGGACGACCGGCTCGCCGCCGGGGGCGTCGAACTGCTCGTTCAGGCGCCGCGCCGCCTCGGTGATGTGCCGCGCCACCAGCTTGGTCCGCTCGATTGGCGTGCCCGTCGGCAGGATCAGCACGCTCTGGAGGGTGTCGCTGTCCACCTTGGGGAACGTGACCGTCTGGATTCGTCCGCCGGCGAAGGCCCCGCCCATCGCCACCAGTACGGCCAGGACCGCCCCGACGGTTACGTAGCGGTACCGGGACGCCAGGCGATAGACCGGCACGAAGCCTCGATGGATCATCGCCTGGATTCCCTCATCCAGTCGCGTCCGGAAGCGCCGCAGCGGTCCGGCCCGGGCGGCGGCGGGGCGGTCGCGGCGACGGTCGTGTTTCTCCAGGCTGTGGGCGAGGTGGGCTGGGAGGATCAGCAGGCACTCGACCAGCGAGAATGCAAGGGCGGTGATGACCGCCACCGGGAGGATGCCGATGAACTTGCCCATCACGCCGGGGATCAGCAGCAGCGGGAGAAACGCCAGCCAGGTGGTGACGACCGCGCCGGTGACGGGGGCGATCATCTCCCCCGTGCCGGCCACCGCGGCCAGGTGCGGTTCGCCGCCGCGCTCGACGTGGGAATAGACGTTCTCGCCGACGACGATCGCGTCGTCGACGATCAGCCCCAGGGCCATGATCAGCGCGAACATGCTCATCATGTTCAGCGTCTGGTCGCCGATGTGCAGCACCAGCACGGTGGCCAGGAGGGAGACGGGGATGCCCATGGCCACCCAGAAGGACAGGCGCACGCCGAGGAAGATCAGCAGCACGACGAAGACGATGGCCAGGCCCATAAGTCCGTTTCGGACGAGCATATCCAGACGGTCGCGGATGAACTTGGAGTAGTCCGACCACGTCTCCATGACGATGCCCTCGGGCATCGCGTCGCGGTGTCGGGCGACGTAGCGGCGGACCGCTTCGGCGATCACCACGGTGTCCTCGTCGCCGGTCTTGAACGCGCTGACCAGCGCCGCCGGCTTGCCGTTGAACTGCCCGGCGATGTCCACGTCCTCGAAGCTCTCCCGGACCACCGCGATATCCCCCAGCCGCACCACCGTGCCGTCCGGCTTGTACAGCACCGGGATCGAGCGGAACTCGGGTGCCCGCCGGCGCTGCCCGACAATCCGCAGCGCGACGTCGCCGCCGCGGGTCTTGACCGTCCCGGCCGGGAGGTCGAAGCTGCTGTCCCGCACCGCCTTGGCGACCCGCGAGAGCGTGAGGCTGTGGCGGCGTAGCATCTCCTCACTGACTTCGACGGAGATCTCGTATTCGCGGACGCCGGAGACGCTGACCTGGCTGACCTCGGGCAAGTCGGCGATCTCGTCGCGGACCTGCTCGGCGAGCTCCTTGAGCGTCCGCTCGGGGGCGTCGCCGGAGATGGCCACGTGAATCACGTGCCTCCGCAGCGTCACCTCGATCGTGCTGGGCTCCTCGGCGTCGGCGGGGAAGGCGTCGATGCGGTCGACCTCCATCTTGATGCGGTCGAGGACCTCCTGCGTGTCCGCGTCGGTGTCGATCTCCGCCAGGACCGTACCCAGCCCCTCGCGGCTCTCGGCGGAGACCTCCTTGACGCCGTCCAGCCCGGCGACCACCTCCTCGATCTTCAGGACGATCCCCTCCTCGATGTCCGCCGGGTTCGCGCCCGGGCGGGGGACCGAGACGCTCACCACGTCCACGCTGAATTCCGGGAACAGCTCCCGCGGGATCATCACGCCCGCCACCAGCCCGCCGGCCAGCAGGATGATCATAAGCATGTTCGCCGCCACCGGATTCCGGACGAAGCCGCGTACGACGCTCATGGCGCGCCCCTCCCGTTGACGCGGCCGGGATGTCTGCGAGGGCGCGGCATCATCCGCCCCGGGGCGTGTCGGCCGGTCGGGTCGTAGCGGCCGTCCGGCGGGGCTCATCGACCGGCACGACCTTCATGCCGGGCACGGGCTTGGGGACGTAGCCGATGATCACGCGGTCGCCGGCCTCGACGCCGCCCCCGGGCAGGAGCATGGCCTGTTCGCCGCCGACGCGTGCGACGCGGACGGACCGCAGGCCCAGCCGACCGTCCTCGACGACGTACACCCGCCCATCGGGCAGCAGGGCGCGGCGGGGCAGGAGGAAGGCTTCGGCAAGCACGCGCCCGGCGATGGTCACCTTGCAGAACATGTTGAGGTCGAGCAGCGGGCCGGCCGAGGAAGGCGGGCCGTTGCGGACCTCGACGACGACGGTGGCCATTCGCGTATCGCGGGCGAGGCCGGCCTCGACGCGTGCGATGCGGCCGGTCCAGACGGTGGCGTTTGGGTCGTCGGGTCGGTACCAGACGACCTTGGCGCGCGCGCCGGCGGCGGCGTTGGGGTCGGCGCCGGCCGACGGGGTGCGTTCGGGCAGCCACTGGAGGTCGGATGCGGGGATGGGCACGGGGATGTCCATGACGTCCGTGCCGTAGACCTCCCCGCAGACCTGCCCGGGCGCGACGCGCTCGCCGACCTCGACCTGGTGGCTGAGCACGCGTCCCGTGACGGGGCTGACCACGCGGGTGCGCCCCAAGGCGGTCTCGGCGCGTGCGAGCTCGACCTCGGCGACCTCGGTCTGCGCCCGCAGGTTTTCGCGGCGGCGGGGGATCAGCGCCAACTGGTTCTCCACCGTGCGGAGCTGGCTCTTGCGGAGCAGGACGCTCTCCTTGGCGACGTCCACGTCGTTCTCGGTGGCGGCCTGCGTGCGGCGGAGGCGCCGGACCTTGGCCAACTGCTCCTCGGCGAGGTCCAGGCGGTCCTGCTCGATCGCCAGGCTGGCCTGGAGGTTCTCCCGCTCGGTGGTCAACTGGTCGAGTTGCACGTTGAGCAGGCGGACCTGCCCCCGCGCGGCGTCGCGAGCCTGGAGGAAGTCGGTGCGGTCGATCTCGATGAGGACCTGTCCTTCCCGGACGAACCGCCCGGAGAGGAAGTTCTCCGCCCGGCCGACGACCTGCCCCCCGACCAGCGGGGCGATGCGCGTGCGGACCCGCGGCCTGGCCGAGCCGTAGCCGACGATCGATACCCGGTAGTCCCGCCGCGCCCTGACCGGCGGGGCGGCTACGCGAGGGACGATCCGCTCGACGGCTTCCTGGGGCGGGCGCGGGCGCGTGAGGACCATCCATGTCGCCAGCCCGCCGGCGGCGGCGAGGAGAAGGCCCACGAGCAACACGCTGACGAGAACGCGTCCGGACATCCGATCTCCCCGGCACCGTCGGCGCGTCACGCACGCGCCGACCAGTATTGTAGGTATCGCTGCCGCCGCCTGTCACGCTGCAATCCCGCCAGGGCCATCGCATCTAATCGGGACTGCGGGGAGCAGATTGTTTCGAATTCC
>CAYLPJ010000042.1:0-57021 GCA_964385465.1 uncultured Planctomycetaceae bacterium | reverse complement strand
TAAGTCACGTTATCACAAGGACTTGGGCTGCGCCACCCAAAAATGTCGCACACTCCCCGTGTTTCCGTGTGTCCCCGTGTTTCCGTGTTTCTGTCCCCGTGTTTCGGAAGTAGCTTGACTTATGCGCCTTACATGACGATAATGTCTAGTGGAAGGTGCCTGTGGGAACGATACCGAGCTTCACGGCTGACGGATTGCTTCCACCGGGCGACTACGAGGTGACGCTGGACGAACTGCGGGAATCGCCGGTGGTGGCGGGGTTCGCGGATTCGGCTGCGCGGCCGCACTGGGATGCGCCTTGGCGCGGGCGTCTGGTCGACAACCTGGAAATCCTGGTTCGGCAGCTTTGGCGGGTGGGCGTGACGGAGATCTTCGTGGACGGCTCGTTCGCCGAGGACAAGGACCATCCCAACGACATCGACGGGTACTTCGTCTGCGACCTGATGCGGCTGGCGTCGGGGGAGCTGGAACGGGAGCTGAACCTGCTCGATCCGCACAAGATCTGGACGTGGGACCATCCAGCCGCCGGCGGTACGGGGGCTATCCCAAGCGGCAGCTTCCGATGTGGCATCAGTATCGCGTGGAGTTGTACCCGCACTTCAGCGGCTTGTCGTCGGGCATCCGCGATGAGCATGGGCACGAGTTGGAGTTCCCGTCGGCATTCCGGCGGTCGCGGCGGGACGGCAAGCCGCGCGGCATCCTCAGAATTCGCGAGTCGTAGGAGACAAGCCATGATCCACAACGAAAAGGAATACGCCGAAGCGGTCGAGCGGATCGCTCAGGAAAAGCAACGGCTGGCTGATCAGAAGGAGGAACTGAAGGCGATGGGCCTCGGTCCGGCCGAGATCAAGCGGGCGCTGGACCCGATGGTCTCGTTCCACCAGCAGTTGGAGGAAGAGGTCCGCAGCTACGAGCGGCTCAAGCGCGGTGAGTTCGACGAGGTGAGCAACCTTCGCGGGCTGGGGCCGCTGCTGGTGTCGTTGCGGATCGCGCGGGGTCTGACGCAACGGCAGCTTGCCGAGAAGCTCGGGGTTCACGAAAGCCAGGTCTCGCGCGACGAGCGGAACGAGTACCACAGCATCACCGTGGAACGGGCCGCCCGCATCCTGGAAGCGCTGGGGGCCGAAATCCGCAGCCACGTGGAACTGTCGGAGGGGAATCTCATCGTTGCTTGATTGAGAAATCGGGGCACACACGACCTATAGCGATGCGTTCGTAGTCCGGCGGGGCTTCCATGAGGGGACGTTCGCGTTCGTTTCTTGCCCGCTGTGTCGCATGCGGTGGCCGATTCGGAAGCGCCGCCGTTGGCGCTATTCGTGCCATGGCTTGGAAGCTACCCCGTTGCCAACGCGTCGTCAACAGGTCCGCTGGCCGCCTGAACGGGCGGGGGGAAAGGCGATGTTGCGCGGCGTGGGTCGCCTCCGGGCGTCCCCGGCGAGCGGGGCCGCGGCCAGCGCCCGAGGGGGGGCGGAAGGGATTCCGCCAGCCACCCGCGGCGCCCGCAGGACCGGTCCCCGGGAGGCCCGGTGCGCGGCCGGTGGGGGCGTGTCCGCGGAGAACATCCGGCCCCGCGGGTGTCCGCGGGGGGTTCCACGTCGGGAGACTCGCCTCGGTGGCGGTGCGGTTTCGGAGGCGGCTGTCCCCGTCCGGACCCACCATGGGGCCCGGGTGTGCGTACCCATGAAGGAGAGCAACATGGCAATGCGGCACTGTGTGGCGACGGTCCTGCTGGCGGGGTCGATCGCGGCCGGCGCGGATCGGCCGGTATTGTCGGAGGCGGGCAGGAGTCCGCAGTGGCTTGAGACGACGGCTGCGTGCCGCCGGGGTCTGGCGGAGTTGGACGTCGGCAGCGCCCTCGTGCGTGGGAACCTGTCGCGGGTGCGGCGGTGCGTGGACATGCTGGCGCGGACAGACGGGTTCAACTGGAAGCGGCGCACGGCGGTGACGTACCTGGAGCGGATGCTGGCCGACCTCGCCGAGGGCAGGCATCCGCACGCCCGGTACGCGGGCAAGGGTTTGGCGTTTCCGTACTGGTCGGAGTCTCTGGGGCGGATCGAGGCGATCTGGCTTCACGCCCCGGCGAGGCACGCCCCGGACGCGAGCCGGCAGCTCTTCATGTACTACAAGTGCGGCGGGGGGATCCACCTGAAGGACGGCAAGGTCCGCGGCGGCTACCGGCCGACGGCCGAGGTGGCGAATCGGACGGAGGGCACGTTCCACGCGTGGAGCAGCCTCAGCACGCAGGTGAAGGGGCGCAACGGCGCGGAGCGCGAGCTCGTCGAGGCGTCCGGCGCGCTGGCAGAGGAGTTTCCGATCGACGCGAACCGGGTGTTCCTGACGGGCTGGTCGGACGGGGGGTTCACGAGCGTCTGGCTGGCGAGCCGCTGGCCGCATTTGGTGGCGGGGGTGGCGCCGGCGTGCGCGAACTGGCAATACACGAACGTCGGGCAGGCGGGCCTGTGGAACGTGCCGATGCTCTGCGTCGACGGGTGGGGGGACGGGGGCTACAACAGCAGTCAGTTCCGCCGCTGGCACGCCTTGCGGACGGCCGGGGCGGACGCCGCGGGAATCTGGGGCCACCACGGGCACCGGTACACGCCGTACGAGGACGTCTCGGAGCTGCGGAAGATCCTCGCCTGGGCCCGCGAGCGCCGCCGGGACCGCTGGCCCCGTCGGGTGCGGTACGACACGTGGAACCTCACGTGGCACAGGGCGTACTGGGTGAGCATCGAGCGGATGGACAAGCCGTGGCTGTCGGCGCAGATCGACGCGAACGTCGCAGCCGGCAACCGGATCGACGTCCGCACGTGGAACGTCGCCGCCTACCGGCTGACGCTGAGCGACAGGCTCGTGGACCCCGGCAAGACGGTGACGGTGACGAGCAACGGCAAGGAGTCCTACGAGGGCCCGTTCCGCGAGACGTTGGACATCGAGCTCAGCCCCCGGCCGGAGGGCAAGTTCGTCAAGGACGCGAGCATGCCCGGCGGGATCGTCGCCCAGCTCGACCGCAGCCGCTACATGGGCAGGCCCGACGGCGGGATGCGGCTGGTGAACCGCAAGTGGCTCTGGGTCCGCCCGACCGGGGGCACGGAGGCCGACCGCGAGCACCTGGCCAACTGGGTGCCGCGTTGGGCGAAAGACGACACGGCCGTCACCGAGGCGGACCTGGCCGAGGCGAACCTGTTCCTCTACGGCGGCCCGGACGTCAACCGGCTGACGGCGCGGATGGCCCCCGACCTGCCGGTAACGTTCGGCAAGGGCAGTTTCCGCGTGGGCCGGCGGGTGTACAACCAGCCGACGAACGCGGTGAAGTTCATCCACCCGAATCCGCTGAACCCGAAGCGGTACGTGATCGTCCACGCGTTCAACGACGCCGCGACGTTCGCCCAGACCGGCTACGTGGGCACGCGGACGCGAGGCGTGTGGGAGTTCCGTAGCGGGGACTGCGCGGTGATGGGCATTCGCCGGCCGCGACATGCCTGGGCGGTCGCCGCGGCGAAGCGGGTGTTCGCCTCGGACCACTACGTCTTCGCCAACGACTGGCGTCCGGCCGAGGGCGAGCCGGTCGCCCGCCCGGCCGAGCCGCTGAGCTACGCCGCCCTGCTGGAGATCCGCGCGGCCGCCGCCCGGGAGGCGACGGGCGCCGACGTGGGCGTCATCTTCGAGTACTCGCCGAGCTGGAGCCGGTGGCGCGACCGGGTCGAAGCCGGTCCCGCCGGCGAGCACGACCTGGCCACCATCGACGCGATCCCGGAATACGTCGCGACGGCGAGCGTCTCGGGGGAGACGCTTCGCGGCCTGCTGGCGAAGGCGGCGACGTCCACGGTGACCGATCCGGAGGCGATCGACCCGGACCGCACGTACCGCATCGCGAGCGGCTCGCGCGGGATTCCCGCCTACGGCGCCGAGCCGGCGAAGATGCCCCCGCTGCATTTCTTCCGCACGCCCGAGGAGTTCGTGGCCGGCGGCAACACGTCGCTGCCGGTCCGCGACTTGCGGACGACGCCGATCGACATGTCCGCCGCCCTGATCTCGTACGCGAGGAAGCACGGTCGCCTGGCCGCCAAGGACCGCCCGCCGGACCTCCTCCGCTACATCATCGACCCCCGCGCCGGGCGGATGCCGGGCACCGACTGGCTGCACATCGACACGAACACCCTCCAGCCGGGCACGCTGAGCGTGGGGCTGGCCGGCACCGGCCGACAGACGTTTGTCGACCTGGAGACGCTGCGGAAGGCCCCGCAGCAGATCAGCCCCGCGCTGCCCGTGAAGGTCGAGTTCGCGGCCGAGCCTTTCGTCATCCGCAAGGGCGGCGCCACGCCGCAGTTCGGTGTCGGCGGCGCCGACGCAGACTCCCGGCTGGCCGCCTGCATGCTGGTCGAGCTTCGCCTGGCGGGCGCGGCCCGGCCGGTCGAGGGCATGGTCGTGCTGAGCCCCGGGGCGATGCGGCGGCGCGAGGGCGACACCTGGCCGGACCGGAACCTCGGCAAGCCGACAACGACGTGGTACGCCGGGTTCTCCCGGGAGCCCAGGGCCGTTCTCGGGCGGCACGCGGTGTCGATTGGCGTGTTGCTGCTGGACGGCCCGGGCGAGCGCCTGAACCGCATTGCGGCACCCGGGGCGGGTTTCAACTTCGGGCTGGTCGGCATTCGCCGCAAGCTTGAAATCCCCGCCGACGGCAGCCGGACGGTTCGGATGATCCTCGCGTCGGTTGACGCCGGCCGGAAGGACGCCGTCAAGGCCGCGCTCGACGCGTTGCGGGGGAAGCTGCCGTCGCTGACCGGGCCTGACAGGGCGGAGTAGTCGCGCCTCGGTCCCGGGGATCGGCTCGGCCGGGCCGGAAGCGCCGGGCCTGGCGACCGGAGCCCTTGTCCCGCGGCCGGGCGGATGCCCGCCAGGGCCGTCGAGAACGAAGTGGCCGAGCACGGGGGAATCTCGACTGCCTGGCGCAGCGGTTGACGCGGGCGCATCGGATGCGATTGCTCCGGGCCGTTCACCCCCGCTTTCCGCGAGCGGCTCGCGGATTCGTGCGGTTAGAGTATGCGCCCGAGTGGATCACGGAAAGGACCCACGGATGAGACATCGGCAATTCCTGGTGGCGGCGATGCTGGCGGGGCTGGCGGCGTTCGGGTCGGCGGCGGGCGAAGACTGGCCCCAGTGGCGCGGGCCGGCGCTGAACGGCTCGACGACGGAGACGAACCTGCCCACGACCTTCGGACCCGGGGAGGAACTGGCCTGGGCGACCAAGCTGCCCGGCGTCAGCGGGGCGACGCCGATCATCGCGGCCGGGCGGGTGTTCCTGCCGGCGATGGAGCCGGACAGCAAGGCCCTGTGGGCGCTGTGCCTGGACCGCAAGACGGGCGAGGTCCGTTGGAAGCATTCGATGGGCAAGGGCTTCGCCAACCGGATGGGCAACACCGGCGCGTCGCCGTCGGCGATCACCGACGGGAAGCGCGTGTGGTTCACCTTCGGCACCGGGCGGATCGCCGCGACGGACCTGGAGGGCAGGATCCTCTGGCAGCGCAACATCCAGGAGGACCACGGGGACTTCGAGTACATGTGGAGCTTCGGCTCCTCGCCGCTGCTGTACGAGGGCAAGCTCTACCTCGCCGTTCTTCACGGGCATCACCGCAAGCCCAACCGGGGCCTGAGCTACCTGCTGTGCATGGACCCGGCCACGGGCAAGGACCTCTGGAAGGCCAAGCGCGTCACCGACGCCCGCGCCGAGAGCCAGCAGGCCTACATCACGCCGTTCCCGCTGACCGACGCGCCCGGCGGGGCTCAACTGCTCATCCACGGCGGGGACTACCTCACCGGCCACGACCCCGCCGACGGGCGCGAGCTGTGGCGGTCCCCCGACTACAACACCCGCAAGGACAAGTGGTGGCGCGTGGTTCCCTCGGCCGTGGGGACCGGCGGCGTGGCCGTCGGGTGCAGCCCCAAGGGGGGCAAGCTGTTCGCGGTCCGCACGGTCGCCTCCGACGGCAAGCCGGCCGGGTCGCTGCTGTGGGAGTCCCGCAAGCACTCCCCGGACGTCTGCACGCCGCTGATCTACGACGGCAAGCTGTTCGTCCTCGACGGGCGCAAGAAGCGGCTGGCCTGCATGGTGCCCGGGACCGGGGAGGTGATCTGGGTGGGCGACCTCGGGGGCAAGGCGGTCTTCCAGGCCTCGCCGACGGGCGCCGACGGGAAGGTCTACTGCATCAATCTGCACGGCGAGGTGGTGGTCTGCTCGGCCGACGTGTCCTTCAAGGTCCTCCACCGGGTGGACCTCGGCGGCAAGGGCTGCCGAGCCAGCATCGCCGCCGCCGCCGGCGCGCTGTTCGTGCGGACCGACGATACGCTGTTCTGCTTCGCTTCCGCCGCGAAGTAGTGTCCGGGGGCCGGGAGGCTTACGGCCAGTACTCGTGTGCCATCCAGAGGGCCAGGCAGAGCAGGACGAGTCCGCCGGCCATGTAGACGGCGAGGAAGACCATCTCGCGGGGCAGGTCGGCCGGGCGGCGGACGCGGAGGGTCTTGTAGACCAGCCCGACCGCCAGCAGCAGCGGCAGGACCAGCCAGAGCTCCATGTCGAAGCTGATCGTCAGCGGGTGGTGGAAGATCATCGCCGGGCTCACGGCTCGTCCCCCTTGCCCTTGCCCTTGCCGGCCCCCGCCTGCTCGCCGGGCGGGTGCTCGCCGCGAACGCCCATCAGCGAGAGGATCACCGCGTCGAAGATGCACAGGAGATTGAGCATCCCGGCCGTGCCGGAATAGGCCCGCGCGACGGTGGACGCCGGCGCAACCAGGGCGATGCCGGCGTTCTGCATCTTCTCGTCGAGGCTCTCGCCCTCGACGTGTCGCAGGCGTTCGTAAGCGGCCTTCTGCCTCTGCCAGCCGACCAGGCCGTGGACGCCCGAGAGCATCTCGGCGAGGAACCACCACCGCTCGCGTTGGGCGTCGACGGTCAGCACGCCGCCGACGGCGACGCCGGACCAGAACAGCGCGGTGACGGTGACGAAGATGATGACCCCGCGCGCCAGCCGCCCGAGGTAGACGTGCCCCAACCCCGGGATCGCGCAGGCCAGAACCAGCGCGACGTAGGGCAGGGGGGCCGACCTGTCGGTTCGCTTGCTCATCCGCTACCGCCGTCGCCTCGCGGCGCATGCCGCCGACGCGACGGCCTCCGCGGGGACAGGACCGGGCACTTTCCCTGAAACCTATCGGGCTGTCAAGTCATATATGGGTGGACAGCACGTCCGACGCCTCGATGACGGGATTCGCCCGTCCGCCGGCGCCCGCCCCGCGGCGCCGAGCGACATCACGAACGCGCCTTCGGGTCTGCGCGTGCGCCCGCGCAGCCGGCCCCGCGGGCGATCCGCGCGCCGACCGCGCCGAAAGGAGACCGCCGACATGAACGCCACCCGCCCCCTCGCCGCGACGACGTTCGCCCTTCTCGCCGTCCTGGCACCCGCCGGCCTCGCCGCCGACGCCAACGCACCCGCCGCACGCCCGCTGCCGGCCCTGGCGGGCACCAGCGTGTCCATCCCCTGGCGGGAGCTTCGCGCCCTGCTCGACGCCGCCAGGCCCCGGCCGGCCGCGCCGCCCGTGGCGTTCGTCTTCGGCCCCGCCGAGCACGAAGTGACCGTCGCCGACGGCGCGGCCACCGTCGTGACGACCGTCGCGGTGGACGTGCTGGCCGACGGGTGGGTCACCGTGCCGATCGGCCCGGCCGACGGGGCGCTCCGCGAGGCGGCCACCGACGGAGAGCCCTGCCCGGTGGTCGCCCGCGACGGCGGGCAGGCGGTGCTGCTGAGCGGCAGGGGCCGGCGGGCGCTCCGCGTGGTCCGCCGCCCGGCGGTCTCGCCCGGCCGCGACGGCCTCCGCCGCGTCCCCCTGGCCCTGCCCGGCGGGCCGATCGCGACCGTCGCCGCCGCGCTGCCGGCCGCGGGGCTGGAGGTGAACGTCGACGGCGCCGACGACGTCGAGGTCGCGGGCAAGCCCGGCGCCACCGTCGCCACGTTCCACCCGCGAGGCGGCAAGGCGGTCACGCTCTCCTGGCGGCCGAGGCCCGCGCGGCGGGATCCCAGGCTCTACGCGACGGCCGCGACGCTGGCGACCGTCGAGCCGGGCGGGGTCCGCTGCCGCAGCGACGTGCGGCTGGAGGTGCTCGCCGCGCCGATCCGCCGCCTGCGGATCGCCCTGCCCGCCGGCGCGACGCTGCTGCACGTGGACGCCCCGACGCTCGCCGAGCACGCCGTCGCCGACGACGCCGGCCGGCGGGTGCTCACGTTGACCTTCGCCGAGGACATCGCCGGCGAGCTGACGCTGGCGCTGCGCTACGCGCTGCCTTTCCCGGCCGATGCGGAGAAGGTCTCCCTCGGCGTACCTTCCGTGATGGGCACGAGCGGCAGCCGGGGGCAGATCGGCGTGGAGGTCCGCGGCGGGCTGGAGGTCGAGCCCGCCGAGACGACCGCACGGCGGATCGACGTCCGGGAGCTTGCCGGGCGGGCCTGGTCGGCCGCGAGGGCGCCGGTGAGCCTGGCGTTCCGCTATGCCGGCGGCCCGCCGTCGGTGGGGCTCGCCGTCCGCCGCCACGCCGACGCCGAGGTGCTCATCGCCTTCAGCGACGTCTGCGAAGCGGCCACGACGGTCACGCCGGAGGGCAAGGCGGTGACGAAGATGATCTTCGTGATGCGGAACAACCTCAAGCCGCACCTGCGGCTGAAGCTGCCCGAGGGGGCGCGGGTGTGGAGCGTGTTCGTGGACGATCGCCCCGTCCGCCCCCGCCTGGCCGACGACGGGGAGCTTCTGGTCCCGCTGGTCCGCAGCGAGGGCGTCGATCCCGACGACGAGGAGTACGAGAGCTACGTCGAGCGCCGCGACCGCCGCCGCCGGCTGCGACGCGACGAGCTCGACGCGCCGCCCGGGCGCCGGCAGCGCATCGAGCGGATGGAGAAGCTCGAGGCCGCCGACGATCGCCCCGCCGAGCTGAAGCCGTACGACGTGGAGATCGTCTTCGTCGGCCCGGCGGTCGAGCCGGGCGACCGCGGCGAACTGGCCTTGGCCCTGCCGCGCTGCGACGTGCCGGTCGGCCACCTCGCCTGGGCCGTCATGCTGCCGGATGGGATCGGCGTGATGGCCGTCGAGGGCTCCTGCCGGGACGTCGAGCGCTTCTCGCTGCCGTTCCCGCATTTCGCCGACGCCGCCCATGCCCGCCGCTTCGGCCCGCGCCGCGTGGAGCAGGCCGCGGCCGCACAGAAGGAGGTCATGGAGCAACTCGCCGAACAGGCCCGGGCGGTCCGCGACCTGGCCGCCGCCGCGCGGGATAAGGGCGTCCTGCCCGTGCGCGTGGAGCTGCCGATCACCCCGACCCTCGTCCGCCTGGAGCAGCTTCTCGTCACCGGCACGGGAGCAACGGCAAAGCTCTTCTACCGCCGCCGGCGGTGACGGGCGCCGCAGACCTCGCCCGCAGCCGGTAACGGGGGCGGGCTACTGCCTCTGCTCGCCGCGGCGCATGGCGATGACGCCGGTGCGGGCCAGCTCGGTGATGCCGTAGGGGCGGACGAGATCGACGAAGGCCTCGATCTTCTCCTCCGGGCCGGACAGCTCGACCATCACGCTCTTGCGCGCGACGTCGACCACCCGCCCGCGGAAGAGGTTCACCAAGTCCACCACCTCGGGGCGTTTCTCGCTGGTGGCGTGCACGCGGACGAGCATCAGGTCCCGCTCGACGTAGCTGGCCTGCTGGAAGTCCCGGACCTTCACCACCGTGACGATCTTCTCGAGCTGCTTGCGGATCTGCTCGAGCACGTGGTCGTCCCCGATCGCCACGATCGTCATCCGCGACAGCTCCGGGTCGTCGGTCCGGCCGACCACCAGCGAGTCGATGTTGAACCCCCTGGCCGCGAACATCCCCGCCACGTGGGCCAGGACGCCCGGCTGATTCTGCACCAGTGCCATAATCACGTGTCGCATGTGCTGCTCCCTGTCGGCCCGGGGGCCGTGCTATGCCAGCTTGCCCAGTTCCATCTCGTCGAGGCTCTTGCCCGCGGCGACCATGGGGAAGACGTTCTCCTCCTGCTCGACGGCGAGGGTGACCACGACCGGCCCGGGCTCGGCGAGCGCCTCGGCGAGCCCGTCGGCCAGCTCGCTTCGCTCGGTGAGCTTCATGCCCTTGGCGCCGAGGCCCTCGGCAACGGTGCTGAAGTCCGGGCACGGGTGCTCCACGGCACAGTACCGCTTGTTGTAGAACATGTCCTGCCACTGCCGCACCATCCCGAGGTAGCCGTTGTCCAGGATGACGAACTTCACCGGCAGCTCGTGCTGGACGGCCGTGACGACCTCCACCATCGTCATCATGAAGCTCCCGTCGCCGTCGATGTCGATGACCGTCCTTCCGGGGTTGCCGAACTGCGCCCCGATGGCGGCCGGGCAGCCGAAGCCCATGGTCCCCAGCCCGCCGGAGGTGATGATCTGTCGCGGGCGCTTCCAGCCGTAGTACTGGGCGGCCCACATCTGGTGCTGCCCGACGCCGGTGGCGACGATGGCGTCGTGGTCGGTCAGCTTTCCGAGCAGCTCGACGGCCTCCTGGGGCTTGATGTGCCCGTCGGTGCTGTAGCTCAGCGGGTAGGCCTTCTTCCACTCGGCGATGCGGCCGAGCCAGCCGGAGCGGTCGGGCGCCTCGATGTTCTCGATCATCTTCTCGAGGATGTACTTCGCCGAGCCGACGACGGGCACGTGGACCTTGACGTTCTTGGAGATCGAGGCCGGGTCGATGTCGATGTGGATGATCTTCGCCTTCGGTGCGAAGGTGGCGACCTTCCCGGTGACGCGGTCGTCGAATCGCGCGCCGACGGCGATGAGGCAGTCGCACTCCTGGACGGCATAGTTGGCGTAGGCCGTGCCGTGCATCCCGAGCATGCCGAGGGCGAGTTCGTCGTCCTCGTCGACGCTTCCGAGCCCCAGCAGCGTGGTGGTCACGGGGATGCGTCCCTTGGCGGCGACGGCGCGGAGGGCGTCGGCGGCGCCGTCGGAGACCACGCCCCCGCCGACGTAGAACAGCGGGCGCTCGGCGGCGTTGATCGCCTCGGCGGCGGCGCGGATCTGGCGGTCGTGTCCCCCGCCGCGCGGCTTGTAGCCGGGGAGGTCCGGCTCCATCGACGGCGGGGACGACGGCTTCTCGACGGTCGCGTCGACGGCGATGTCCACCAGCACCGGCCCCGGCCGGCCCGTGCGGGCGATGTGGAACGCCTGCTTGACCGTCCGCCCGAGCTCCTCGGCGCGGGTGACCAGGAAGTTGTGCTTGGTCACCGGGCGGGTGATGCCGGTGACGTCCGCCTCCTGGAACGCGTCGTTGCCGATCAGCGAGCTGCGCACCTGCCCGGTCAACGCCACCATCGGCACGGAGTCCATGTATGCCGTCGCCAGCCCGGTGACCAGGTTCGTCGCGCCCGGGCCGCTGGTGGCGATCGCGACGCCGACCCGACCCGTCGAGCGGGCGTAGCCGTCGGCCATGTGCGACGCGCCCTGCTCGTGCCGCGTCAGCACGAAGCGGATGGGGGTCTCGTACAGTTCGTCGAAAAACGGAATCAGCACCCCGCCCGGGATGCCGAACATGATCTCCACGCCCTCCTCCTGGAGCACGCGGTGGAGGATCTGCCCGCCGGTCATGTCCACGCCCGGAGATGCCGACGCCTGCTGCCGTTGCTCTGTCATCGCTCGTTCCTTCTCATCCGTCCGCGGGGGACTCACAGGGTACTTTCGTCGCCGACGGAACGGAACCCGCCGGCCGGGGGATTCTCAAGGGGCAAAACCCGCAGAACGCGGGCTGAATCGGAGAGGTTGGCCGCTACGCGCTGCCGACGCGCAGCGACCTATAGTACAACGACGAGCACGAGCAGCGCGGAGAGCGCCCCGCCGCCGAGGCCATCGGGCCCGGCCGAGCGAAGCACATCAACCTGTCCGCACGTCGCGTTCATTGCTCGTTCATCCTACCGCCACCCCCGCGCGGATGTCAACCGCCTGACACCGGGAAACATCGGCCGATCGAGCCCCGAAGGTGAGCGACGGCATGCAGAAGGGATCCCGCCTCGCCGAGGACCCGCAGGACGGGCGCGGGGCCGCGGCGAAGGCGATGTCGTATCTGAGGCAGCAGATGCAGGGCTCCAGGCTCCAGCCGCGGTCGGGGGCCTCGTGCTCTGCCGCCCGAACTCCGCACCGCGGCGCGTGCAGCACGACAGGCGGTTTCCTTTACCCCGCACATCCCCGGCGCGCCCGCTCAGTCCTCGTCTTCCGCCACCTTCGGCGGGGCGAAGGCGTACTTGCCGCCGAGAAGCTGCCGCGCGATGCCCGGGCCCTGGAACTCGATGCTGATCTTGTACTCGCCCTCGCCCTGGAAGTGCTCCAGCTTCAGCGGGTGCATGCCCGGCTTCAGCTCCACCGTGCCGCTGTACTCCGCCGCGCTCTGGTCCGTCCACGACTCCAGGATCTTCTTCTCGCCCACCCACAGCCGTGCGCCGTCGTCGGTGGTCACGTAGAACGTGTACTTGCCCGCCGCCGGCGCGCGGAACCGGGCGGTCCACCGCACCGAGAAGTTCGTGATCCGATTGTCCGGCAGCGGCAGCTTGTTCGGGGGGAAGTTGACGTTCGGGTCGAGGTGCTGGAGCACCGGCTTGTCGAAGTTCTTGCCGTGGTAGTACTGTCCCACCAGCCCCGGGCGCGTCATGCCGAACGCCTCGACCGCCACCGCGGCCGCCTTGGCGATCTCCGCGTCCTTGCTGGTCAGCGCGGCCGAGACCTTCTGCTTGAGCTTCTTGACCGCGTCGGCGTCGCCGACGAGTTCGCCGAAGGCGTTCGGGTCTCCACCGGCGGCGTCGCGGAGCGCGGCCGCCAGGACGCCGACGGGCCGGCGGCAGGCGGCGAACGTCTCGCCTCGCGTGGCGTGGTAGAGGTCGCGGAGCAGTCTGGGTTCGGCCTGGCCGGCGAGGCGTTCGAGGCCGGTCCAGAGGACGTCGCCGCGGTTGGGGTCCTTGGCGGCGCGGGCGTGTTGGTGGAGGGCGGCGGGCGCGTGCGGGTCCTTGATCCGCACGAGCAGGTCGACGATCCGGGGCAGGGCGCGGTCGGAGGCGTCGGGCAGGGCCTTGCGAAGCAGGATCCCCACGACCTTGCCGCCCTCGGCCAGCTCGGCCGAGGCGATCTGGGCCGCCTCGACGGTCTCGCTGTCCAGCAGGCGGAGGGCCTGGGAGAATTGGGCGGCCTGGCGCTTCTCCTGGCGCAGGCGCCCGAGGATCGCCCGCAGCTCGTCGCGGCGCGGGTGGCCCGCGAAGGTCGAGCGGGCCTCGAGGGCGAGGCGCCACGCCTCGGCCAGTTGCCCGCCGCGCTCCAGACGCTCGATGCGGTCGAGCACGGGCTGAATCGCCGCCGGGGGCGCGGGGGCCGTCGTCGGGCGCGTGGTCGGTCGCGTGGCCGCCGGTGCGGTCTGCGGGGGCGTCGGGGCCGGGGACCGGGCCGTCGCGGGGCTCGTCGGTGCGGTCGCGGCAGGCTTCTCGTCCGCCGGCCGGGTCGTCCCCGGCGTCGGGCGGGGCGCGGAGCGATCCCCGCAACCGGCGATCAGGATGGTCACGCAGCAGCCCAGGGCGAATCGTCGCGGCATGGTCACGTCGGCGCCTCTTTCGTCGTATCCGTGCCCGGGCGGGGAACCCGACCGGGCGCCCCGCCCACGATGGCCGGAACCGACCTCCGGCCGGCTCGGCGCGGAAACACCAGTTCTGCCTTCTCTAACGGCTCGGCCGGGAAGGAAGATCGAGAATCCCGCTTTCGGCGTGAATCCGGCGGCGCGACGCGGCGCGAAACTGCCCGGGCCGTCGAGGCTCAGCCGCGCCCGCGGGCCTCGTTGACGACCAGCGTACGCCCTTCCATCTGGCTGCCGTTGAGCGCCTCGATGGCGGCGCGGCCTTCGTCTTCGTTGGTCATTTCGACGAAGCCGAAGCCACGGCTGCGGCCGGTGTCGCGGTCGGTGATGACCTTGGCGCGGTCCACGGCGCCGTGGGCCTCGAAGGTGCGGGCGAGTTCGTCGTCGGTGACGTTGTAGGGCAGGTTACCCACGTAGATGTTCAGCATCTGTCGATGTCTCCGTTCCCACGGAGGGGAACGTCACATCATCCGGGCCATCCAGAGGAGCCGTCCACCCCGTTGGGGGAAGAGTAGAAACCGTCTTGTCGGGAGTATCATGGGCACCGCGCGGGGGCAAGTCAACCCAAAAATCGCCGCCGGGCGCCCGGGACACCCGACCGCGGGCCCGGCGGGCCGGGGCTACGGCTTGCTCGGGTGGTACAGCTCCAGCTCCCAGACGCGGGCCGTGTTGCCGTGGCTGGCGGTGATGAGCATCCGCACGCGCCTGGCCGTTACCGGGGGGAACGTCGTCGAGCAGTCGATCTTCGTGTTGTCCGTCACCTTCGTGCCGGGCACGTCCTTCCAGCCGTCGCCGTCGGGCACCTGGAGGACGAAGGACTGGATCGGATCGCCGGCGCCCGCGCCCTTGCGGTAGCCGGTCACCAGCCGCACGGCAGAGAGGGTCACCGGCTGGGGCCACGTCAGCTCCACGTGCTGGGGCATGCTCCGCTGGCTGACCCAGCGGGCGTCGTTGGCCAGCACGACCTTGCCGTCGTTGACGTGCTTGCCCGGGTACGTGCCCCCCTCGTACAGGCTGGAGACGCTTACCTCGGCCTTGGTCGCGAGGTTCTCGCCGGCGTCCTTGACCCACTTCGGCGGGTCGAGCCTGGCCGGCTTGCCCGAGGCGTTCTCCCGCGGCGGCAGCTTGCCCACGCCCTCGGTCATCACCGCCTGGAGCTGGGCGAGATGCTCCTTGAACACTCCCCGCGGGCTCGTGTCGTACGCCTTGCACACGCTGGCGGCCATGCCGACCACCTCGCCCATCATCGCCGTCGTCCGCATCACCCGCACCGTGCCGAGGGCCTCGTGCGTGACGCTGATGCACCGCCCGGCCATGAAGAGGTTCGGGACGTTCCGCGAGTACAGGCTTCGGTAGGGGATCCAGTACGGCGTCTTGAACCGCGTCATCCGCGCGTGGCTGATGAACGCGTCGTCGCCGAAGTGCTTGGAGTATTCCTTGCGGGCGTAGTGCAGGTCGATGCTCCAGGTGCAGGGCACGGCCGGGTCGGGCCACTCCTGCCCGCCGAGGACGTGCTCCTTGGTGACGACCACGTCGCCGAGCAGCCGGCGGCTCTCCCGCTTGCCCGAGATGTACGCCGCCCACTGGAGCTTGTGATTCGGGTACTTGTCGTGCACGTTCTTCAACGCGTCCCACGTGCCGTACATCCCCCGGAAGTTGTTGTCCCGGATGTGCTCGCCCTTGGCGAAGCCGTCGTAGTTGAACCCGCTCTCCCAGTACCAGATGCCGAGCCGGCCGGGGATCTTCTTGTCCGACATGTCGTGCGCCCACGGGCAGCGGGGGAAGCTCACCGGCTTGCCCGTGTCCACGATCCGCCACATGTTGCTGCGGCCCATGTGCTCCTTGCGCGTCATCTCCCAGTCCGCGCCGGCCAAGTGCCCGATCGTCCCGTCGCCGGTGCAGTCGGCGAACCACCGCCCGGCGAACCGCTTCTCCTTGCCCGTGCGGATGTGGCGGGCGTCCACCGACGCGATCCGGCCGTCGGCGAGGTGCACGCGGTCGGCGTGGTGCTCCAGGAACAGTTCGATGTTCTTCTCGGCCGTGACCATCTTCCCCTTCAGGTTGTCGTGGAACTCCGCGGCCTTGCCGGGCGATGCCTTGGCCCGCCCGCCCAGTTCGCGGTCGAGGTCCCCGATCCGCGGGTAGGGGGGGAAGTTCGTCCCCCCGCCGCGCCACACGCGGACCTCCGAGCTGTTGTTGCCCCCCAGCACCGGGCGGTTCTGGATCAGCGCGACCTTCAGCCCCAGCCGCGCCGCCGCCACGGCCGCACAGACCCCCGCGTTGCCCCCGCCGACCACGACGAGGTCGTACTCGCCGGCGACCGGCGGCTCGGCGGGCAGCCCCAGCGCCTCCCGCCGGAAGGCCTCGAGGGCGTTGGCGTCGTTCGGCGGCGTGAACCCCGCCTCGCTGGACAGGCAGATCGCGTCGCACCGCCCCTCGAAGCCGGTCAGGTCCTTCAGGGCGATCTTGACCTTGCCCGCCGGCAGCTTCACCTTCCCCCCCGCGTGCCAGTGCCACTCCTTGCCCTTGGTTCCGAACGTCTCATCCAGCGTCGTTGCGTCGACGGCGAGCTTGAACAGCCCCGCCGTCCCCGGCGCGTCGCTCATCCAGACCCAATCCCGCGTCCGAACCCATACGACGTATGTTCCGGCCTCGGGGATGGTTACGGTCGTCACCGCGTCCGCCACCGGCTCGCCGAGCCCATGGGCCAGCAGGAACGGGGACCCCATCTGCCCCATGAACTGCTGATCCACCACCCACCCCCCGGCGTCGTCAAAGCCTTCCGCCTCGACCAGGACCGTCCCCGCGGGCGCGGCGGCGGCAGAGGCGAGCAGAACGGTCGCGGCAACGAGTTTGTGCAGGTGTCTGGACATGGGTGTCTCCATGGTGTTTCGGGTCCGTCTCCCAGTGTACTGGAACGCCGGCCGCCGGGTCGAGGGGTCGCCGTCTGCCGAAACTGGCCCGTGGGGAGGCGGTTTGATATCGTGTGATTGGAAGGCGGTTTGGATGCGGATAGTGGCCGGTGCGTACAAGGGTCGGAAGCTGCTGTCGCCGCCGGCGGGGGCGCAGACGCGGCCGATCACCGGGCTGGCGAAGAAGTCGCTGTTCGACACGTTGGGTCCGCGGCTTGCGGACGCGGCGGTGGTGGACCTTTACTGCGGCACCGGGTCGATGGGGCTGGAGGCCCTGTCTCGCGGGGCCGAGGCGTGCTGGTTCGCCGAGAAGGACCGCCGCGTGCTGGAGCGGCTGCGGCGGAACATCGAGGCCGTCGGGGCCGAGGGCTGCTGCACGGTCTGGCCCGGCGACGTGAGCCGGCGGCTGGACGAGCGGCTGGCGGCGGTCGGGCGGGCGGTGGACGTGGCCTTCGTGGACCCGCCCTACGCGGCCGCGAGGGCCTGGAGCTGGGCGCGGGCCGAACGGGCCGTCTTCGCCCCGCTGGCCGGGCGCCTGGCGGCCGACGGCGTGGCGGTGGTGCGCGTCCCGGCCGACGCGGTCCCGCCGGCCTGGCCGGCCGACCTGACCGAGACCGCCCGCAAGACATTCGGCGAGATGGTCATCGCGATCCTCGGTCGTTCAACGAAGGCCCGGCAGGGATGAGCGGCGATGAGTTCGGATACGACAACAGCAGGAAGCCGGCAGTGATTCAGGAGAAGCAGGCGATCGCCGAGCAGGTTCACAAGCGGCAGGAAGAGGCGTCTTGCTGTCCAGGGCACCCTTGCCTGCCTGCCGGCCTCTTGTCGTATCCGCGGGTATCCCTGCCAGGCCTCTGAAACACCAACGAAGGTAGCCCATGGGCAAGTCGTCGTATCTGTACTTCGAGCCGGATCAGCTCGCGAAGCTGAAGAACCTCGGGCTGCTGGCTCGCCAGGCGGTGGAGGGGTTCATCACGGGCCTGCACCGCAGCCCGCACAAGGGCTTCAGCGTCGAGTTCGCCGAGCACCGCGAGTACACCCACGGCGACGACATCCGCCACCTCGACTGGATCGCCTGGGGGCGCACCGACCGCTACTACATCAAGCAGTACGAGCAGGAGACCAACCTCCGCTGCTACATCCTCCTGGACGTCAGCAACTCCATGGCCTACCGGTACGAGGGGGAAGTCACCAAGTTCGTCTACGGCTGCTTCATGGCCGCGTGCCTCAGCTACCTGATGTGCCGCCAGCAGGACATGGTCGGCGTGATCGGCTTCGACGAGAAGGTCCGCTTCCACCTGCCGCCGCACTCGACGCCGGCGCACCTCGACCGCGTGTTCAAGCAGCTCGAGGCGACCGGGCCGGGGCACCGGACGACGATCGCCCCGGTCTTCCACGAGCTGGCGAACATGATCGGCAAGCGGGGGCTGGTGGTGGTCATCTCCGACCTGTACGACGATCAGAGCGAGATCATGAAGGCGCTCCAGCACTTCGTGTTCAAGAAGCACCAGATGATCGTCTTCCACCTGATGGACCCGGCCGAGCTGGAGTTCCCGTTCAAGAAGATCCTCTCCTTCGTGGACATGGAGACCGACGAGCGGCTCCAGGTGGACCCGCGGTACGTCCGCGAGGGCTACGTCGAGGAGATCACCGAGTTCGTGGAGACCTACCGCCGCGAGTGCGGCGAGCGGAACATCGAGTACGTGCTGACCCGGACCGACGAGCCGTATCACCGGTTCCTGTTGAACTACCTCGCCCGGCGGAAGGCGATCCTCGGGCGCTGACCCCCCGCCCGCCGGGCGGGACAGGAGGCCCTGCTTCCCGTGACCTTCGCGACACCGTTGCTTCTGATCGGCGTGCTGGCGGCGGGGATTCCCTTCCTGCTGCACCTGCTCTCCAGCGTCCGCGCGCAGGACATGATGTTCCCGACGCTGCGGTTCCTGCGGATGAGCATGGAGAAGACCGCACGCCGGCGCCGCCTCCAGCACTGGCTGCTGTTGCTGCTGCGGGCGGCGCTGTTGGCGATCCTCGCGCTGGCCCTCGCCGAGCCGATCAGCCGGGCCACCGGCGGCTGGCTGGCCGGGCAGAGCTACGCGGCCGTGCTGGTGCTGGACAACGGCTACTCCATGGCCGCGGGGGGCACCCGGGGCACGCGCCTGGAGCGTGCGAAGGCGGACGCGACGGCGCTGATCAGCGGCGACGAGAAGCCCGCGCTGGCGGCCCTGCTGACCACCAACGGCGGGTACGTCTCCGGCTCGCTGAGCAGCGGGCTGGACGACCTCCGCGAGGGCATTGCCAGAACGCGGATCGGCTACGGCCCCGTGCCGCTGGCCCAGCGGTTCCGCTCGGCCCTGCGGATGCTCGAGGAGGACAACTCCCCGCGGAAGGCGATCTACCTCTTCAGCGACCTCCAGCGCGAGAGCTTCGAGCGGCTGGCGGCGCTGGAGGACCTGGCCCGCGCGAAGGACATTCACGTGCTGGTGGTCGACGCCGCGCGGGGCGAGCCGTCCAACGTCGGGCTCTCGGACCTCCAGGTCACCGGGCGGCGGGTGGTGGACTCGGTGCTGGAGTTCACCGCCATGCTGGCGAACTCCTCGCCGACGGACAAGACGCTGGACGTGGTCTTCCAGCTCGACGGGGCCGGGGCCTCGCGGCGCGTCCGCAAGACGCTCCGCCCGGCCGGGCAGGAGGGCGACCGGGCGACGGTCCGCTTCCACCACCGATTCACCCAGCCGGGCGCGGCGACGGGGACGATCTACCTCGACCACACCGACGACCTGGCGCTGGACAATGTCCGGCGGTTCAGCCTGGACATCGGCGATCGCGTGCGGGCGGTGATCGTACGCGGCGAGGGCGAGGGCTTCGCCGGGCTCGGGCCCGCCGCCATGCTGCGGATGGCCCTGGACCCCTACGAGGACGCCTCGATGCCCTGGCCGATCCGCCCGAAGATCGTCCAGGCCGGGGACCTGACGGCCTCGGACCTCGAAGCCGCCGACATCGCCTTCCTCTGCGACGTGCCCGGCTTCACGCCGGCGCAGGCAGAAGCGATCGCCGCGTTCACCCGCACCGGCGGGACGACGGTGATCTTCCTGGGCCCTGCCGCCCGCCCGGACAACTACAACGAGGTGTTCGTCCAGCAGATCACGGCCGAGGGGGGGCTGCTCCCGGGGCGCCTGGAGCGTGCGGTGGGGGAGGTCGGTCCGGATGCCGACAGCGTGCAGATCGGGCAGGTGGACATCGAGCACCCGATCTTCGCCGGGCTGTACGAGACGCACGCCGACTACCTCAGCGTGCTGGTCCAGCGGTACGTGCGGTTCTCGCCGTCGGCCAGGCCCGGGCGGACGCTCGTCCGCCTGGCCAACGGGGACCCGCTGATCCAGGCCAAGCCGTTCGGCTCCGGGCGCGCCGTCCTGTGCACCACCACCGCCGGGCCGCGATGGTCCAACCTGCCGGTCACCGGCCTGTTCCTGCCGATGGTCGCCAGGATGAGCCTGCTGGCCCGGCGGGAGCTTCACGGGGACGGCATGGTCCTGGCCGGGTCGCAGGTGACCATTCGCCCGGACCTCTCGGGGCTGGGCACCGCGGCCGCCGGCGGGCAGTTGATGGTCAACGTCTTCCCCCCGACTCGCGGCGGCGAGACGGTACCCCAGCCGACGGACCTGCCACTGGCGGCTACCGACGAGGGGCACATCGCCACCTTCGAGGCCACCGAGGAACTGGGCCTGTACCGCTGGAAGGTCATCCGCCGCGGCGGGGGCCTGGCCGACGGCCCGGGCGGGGAGTTCGCCGTCAACCCCTTCGGCCCCGAGTGCAAGCTGGACGCGATGCCGGCCGGGGCGTTCCGCCGGGCCCTGGCCGCCGGGGGGCTGGAGCGGGCGTACGTCGCGCCGTCGCTGGATGCGGTTCACGCCGCCGCGGCCGCGGAGTCCGAGGGGCGCAACTGGTGGGACCTGCTGCTGGCGGTGGTGATCCTGGTGTTCGTCTTCGAGGCCATCGCCGCCAACCGCCGCGGCGCCGAGTCCGGCGTCCCGGCGCACCTCCAGCCCGGCGTCGGCGGCCAGTAGACCGGTGGCCGGGGGCCGGGGGCCGGCGCCCGCCGGCCGGTCGGCGGGGGGAATCGCCGGATGGATCGTTGCATCCGTGTTCCCCGGCGTTTATCCATGCTCACGCCTCTTGGAGCGATGCGAGCCCGAGCATGTTGATACGAACGAAGATCGTGGCGACGGTGGGCCCGGCGAGCGGGTCGGCGGAGATGCTGCGGGAGCTGGCCGACGCCGGCGTGGACGTCTTCCGCGTGAACTTCTCCCACGGCGACGACGAGCAGCGCGAGGGCTTCCTCCGCCGCCTCCGGGACGTCGAGGCCGACGTCGGCCAGCCGCTGGCGGTCATGGCCGACCTGTGCGGGCCGAAGATCCGCGTCGGCGCCATGGCCGGCGGCGGCGTGCTCATCGGCGAGGGCCAGCAGCTCGTCATCCAGCGCGAGCCCGTCGAGGGCACCACCGAGCGGATCAGCACGACGCTGGCCGAACTGATCGACGAGGCCGAACCCGGCGAGGCGCTGCTGCTGGACGACGGGCGGCTGCGGCTGGTCGTCCGCGAGGCCCGCCCGCCCGACGAGCTGGTCTGCGAGGTCGCCCGCGGCGGGGTGCTCTCCAGCGGCAAGGGGGTGAACCTGCCGAACACGAACCTGTCGCTCTCGGCGATGACCGAGAAGGACCGCCGCGATGCCGCCTGGATCGCCGAGCGGGACTTCGACTACGTGGCCCTGTCGTTCGTCCGCGGCGGCGACGACATCCGCGAGCTGCGCGACCTGCTCACCGCCGCCGGCTGCGACGCGCGGATCGTCGCCAAGATCGAAAAGCCCCGCGCCGTCGAGCGGATCGAGGACATCCTCGACGCCGCCGACGCCGTCATGGTCGCCCGAGGCGACCTCGGCGTCGAGATGGACCTCCCGGCCGTGCCCGTCGAACAGAAGCGGATCGCCCGCCTCGCCCAGCAGCGGGGCAAGGGGTGCATCATCGCCACGCAGATGCTCGAGACCATGACCCACGCGCCGGTGCCCACGCGGGCGGAGGTCAGCGACGTCGCCAACGCCGTCCTCGACCACACCGACGCGGTGATGCTCTCGGGAGAGACCGCCGTCGGGGCGTTTCCCGTCGCGGCCGTCCGGATGATGAACCGCATCGTCCGCCAGGTGCAGGACTACCACGACGAGACCGCCGAGATCGTCGAGGTGGACCTGCCGGCCGCGACGACCACCAACGCCCTCGCCGCGGCCGTGCGGGAGGTCGTCGCCCGCCAGGAGGTCGCCGCGGTGGCGGTGTACACGGCCACGGGGACGACGGCGCGGATGCTGGCCAAGCACCGCCTGCCGGTGCCGATCCTGGCGATCAGCCCGTCGCAGCGGACGGTGCGGCGGATGTGCCTGTACTACGGCGTGGCCGCCCGCCGGGCCGACCCGCCCGAGCACACCCGCGACGTGATCGCCCTGGCCGAGCGGTTCGCCGCCGACGCCGCCGTCGCCGGCCCCGGCGACCGCTTGGTGATCCTCAGCGGCCGACCCATCGGCCGGCCCGGCGCGACGAACACGCTCGTGGTCCACCACATCCCAGACGAATAGCCCGCCCCGACAGGCCACCGTGCAAGCTCTTTCCCTCGCCTTGGCGCTGTTGGCCCCGGCGGGCCGTAGCGGCCCGCGGCGCGAGCGCGGCTCGGTTCCCCGCCGCGGGGGATAGCGGCGCCTCATCCGAAGAAACGGGGGGCGCTAGATGCCCGGCTCGCTGTCGGTCCCGGCGAAGGCCGGATGGATGTCCGCCTCGGTCAGGCCGAGCTTGTCGGCGTAGGGGGCCAGGCGGGGGGTCAGGGCCAGGTCGGCGAGGGCGTGGGCGTCGCTGGTGAAGTGGAACCGGCAGCCGGCCTGCCTGGCCAGCGAGAGCACGCGGAGGAAGGTCTCCTCGCTGTGCAGCCGCTCCTTGTCCCGCCCCAGCGCCGGGAACATGCCGGTATGGATCTCGATGCTCACGTTCGCCTCGGCGGCGCGGCCGAA
Source organism: uncultured Planctomycetaceae bacterium (assembly GCA_964385465.1). Taxonomy (GTDB): domain Bacteria; phylum Planctomycetota; class Phycisphaerae; order SM23-33; family SM23-33; genus CAYLPJ01. Next base: position 34,392 of record CAYLPJ010000042.1, on the reverse strand, counting down.
ACAGTCCAGCAGCCGGCGATCGGGGATCGCCGCGACGATGGCGTCGGCGTGCTCCTCCCAGCCCAGCGCCAGGAACGGGTGCGCCACCCCGGTGGCCAGCCCGGAGGCGACGACCTCGTCGAACCGCCGGCAGAGCACGTCGGCGACCTCCCCCGGGCCGGCGAAGCCCCCCGGCGGCGTGGTGAAGCCGATCATGTGCAGGTGGCTGTGGGGGATGAGCACGTAGTCGAGCCTCTCGGCCGCGGCGGGGGAGATGCCGAATTTCCCGCCGCCGCAGTATTCGGTCTCGCAGCCGATCAGCACGCGGACGCCGCCGGTGTCGGCGGGGATCTGCTCGCGGATGCTCAGCACGTGGTCGAGGTCCTGCCGGGCGTACCAGTCGGATGCGCCGGGCACGGCGCGGTCCCACATGTGGTTGGCGAAGCCGACGGTCCTCAGGCCCAGCTCGGCCGCCCGGGGCAGGATGTTCGCCGGCGTGTGGCGGTCGTCGTGGTGGCAACTGGACAGCGTGGTGTGAACGTGGACGTCGTGGTCGATCTTCATGCCGGTCTCCCGTGCCCGCCGCGGGCCCCCCGCCTTGTAGCCGACCCCCCGCCGCCGGGCAAGGGCCGTCCGAGCAGTCCGAACGGTGCTTTCGGCCACGAGGCAGGTTTAACGAGCAAACACCCACCCGCGCTCCGCGCCGAGGAGGATCGAACCATGACGCGAACGTTTGACAGCAGCATCGCACGGCTGGCGGGCCTCCTGCTCGCCGCCGGCCTGGCCGTGACCGCCGCCGCGGACGTCCTGGTGACCAAGGGCGGCTCGAAGTACGAGGGCAAGGTCACGAAGAAGGGCTCGACCTACACGGTGGAGAAATACGAAGGCGGGACGCTGACCCTCCCGGCCAGCATGGTCAGGGAGGTCATCGCCAAGGCCGCTCCGGAAGGCGGCGCCGAGGGCGCCGGCGAGGCCGAAAAGCCCGACCCGCGTGCCGCCGCGGCGATCCGCTCGCTCAACGCCGAGGTCGCCGCGGCCCGCAAGGCGATCCGCGAGGCGGCCGCCGCCGCCCGCGCCCGCCACGCCAAGGCCGGCGCGTCCGCCCGGTCGGCCGGGGCCAAGGAGCTGGCCGCCTACGCCGAGCTGGACCGTGCGTTCCTGGCCGAGACGCGCACCGCCATCGCCGCCGCCCGCGAGGCCCTTGCCGCGGCCGAGGGCGAGGCGGGGATCGATCGCGCCCGCTCGGCCGCCTCGGGCAGGATCGCCGAGGCCGCCGCCGGGCTGGCGGGGAAGCTCGAGGCCATCGCCGAAGAGCACGCCGCGGCGTCGACGGCGTCGGCCGACTGGCCCGGCTGGCGGGGGCCGGGACGGGACGGCAAGTCCTCGGACAGTGGGCTGCTGAAGGCCTGGCCGGCGGGCGGGCCGCAGCGGCTGTGGCATGCCACGGGGGTGGGCAAGGGCTTCGCCACGGTGGCGGTCACCGGCGGGATGGTGTACACCGCCGGCGACGTCGGCGGGCGGATGACCGTGCTGGCGTTCGACCTGTCCGGCCAGCCGAAGTGGCAGACGCCGGTGGACCAGGCGTGGACGAAGAACCATCCCGGCGCCCGGTCCACGCCGGTGGTCGCCGACGGGCGGCTGTACGTGGTCTCCGGGCACGGGACGGTCGCGTGCATGGACGCCGCGACGGGCAAGCCGATCTGGAGCCGCCGGATGCGGGAGTTCGGCGGGCGCGTGCCCGGATGGGGCTACTCCGAGTCGCCGCTGGTGCTGGGCAACCTCGTGGTGGTCACGCCGGGCGGGCGCAACGCGATCGTCGCCCTCGACGCCCGCACGGGCAAGCCGGTCTGGGCCAGCGAGGGCGTCGAGGCCGGCGCGCAGTACGCCTCGAACCTCGCGGTGCGGTTCGGCGGGACGACGATGATCGTCGCCGGCACGCACGCGGGGATCGTGGCCGTCGACGCCCGGACGGGCAAGGGGCTGTGGGCCAACGGCTTCAGCGCGGGCAACACCGCCAACTGCCCGACGCCCGCCTACGCCGACGGGCACGTCTTCTGGGCCAACGGGTACGGCAAGGGGGGGATCTGCCTGAAGCTCACCGGCGCCGGCGGGCGCGTCTCCGCCGAGCGGGCCTGGACCACCGGCAACATGGTCTGCCACCACGGCGGGTACGTGATCCACGAGGGGCACATCTACGGCAACCACGGCGGGGGGTGGGCCTGCCTGGAGCTGACCACCGGCAACGTGCGCTGGCAGCAGCGCGGCGTGGGGAAGGGCTCGCTCTGCTGGGCCGACGGGATGCTCTACCTCTTCGGCGAGCGCGGCGGGCAGATCGGCCTGGCCACGTGCAGCCCGGAGGGCATGGAGACGAAGGGCACGTTCTCCGTCGCCGGCGACGGGCCGAGCTGGGCCCACCCCGTCGTCACCGGGGGCCGCCTCTACCTCCGCTACGCCGACAACCTCTACTGCTACAACGTCAAGGCCGAGTAACGGCTCTGCGGGCCTGCGGCCCCATCAGCAGCCTTCTAGGACCTGCCTGGCCAGGATCAGGCCGCGCTGCTCGCCTTCGTTCGTGCCGTTGAAGTTCGCGTCCTCCAGCTCGATGGACACGTAGCCGTCGTAGCCTGCGGCGTCGAGGATCTCGAAGGCCTTGGACCACCGCATGCACCCGTGGCCCGGGATGCAGTACCGCCAGTGGTTGCCCGCGAAGCCGATCCCCTCGGCGAAGGTCGGCTTCTGCTCGCGCCCGAGCTCGTAGAGGCGCTCGTCCAGCAGCTCGGTGTCCTTGCCGTGGACGTGCCCGACCCGCTCGGCGAATTCGTCGAGGAACCGCAGCGGGTCGATGCCCATGCGGATGAGGTGCGACGGGTCGTAGTTGAAGCCCATCGCGTCGGAGCCGACCTCGGCATAGAACGCCCGCAGCGTCTCGGGCGTGCAGCACAGCGCGCCGGGGCCGGGCCAACCCTCGATCACCGCGCGGGCGCCGGCGGCCTCGAGGGGCTCGGCCAGGCGGGCGAAGCTGTCGGTCATGTAGCCGAAGCTCTCCTCCCGCGGGAGGGCGGGGTCCTCGGGCAGCATGACGCAGAAGAAGCTCCGCACCCCGCCGGCCTCGGCGCAGGCGGCAATGTACTCGCTGTTGGCCGCGACGGCCTCGTCCCGCTTGCCCGAATCCGGCGAGAGCAGGCTCTTCCAGTCCAGCAGGTCGGCCGAGCCGACGGCCAGGCCGGCGCCGGCGACGGCGCGGACGTCCTCGACGCCCTTGACGTCCATGCAGGCAAAGCCGTTGTCCTTCGCCCAGGCCGCCGCGGCGGCGATGTCCTTCTGCCAGTCGCTCCAGCCCCTGCGAAACCCGATGCCGAATCCGCCCGTCCGCGTGCCGCTCATGTCTCAGCCTTTCGTTGAGGGGTCCGCCGGCCTCGGGCCGGTCTCTCCGCGCGCCATTATGCTCCCGCCCCGCCCGCCGGGCAAGCCGCCGCCGGGCTGCATCGCCGGCGGCGACATCGTATAATGCGCCCAGACCCCACGACGAGGACCGCGCCATGCTGCCCATTCCCGCCAAGACCGTCTACATCGACCCGGCCGTCTACGACCTGCCCAACTGCCGCGAGCGCCTGGAGCGCGTCCTGCCGCACGTGCAGTGCCAGGACGTCCGCGAGTACGACGCCGCCGGGGCCGAGGCGTTCTGGAGCATCTCCAAGCGGCGGCACGGGAAGGACGACTTCGGCGACGACGCGGCGCTGCTGTTCACGCCCTGGCAGGACGATCGCGAGGACTGGTTCGTCAAGCTCCGCGACGCCGGGACCGTGGGCGAGAACCACGGCGGGCAGTGCCAGACGGCCCTGGAGCTGAACATCGTCGACGGGTGCGTCTTCCGCTGCGCGTACTGCGGATTCGGGCGGCGGGTGACGTTCTACCTGGACGTCGAGCGGCTGATCGGGCGGCTGGAGGAGGCCTTCGCCTCCCGCCCGCACCAGACGCTCTACAAGTACAGCAACATGACGGACCTGCCGCCGTTCGAGCCGGAGCTGGACTCCGTCGCGCCGATGATCCGCCGCTTCGCCCGCGAGCCGGACCGCTACGTCATGCTCTTCACCAAGAGCGACAACGTGGACTTCCTGCTGGACCTCGACCATGGCGGGCGGACCATCATCAGTTGGTCGATCACCTCCGAGACCGCCAGCCGCGAGATCGACCGCCGCGCCGCCACGATGCTCCAGCGGATCGAGGCCATGCGGAAGTGCCAGCAGGCCGGCTACCGCGTGCGGGCAAGGCTCAGCCCCATCGTGCCCGTCCGCAACTGGCGGCAGGAGTACGACGCGCTGTTCGAGGAGCTCTTCGCCCAGGTCCGCCCGGACCTGATCACGTTGGAGCTGCTGGGCTGGTTCGAGTTCGAGGACCTGCCCAAGCTCATCGACCCCAACCTGCTGGACCCCGACGCCTGCGCCGAGGCCGCCGCCGCGGCCGAGGACCTGCGCGGCGTCCACTGGGGGCCCTTCACCCGGGCCACTCACGAGGAGGTCTACCGCTTCTGCATCGAGGCGGTGCGACGCCGCTGCCCGGACACGCCGGTGGCCGTCTGCCACGGCACGGCGGCGACCTGGGATGCCCTCGGCGACCTGATGGGCATGAGGCCGGACAATTACATCTGCAACTGCGGCGCGACCTCCGCGCCGGGCAACCCGCTGTACGACCTGGCCAACGAGACCATGGGCTGACGGCGGGGGGGAGGCCCGCTGTCCGCCACGCGCTTCGGCGCGGCGCTACCGCATCTCCGGGGGCAGGTCGGCGTCCTTCGAGCGGTCGCGGGGCTTGGTCGCCCAGAGGATCAGCACGCCGCCGATCACGATCGGCGCCACCCACCAGAGCGGCCTGGTCCCGGTGATCTGCGGCAGCGTCTGCTTGCCGTAGTCCGCCAGCTTCTCCAGTTTCGGGACCACGTGCGGGTAGACGTAGATGTACGCGCCCGCCCCGGCGAACATGCCCAGCACGGTGACCAGGGCGTCGAACCGCCCCGCCGCCGCACAGGCCAGGCCCGTGCCCGGGCAGTAGCCCGTCAGCCCGAAGCCGATGCCCAGCAATGCCCCGCCAAGCAGCACGGTGACCAGCGTGTTGGGCTTGAGGCTCATGTTCGCCTGCCCGGTCAGGCCGAGCACCCATGTCCCCGCAATGCCCACCAGGATGAACACGGCGATGGTCCGCAGGGCGTGGAAGTCCTTGAACCGCAACGTGCCGACGATCTTGTCCGGGTCGGCCAGGCCGGCGAGGTACAGGCTCGCGCCGAACAGGCCCCCGATCGCCAGCGGCAGCATGATCTCTCTCAGGATCGCGTCCATGGCCTCTCTCCTCAGCGCTCGATCGTCGGGCTCTTGCGGTGGAACAGCCAGGCCGTCAACACGCCGAAGCCGAACAGCGTGACGGTGAACGGCACGGCCGAGACGGACAACTGGGCCCACCCGCTGGCGAACTGCCCGCTGGTGCAGCCGTGGGCCAACCGGGCCCCCAGCAGGATGAGGAAGCCGCCGGCGAAGCCCGCCAGCAGGCGGGTGAACGCGCCGCGGTTGTTGGCCCGCCACCATGCGGTGGTGATTTTCGGCCGCCATCGGCCGGCGAACAGTGCGGCCAGGAACGCCCCGCCGACGAGCCCGACGTCCAGCCACCAGCCGTAGCCGAATTCCTTGTACTTGGGCTTGCCGATCAGCGGGTGGTCCTTGGCGTACTCGGGCGCGTGCTCGTGCAGGGCCACGCCCTCGGCCACGACGAACTGCGTGGAGACCCCCAGCGGCTTTTTCGCGGCGATGGCCAGCACCTGGGTGAGCCCCAGCAGCAAGCCCCCGGCCCACCAGACCAGCGGCGCCGGGCGTACGGTCGGCTCGTCGTTCATGTCGTTCTCCTCAGTATGGACGCCGGCGGCCGGTCGCTTGATGCAACGGCCCGCCGAGGGTCTTCACCCGCGCCGACATCTCGGCCGGGACCGTGTCCCAGCCGGCATACACTGGCCGGGTCGCGGGGCTCTTGCTGAAACGATAGGCGTCTTCGGCGGCATTCTCAAACCCCGGCCGGGCCGAGACGCTGCGCACCGACGCCGGTGGCCTCGGCGAAGGCGGCCGGGTCGTTGAAGACCTTGCGCTTCGCCCGCCGTATCCCGGCGCCTACAGCTTCGCGATCTCGGCGAATTCGTCCTTGAGGGCCGGGTAGAGGCGGCGGTATTCGGCGTAGTGCCTGGCGTAGAGGCGTTTGGCCTTGGCGTCGGGCTTGACGGTGCGGGTGACGCTGATGGCGGCCTTGCAGGCCTCGGCGACGCTTTGGAACGCCCCTGTCCCCACGGCCGCCAGCAGGGCCACGCCGTAGGCCGGGCCCTCCTCGGCGTTGATGGTCACGCAGGTCGTCGCGTAGATATCGGCCTGGAGCTGCCGCCAGAACGCGCTTCGCGCCCCGCCACCGGAGAGGCGGATCTGTCGGACGCGGAGCCCGCGCTCGTCCTTGAGGATTCGCACGGCGTCGTTCATGGCGAACGTCGCGCCCTCCATCACCGAGCGGACCAGCTCCCCGCGGGTCGTGCCCGCATGGATGCCCACCCAGCCGGCCTTGGCGTGCGGGTCGGCGTGCGGCGTCCGCTCGCCGGTCAGGTACGGCAGCCAGAAGACGCCGCGGCAGCCCGGCTGGGCCTCGGAGGCCAGGTCGGTCAGCAGCTCGTAGGGGTCCACCTTCTTGCGCTTCGCCGCGGCAACCTCCTTTTCGCCCAGCACGTTGCGGAACCACTGGAAGCTCCCCCCGGCCGAGAGGATGCACCCGAAGACGCAGTACTCCCCGTCCACGCAGGAGCAGAAGGTGTTGACGCGGCTGGTGGGATCGACGACGTACTGCCTGGAGTGCGTGAAGACCACGCCGCTGGTGCCCATGGTGGCGCTGGTCAGGCCGTCGCGGACGACGCCGTTGCCGACCGCCCCGGCCGGCTGGTCGCCCCCGCCGCCGACGACGGGCGTGCCCTCGGCGAGCCCGAGCTTCCTGGCGGCCTGCTTTCGCAGCGTGCCTGTGACCTCGTGGCTCTCGACGACGGGGGGGAGGATGTCGCGGTCGATCTGGAAGAGGTCGAGGATCTTTTTCGACCAGTTGCGTTTCTTCTGGTCGAGCATGAGCGTGCCGGACATGTCCGAGACCTCGCCGACGTACTCGCCGGTCAGGCAGAGGCGGACGTAGTCCTTGGGCAGCAGGAGGTGGCGGATCTTCGCGTAGATTTGCGGCTCGTTGTCGCGGACCCAGAGCAGCTTGGTCAGCGTGAAGGAGGTCATCGCGGCGTTGCCGGCCAGGCGGATGAGCTTGCTGCGCCCGCCGCAGGCGGCCTCGATCTGCCCGGCCTGGTCGGCGGAGCGCTGGTCGTTCCAGAGCAGGCATGGGCGGAGGGGCTGGCCGGCGCCGTCGGTGACGACCAGCCCGTGCATCTGCCCGCTGAGTCCGATGCCCGCGACGGTCCTGCCGTCGACGCCGGCCTTCTTGAGCGCCGCCCGGACGCTCTTGCCCGTCGCCCGCCACCAGAGGTCCGGGTCCTGCTGCGTCCAGCCGGGGCGGGGCGTCTCGAAGTCGTAGGCCGCCGAGGCGGTGGCCAGGACCTTCCCGGACGGGTCCATCAGGAGGCTCTTGGTCCCGGAGGTTCCCACGTCAATACCGAGGAAGCAGCTCATCGCAGGCCCTTTCGCGCTGGGACGGTCGTCGGCTCGGGCGGATACTGCGGGCATTGAACCACCGCCGCGACGGCGGTTCAAGTGCGGATCCGCGCCGCCGACCGTTCCCGGAAGGCTTGCCCGGACAACGAGTACCGCGTCGCGGGGGCCGGCGGGAGCGGGGCAAATCGCCCGTTTGGGCGCGCAGGCGCTTGACATCGCTTGGGCTACTGGCTATACTTCGCCGCAATATGGTGACTGCGACCCGTTCCAAGGCTACCCGGAAGTCCCGCAAGCGTCCCGGCAAGTCGTACGAATCGGCTTTGCGGTATCTGTTCTCGCAAACCGATTACGAACAGATGCTTAGGGTTCGCTACAATCGGGACACCTTCAGCCTCTCCCGCATGCGGGACCTGCTGAAGGCGCTGGACGACCCCCACAAGAGCATTCGCGCCGTGCACATCGCCGGCACGAAGGGAAAGGGGTCCACGGCCTTGATGCTCGCCCGCATGCTCCAGGCCTGCGGGCACCGCGTCGGGCTGTATACCTCCCCCCACATCTCCGACATCCGCGAGCGGATCCAGATCAACGGCGACATGATCACGCAGGTCGGCCTGACCCGCCTGATCTGCCGCATCGAGCCGGTCGTCGAGAACATGGGCGACGACAAGCCGACCTTCTTCGAGCTGTTCACCGCGCTGGCCTTCCGCCATTTCCTCGACGAGGAGGTGGACGTGGCCGTCATCGAGACCGGCCTCGGCGGGCGGCTGGACAGCACCAACGTGCTGAGCCCGGCGGTCTGCGGGATCACGAGCATCTCGATCGACCACATCCACCAGCTCGGCGGGACGCTCAAGCAGATTGCCACGGAGAAGGCGGGGATTTTCAAGACGAACGTCCCGGCCGTCAGCGTCCCCCAGGAGCCGGAGGCCAAGCGTGCGCTCAAGCGGGCGGCCAAGGCCACCAACACGCGGGTGATGTTCACCGGCGAGGACATCGAGTTCAGCTACCGGGTGGAATCGTCCCGCCAGAACGGCTGCCACACGCGAATCTGCCTGACCACGCCGCGCAGTCGCTTCGAGCACCTGCCCGTGCCGGTCCTCGGCGAGCACCAGGCGCTGAACTGCGGGCTGGCCCTGGCGCTGCTGGATCAGCTCAAGGGCCAGGGGCTGGAGGTCGACGACCGGGCCGCGATGAACGGCCTGGCCGCGGTCAATCTGCCCGGGCGGATGGAGATGGTCCACCAAGACCCCCGGATCCTCCTCGACGGGGCACACAACGCCGCCTCGATGCGCGCCCTGATGCGGGCGATCGGCCAGCACATCCCCTACGATTCGATGGTCATGGTCTTCGGCTGTGCCGGGGACAAGGACATCGACGGGATGATGGCCGAGATCGCCACCGGCGCCGACAAGGTGATCTTCACGCAGGCGTCCAACAACACCCGCGTCGCCAGGCCCCCCGAGTTGGCCGAGCGGTACGAGGAGATGACCGGCCGGGTCGGCCAGGTCACCGAGACGCTGCGCGACGCCCTGCACGTCGCCCACAGTGCCGTCAGCCGGGAAGACCTGATCTGCGTCTGCGGCTCCTTCGCCCTCGTGGGCGAATCCAAGTGCCTGCTGGGGAAGTAGGCCCCGCTACATCGTTCTCGGCGGGGCGATCGCCGAGGCGGGTCGGTCGTGTTCCCTCTCGTGCTCCGCGAAGGCTTCCAGTACGGCCCCGGGGGTCTGCGCTTCCATCAGTCGGCGGCGGAAAGCCTGAAACGACAGCAGCCGCGCCACCCGCGCCAGGGCCTGGATGTGCCCGGCGGCCTGCTCCGGGGGGCTCAACAGCAGGGCGACCAGCCGCACGCCGCGCCCGTCGATGCTCTTGAAATCGACCGGCTCGGCCGTGCGACCGAACGCCATCGCCAGCGAGGCGACCGCGTCGGTCTTGGCGTGGGGCATGGCGACGCGGTGCCCGATGCCGGTGGTGCGGATCCCCTCGCGGGCGAGGACGGCGCGGAGGGCCTCCCCTGGGTCGGAGACCGACCCTTCCTCGGCGAGCAGGTCGATCAGCTCGGTGACGGCGCCGACCTTGTCGGCGGCCTCCAGGGGAACCTTGATGCGTCCGGGCGACAGAATGCTGAGCACACGCATGGAGCGTCTTTCTCCGCCGGCCGACGCGCGGGCGCCGGCTAAGGCACGGCTCAATCGAGCCCGGCCAGTTCCCGGGCGTGCTTCTTGAGCCGGGCGTCGAAGGTATCGAGTTCCGCTGTGATATATCGTCGAAACAGCGGCACAGAGACAAGGCGATTGTACGCCCGCCCCAGCCGGCGCACGCGTTCGAGCTTGGCGCGGGGCATGTCGAGGCGTTCGTGGAAGCGGCCTGCCTCGGCGTCGGCGAGCAGTTCGGCCCGCTTGTCGGCCAGGTCCGGCGCGGTGCGGAGCAGGTCCCCGAGGGCCCAGACCTGGGCGTAGTAGCCCACGGCCCGTTCGGGCGCGCCGAGGGCGACGGCGTCCCCGCCGTCCATCACCAGCAGCTTTTCCAGCGGGATCCACCAGTCGTTGACCATCGCGTGGCGGAGGTCGTTGAACCGCGCGGGGTTGCGCCCCGGCGTGAAGCGGACGCTCGGGCCGTCTACCTCGTAGCCCTCGGCCTGGGCGGCAAGGCCCTCCTCCAGCCACATCGGCAGCCGCTCGGCGAAGCGGTGGTGGACGAACTGGTGGAGCCCCTCGTGGCTGGCGACCGACAGCGAGGCGATCCCCCCGATGTCCCAGAACACGCAAACGCCTCTGAAGCAGTACCCCCCGGCCTGGATCTGGGCGTAGGTGTCCCACTGCGGGCCCACGATCGACCGGGTCAGCGACGCCCACTCCTGGCGCGTGCCCATCATGTAGACCGCCATGGGCTCGGCGGCAGGGCGGTCGGGCAGGCCCGTCAGCGACAGGTAGTTGTCGTGGGCGGCCTCGAGAAACCCCGGCAGGTAGTTGAGGATCTCGGGGCTCTCGGCCGTGGTGAACACGCGGTAGTGCTCGCTGACCAGTTCCCGCCCCCTCCCCGTGCCGGTATCCCACGGGCGGACATCGAAGCGCGTGGTCATCGGCGTGGCCGGCCTGCCCGCAGGCGGGGCGTCGCAGCCGGCCGACGCGGCGGCCAGGGCCGTCAAGACTGTCAGGAGCCTCCGGATCATCCTCATAGTCCATAGTACGTTCCGCGGCGGCGGAAGGTCGAGGATGGTCGAGAACTTGCCGCAGCGAAAAGCGCTGGCGGGCCGCCGCGGCCCCGCCGTATCATGACCGCCGGAATCGGGTCCACGCGAACGCACGTTCGAACGGGCCGTTGCGGCCCACAGCGCCCGCGCCCCGGCCGGTGCCGGAGCGGGCGGAGGACATCCCCATGAGAAATCGGGCTCCCTGGCTCCTGGCCATCGTCTGCATCCTGACCGCCGCCGCCCCCGGCCGGGCCGGCGCGCCCCTGGCGGACCGCCTCCCGCCCGAGACGATGATCTACGCCGGCTGGGGCGGGCGGAGTCTGACGTTCGACGGCTCGATGTTCGGCCAACTGCTCAACGAGCCCGCCGCCGGCGAGATGCTCGGCTCACTCCACGACGCCCTGCTGCGGGACATCCGCGACGAGAAGGGCCGCCAGCTCTTCCAGCGGGCCTGGCGGATGGCGAAGATCGGCTGGCAGCACCCCCTGGCGCTGGCCCTGGTGAGCCTGGAGGCCGGGCCCGAAGGCCCCAAGCCGCGCGGCTACATCCTGGTGGACCTCGGCAAGGACCGCGAGGCCTTCGCCAAGCAGCTCGACGAGGCCCTGGACATGCTGGCCGACGAGATCCCGCTTACCGAAGGCACCGCGGGCACCGTCACCTACCGCACGCACAAGCCTCGGGGCGGCCCGGCCATCTCGCTGGGCTACTTGGGCAACGTCCTGTTCCTCGCCGTCGGGGACGACGCCGTGCCTGCCCTGGCCGCCGTGGCGCCGGCCAAGAGCCTGGCCACCGACGAGGCGTTCGCCGCCCGCCTGGCCGCCCTCGGTGAGGGCGACGCCCAGTTGGCGTATTACGTCGACGTCGTGGCGGTCGCGGCGGCGGCCAAGAAGCTCAGCGACACCGCGCGGGCGCGGGGCGAGGCCGCCCCCGGCGAAACCGAGGACCTCATCGAGCGGATCACCGCCGCGGCGGGTCTGGACCGCGTCTCCGCCGTGGCGGCGACGATGCGCGTCGTCGAGCGCGGCCTCTACACCCACGCCCGCATCTTCACGCCCGCACCGCACCGCGGCGTCCTGCTGCCCCTGGCCGGGACACCCCTGACCGACGCCGACCTGGCCAGCGTGCCCCCCGACGCGGACATCGTCCTGGCCGGGCGCGTCGCCCCCTCGGCCACGTACGAAGAGCTCCGCCGGGCGGTCAAGGCCATCGACCCCGAGGCGGACAAGGAGTTCGCCGCCGAGCTCGGCGAGGCCGAGGACGAACTGGGCCTCAGCGTCACCGGCGACCTGCTGGACAACCTCGGCGATACCTGGGTGGTCTCCAGCGCGCCGTCCTGGGGCGGGTTCCTCACCGGCACGCTGATCACGGTCCAGGCCAAGGACCCCGAGAAGCTCCAGGCCGGCATCGACAAGCTCGTAACCGCCGTTGGCAAGCAGTTCCCCCCGCCGCCGGAGGGCGAGGGCCGACGCCCCGTCCGGACCGACGTGCCCCGGTTCCGCACCGTCAAGGCCGGGCGAACCGACGTGCACTACGTCTCCTACGCCTCACGGCGGGAGCCCTGGCCCGTCGCGCCGGCCTGGGCGCTGCACAAGGGGAGGCTGTACATCGCGGCCTATCCGCAGGTGATCCAGTCGGCCATCGCGGCGGGGGGGGGCAAGTCGCTCACCGCCGACGACGCGTTCCGGAAGGTCCGCTCGAAGCTGGCGGGCAAGCCGAGCATCCTCTGCTACACCAACGGCGGGAAGATCGTCCGCCAGCTTTACCATTGGGCGTTGATCGGCTGGACGATCGGCGCCAACGCCGCCGCCGGCGAGGCCCGCGTCGAGGTCCGCCCGGACTGGCTGCCGCCCTTGCCGACCGTCGAGAAGTACGTCTCGCCGCAGATCAGCGCCGTCTCCGCCGACGCCAAGGGCGTCTCCTTCGAGAGCTACGGCTCGATGCCGTCGCCGGGGTTCCTCGCCGCCGCCGTGTTCAGCCAGGCCACGCCCTGGGTGCTCATGCCCAGCATCGAGCAGGCCCGGCGGGAGGCCCGGACGGCCAAACAGACGGCCGACCTTCGCATGCTCGCGATGGGCCTGATCATGTACGAGGTCGACAAGGGGCGCATGCCCGACTCCCTGGAGGACAAGGCGCTGGCGAAGTACATTGACGGCCCGCCGATCAAGGCCCTGCTCGCCTCGGGTCGCGTACGGTACTACCCGCCGCACAAGAGCGGCAACAAGGACCTCCGCGATCCCCGGCGCATCCTCATGGTCATGCCCGGCCAGCGAGGGGAGGGCGTGTCCTACGTCGCCTTCGCCGACGGGCGCGTCACCCGCCTGCCCGACCGGCAGGTCCGCGAGGCCCTCGCCAACCAGGCCGGCAGGAAGGACCCCGCCGACAAGCCCGAGTAGCCCGGCTTGTCCGGCGAGGGCGGCCGCGGTACCCTCGCCCCGTCCGGGCCGGGGCGGCCCTTGGCAAACGCCGCGGCGGAGAGAGCCCATGCTTGCGTTCATCGCGTTGTGCGTCCTGATGCTCGTTGGCCACGTCCTTCGCACGCGCATCCGCGCGCTGCAGTGGCTGTATCTGCCGGCCAGCGTCATCGCCGGGCTGGTGGGCCTGGCGGTCGTGCAGACGGTGGGGGCCTTGGCGCCCGAGCCTGCGGCAGCGCCGGTCGAGCCGTCGATGTGGCAGGCGTGGGTTCTGACTGCCGACGAGGCGTTGTCGGCATGGGCGCAGACGTGGTCGAAGCTGCCGGGGTTCCTGATCAACATCGTCTTCGCGTGCCTGTTCCTCGGCGTGCGGATCCCCCCGGTCGGCTCGCTCGTCCGCCGCTGCGGGACGCAGCTCGCCTACGGGCAGGTCGTCGCCTGGGGGCAGTACGTCGTCGGCGTCGGGCTCGTGATCTTCCTGCTGGGCGGTCTGTTCGGCATTCCCGACGTCTTCGGCGGCGTCCTGCCGGTCGGCTTCGAGGGCGGGCACGGCACGGCCGCCGGGCTCGCGCGGACCTTTGACATGCTCGACTGGCCGGCGGGGAAGGACTTCGCGCTGGCCAGCGCGACCGGCGGCATCCTCGGGGCGATCGTCGTGGGCATGGTGCTGGTGAACATCGCCACCCGCCGGGGCTGGACCACCCGCCGCGTCAGCCCCGCCGACGTGCCCGAGGACGACTCGGTGGGGATCATCCCCGTCGATCGGCGGCCCTCGGCCGGGCGGCTGACCGTCAAGGCCGATGCCATCGAGGCCTTCACGTTGCACCTGGCGGTCGTCGGCGTGGCGCTGCTGATCGGCTACGTGCTCAAGCAGGGCCTCGCCCAGCTCGACCGCCTGCACCCGTGGCTGACCGAGAAGCGGCTGTTCGCCAGCGTGCCCATGTTCCCGCTGTGCATGCTCGGCGGGCTGCTGGTGCAGATCTGGGAGCAGACCTTCGACCGCCACAAGCTGATCGACCTGGGCCTGATGCGGCGAATCCAGAACGCCTCGCTGGATTTCCTCGTCGTGGCCGCCATCGCCACGATCCGCCTGGATGTCATCGTCGCCGGCCTGGCGCCGCTGCTGATCCTCATCGCCGCCGGCATCGCCTGGAACGTCTTCTGCGTGCTCGTGCTCGCGCGCTGGCTGCTTCCGGATGCCTGGTTCGAGCGGTCCATCGCCGAGATGGGCCAGTCCATGGGCGTGACCGCCACCGGCCTGCTGTTGCTGCGCGTCGTCGATCCCGACTACGAAACGCCCGCCGCCGACGCCTTCGCCACCAAGCAGCTCCTCCACGAGCCGATCATGGGAGGCGGGCTGTGGACGTCCATGGCCATCCCGCTGCTCGCCGCCTGGGGCGGGCTCCAGGTCTTCCTCATCACCGTCGCCGCCGTCGCCATCTGGCTGACGCTTCTGATCGTCGCACGCCATCTCCGCCGCAGGCCGGCCGCGGCGTGAGGGGACCACTCGATCCGACCGAACCGCCACGGAGAAACCATGACCGCACGAGCTGCCGCGCGCGACATCATCACCGTAGGACATGACGGCGCGGACGTCTGCGGCGCGACCGGCAGGGCGATCCAGATCGCCCTCGACGCGGCCGCCTTCCGCGGCGGCGGGACCGTTCGCGTCGCGGCCGGGGAGTACGAGCTGATCGGCACGATTCGCCTGCGCCCGGGCGTGCGGCTGATCGGCGAGGGCGAGGGCACGGTGCTCCGCCGCCGCGGCCCCGTGGCCCGGGCGGAGCTGGCCTGCGACGCCGACGTCGGGCAGGACGAGATCGCGCCCGCCGACCCCGACCTCTTCCAGCCGGGCATGAGCGTGCTCACCCGGGACGACCGCAACGGCTGGAACGCGGGAGACTTCCTGACCGTCACCGACATCCGCGACGGGGTGCTCTACCTCGACGGCTACCTGACCGCCGACCGCCTCGCCGAATGTGCCGGCCGGGTGGTCAATCACTACCCCATGATCCTCGGCTACGAGGCGCCGTTCGTGCACGTCGAGGGCTTCACGATCGACGCCGGCGTGGAGGACCCCGACGGCGCGGTCGCCGGCATGAGACAGGCGGCGGCGTACCTGTACCGCTGCCCCGACGCGGTGCTCCGCTCGCTGACGGTGCGGGGCAACCCCGGCGACGGCATCTGCGTGGGCAAGACGTCCGTGCGGTCGGTCATCGAGGACTGCGAGACGGCGGGGAACGGCTGGTACGGCATCCACCCGGGCAGCCACTCGGCCTACGCGGCCGTGCGGCGGTGCCACATCCACCACAACGGCTACGACGGGCTGTACATCTGCTGGGGCATCCATCACGGCGAGTTCGTGGACAACGACATTCACGACAACGGGCTGATCGGGCTGCGGAGCGGCATCTGCATCGGGCACAAGGACACCGACAACCTCATCGCCCGCAACCGCGTCTACCGCAACCGCAAATACGGGATCGCCTTTCGGGCCAAGACGGCCGCCAACGGCGCGCACCGCAACACGCTGCGGGAGAACGTGATCGAGGACAACGGCTCCCGCGGGGATGAGCTGGCGGAGGTCAAGTCGCGGCTGGAACCGTGGGAGAGCATCGGATGCGGCGTGCACGTCATGCCGATCACCCGCGACCTCGTGCTGGAGGATAACGTCATCCGGGAGACCCGCAGCGGGGACGACCGGCGGCAGCGCCACGGGCTGTGGCTGGCCGAGGGCGTCGAGAACGTCACCCTCTCGGGCAACACCATCGAAGGCCACCCCGACGGGGACATCCGCGACGACGCCGGCGCGATCGCGGCTCACGGCGACGAGGGGAATGACCGGCTCGAGGGGTGACGGCGATGTGAGGGCCAGGCCAATGAAACCCGCGCCGGCCTACCGCAGCGTCATGTTGTTGCGGTGGACGGCTTCGTCGTAGGGTTTGTCGCCGAGGGCGGCGGGGATCTGGGGGCTCTTGAGGCCCTTGATGCGGCGAAGCTGGTCGGCGGAGTAGTTTGTCAGGCCTCGGGCGATCTCCCGCCCGCCGGTGTCGGTCAGGGCGACGGTCGCGCCCTTGCCGAAGCGGCCCTGGACGTCCACGATCCCCGCCGGCAGGAGGCTCTTGCCCCGCTCGAGGATCGCACGGACGGCGCCGTCGTCCAGCGCGAGCTTCCCGGCCGGGCGGGACGCCTGCCCGATCCACCGCCGGCGGCTGGAGAGCTTCCGCCTGGCCGGGGCGAACAGCGTGCCCAGGCGCTTGCCCGCCAGCAGGCGCACGAGCACGTTGGGCGTGCGGGCGTTGGCGATGACGGCGACCTCGCCGGCCTTGGTGACGATTCCCGCGGCCGCCATCTTGCTGGCCATGCCCCCCGAGCCCAGCCGGGAGCGGTCGTCGCTGGCGAGGCCATGGGCCTCGTCGTCGCCGTGCTGGACGACGTCCACGACCTCCTCGCCGTCGAGCACGCCGTCGACGGTGCTCAGGAAGACCAGCACCTCGGCGGCGAGCATGTTCGCGACGTGGGCGGCGATGATGTCGTTGTCGCCGTAGCGGATCTCGTCGATGGCGACGGCGTCGTTCTCGTTGATGATCGCCAGGGCGCCCATCTCGTGCAGCGCCCGCAGCGTGTTGCGGATGTTCAGGTAGCGCGTGCGGTCCTCGAAATCGTCCCGCGTCAGCAGCACCTGCGCCACCCGCACGCCGCGGCGGGCGAAGGCGTCGTGGAACGCCCGCATGAGCTGTCCCTGTCCCACGGCCGCGACGGCCTGGAGTTCCGGCACGCTCTTGGGGCGGGCGGGCAGGTCGAGCTCGCGGAGCCCGGCCCCGATCGCGCCGCTGGCGACGAGCGTGACGGCCCGGCCCTGTTCGAGGATGGCGACCATCTGGCGGGCCAGCGAGCGGACGCTGCGCGTGTCCAGCCGCCCGGAGTCGTCGCACACCCCGTGCGTGCCGACCTTCACCACCACGCGGCGGGCCGGGACGAGCACCTGCTGTCGGATCGTGCGGTCAGGCATGGGCGGTGCCTATTTCGTCGGTGGCGATCGCCCCCGGCGCCGCGGCCGGGACGCGGTGAAGCACGCGGCAGATCATCTCCACGTTGCGGCGGGCGGCGCCCTGCTGGTCGCGGACGTATTGCTGCGCGGCCCGGCCGGCCTCGGCGGCGGCGGCCGGGTCGGCCAGCCACGCGTCGAGCCGCTCGGCGAGGGCATCGGCGTCGGCGACGCGGGCGCAGCCGTGGTCGGCGAGGGCGTCGGCCTGGGGGAAGTTGAACGTGTGGGGCCCGAAGGCGGTCGGCTTGCCCAGCGCCGCGGCCTCGATCATGTCCGAGCCGCCCATGGGCACCAGCGACCGCCCGACGAACACCGCCGACGCCAGCGCGTAGAACCGCCGCAGCTCGCCCATGGTGTCTCCCAGCAGCACGGGCGCGGGGGGGGGCGCGGGGCCGTCGCCGCCGTCGGGGCGTTCGGACCGGCGAATGGGCTCGAGCCCGCGGTCGCGGATGAGGCGGGCGACCTCCTCGAAGCGCTCGGGTTTCCGCGGCACGAGGGCCAGGCGGGCGTCGGGATGGCGGTCGAGAAGCCGCCGGCGGACCTCCAGGAGCATGGCCTCCTCGCCGGGTCCGGTCCCGCCGGCGACGATCAGCGGCGCGTCGTCGGCGATGCCCATCGCCTCGGCGAGGGCCTCCTGGCCGGGCAGGCTGTCGGCGACCTCGGCGGTGTCGAACTTCAGCATGCCGGTGACGTGGACGCGCCCGGGATCGACGCCGAGCGAGCGGAACCGTTCGGCGTAATCTTCGTTCTGGGCGCCGATGGCGGCGAGGCGGTTGAAGAGCGTCGCGGCCAGGCTGCCGAGTCTGCGGTATCGCGGGTAGCCCTTGTCCGCGGACATGCGGGCGTTGACGATGACCGCGGGGATGTCGCGGGCGTTGCAGGCGGCGAGGAAGTTGGGCCAGGCCTCGCCCTCCATGAGCACGACGAGGTCGGGGCGGACGCGGTCTATGGCCCGGGCGACGGCGAGGCTGAAGTCCAGCGGCCAGCGGAAGACGGTGTGGTCGGGCTCGAAGTGGCGTTTCGCCGCGGCCATGCCGGTGTCGGTCGTCGTGGAGACCACCACGCGGAAGTCGGGAAGCTGGCTGTGCAGCGCGGCGACGATGCCGCGGGCGGCGTTGATCTCGCCGAGGCTCACGCCGTGGACCCAGATGACCGGCTGTCGGCCGTAGGTGCGAGGCGCGCCCCCGAGCCGCTGCCCGAGGTCGCTGCGATAGCGCCCGTGGCGGATCATGCGGGTCAGCCAGACCGGGCTGAGGGCGATCAGTCCGGCGAGATACAGGACGTCGAGCACGAAACCCATCATGCCGAGAGTATCCCGGCCGGGATAGGCGGTGTCAATCGGCGGGCTACTTGAACCCCTCCACGTGCCCGACGGTGTATTTTTCGACGGCCTTGGTGAGGTCGACGTCGTTGATGTTGGCGAGGGTGCACATCCAGGCCAGGACGTCGGCGAACTCCTCTTCCTTGTTGGCGTGGTCGTCCCCGGCGAGGGCGGTGGCGAGCTCGCCGACTTCCTCGATGAACCACATGAAGGTCCCCGGCGTGCCGCGTTCGCTGTCGCGGGCGTAGTACTTCTCGCGGATGAACTGCTGGAAGTCGCGGATCGAGATGTCGCGGCTCACGTGGTCTCCTTCATCAGCTCGAGGGCGGCGTCGATGCGTTCCAGCACGTCGCCGGCGCGGCTGTCGGGGTCGATGTCCAGGGCCTTGCGGGCGGCGTCGCGGGCTCGCTCCAGCATGGGCAGGTCCTTCTGCGCCCGCCCGGCGAGGTAGCGCATCATCGCGGTCTTCGCCCACGTGTCGGCCGAGTCCGGCTCCAGCAGGCAGACTCTCTCGATTGCCGCCACCGCCTTGTCGTATTCCCGCAGCGTGCGGTGAATGGCCGCCATCGCCTCGTAGGCGTTGGGCTGGTAGGGGTTGATGTACGTGACCTGCTCGAAGTAGAGCAGGGCCATGTCGTGCTTGCCCATCGCCCGGTAGATTTCGGCGATCTGGCGGGCGTACTTGGGGTCCCGCATGGTGTGGCGGTGCAGGTGCACCAGGTGGGGCAGGGCCTTGGCCGGCTGGCCGAGCTGCGTGTAGATCTTCGCCAGGTGCTCGTAGCTGAAGCTGTCCAGCTCCTGTCGCTGCTGGAGCAGCTCCAGGGCGGGGATCGCCTTGGCCCAGTCCTTGCGGGCCATGTGGCACTTGGCCAGCACGCGCGGGGCGTGGGCGGTCGTCGGGTCGCTCCGTTCGAGCTTCTCGGCCACGGCGATGGCCTCGTCGTACTCCTTCTTCATCTCCAGCACGGTGGCGAGCACGGCCAGGGCCCGGGCGTGCCGGGCGTCGAGCTCGATGGCCTTGCGGGCGGCTCGCTCGGCGTCGTCGAGCTTCCGTCGGTAGAACAGCGCGACGGCGTACTCGGCCTGCGCGTCGGGGTCGCGGGGATGCTCCTTGACGGCCTTGCGGGCGTCGTCGTAGTCCGGCGGCGGGTCGGCGGGGAAGCCCCACTTCCTGACGCGGTCCTTCGCCCATGCCTTGAACGCCTTGTCGAAGTCCTTCTCGGGGACGCCGACGATCTTCTCGAAGACCTCCGCCTGCGTCATGCCGTCGCCGAATCCCTGGAGCATCTTCGGGATCGTCTCGTAGCCCCGTTCCTCGATGATGTACTCCATCACCCATTCGCTCTGGGCGTATGCCAGCGAGCGGTCGCCGGCCCGCTTGGGGCGAATGAAGCCCCAGTCCAGCTCCTTCATCTTGAACAGCCGCCCCATCCGCGTTGCCTGGACCAGCATCCGCACGAAGCGGTAGTTGCGCTTGTCCGGCTGCTGCCAGACCGCGCAGGCCTCGGTGAACCAGTGCGGGATGCGGTTCTTCGTGGCCGAGAGGGTCACCGTATGCGTGTACTCGTGCCGCAGCACCGTCGCCCAGTTGTGCGTGCCGAACTGGCTCCGCTCGGTGTTGGGGGCGACCAGGGCGATCACCCGCCCGGTGCACGCCCCCACCGTGCCGATCCACCCCTTGCCCGTGATGCGGATCGAGAAGTCCGAGTGCGTCGGGAAGAACTCGATCATCGTCTTGACGTCCGGCACGTGGCCGAGATCGTTGCAGACCTCCCGGTGGATGCGCTCCATGTACTCGGCCACCTGGTCGAGCAGGATCGCGTCGTGCTTGCCGTCGACCTTCACGATGAAGTTCTCGGTCTCCCGGACGTCGTAGTCCTCCATCTTCTCCAGGAGGTTCAGGAAGTTGACCACGTCGGCGCGGAAATCGTCGATCTCGTGAGCCTTCTGGAGGACCTCCCGGGCCTTGGCCTCGTCGCCGGTCTGCATGTACATCTGGCCGAGGTTCGTTACCGGGTCCCCCTGCTCGGGGGCCAGCTCGATGGCGCGGAGGTAGTACACCTCGGCCTTGTCGAACTGCCGGCCGGCCGCCAGCCACTCGCCGATCGCGTTCGGCAGGCCGTGGTAGCGGGGATTGACTTCCTCGACGCGGTCCATGAACGGGCGGGCCTTGTCGTCGTCGCCGGTGCGGATATGCACCGCGGCCAGGAGGCTGAGGGCGTCGAGGTGGTTCGGGTTGGTCTCGAGGACCTTCTCGACGACGGCGGGGACCTCGTCGAACTTCCGCCACTGCATGAGGCAGATGCCCTTGAGCAGCAGCGCGTCCTGGTGGCGGGGGTTGATCTTCAGGGCCTTGCCGATGGCCTTGAGGCAGTCCTCGAACTTCCACTTGCCCAGCGCCAACACGCCCATGCCCACGTGCACGTCCGGCAGGTGGGGGTTGAGCTTGGCGGCCCGGGCGAACTCCTTCGCCGCCTGCGCCGGGCGGTGCTTGCTCAGCAGGAACATTCCGGCCGCGACGTTCGCCGGCCAGTAGTCCTCGTCCACCTTGAGATAGGCTTCCTGGAGGTAGTTGTGGAGGATGTTGGCGGCCTGCTCGCTGGCCCGCCGGCCGGTGAGGACGGCGAAGCGGTCCATGATGGCCCCGAGGGCGACGAGGCTGCGGGCGTCGCTGCGGTAGGCGTCGGCCTTGATGACGCGCGACATCGACTTGTAGACCTCGACGGCCTTGTCCTTGCGGCCCAGCGTCTCCAGCATGCGCCCGTGGGCGAGGATCGCCGGCGCCCAGTCCGCCCGGAGGTCGCGGGCCTCGGCGGCGTGGGCGAGGGCGTCGTGGTAGCGGCCGACCGCCGCGAGGCGCTCGGCCATCGCGACGCGCCAGTCCGCCCGCCCCGCACCGGCTTCGGCGACCTTCTCCAGCGATTCGACGGCCTCGGCATAGTCGCCGAGCATGGCCTGCGCCTCGGCCAGGCCGATCGCGGCGGAGACGGCCAGCTCCTTGTCGTCCAGCAGCTTCCGGTAGGCGCGACGGGCCTTGGCGTAGCGGCCCTTCATGTGCAGCGCCCGGCAGCCGTCCAGCGTGTTCGCGTCGGTGGGGGGCTTGTCGTCGGGCTCGTCGGCCCCGGCGCCGCCCCCGACGGCGCGGCGGAGGACCTCGCCGATCTGCCGCGTGACGCCCTCGACGGTCACGTCCCGGCGCTTGGGCTCGGGTGCGTTGGCGTCCTCGGCCTCGACGCGGGGGGCCGAGGGCTCCCCGACGGCCGCGACCGCCCACGCCCCCGGGTGCCAGGACAGCAGAAACGCCGAAAGAACCAACCCCGCGAGGACCGACCGGTCTGGCTTGCACGTCCGCATGATGATCTCTCCGGCTCGCCCGCAAAGGCAGGCAAGCGAGTCGCTCCATTATACCGCGTTGCCCCGGGCCCTTTGAACCCCCCGAGGCCGGCGGCCTCTTTCGGACAAGCCGCGAAGATCCAGGCGAGGTCAGCGCCGAACCCCGATGGTTTTTCGCGGTTTTCACTTGCCCGGCGGGGACGGGGCGGTAGAGTGCGGATTCCAGGAGATGCCTATGGTGATGCCCCGGACCCATTCTGCGATTCGCGTCCTGCCGCCTGTCGGCGTGCGCGGGTGGAGGTGAGCGGGTCGGGGACCTGATTGTCCGTGCCGGCCCGCTTGCCCAGCCGCGAGCGGGCCATTTGCTTTGCAGCACCCGGGCCCGCGCGAATCCGCGGGCCTTTTTCATGGCGTGACCGGCGCCCGGCGTACGGGCGCCCCGAGAGTGTGAGACGATGCTCGATCGCGTGACGGCAATGTGGGAGCTGGTCCGTGGCCGGCGGCGGTACTACGTCGCGGCCACCGTTGCCATCGTCCTGTCCAGCGGGCTGATGTACCTCTCGCCGGTGATCCGGATGTGGGCGATCGACCACGTGATCGCGGGCAAGCCGCTGTCGGCGCCGGCGCCGATCGTCCGCTTCGTCCAGGCCGTCGGCGGGCGGAGCGTGCTCGTCCGCAACCTCTGGATCGCCGGGCTGGCCATGCTCGCCGTCACCGCCCTGGCCGGGTCGCTGGCGTTTCTCAAGGGCTACTGGGCCGCGCGGGCCAGCGAGGACGTCGTCCGCAACCTCCGCGAGAGGCTCTACGACCACCTCCAGCACCTGCGCTGCGCCTACCACGACCGCACCGACACCGGCGACCTCGTCCAACGCTGCTCCAGCGACGTCGAGACCGTCCGGCTCTTCCTCGCCGTCAGCGCCACCGAGATCGGCCGCGCCGGCATCAACATCGCCGTCGGCGTGCCCATCATGCTGGCGATCAGCGTGAAGATGACCATCGCGGCCGTGTCGCTTATGCCGCTGATCCTCGCCTACTCGGTCTGGTTCTTCCTCCGCGTCCGCAAGTCGTTCCGCATCTGCGACGAGGCGGAGGGGCGGATGACGGCCGTGTTGGAGGAGAATCTTACGGGCATCCGGGTGGTCCGCGCGTTCGCCCGTGGCGAGCACGAGTCGGCGCGGTTCGGCGAGCGGAACCGGGACTACCGCACGAAGTGGCGGCGGCTGGTCCGGCTCTTCTCGTGGTTCTGGTCGGTCTCGGACCTGTTCTGCACGCTCCAGATCGCGGTGGTCATGCTGCTGGGGGCGTACCTGATGGTGACCGGGTGGGGCACGCCGGGCGGGCTCAGCGCCGGGGCGATGTTCGCCTTCATGTCGTTCGTGCACATGTTCATGTGGCCGATCCGGCAGATGGGGCGGGTCCTGGCGGACTTCGGCAAGGCGTCGGTGGCGCTGGAGCGGATCAACGAGGTGCTGGACGAGCGGCGCGAGGACGCCGCCGACCCGGGCGGCGAGGCGGCGTTCCCCGGCGAGGGCGAGCTGGCGGTCGAGGGCCTGACGTACGCCCACGACGGCGCCGAGCCGGTGCTGCGGGACGTCTCGTTCCGCGTCCGCCCGGGCGAGACGGTGGCGCTGCTGGGCCCCAGCGGCTCGGGCAAGACGACGCTGGTCTCCCTGCTGCTTCGGCTGTACGAGTACGAGCAAGGCGCGATCCGCCTGGGCGGGGTGGAGTTGCGGTCGGTGCCGCGGAAGGCGGTGCGGCGGCAGTTCGGCACGGTGCTGCAGGAGCCGTTCCTGTACTCCAAGACACTGGGCGACAACATCCGCCTCGGGGGCGCCTCGGAGGCGACCGACGACGCCGTCGCCGAGGCCGCCCGCGCCGCGTGCGTCCACGACGCGATCAGCGAGTTCGACAAGGGCTACGAGACGCTCGTCGGCGAGCGCGGCGTGACGCTCTCGGGCGGGCAGCGCCAGCGGGTCGCGCTGGCGCGCGCCATCCTCGCCGACCCGCCCGTGCTGCTGCTCGACGACGCCCTCAGCGCCGTCGACACCGAGACCGAGGCGATGATCCTCGATGCCCTCCGCCGGCGCCACGGGCGAAAGGCCACGCTGCTGATCGCCCACCGCCTCAGCACGCTGATGCAGGCCGACCGAATCCTCGTGCTCGATCACGGGCGGATCGTCCAGCGAGGCACGCACGGGGAGCTCGTCGACGCCGACGGGCTGTACAGGCGGCTCTGGCGGATGCAGACCGACCTCGAAGAGGACCTCGCCGCCGAGGCCGGGGAGACGAGGCCATGACCCAACTGAGCATACCGCACGAGGAAGAGTACCAGGGCCGGCTGAACCTGCGGCTGTGGTGGCGGATCGTCCAGTGCGGGCGCCGCCACTGGCGGTACATGATCGGCATGATCGTGGCCGCCGTCATCACCGCGGGCATGGACGCGTCGTTCACGCTGGTGACGCGGCGGGTGATCAACGAGGTCGCGGCCGAGGGCCCCGACGCGGTGATCTGGCCGTGGGGGCTGCTGTACGTCGTGCTGGCGATGGCGTTCGCGTTCTGCATCTGGCTGTTCATCCGCCTGGGCGCGATCATCTCGACGGGGATCAGCACGGACATCCGCCAGGCGGGCTTCGACCGCCTCCAGGACCTGAGCTTCCGCTACTACGACCGCCGCCCGGTCGGGTGGATCGTCACGCGGATGACCACCGACTGCGACCGCCTGTCGCGGATCCTCGCCTGGGGCGTGCTGGACCTGATCTGGGGCGGGTTCCTGATGATCGGCGTGTCGATCCTCATGGTCGTCTTCGACTGGCAGCTCGGGCTGCTGGTCCTCGCCATCGTGCCCGCCATGGCGTGGGTGAGCGTGATCTTCCAGAAGCGGATCCTCCAGGCCAGCCGCGACGTCCGCAAGGCGAACTCGACGATCACCGCCGCGTACAACGAGGCCATCTCCGGCGTGCGGACCACCAAGACCCTCGTTCGCGAGGCCGACAACCTCCGCGAGTTCGAGCGGCTCACCGACCGCATGTACGGCGCGAGCGTGCGCAACGCGATCTGGTCGTCGATCTTCATGCCCGGCGTGTTCACGCTCGGCAGCATCGGCGTGGCCCTGGCGCTGTGGAAGGGCGGCTCGGACGTCATCGCCGACCGGATGGCCCTCGGCGACCTCTACATGTTCATCGCCTACGCCAGCTTCTTCTTCATCCCCATCCAGGAGCTGAGCCGGCTGTTCGTGGACCTCCAGTCCGCCCAGGCCGCCGCCGAGCGGATCATCGGCCTGCTCGACACCGAGCCGGAGATCCAGGACGCCCCGGAGGTGATCGAGGCCGTCGAGCGCCACAAGGCCGAGCACCCCGACGGCGTGGCGGGCCTGGCCGAGGACGGCCTGCCGGACCGGATCGAGACCGTCGAGTTCCGCGACGTGGACTTCGCCTACGAGGCGGGCGAGCCGGTGCTTGCGGACTTCAACCTCCGCGTCGAGCGGGGGCAGACGATCGCCCTGGTCGGCCCGACCGGCGGGGGCAAGACGACGATCGTCAGCCTGCTCTGCCGCTTCTACGAGCCCACCGCCGGCGAGGTGCTGATCAACGGCGTGGACTACCGCCGGCGCCCGCTGCGGTGGCTCCAGTCGAACCTGGGCATCGTGCTCCAGACGCCGCAGCTCTTCAGCGGGACGGTGGCGTGGAACATCCGCTACGGGCGGCTGGAGGCGACCGACGAGGAAGTCCGCCGCGCCGCCGAGCTGGCCGGGGCCCATGAGTTCATCGCCGAGCTGCCCGAGGGCTTCGAGACCGAGGTGGGCAAGGGCGGCGGGAAGCTGTCCACGGGCCAGAAGCAGCTCGTGGCCCTGGCGCGGGCGATCCTCGCCGACCCGCAGATCTTCGTGATGGACGAGGCGACCAGCAGCGTGGACACCGAGACCGAGCGGCGGATTCAGCGCGGCGTCGAGCGGGCGCTGTCGGGGCGGATCAGCTTCGTGATCGCCCACCGGCTGAGCACGATCCGCTCGGCCGACCGCATCCTGGTCGTCCGCGACGGGCGGATTGCCGAGGACGGCACGCACCGGGAGCTGATCCGCCTCGGCGGCCACTACCATGACCTGTACACCAACCAGTTCGCCCGCCAACGCGAGAATGAGGTGTTCGGCGACGGGTGAGAGGCACGGGCTTCGCCCGCCGCCGCGGCGGCCCGCCGACAGCGGCCGGCCGGGGCCCTGGCCAGGCGACCGGCGGGCGGCATAGCGATCAGGACCAGATGGGAGACGGACATGGCGGACTATGAGCTTGGCGTGATCGGCGGGGGCAACATGGCCGAGGCGATCCTGCGCGGCGCCCTGGGCGGCGGGGTCGCGGCGGGCAAAGACGTCGTGGTCTCCGAGCCCCGCGCCACACGGCGGGAGGAGCTCGTCGAGGGCCTCGGCGTCTCCTGCGTGGACGACAACCCCGCCGCCGCGGCCTGCCCGCGGGTGCTGCTGGCGGTCAAGCCGCAGGTGATGGGCGAGGTGCTCGATGGCGTCGCCGCGGCGGTGGGCGAGGACGCGACCGTGCTGTCGATCGCCGCGGGGACGGCCACGGGGTTCATCGACGGGCGCCTCGGCGGGCGCGGGAGGATCGTCCGGGCCATGCCCAACACGCCCATGCTCGTCGGCGAAGGCATGACCGCCCTGGCCCCCGGTCCGCGAGCGACCGACGACGACCTCGACTGGGCCCGGACGCTCTGCGGGGCCTGCGGAAAGGTCGTCCTCGTCGAGGAGGCCGACATGGACGCCGTCACGGCCGTCTCGGGCTCCGGGCCGGCGTACGTGTTCTACCTCGTCGAGGCCATGGTCGCCGCCGGCGTCGCCGAGGGACTGCCCCGCGACGTCGCCACCCGCCTGGCCGTGCAGACCTGCGTGGGGGCAGGCAGGCTCCTGGCCGAGACCGAGGAAGACCCCGCGGTCCTCCGCGAGCGGGTGACCAGCCCGGGCGGGACGACGCAGCGCGCCATCGAGACCATGGAAGCCGGGGAGGTCCAGGCCCACCTCACCGCCGCCATCCGCGCCGCCGCAGCGCGCAGCCGGGAGCTGGGCAGGTAGAACGCGGATGCGAGCGATCCCGGGACGCGCGTCCCGGCGAGGAAGCGAACCGGCGAGCCCTCGAGCGCGTCGGCGCCAGCGGGTTCGAGTCGAAGGCCCCGTGCTCGACGCGTGACGGGCGTTACCGCCCCCCCGGAGGACCGGCCCGCTACTTCGCCATGAACTCCTCGAACGCGCCGCCGAAGCAGTTGCGGACGTCGCGGGCGACCTCGTCCTCGGTGGGGCGCCAGCCTGCTTCGAACAGCAGGCGGTACTTGTCGGCAAGGACGTCGGCGGCGAGGGCGCGGGTGTGCGACCACTTGTAGATCAACTGGTCCAGCACGCGGGCGTCGCTGTGGTTCAGCGTGAAGTTCGCCCCCAGCAGCTCCAGCCGCATCCGCGAGATCTCGTCGATGATGCTCGGGTCGTTGCAGAACCACCAGCAGCCGAACAGGTGCAGGTTGCCGAACTTCCTCGCACAGACGCACAGCTCGTGCTGGTTGACCCGCGAGAGCATCGTCACCAGGAACTTCGCGTCCGGGTTCTCGGCGCAGAGGTTCTGCACGGCCGAGACGTCCGCGACCCCTACCGCGTCGCCGCCGTCGCCGAGGGCGGGGTTCACCCGCTTGCGGACGCCGATCATCATCGCGATCGGCAGGTCGAGCTCCTTGGCCGTCGGCAGGATCACGTTGCGGTACACCCGCCCGTAGAGCTGGTCATCGGCGGGGTAATGGAAGTCCGGCGGGAGGCTCATCGCCATGTAGACCGGCTTCATTCGCTTGGCCCAGTCGGCCAGGAACCGCCGGGCCTCCTTGAAGCTGCGGGCCTCGTCGAAGCTCTCCGGCTCCAGGCCGGGGACGGTCTCGTAGCCGGCGGCCTTCATCGTTTCGGCCGCGGCGGGCCAGTTGACGATCAGCGGGTCGATCCGCAGGGCGGGCTTGAGCAGCTCGCAGCCGGGCTTGTCGGCGTCCCAGTGTTCGACCTCGGCCGACTGGAAGGGGTCGTTGGTCATGACGGCGTAGTCGAGCCCGGCCATCTCGAAGACCTTGGCGAGGTAGTCCTCGACGTTCTGCTCGGCGAACCACTTGCGGATGCCGCCCAGGTCGCGCCCGGCGACGTCCAGCCCCAGCTTGTTCAGCGTGGTGACGACGCCGCGGCAGGCCTCGCTGAGCGCGCCGTGGCCGAGGAACACGTGCTCCCAGACCAGGTCGGCCTGCTGGGTCTTGGACATCTGCCAGAAGGCCTCGGGCGTCAGGTCGGCCGGGGCCATCGTGAACAGCTCGGCGACGAGGTAGTGGTAGGTCAGCAGCTCGTCGACGTTCCACAACAGCAGGTCGCCGTGGGCCGGGGGGAACAGGTGGGTATGGATGTCGGTGATGGGGGTCTCGCCGACGGCCTTGCGGACGGCGGCGTCGAGGGCGTCGACGCTCTGGAATGCGGTCATGGCGTTCTCCTGTGCTTGCGGGCCGGAGAGGATAGCACGTCGGGGGGTGTCAGGGAAGAGGCGGTCGCGGGCTTCAGCGATTGCGCACCTGCACGAGAGACTGCCCGTCCAGGCCCTCGGGGACCGGGCGCCCCAGCAGGTGGAGGATCGTCGGGAAGACGTCCGCGGTGCGGGCGGTACGCAGGCGGCGCGACGGCATGCCCGGCCCGGCGATCAGCAGCGGCACGTGCATGTCGCCGGGGCGCAGGCCCCCGTGCCCGGCGCGGTGGATGTCGCGGAAGTCCCAGCCCGGCGCCGCGAACGCCGCCAGGTCCCCGGCGAGGCGCGAGCGGAAGTAGGCCACGATCTGCTCGGGCAGGTCGGGGAAGTCGGTCTCGGCGGTGGCGACCAGCCACTCCCGCCCGGTCATGGGCGAGCCGTCCAGCGCCGCGTCGGGCACGTGCCCCCGCCAGCCGAGCGGCTCTTCGCCGGCGACGACGCGGCAGGCGATGCGCCCCCCGCGCCCACCGGGCTGGTGGAACTCGATCTCCCCGCCGGCGCGGGCGACGCGGACGCGGTCCTCGCCGACCGACCACGCGACGGCGTCGACCTCCTTGCGGGCCAGCAGCGTTGCGATCAGGTCCACGCCGCGCTTGTCCAGCGGGAGCCGGCCGGCCACGGGGTAGCTGCGAAGGTCCGCCGGCGTCGGGCGGACGGTCCACGGGGCGTAGCCTGTCACGTAGCCCTTGGCGTCGCGGATCGGCTTGCGGAGGCAGATCGCCCAGTACCGGTCGCCGCTGCCGTAGAGCACCGCGGGGAACTGCTGGTAGTACGCCAAGCGGTCCTCGAACGTGTCCTCCTCCCACAGTTGCTTGCCGGCGATCTCCAGGCCGACCTCGTCGCGGAGGAACGGCTCGATCGGGAAGTGATCCGTCACCTCCATCAGGCTGTGATCGCTGACCAGCACGAGGTAGAGCGACTCGAGCAGCCCGGCGCGGTCCATGTCGGCGAGCACGCGGCCGATCTGGCGGTCCGTGTGGCGGATGGCGTCGCGGTAGGCCTTGCTGTTGACGCCGCCCTCGTAGGCGCGGAAGTCCGGGGCGAGGTTGTAGCAGATCGTCACGGCCGGGAAGCGCCCGCGCCGCCTGGCCACGTTGGCGACGATGTGAAAGCGGTACAGCGCCAGGCGGTCGACGTACTCGTACCAGCCGAAGAAGAAGGGCGGCCCGGCGGAGGTCCAGTTCTCGACGAACTTCGTCGTTCGCCGGTGCGGCTGGAAGAACAGCGAGAAGGTCGTCCGGTCGGGGAACTGCTCGTAGATGGTCGCGGCGGTGTAGTCGCCGTCGAGCGTGTTCTTCTGGGCGATGGTCTCGTAGTTTCGCCAGACGAGGCGGTTGCGGTCGAACCAGTTGATGCCCGTCACCCCGTGATGCCCGGGGAACAGCCCGGTGACGAAGCTGGTCTCGTTGGCGAGGGTCACCGACGGCGTGTTGGCCACCGCACGTGGGGCGTAGAGGCCGCGGGAGGCGAAGTGGCGTTCGATGGCGGGCAGCTCGTTGGCCTCGAGCATCTCCTGGAAGATGTCGGCATTGAGCCCGTCTACGTAGAAGACCACCGCGCCGGTCGCCCCGGCGGGGTTGGTGTCGGCGAAGTCGATGCCGAACGTCGAGGCCGGGCCGTCCGCGCCGCCGGGCGCGTCGCAGCCGGCCAGGGGGATCAGCAGGGCGACTTGGGCGATCAACGCGAGCGTGGCGAGCATTCGGGTCTTCACGGGGCGCCTCCTGTCAGGGGACCGGTTCCGCGGTCAGTATAGCAGGAGCAGGGAAGCAAGGGATCGGAAAGAGAAGTCAGAGGAACGGGCCGGGCCAGGAGGAATCCCGCAACCTCTGCCCTGAACCCCCTGCAGCCGCCCCGCGTGACCTTGGCGAAGCGGAACCCCGCCGGGGAGCCCTACTTCTTCGGCACCTTGATGCCGACGGCCTCGGGGAGGAAGTCGTCCTCGGTCAGGCCGACGTTGAACTGGACGTCCTTGTAGAGGTAGCGGCAAGTGAGGCGGTCGTCCCAGTCGTAGCCCTCGATGCAGATCGGCACGAGGTGCTCGCGGTCGATGTAGATCAGCGTCTTCGCCGCGGGGTAGTCCTCGCGCGGGGGCAGGTAGCGCTCCAGGACGACGGTGGGCCGCCCGGCGACCTCGGCGAAGCCGCCGAAGCGCTGGTCCAGTTCGCCGGCCTGCTCGGCGGCCTCGTAAACGGCGATCAGCTCGCGCATCCCGCGGTTGAAGCCGAAGAGGTTCACCGGGCGGAGGGTGTTTCGCATCGCGTCGGCGCCGTCGGGCTTGCGGCGGACGCTGCCGCCGGTGAGCATCTGGAGAATGCCGCTCTTCGGCCGGACGATCATCTTGTCGTCGTGCCGGCCCTCGACATACAGGATGCGGTCGCCGATCGGCGAGTTCTTCGTCCAGTTCATCGCCACGCTGAACGGCTGATCGAGGAACTTGACCTGGATCTCCTGCTCGGGCTTGAGCGCCCCGCCGATCCGCTCCTGCTTGACCAGCGTGCAGGTGTAATCGCTGACGGTGTCGGCGTAGTGGCTCTTGCAGAGGTTCAACAGGGCGAGGTGGTCGCTCTTGGCCAGATCGACGACCCGCTGGGAGATGTCCGCCGGCTCGACCGGCTGATCCTTGGCGATCAGCACGCTGCCCGAATCGGTCTCCCCGGCGGGGATGCACTGAATGCAGAACAGCGCCGCCAGCAGGGCTCCCACAAGGTACCGGACCCTTCGGTTCGTCGGGCGGAGCAGTCGCTTCAATGCCATCAGTCTTCCTCGGTCGTCGAACTCGGGCTCACACGACGGCGGCGACTCGGTCAATGACCGGCACCGGCCAACCTTCTCATCGGCATTTGCACGAGCCGGCCTTGGCTGCTTTTTCGGCGCAAAGAGGAACGCCGACTTCGACACGTCCGTCCGTGAGAGCGACCCGGTAGCGATCAAGCAATCGAGACACTATACGTTCCGGCCGGGGCGAATCAAGCATTTTTCCACCTCCGGCGAATTCTCGATCCGCTGCAACTTCCCCCTCGCGGCCGCGTTAGGCCGGGGAGACGCAGGCGCTCCCGCACGCGAAAGGCCGATCCGCCAATGACCCGACGACGAACGCGAACCGGATTCACGCTGGTCGAGCTGCTGGTGGTGGTGGGCATCCTGGCGGCGCTGACGACGATGCTGCTGCCCAGCTACTTCCAGGTCCGCCGGCTCGGGGCGCGGACGGTCTGCCGGGGCAACCTGCGCCGGGCGGCGCTGGCAGTGCGGGCGTACCTCGAGACGAGCAACGACGTCATGCCCGTCGCCGCCCAGATGCCCTCGCTCGACCTCAACGACGACCCGCCCATCGCCGAGGTCCTCCGCCCGTACCTCGGCTCGCCAGAGACCCTCCTCTGCCCCGCAGACCCGGGGCAGCTCTACTTCCGGCGCGAAGGCTCCAGCTACGAGTACCACAGCATGCTCGGCGGGAGGACCGTCGAGGAGACCTTCCTCACGCGACGCTTCGGCGCCGAGCGGACGCCCGTGATGAACGACTACGAGCCCTTCCACGGTCGCGCGGGAACGCCCGGGGCCATGAACTACCTCTTCGCCGATACTCACGTCGGGGACATGGAGTAGACCGATGACGCTCTCGCGCAACGCCCGGATCGCATCCGCTCTCGCCGTCGTCGTGGTGCCGCTGGCCGCCGGGCTGGGGGCCTGGGCGGTCCTGGGCGGGTCCGAGCCCGCCGCTCCCGACCCCAACGACGCCTCGCCCGAGCAGGTGCGCTCGTACCTGGCCAGCAAGGCCTTCGGCAAGCGGCCCGTCGATGAGCGGCTGGCGTACCTTCAGGCCCTCCAGCGGGCCGATGCCAACAGCGGGCGCCCCTCCTGGCGCGGCGGGCGCGGCGATGCCAACCGCCCCTCCGAGGCCGAGCGGGAGCAGCTTCGCAGGAACATCGGCCCGGTGATGCGCCGACGGATGGAGCGGCGTGTCGAGGCCTACTTCGAGCTTCCCGAAGGCCCCGAGCGGACGGCGCATCTCGATGAGCTCATTGACGCGATGGAGGCCCGCCGCCGCGCGGCCGAGCAGCGTCGCCAGGCCGAGGGCGGCTCGTCCGGGGAGGGCGACGGCCCGCCCGGCGGGGGTCCGCCGGGCCCGCCTCACGGCGGTCGCGGCGGAACGGGGGGACGCGGGGGAGGCTTCGCCGCACGCATGAAGCAGCGCATCGAAGGCACGCCGCCCGAGCAGCGGGCCAGGTTCGTCGAGTTCATGAAGGCCATGCGGGCACGCATGGAAGAGCGCGGCATCCGCCCCGGGCGCGGGGGCGGCAGGGGGCGCGGCGGCCGATAGCGGCCGGGGTGTCTACTCCGCGTCCGGCGGGCTGATGCGGTCGGGCACGGCGCCGCCGACGCGGGGGAACTGCCCGGGCCAGTAGCGTTGCAGCGCCTGTCGGGCGCTGATGCCGGCGGGGCTTGACCGCCCGAATTCGGCGGCCTTGATGAACGCCCGGCGCGCGTTTTCCCGCAGTTCCTGGACGCGTTGGGGCTCGCGGAGGATCTCCGCGAGCTTCACCTGGTCGAGGTATGTCGCCCCCAGGCTGTAGTGGGCGGCGGCGTAGTCGCCCTTGAGGCGGATGGCGGCCTCGAGGGCCTCGACCGCCGGCTTGTACAGGCCCGTCTTGCGGTACAGGTGCCCCCACGCCGACCAGACGTGAGGGTTGTCGGGGTGGGCCTCGCCCAGGCGCTCCAGCGACGAGCGGGCCTCGCCCCAGAGGCCCTTGTCCATGTCTGCCCAGACCTGCTCCAGCCTGGCCAGGACGCTCCGGGCCTCCCGCCGGCCGTGGAGGTGCTTCAGCGCGATGATCTCCCCCTGGTTGCGGAACAGCTCGCGGACCCGCCCGGCGGGGACGGCGAAGTTGAGGTTCTGCCCCCCGGCGCGGATGTGGGCGTTGACGCCGACGACCCAGCCGTCCGGCGTCAGCAGCGGCCCGCCGGAGGAGCCGTGGCTCATCGCCGCCGTCGTCTGGAGCACCCGCACGCCGTTCTGGCTGCGGTGCCCGCTGATCAGCCCCTCGCTCAGCGTGTTCACCAATCCCCGCGGGCTGCCGATCGCGTAGACCTTCCGCCCGACCTGCGGGGTCAGCCCCGGCGAGAGCAGAAGGCAGGGCAGGCCCGACGCCTCGATCTTCAGCAATGCCAGGTCGCCCCGGCGGTCCACCGCCGCCACGCCACGGACCGGGTACTCCATGTAGTCGCTGGTCACCACCACCGCCTGGCTGGCCGAGTCGATCACGTGGTAGTTCGTCACCACCCACCCGTTGCTGGAGGCCAGGAAGCCCGAGCCCTGACCGATCCGCCGACCGGCGACGTCCTGGACCATTACCCGCACCACCGCCGGCGACGCCGCCGCGAACAGCGCGTCCGGGCTCATGTCCGCCCCCGGGACGCGACGCCGGGCCATCTGCTCCTGGAAGTCGTAGAGCGTGTTGATCACGAAGCCCGGGGGCATCTCCTGGACCACGCCCCGCGAGAGCGCCGCGTCCGAGCCGGCATCCGGCGGCGGCCCCGCACCGTTGCGGTAGGCCAGCCAGCCCACGACTCCGCCGATCGCCAGCACCAGCGCCAGCAGCGCCGCCCGCGGGTCGGCCAGCCGCCGCCGCAACGATCGCCGCCGCACGCCCGCCGCCGGGGTCGGGCGCAGGCGCAGCGTCTGACCGCACACGGGGCAGGTGGTGATTCCCCCGCCGTCCGTCGGCGTGCCGAAGACGTGACCGCATCTCGGGCAATTGATGACGATCATCCCACGGGACCTCCCGGGACCTCGCGGACTCCCTCGCTGACAACCACTTCAGTCTACGCCCCGCCCTCCGATCGGTCAAGCCGCCGCCTCCCAGCGCCAGGGCCATCGCATCTAATCGGGACTGCGGGGAGCAGATTGTTTCGAATTCC
>CAYLPJ010000041.1:31519-58041 GCA_964385465.1 uncultured Planctomycetaceae bacterium | reverse complement strand
AGGAACTCGCCGCGTGAAGGCGATCCCGTCATCCACAGCTATTGACAATACCTCCGCCTTGAGCAGTCGCACGTCCTGCTCTTGTCCGGCCAAAGCGGTCGGAACTGATGCGAAGAAGCAAAGAACACAACCGCCCAATATGATACGTGGCAATCCCGTTGTCATGTGTAACGCTCCCATGCCTGAATCAACCCACTGACGAGAAGTCATGTTTTCGAGTGTACCGCCTGCCTTCAGACGAGTCAATCGTAAACACTGGGACACACGACCTATAGCGATGGATATCGGGGGACACACAACCTGATATCGGGGGACACGATATCGGGGGACACACAACCTATTCCATCCCGTGTTTTCTGCGGCCGGGGATATCGGGAAAGGCCAAGGGGGGC
This sequence comes from uncultured Planctomycetaceae bacterium, assembly GCA_964385465.1. Lineage (GTDB taxonomy): Bacteria > Planctomycetota > Phycisphaerae > SM23-33 > SM23-33 > CAYLPJ01. The sequence goes on along the minus strand of CAYLPJ010000041.1, from coordinate 57,649 downwards.
GAGGTCTTCAGAATTCAACTTGGCCGGCGCCTCGCGGTTTCCGTTCGCCTCGATTCGAGCCTTTGGCAACGCTGCTGGCCGTGTTCCAGACGCGAGAATTGAATTCTGGAGACCTGACCCCGCTTGACGCTGGACGGCTGGACGGCCATCCGCGCGAATCTTTCGTTGGCGAATGGGATCGGGCGCGGTAGAATGGAGGCATCGTCGGCGGCCGGGCGCTGTGGCGTCGGGCCGGGGCGGAACATATCTTCTTTTCAGGTCGGCATTTCTGACGGCAGGAGAGTGTAAGATGGCTTCTCGGCGCACGTTCGCCCTTTGCGCTGCGGCTGTGTTGTGCGCGGGCGGGGCGACACGGGGGATCGAGCCTGCGGACCCGAACCTCATCCCCGAAGGCCGGGCGCTGCTGGGGTACCTCGAGGGCATCCACGGGCGGCGGGTGCTGACGGGGATCAACGGCGTGCGGAACGCCGAGAAGGTCCACCAGGTCTGCGGCAGGCACGCGGCGGTGCTGTCGGTGGACATCAGCGGGCGGCGGAACCCGACGGATATCGGGGGACACACAACCTATTCCATCCCGTGTTCTCTGCGGCCGGGGATATCGGGAAAGGCCAAGGGGGGCGAGGTCTTCAGAATTCAACTTGGCCGGCGCCTCGCGGTTTCCGTTCGCCTCGATTCGAGCCTTTGGCAACGCTGCTGGCCGTGTTCCAGACGCGAGAATTGAATTCTGGAGACCTGACCCCGCTTGACGCTGGACGGCTGGACGGCCATCCGCGCGAATCTTTCGTTGGCGAATGGGATCGGGCGCGGTAGAATGGAGGCATCGTCGGCGGCCGGGCGCTGTGGCGTCGGGCCGGGGCGGAACATATCTTCTTTTCAGGTCGGCATTTCTGACGGCAGGAGAGTGTAAGATGGCTTCTCGGCGCACGTTCGCCCTTTGCGCTGCGGCTGTGTTGTGCGCGGGCGGGGCGACACGGGGGATCGAGCCTGCGGACCCGAACCTCATCCCCGAAGGCCGGGCGCTGCTGGGGTACCTCGAGGGCATCCACGGGCGGCGGGTGCTGACGGGGATCAACGGCGTGCGGAACGCCGAGAAGGTCCACCAGGTCTGCGGCAGGCACGCGGCGGTGCTGTCGGTGGACATCAGCGGGCGGCGGAACCCGACGTGGGGATCGAAGTACCTCCGCGTTGCCCGCAAGAACGTCGCGGCGGCCAAGGCGTGGTGGGAGGCCGGGGGGATCGTGGCGATGCAGTTCCACTGGAAGCACCCGTTGAAGGCGGACGGCAAGGCGTGGGCGGGCAAGCCGCCTCGAGGCAGCGGACGGTTCGACATCGCCGCGGCGTTGCGGCCCGGCACGCCGGAGCACGAGGCGGTCCTGCGGGACCTCGACCGCACGGCCGAGCTTCTGGGCGGGCTGCACAAGGCCCGCGTGCCGGTCCTCTGGCGCCCGCTGCACCAGATCGACGGCGGGTGGTTCTGGTGGACGGACAAGGACGCGCCGGAGAACACCGCGGCGTTGTGGCGGCTGATGTTCGACCGGTTCGTGAACGAGCACGGCCTGCACAATCTGATCTGGGTGTACTCGACGGGCCTGCGGGTGGGCACGGGACGGGACGTCGAGCAGGTGGCGTTGCGGCGGCGGTACTATCCCGGCGGGTCGTACGTGGACATCGCGGGGATGGACGTGTACATGAACCGCTGGTACGGCTGGGGCCCGTACCGGGCGACGTGCTACCCCCGCGCGATGCGGATCATGCGGCAGGTCGCCCCGGGGAAGATGCTGGCGCTCAGCGAGTGCGGGGCGATCCCCAGCCCGGACCGCATGGCCTCGGCGGGGCCGGCGTGGCTGTACTGCCTGGCGTCGTTCGTCGGCGGCAAGCACAACCCCTGCCAGTGGATCCGCGAGACCTACGCCCACCCCCTGACGGTCACGCGCGAGGAGCTGCCCGCCCTCGGCCGGCGGCGCGTGGCCAGCACCGGCCCGGCGGAGTGAGGGCCCCGGGCCCCGACGGCGGGGCTCACGGGCGCCGGCGGAACCTCCGCGTGCCGGCCGCGGGCGAGCGGCCGGGGAGGCCGAGGCGCTCGATGGCGGCCAGGGCGTCGCGGTGGTCGAGGGCGCGCCAGGGGTCGAGGGTGGCGTAGAGGACGCTGAGGACCTCGACGGCGGCGACCTCGCCGAAGGCCTCGAGCACGCGGCCGACGCTCAACTCCAGCCACTGCTCGAACGTCTCGTACTGACGGCGAGCGTCCAGGCGGACCGGCGTGCGGGATTGCGGCACCCAGCGGCCTTCCTTTCGGCGGAAGCGGGCCTTGCCCCACGGCCTCGGACGACGCGCCGCGCTGCCGCAGAACTCGATCCGGTCGGCATAGAGGATGTACTCGATGCACGCGGCGGGGATGGGCTCGTGGAAGCGGGCGATGTCCTCGTGCTCGCGCGTGCCCCGGGCGTCCCAGGCGAACTTGTCGATCAGCACCACGACCATGGCCGAGCCGGCCCCGAACGCCGCCGACCGCCCCCGGGTGTAGCCATGGGCGATCCGCGGCGCCGTCGCGGCCCAGACGCCGCGCTTGTGGGCAAGCCCGTGCTCGCGGATCTTCTCCGCACGCCCCGCCGTCGTGCCGTGCCACACAGCACCAGCCCCCGCTGCCCCAGTTCGACGTACCGCGAGCTGGCGGGCGCGCCGTGCATCGTCGCCCAGCGGTTCAGGTCCGCCCGACCGTCGGCGCGGCGGCGGTAGTCGAACGCCAGGGCCGCCAGCGTCATGTTCCACTCCGCCCGCCCCCGGGGCAGGTAGGCCAGGTCGCGGTAGCCCTCGCGGACGAGAGGCTTGTTCCGGTGCCAATCCTCGCAGACGGCTCGGTCGGCCTCGATGTCGATCCACTCTCGCGGGTCCGTCATGTCGTCCTCCTCGGGCGGCTCAGTCGGCGAGGTCTCGCTGGCGGCCGAACGTCCAGTCCACGGCGTGGAAGCCGTAGTTGCTGTAGAATACCTGGGCGCGGTAGTTGTCCCAGCCGGTGCTGATGGCGGCGTGGCGGCAGCCGCGACGGCGGGCCTCGGCGAGCCCGCGGTGCAGCAGCGCCCGCCCGAGCCCGCGGCCCTGGAAGGGCTCCTCGATGTCCAGGTGGTAGACGAACGCCCAGCCGGGCTCCTCGCTCGTGCCGATCTCGCAGACGCCGATCCGCCGCCCGTCGCGGTGGGCGCGGATCGCCAGTTCGCAGAGATCCTCCCGCCCCGGCCGCCAGTCCACCGAGACGTCCCGCGCCAGCTCGCAGGCCGGGGGGTCGGGCAGGTCGACGTCCCGCCAGTCGAGGAAGACCTCCCCGTCGGCGGGCTGGTAGCCGTTGACCGCCAGCAGCGCGTGGACGTGCTCCAGCCGCTGGGACAGGTGGGCGGGTCCGACGTGGTACCAGTCGTAGACGCGCCTGGACCAGCCGGCGCGGGCGGTCCGCAGCCCGGCGTCTCGCAGGCGGGCCTCGGCGGCCCCCAGGAGCTTCTGCCCTGCCCCCCGCCGCCCGCGGTCGTGCCACAGGAACCGGATCATCCCGCGCGGGTCGGCGTCTGCGGGTCGTGCGTCGTGCGGCGGGTCCTCGACGGCGGCGTGGACGAACCCGACGGCCCGCCCGCCGTCCAGTGCCAGCCAGGCGGCGTCGTCGCGGAGCTCGTCGGGCCAGCCGGGCTCGCCGAGCGCGGGCGCCATGGCCGCGGCCGCCTCGTCGGGCGAGACGGTGCGGCAGTGGGGTACGCCGGCGACGGCGCGGTTGTACATGGCGGCGACGTCGGCGGCGTGCTCGGCGGCGTAGGGGACGATGTCCATGTGCAGCTCCGGTGTCAGGGCCCGGCGGGCCCGGCGGCGTAGTTCCACGGCGCGAGGCCCGTCCGGATGTCCCGCGGTCGTTACCTCAGACGAAGCTCGGGCCTCTCCAGCCGCACCCACGTGAACAGCATGCGGTTGGCGACTTCGAGGGTCAGCAGCGCGGCGTCGCCGGCGAAGGCGGTCAGGTCCACCTCGTGGTCCCGGGGCCCCGTGCCCCCGGGGCGGGGCTCCTCCAGCAGCCGCCGGCCGTTGGCGAAGACCCGCAGCGTGTAGCCGTTGTTCTTCCAGTCCGGCGTGGTCGAGGTGAACCGCAGCACCAGCCGCCGGCCTCGGGGGACCGGCGGGAGGTCGAGGAAGAAGTCGAACACGGCCGGGTGCTCGTGGTTGGGCAGCGTGGCGAGGTACCGCCTGCCGGCGTGGCTGTGCGGCCCGCGTTTGGCGGGGATGGTTTCGCGCACGCCGGAGGGTGTCAGGTAGGCGGCGAACCTCGGCCGCCGGCGCGAGAGGTCCAGCAGCGTCTCGCCGGGCTTGCCCGCGGGCACGTCCCGCGGCTTCCCGGCCAGCACGGCGAACGCGCCGGGCGCGGGGACCTCCGCGCGGTAGACGTTCCGCCCGTCGCGCCGGCCGCGGGGCGTCAGCGCCACCGCCCCGCCGGCGGCGACGGCGTGGGTGAGCTCGAACGTGGTCTCCACCTCGATGGCGCCCCGCCCGGGCTCGGCGCCGTCGGCCCGGGCGAGGTGCACGACGAGCGCCCCCTTGCGGTACGGCCGACAGGACGCCACCACCGCCCCGGGGGGCAGTCGGGTGATCCGCCAGTCGGCGATTCGCGGGCGGCCGAAGCAGTAGTACGCCCTGGCCGGGTCGAGCCCGATGGCCCCCGCGTCGTCGTAGGCGACCCATCCTTCGACGCCCATGTTCGCCGGCAGTTCGGCCGTGCGGCGCCCGCGGATGCGCCAGTAGACCAGTTCCCGCCGCCCGTCGGCGTCGGCGTCTGGGCGTGTCATGCGGCCCTCGGCGGCGGAGTCCGCCTCGACGCGCCAGACGCCGCCGTCGGGATGCCTGTAGTAGGCCCGCACGCCGCGGTCCCAGGCCTCGGGGTAGTGCGGCGTCAGGCCGGTGCGGCACAGCAGGCGGATGAGGTACTCCGGGAAGCTCTGCGTCTGGGCGTAGTCGGTGACGGCCCCCTCGCCGGCCGGGCCGATGTTGCGGTTGGGCAGGCGCCCGAGGACCTCGTCGAACGCGTCCGACGCGAAGCCCCGGCGGTGCGTGGTGATGCGGATGTACGGGTTGAACAGGAAGCCGACGATCGGGTGGCAGTGCCTCTCCCTCCACCTCCAGCCGCGGAAGCCTCCCTCGCCGCCGGCGGCCTTCTCGCCGCCGAACCAGGCGTCGAAGCCGAGGAAGGCGAAGTCCGTCGCCGCGGCGGTGACCTCCGTGGCGAACTCGGCGTTGAGGAACGCCTCGGGGATGCTCCCGCGGAGGCGGCGCATCAGCTCGATCTGCCCCTGGCAGTCGTTGAGCCCGCGGACGCGCCCGCCGGCGTGGTTCGCCAGGCCGCGGGCGCAGTCCATGTAGTAGCCCTTGATGCCGAACCGTTCGTCGATCCGCTTCGCCCAGCGGACCTGGAGGTCCTGCCACGGACGATGCGCGGTGTGGACGAGGAACGTCTTCGGCGAACGCGGCTCGGGCTGGCGGTCGGCGGGTGCATCCCCGAACGGGGCCACGACCCGGTGGGGCCAGAACCGCGGCGCCCACGGATGGCCTTCGTTCATGTGGTTGATGTTCATGTACACCAGCGGGTGGGCGCCGCGGGCGCGGAGGTCCGCGAGCATCTCCTTGGTCAGCCGGTTCAGCCGCGGCCCGGCCTCGATGGCGTAGGGGAACAGCCCGCCGTCGCCGATCTTCGGCTGAACCTTCCACGACTGCGGGCAGAAGTACACGCACCTCGGCGCCAGCTTTGCCGGCGGCAGGTGTCGCCCGAACGAGCTGAACCAGCGGATGTCCTTCAGCCACGCCGGGCGGCGGCCTGCGAGCCGCCCGACGCGGAAGGTCCGCTGCCACCAGTCGCGGTAGGGCCTGGCCGCGCGCACCCACGAGCCGCGAACCACGTTCAGGCGGATCGGCCGGCTTCGGGCGACGCGACGCCCCGCCAGCGGCGCCTGGTTGACACCCTCGAACATCAGGTCGAACGCCTCGGGCGCGTTGTGCAGGTGTACGTAGCGGTCGCCGAGGTTCGCATCGGCCATCCAGAAGGCCGCGGCGCCCTTCGCCCCGGCCAGCACCGCCAGCGACGCGACGTACGGGCTGGGCCAGTGGGCGACCTTGCGGAAGGCTGGCTCGTCGGCCGGGCGGAACGAGCAGCCCTGGAACAGCGGGACGATCACCTCCAGCTCCGGGGAGATGTTGGCGAAGGCGACCGAGGCGGCGAAGGCTTGCGGCGCCGCGGCCGTGGCGACGGCGTCGATGGCCAGCTCGCCGCTGTCGGGCAGGACGGCGAGGTCGAGCGCGAAGCTCGCTCCCGGCCGCCGACCGGCCGGGTGGGCGCAGGCGAGGTCGCGCCACGTCACGCGGGCTTTCGCCGGGCCCGGCCGCTCGAACGTGGCCGTCGAGTTGGCGTCCGGTCGGCAGGCGAACGGGTGCCCGCCCAGCCGCTCGACGTGCCGCCCGTAGGGCCCCTCCCAGGCGTGCACGCGGGCGAGGAGCTTGCGGTCGGCGTCGGAGAGCTCCGCCGGGCGGGCGCCGAGCCCGACGGCCAGCTTCGCCGCGCGGGCCGGGAAGTCCGCCGGGCGGCGGGCGTAGACCTCCCCGGTCAGCCGGTTGGTCAGCGACGTCAGACAGCCCAGCTCGAACGTCGCCTCGTAGCGGTCGGTCCGCACCGTCAGCACCCGGCCGTCCCACGCGAAGGCCCGGGCCGCCCCCCCATCGCCCCGCGCCGGAGCCGCCGCCAGCCCCGCCGCAAGTGCCGTCAACGCCGCAACCAGCCCGTTTCGCATGCCTGCACTCCTTGGACGATCGGCGCAGACTCCGCGCGGATGGGTCGGAGCTTCGCGATCCAATTCTCGCGCCGCCTCCGTGGACGGCGCTCGCCGACCGGGCGCCCTCACCTGGCCGTGATCCGCTCGACGAGCAGGTCCTCGAACTTCTCGAGGTCCTTCCATTCGGTGGCGACGCGAAGCTTGTGCCCGTTCTCGGCGTCGATGACGGTGTGGCCCTTGTCGGTGACGCGCAGGGGGAGCGTCTCCAGCTTGACCAGGTCGGTGTCGAAGGCGAGGTAGACGGCCACGGTGTCGAAGAGCGTGCTGCTGCGGCTGTCGGCGCGTTTGGGGTCCTTCAGCCACAGGCGGTAGTTGGTCATCAGGGCTTCGGTCAGCGGCGTGTCGGCGTCGCGGACGGCCGCGTACTTCTTGCCGTCCAGGTGCACGATGCCGCAGGTGTCCAGCGGGGTGATGGTCGCCTGCATCCAGTCGGCGGCGAAGACCGCCTGGCAGGCCGAGACGTTCGCCCGCACGTTCCACTCCGGCGACGGCTTGTCCCGCCCGCCGTAGCCCTTCCGCACGCTGCCGTGCATGCCGACGAAACGGGCCTTGGCGGCGATCTTCGGCTCGCGCTTCAGCGCGGCCTCGATGTTGCCCATCGGCCCGATCGCGATCAGCGTGATCGGCTCGGGGGCCTTCATGATCGTGTCGATGATCGCCCCGACGCCGTCGGCGTGCACCTTGCCGGCGTAGTCGGACAACTCGTAGTCGGCCACCCATTTCGCCTGCTTGCCCCCGCTTCCCTTGCCGATCCCCACGCCGACGGGAATGTCGGTCCGCCCGGCCACGGTCAGCAGCCTGGCGATCAGCTTCGCCCGGTACTGCGGCTTGCCGTGGTCGCCGACGACGAGCTTGACGTCCAGCTCCGGGCTGTTGAGCAGCATGATCAGCGCCCAGGTGTCGTCGATGTCGTCGCCGATGTCCGTATCCAGGATCACCGGAACCTTCTTCGGCTTCTCCCCCTCGCCCGCGGGTGCGGCGGTGGCCGCCGCGAGCATCGCGGCCAGTGCCAGGGCAGCGGTCAATGCGGTCGCGTTCGTGAGCTCGTGCATGGCCTGTTCTCCTTGGGGCAGGTGGTTCGGCGTATGCCTGTCGCACTCCGGCACCGTCCGGACGCCGTGAGGCGCCCCGGAGTCTACCGCCGAATGCCCGCCGACGCCATGGCCGCGCACGCGTCGCGGGCTCCGCGATCCCCTTGTCCCCACAGCGCACGGGCGGGGCCATTCCGTGAGAAAGCCTGGGACAGGGCTTTGTGAGCTGGCCGTCTCCGAGCATAATGGCTGGTGGACTCGGAAGAGAGCCGATCATGCGTTTTCTCTATGCGCTGGGCCGCCCCCTGGGCTGGCTGACGGGCTGCATGGTGCTGCTGGCGGCAGCGTCGGCAGCGGGACAGGTCCGCATCCCGACGGACGTGCCCTACGGCAAGGACGTCGAGGCCTGGTGGGCGCAGCACCCGCTCAACCCCGACCGCCCGGACTACGACGAACGGATCGTCTCGCCGCCGCGGCGGGAAGTCCTCAGTCCCGGCGAGAGCATCGACCGAGCGGTGGCGGCCCTGCCGGCGACGGGCGGGACGATCGTCCTGCGCCCGGGAAGGTACGGGGCGTTCCACATCCTCAAGCGTTCGCACGTGCACATCGTCGCCCCACGGGGGGCGATGGTAACGGGGACCAGCAGGCTTCGCGGCACGGCGCTGAACTACCACGACTTTGCCAGGGCCCTTCGCATCGAGCGGGACGCCAACGCCATCGACGACTTCGAGAACAAGAAGACGCGCGACATCCTGATCCGCGGCGTGACCTTCGACGGCGAGGGCAAGGACGTTTACGCCCTGGTCTCCGACTGCGTCGAGGGCGTACTGGTGGACGGCTGCACGTTCGGCAACTACATCCGCCACCCGAAGGTGCCCAATCACGTGGGGATGGCGATCGGGTGCATGGGGACCGACAGCATCTGGTACCGCAACTGCGTCTTCACGTGTCACCGGACACGCCCGCCGGGCAACGCGCTGTACCACGACGGCATCCATGCCGGCGGGCTGATCGGCTGCCGCATCGACCGCGGCTTCACCGGCGGCGGGCTGCTGTTCCTGGTCAACGACGATTTCACCTACGACCACGACGGCGACGGCAGGCTGGGGCAGGACGAGATCCGCATGAGCGAGTACGTGATCATCCACGGTTGCACGTTCGCCGGCGGCAGCCATGCCACCCGGATGTCCGCCGCCAACAGCATGGTCCACAAGTGCCGGGCAATCGGCCGGTTCCACAGGGCGTTCTGCTACTTCAACCCCAAGACGTCGCTGATCCACACCGGCAGCACGTACCGCTGCTACGGCAACCGGGTGATCGGCAACACCGTCGCCGAGGCGGCGGCGCTGGCGCATTTCGACGTCACGGCCGACCACATTCCCGCCGGCCAGACCAACAAGGCCCGCCTCGGCCGCTACGTCGTTCGCGACAACCGTCTCGGCAACGTGGCCCGGGTCGTCCGCCACACCGGGAGTATCGACGGCCCCAACGTCTGCCGCGACAACCGCCGTGTCGCCCCGCCGGCCGACGGTGCCGGGAATGCCGGATGTCCCCGGCCGTCGGGCCCCCGGATGCCCCCGGCGTTCGATCCGCACGCACCCCGGGCAGGCCTGGCGGCAGGCCTGTTCAGCGACCGGCCGATCGGCGACCAGAGCCTCGATCAGAGGTCCACCTATGGGCTCTCGGCGTCGACGTCCGTGCCGCGGCGCCGCTCCCAGCCGGTCCGCAGGAGGACCGAGTCGCCGTGGTTCACCTCGGCCAGCTCCTGCACGGAGGCGGGGTCCAAGGGCTCGACACCGTCGGTCAGGTCGATCATCTTCCCGGTCGCCTCCTTCCCGACACGGCAACCCAGAGCAACGGCGAGCAGCAGGTCACGTGTCAGTCTTCGCGTGCTTTCTGCGGCCGGCTCTCGCCGCCCGAGGATGGGGATTCCGCCTTGCCAGGACGCTCGTCCATCGACGTCCGCAACTCCAGCTCGCCGGATGCGGGATCGTACTTCACCTCACAGTCCTTGACGCCGAGGGCGACCACAGAGAAGCCGATCCGGCCGGCGACTTCCGTCGGTTCCACGGCTTCCGGTTCGTTGCCCTTGGGGGTGATGGAGACGAGGCTGAAGTACACGGTTCCCTCGGCGTACTCCTTTTCCTCCGGCAGGTCCTTCTCCGCGCCCGGCGTGTGAAGGACCTCCAGCGGCGACCGCGCCGAGTCCGAGAGCGTTACCTGGCAGTCCTTCTTGCTCTTCGTGTCGAAAACGTACCGCCGCGCGCGCTCGCGAATCCGGTGCGGGAAGTTCGTCTTCCACACCCTCATCGCGATCCGGCCGGTGGACCACTGCCCGTCCGGGGGGCCCTTGCGGCCGTGGATGAACCGGTACTGGTGCATCATTTCGCAGCCCTTGCACGCGGTCGTCGCGGTGCTGCGAATCAGGCCGACCAGCCCCTCGGGCGCGATCAACCACACTTCGTCCGTCCGCCACGGGGACAGCGGCTGCTCCTCGCGCCAGGTCTTCGCCGTCAGCGCCTGGCGGTAGCGGACGCCGACGGCGCCGGCCTCGCCGCGGATCGCCGTGGCCAGCTCGACGTCGCCCGTCCGGTTCATGCAGGAATACACCCCCGGTTCGACCTTGTTGGGCTTCTCGGGGTACGGGCGCGTCCGGAACACCGGCCGGGCCATGTGCAGGGCGTCGAACCTCTGCCCGTCGGTCAGCATGGCGGAGGTCCTGCTGAACCCGAACGAGCCGGTCGACAGCAGCGTGCTCCAGTCGCCCCAGCGGCTTCGGACGCCCCGGATGTCCGGGTCGCGGACAATGTAGTTGTCGCGGACGGGGGTGCTCTCGACCTTTCGCTCGGCCAGCAGGCGGTAGGCGTGCGCTCCGATGACGTTGTCGAACCAGTCCACGCTCTTGCCCTCGGCGCCCATGCGCCGGGCGATGGCGGCGTTTTCGCCGTCGCCGGTCGCCGCGGCGACCATGGCGATGTGGTGCGGCCAGAACGTCCGCCACTGGTCTTTCCACCAGATGTCCGCACCGGAGCTGAAGTGGTACGGCGGCTCGATGCTCAGCGGATAGTAGGGAACCGACTTCTTCAGTATCGCCTCGGCGCGCTCGCTGCCGGTGTACCACCAATGGAGATACAGGCCGCGATTGACGATCGCGTGGTAGTACATCGAGTCGGCCTCGCGGTGCCCGGGACCGTGGAGGCCCAGGCGGTACGGGTAGGACCCGTTGGGGTTCTGCTGCTCGGCCAGGTGGGCGTTGGTCTTCTCGCAGAACGCCAGGGCGTCCCCGCTGCCGGTAATGAGGTAATCCGCCAGCATGTACGGATAGAGGTGGTACAGCATGTTGATGTAGTTCTTGTACTTCTCGATCTGCTCGGCGTGCTTCGCCGCGTCGTTGCCCTCGAAGTTGGCCACGAGGATCTTCCGCAGCCGGCCCAGGCGCTCCCGCCCGATGGCGGCGATGGCCCGCTCATCCTGCACGATCTCGATGTAGGGCGTGGAGTAGGCGTGGAAGAACCACTTCCCCAGCCGGTCGGGGCGCCAGTCCTTCTTCGTGGCGGGGTCTTCCGGCTCGGCGGAGAGGCGCTCGAAGGCCTGGTCCAGCCAGAGGCGGATCATGGTCAGCAACTGGCGGTCGCCGCGGTGCTCGCTGTCGCCGGACAGGTAGGCCCAGACGGCCCAGTTGAAGAACTGCCCGTACTCGCGCCGGCCTTGTGCGGGAAGCTTCTTCTTGAACTTCCGCATGGCCTTGTTCATCCGGTCCGCGCAGGGATTGACCATCCCCTCCGGCCCGGGCGTCTTGAAGATGATGCTCCGCCGGCCCTCGCCCCCGGCCGACGCGCCCGCGACCGCCAGAAGCACGCCCACACACGCTGACAGACAATGGGTTCTCATGGTGTATTGATCGCGTCGCGCGGCGGTCGGGGTTCTGGAAATCTCAAATGCCAGCGCTTCCGGGCACGCGGAGTCGGCGTGGCAGCCCGTTGAGCAAGCGATTCGGCCTGCGAGCGGGTCCTCTCCGCGTCGCCGGCGTCCGGGAAGCTCGACGAATCTCGTGGGCCAGGCTGTGTCTGATCTATCGCTTCGAGGCCCGAGCGTGGGCTGGTGTGTTCCTGGCAAGGGCGCCGAAGCAGGCGGTTCCGCTGCGAATCGCCGATGCAGGCCAACGCGGCCAGGCGGGCCGGGGACCAGGAACCCAACATGACGTATCTGGGGCCGCTTAGTCGGCGGCCAGGGGGCCGGTGTTGGCTCGCTCGATGATCTCGGCGTACTGCTGCGTGGAGGTGACCTGGATCTCCCAGGGCTCATCCTTCTTCTCTCGTCGCGGAGAGACGAAGTGCTGGCCGCATTGGCCACAATGGGGGGCCACTCTGGCGCCGAGTGCAGCCCCGCACCCGGGGCACAGCTTAGCTATCTTCGTGGATCCACAGTAGATACAGGCTTTCTGGTCCGGTGCCTGGCGGACCGGGACGCGCTGAGACCGGCCGTAGAACCAAAGCAGCTCGGTGGCGGGACAAAAGGGATTCAGGCAGACCGCGAAGGGGCCGGCATCCGAGACGAGGACGGCGTCGTCGGGAAAGGGCAGGCCGACAGCCGACAGGGCGCTGGCCAGCTTGGCCCGCGACACCCGCTTGCCGGCCTCGATACGGGCCCATGTCGCCTGGCTGACTCCGACGGCCTCGGCGGCCGCCTGCTGGGTCATCCCGGCCTCGTCCCGCGCTTTGCGGATCTGCTCCCCGAGCTTCCTGCGAGACAGCGGTTCCTTCCTCGCCTGTGACATGGCGGACACCTCCTGTCCGTAGCCTTCGAGGGCCTCCATGCCTGCGCAGTGCGAACAACCGGGAAATGCGCTGCCGGGATCCGAGTTCCGTGGACCCGAACGCAGACCCTATGCCCCCGGCAATCGACAATGCAAGGAAATTCTCGATAATCTTCATCTAACTTTGAATATTCAAATCTCTGCCAGCCGCAGGTGCGGGGGTGTATCTATGCAAACTACTGTTGTAATGAATCTTGAAGATATAGCGCCCCCTGCACGTTGTATTCAGGGCTTGCGAACGACTGCTGCGTTTCCAGACGAGTCGACATCCCCAACATCTTGTTGTATATTGTGTTATTGCGCTACATGTCTTGTGGTTTATTCGAATGCCCATGACATGTCTTCGCAAGGTGTCCGCTTGAGTGGCGGAAGGGAGGGGGAGCGGGCGTGCGCGGAGGCATCACGCCGGGGAGCTGGACGCGTCGGCCGCACGCGAGACGGCGGCGGCCCGGCGCGGCGTGTTCCTCCGTTCCCGGCCTCTACCGGCGTTGCTCCAGGCCCTCGACGCGGCAGGCGCCGGGGGCGAGGGTGCCGGCGGCGTCGGCGTAGGGTTTTTCGCCGAAGTTCACCGTGACGGACACGCCGTTGGCGAAGGCGGTCTGCTGGACGGCGCGGTCGCCGGTGAGGAAGCGGTGATCGGTCATCTCGGCGTAGCCGGTCGCGCGGGCGATCGGGGCGGCGGCCCGGTAGCTGCGGGCGAAGCGGTCCTTGTGCTCGCGCCACCGCCCGCGCGTGAACATGAACATCGGCGGCGTGCCGTAGAGGGCGTTGAACAGGTCCCGCTTGTCCCACAGGGCGGGCAGCTTGTTGTTGTAGTCTCCCCAGTACCACTGGGCGACCACGCAGTCGTGGTAGACCAGCTCCCACAGCGGCAGGCGGTAGCGGTGCCCGAGCTGGAACTTCGCCACGCGTTCGGGCACGTCGTGCCAGAGCTTCATCATGTTCCGCCCGGCGTCGGGCACGCGGTAGAACCCCAGGCTGAGCATGCCCTCGAAGTAGTGCACGTGCGGGACGGCGGCGTCGTGGCCGGTCTCGCTGCCGGTGACCAGGCCGAAGCGCCCGCTGACCAGCCCCAGCAGCTTCATCTTCCACACGCGGCTGTCGGTGCGGGTCATGGGGTGGTCGGCGTGGTAGCACTCGCGCCAGGGCGAGGCGGTGGTCGTGTCGATGAACCGGCAGCGGTAGGGATGCGTCTTGAGCTCGGCGGCGATGCGCTTCTCGGCGTAGGCCGGCGCGCGGCGGTCGCAGACCACGCCGCAGGGGATCATCTCGCCGCGCCTGGACTTGACCCGCCAGCCGCGGCGCCAGTCGCCCTGCTCATCCAGCATCAGGTCGTCCGGCCAGGCCTCGGTGGTCCAGTCGCCGTGCTGCCATCGCAGCCGCGGGAAGTTGGCGGGGTTCATCACGTCCTGGTAGATGTCGTACCGGCTGGTCAGCACGCCGGGGATGTCGTTGAGGCGGGCGACGTCCTCGGCCGGGAGGCGGTGGCTCCAGAGGATGCGGTCGATCCCCGCCCGGCGCATTTCCTCGACGATGCCGACGGCGTCCTTCTCCCAGCACCAGACGTTGACCGCCCCGACGAGCAGGTCGACGGCGGGGATGGCCTTTCGCTTCTCGGCGAGGGTGACCAGCAGCCCGGCCTCGCGGGCGTGGCGGCGGTAGCGTTTGCACATCGCCACGTGCCCCCCGCGGTCGAAGAAGCAGTATCGCAGGCGGCGCCGGTAGCCGAAGCGCCCTTTCTGCGGCTCCCAGGCGGGGGCGACGTGGAGCAGGCCCTCGCGGCGGTCGATCATGATGCGGGCGTCGTCGGGCGTCTCCAGGATGGCCATGTGCCCGGCCTCGCCGTCGGTGGCGCCCCAGAACGCCATGCAGATGCCGTGCCCGCCGTAGGCGACCAGGTGCTTCGGCTGGATGGACGGGTCGTCGACGGGGTAGGAGATGCCCTCGTTCATGGGCACCACGAGGTACGTGCCCGCCGGCGTGCGGAACGGCCCGGGCAGGCCGAGGCGGTCGAGCATCTCGCCCTCCCCGGAGACGGCGACGGTCAGCTCGGGGGCGTCGGGCTCCAGGCGGATCGCCATGCGCAGCCTCGCGGCCGAGGCGGCCTCGGCGAGGTCGATGTCCACCCCGCCGGCGACCTTCCTGGCCGCGACGGCCAGCACGCCGGTCGGGGGCAGTTGGCGGACGGTCCGCCCGGTGCGGCGGTCGGTGACGGCGAGGGTGACGTCGGCGGTGTTCAGCGTCACGCTCAGCGCGTCGTTGGCGACGCTGACCTTCGCGGGCATCTTCGCGTCGGCGGTCACGGTGAGCTCCTCGGCCTTGCGCCAGGTCGCGTCGTGGATCCACACGGTGGCCGGGCCCCGCCCGGTGATCCGCGGCACCGCGGCCGCGATGCCGCGCGGGACCATCAGCCGCGCCCGCACGGTCCGCCAGCCGTCGGTGGCGCCCGTGCCTCGGGCGCCGTGGGTCCAGCGGACGACCTTGCCGCCCGCGTCGTAGGTGGTGAAGCTCAGGTGGGCCCGGCCCTCGCCGCGGAGGCGGAGGTCGGCGGACATCTCCAGCACCTCGCCGGGGCGAACGGCGAGCCGCTCGGCGGCGTTGAGGCTCCAGTCCTCCCGCCCGGTGTGCTCGACGCGGAGGGTGGGGCGGCCGTCGCGGCGGGCGCGGCCGTCCACCGCGACGGAGGCGGCGCCCTTCTGCCTGGCCCACAGGCCGTGCCACTTCTCCGGGACGTCCCCTCCGGCGGCCGCCCCGGCGAGGGCGACCGCGGCGGCGATCGCCGGCAGCGCAGGTCTCATGCGTGGTCCTTTCGCATCCCGCGGGGGCCCGGCGGGGTCACTTCGTGAAGTACCGCAGCAGGATGCGCCCGACGACCTGCTTGCCGCGTCCGTTGGCGTGGACGGCGTCGCGCATGAACCACGCGTGCGGGTGCGGCGAGGCGGCGATGTAGTCGTCCCATATCTCGCGGACGTCCAGGAACTCCACCCGCTCCTCGCCGGCCATGCGGCGCAGCCGGGCGCGGTGCGTGGCCACGCGCTCGCAGATCTCATCGAGCGGCATGGGGGCGCTGCCGGCGTGGTGCAGTTCGCCCTGCACGCGGTTGGAGATGCAGCCGGTGAGGACCATGATCTCGGCGTCGCAGCCGGCGTGGCGGACCTGGCGGATCACGTCGCGGATGGCCTCGACGCTGTAACCGTGGCTGATCCCCGCGATGACCAGCAGGTCCGGCTGGTACGGCAGGACGTACTGCTTGATGCGGTCGTCCTCGCGATACCATTTGCAGCCGGTGCCGCCGCGGACGCTGTTGACCAGCTCGACGCGGCACCCGGGCCAGGCGCGCTGGAGCAGCACATCCAGCGTGGAATGCGACGTGTCGTTGGCGATGCTGTCGCCCAGCAGGACCATGCGGAGCTTGGGGCCGGTGCGGAGGCGCTGGATCGTCCGCGGCAGCAGCGTGCAGCGCGTCGGCGGCGGGGTGTACTTCAGCGGCGGGACGGTGGCGTAGAGCCTGTCGGCCCACTGGACGACCTCGGCGGCGTCGGCCGGGGCGACGGCGACGTCGTCGACGGCGATCGGCGTGCGGCGGGCGATGAACCGCACGCGGGCGGTGGCCGCCTCGGCGTTGGCGCGGAAGTACAGCGTGTTGCCCACCCACTGCCGCGAGCCGGGCAGGCGGTCGTAGTGGTCGGCCTGGAGCATGTTGCCGTCGGCGGTGAAGCACTCGATGGCCAGGTAGCCGTCGGCGTCGGACTTCGCGCGGTAGCCCAGGCGGTAGTATGCGAACGGGGTGACGGGGATCGGCGGGGTCTGCCAGTGACCGCGGGCAGCGTGGAGGAACCGCCCGGCAGAGTCGTCGGTCGCCTCCGCCCACGCGCCGTCGAACGCGCCGCGGGCTGCGCCGGTCTCCCAGTCGGCGGCGCAGGGGTCGGTCTCGAAGTCGGCCTTCAGCAGGGCCTCGCCGGCGCCCGCGGCGGCACAGAAGGCCAGAACCGCGGCGGCCGAGGCGGCGATCATCAGGTGCGGAAACGGCATGCATCACTCCTTCGGATTGCTCTCGCCGGCCGAGGGCTCGAGGCGCAGGCGTCGGCCGGCCTTGGTGACGACGACCTTCGGGAGCGTCACGAGGCCCCATCGGTCCGCCGTCACCCGCCCGCGCTGGGCGATTGTGCCCTCGGCGTCGGTGGCAGTCCAGGCATAGTCGGCGCCGGGCACCGTCCTGAAACGCTGGAGCCGCCGCGGAGTGACGTCCACGGTGCACTCGTCGGCGGGTGCCTTGGCCAGCAGGGAGACGGTCATCCCCCAGGCGGCAGGGGTGTCCGCGGCGTCGTCGGTCCGCCAGGTCAGCCAGCGGTTGGCGTGGCCCTGCGGATCGCCGTCGTAGCGGTCCAGGCGGGTGCGCCCCCGCGGGGTGCGGTAGCGCTTGGGCTCGTCGAGCTCCCGGCCCGTGCCGGGGTCCTCGTCGAGGCTGCACGCGGTGAAGGCCGGCAGGGACTGGTCGGTGCGGACGTCGATCGGCAGGTAGCTGCCCGACGCCCCCCGCCCGGGCAGCGTGGCCCGGACCATGTGCCCGCCGAGGTCCCAGTGGAACACGTGCGGCTGGCGGGTCTCCTGGAGTGCGCGGAAGTACCTGACCGCCTGGGGCCAGCCGATGGCGCCGTCGTCCTTGCCGTTGCCGAAGCACAGCAGCGGCGCGTCGATCCCGGGATGGCGGCGGAGGTGGTTGGCGTCGTCGAAGACCTCGAACGCCGGCGGGCCCGCCGCGTGGGGGAGCTGCCACGCCAGCCGCCCGTAGCACTTCTCGAACGAGCCGAGGAAGTGCGGGCTCTCGGCGGGCACGTGCACGCCGACCCATCCGGACGCCCACGCGACCGCACCCGGGTGGCGCAGCGCGTACGTCAGCGCCCCCCCGCCGCCCATGCTGTTGCCGCCGGCAACCGTCCGCGCCCGGTCCACCTTCCAGTGCTCGCAGACCCACGCGTAGAACGCCGCGACGCGCCGTTGGGTATAGCTGTGCACCGCCCCCCGCGACCACGGCCGCCAGGTGCCCATCGCCGCGTGGTAGCCGGTCCACCAGTCGTAGGGAATCTGGTTGGTGCTGACCAGCAGGCTGGCGACCGGCGGGCGCTGGTACCACCAGCCGAACCCGCCGGTGAGGTTCGCCCCCCAGCAGTGGAAGGCCAGGCATGCGGGGGCGGGCCAGTTCGGCTCGGCCGGGATGCCGACGAGGTAGTCGTACGGGCTGGAGGGCAGGTTGCAGCGCGGGGGGGCCTCCCAGCGGACGTAGAACCGCAGCGTCGGGCTCGGGCGGTACATGAACTTCTCCGGGCGCTGGACGCGCTGGAGGATCGGCTCGCCGGGGCCTACCCGTTCCTCGACCGGCCCGACCACGCTGCCGGGACCGAGCGCGGCGAAGCTCTCGGCGCCGTCGACGGCCGCGACGACGGCGTACCACGACGCGCCCGCCCCGGCGGGGTTGTGGGCGTAGATGCCCGTGCCCGATGCGACCGGCTTTCCGCCGGGGGCGACGACATACCGCAGGGCCGCGTCGCCCGGCTCGGGGGAAAGGCCGTGGAAATCCGCGTTCCAGCACGTCAGCGGCGGGATCTCGTCGATCAGCTCGGCGCGGAGGATCGTCTCGGGCGTGATCCGCTCGGCCGCGCGGTAGATGCGGTAGCTCACCCGCCTGTCGGCGTCGGCGAGCCCGCGCCGCAAGGCCCGCACCTGCAGGGCGGTGAGCTCGTCGGGCGGAGGCGGCTCGACCTCGCGGAAGGTCAGGAGGGTCTGCCCGGCGCGGTGGCGGGCGGTGAGCTCCGTCACCGGCGGCGGGGCCTCGGCGGGCGCGGAAGCGGAGCAGGTCACCTCCAGCCTGACCGTCCGCCCGTCCCATCCGGGCAGGGAGGCGGCCTCGATGACCAGCGGCCGGCCCTTGGCGACGGCGTCGGCCGCGGCGGCGGTGACGTCGAAGCTGCGGTACCGCGGCGGGCGGAGTTTCAGCTCCGCGTCGCCGGCACGGACGGTCACCTCGCGCAGGGCGCCGGGGTCCTCGCCGTCGAACACGGGGCGCTTCGGCCGGAACACGGCCCGGACTACGTCGGCGCCCTTGAGCGACGCGAGGTCGACGGTCACGGTCTTGCCTTCGATCCGCAGTTCCTTGCCGCCGGCGGAGAACGTGACCGTCCCCCCGGCGGCGGGGGCGAGGGTGGTCGCGGCGAGAAGCGGCAGGCAGACAGCGACGAGGCGGCAAGCGCGCGTCATGACGGAGCTCCTGATGTGCGGCGGGACGGACCTGTCGGTTGAACCCGTCGGCGGGGCGAACGCATCGCGGGAGGTCACCCCCGGGCGGCGTCGGCGTCCCCCGCCGGATCCTGGCGGTAGGCCTCGGCGAGGAGGGCGTAGAGGCGCGGGTGGCGGCGGCGGAGCTGGCGGGGACGCTCGAAGAAGTACTCCGAGAGGACGGCGAAAAACTCCCGCTCGTCGGTGAACGCGTACTCGCAGACCTCCGACCACGCGGCCTTGCCGGCGGCGAACTCCTCCCGGACCGTCTCCATCCAGTCCGCCAGGCGGTCCGGGGGCAGGTAGGCCGGCAGGCCGTCGATCGCCCCGTCGGCCTGGTCCACGAGGTGGGCGAACTCGTGAATCGCCACGTTCGTGCGGTCCACGCGGGCGAAGCCCTCCCGGAGGTCCCGCTCCGAGAACACCACCGTGCCGTGGAACGCCCCGCCGCGGTCGCCCACCATCCCCAGGGCATCCGGCGGACCGTCCAGGCGGCGGTAGTCGGTGTGGAACCGCCCGGGGCGCACGATCACGTCGCGAAGCGTCGCGTACTCCCATTCCGGAAAGCCCATGATCGGGATCACCGCCCCGGCCGCGACGAGCAGGCGGATCTCCTCGTCGATCTCCACGCCCGCCCCGGCGATGGGCGTCTCATCGAGGAACACGGCCGCGAGGTCGCGGAAGCGCGCCTGGCGGTCGGCGTCGAGGGCGGCGTAGTAGGGCACGAGACGGCGGAGCGTTCGGTGGTCGTGATCGGGCAGCCCGCGGCGGAGGACCTGCCCGCGGCGACGCCACCGCCGCGTGAAGCTCCGGTAGATGCCCGCGCCGATGAGCCCGGCGACCGCGGCGGCCACGGTGGCGGCCGGGAGGCTCCGGGTCACCGCGGCGACGGTCGCCGCGCCGACCGCGGTCAGCCCGCATGCCAGCAGCAGCCCCCATCGCCGCGCCGTCGCGACGCGCTGCGGTGTGGGGATCATTGTGGTCCCGGCGGTGTCGCCGGGCGCGTGGCCGGCTGCGTGGCCGGACGCGTGGCCGGGCGTCGGGGTGCCGCCCGTGCCCGCGCGGTCGCGGGGGCGGATGCCGGCAGCTCGGCGGGGCCCTCGCCCGGACCGGGCCGCCAGGCGATCACCCCTCGGAACAGCGCGAACGCCAGGTCGAAGACCTTCCGCAGCGTCGCGTCGGGCACGACGTCGCTGATCACGCCCATCCGCCGGTCGCTGAACCGCTGGCCGAAGCCGATGGCCACGACCAGCCCCTCGCCCTTCCTCGCGGCGGCGGCGACGGGGCGGCCGTTCAGCGTGAACAGCGGCGTGCCGCCCTCGACGTCCGACGCCGCCCGGACCTCGACGGCGGGCAGGTCTCCCGCGGGGCTCAGTTGCCCGGCCAGCTCGGCGGGCGTGACCTTGAGCCCGAAGGGGTGCAGGAGGCTGTTGGCGGTGGACTCCTGGTTCTCGGGGCTGTCGAGCACGAGCAGGCGTCCGCCGTGTTCGACGAAGCGGACGAGGTGGTCGCGGTAGTCGCCGGGCACGGGGCGATTCGGGTAGAGCACGATCACGGCGTTGGCGTCGCGGGTGACGTCGGCACCCTCGGCGCGGCGGAAGAAGCACCCCACGCGGAGGATCGACCGCTCGAACTGCCCGAAGCCGTCGTCCTCGCCGGAGATGAAGCCGTTTCGAGGCAGGTCGCCGCCGGAGACGGTCCGGTCCATGCCGAAGCGGACGAACGGGCGCTTCGCCTCGGGGGCGGGCAGGGCGGCGCGGTTGGCGGCCCGCACGGCGGTCAGCCCGCCGGCCCAGCCGAGCAGCCCGGCGGCCAGCAGCGCGGGCCAGTACGTCTCCCAGGGCCGCCCGAGGGCGATCCCGCCGAGGACGGCGAACAGCCCGGCCAGGGCGAGGATCAGGCGGGGGTCGAACGTCGTGTTCTCGCGGTTCAGCCAGGCGAGCATGCCGAGCATCAGCTCGCTCTTGCCCGGCTCGAAGGCGGCGAAGCAGGAGAAGATCGTCGAGTCGGTGAAGCCCAGGACGCGCCCGGCCCCGCGGCGGGTGGCCCAGAGCTGCACGAACGGGCCGTACCGCATGTCCGGCTGGTTGACGGCCTGGGGGTAGAAGTTGCTGGCGTGGTAGTCGGCGTGGAGGTTCTTGAGCCCGGCGGCCTGGATGACGGCCCGGCCGGGGCCTTCGGGGTCGATGGTGCAGGAGGTCGCGAAGTCCATGGGGGGCATGTGCTGGACGACCGGGTGGGGCAGCAGCGGCGGGGTGTAGGTCTGCTCGAAGACCGAATCCATACCGAACGCGCAGTCGTACCGGAAGCGGAAACCCAGTTCCCCGGCGATGCGGTTGATATTCCGCCCCGAGCCGTAGACGGCGGTGTGCTCGCCCATCAGCAGCAGTCCGCCGCCGTTCTGGACGAACCGCAGGACGGCGGCGACCTCCTCGTCGTCGAAGGGCATGGAGGGGACCTTCAGCACGAGGACGTCCACGTCGCGGAGCGCGCCGTCGCGGATCGGCTCGTAGAGGCGGGCGACGTCGTAGAACCGCGAGCAGTACTCGGCCAGGCAGGTGTGGTGGTAGGCCGAGCCGGGCCCGTAGGTTTCGGTGGTGAACGGCTTGTCGGTGCGGACGGTGTCGTAGCTCTTGGCCGGCCAGGGCGCCTGCGAGTGGCGCTCGTCGAAGAGCACCCGCCCCTGCTTGGGCTTTCCCGCCGGCTGCCAGCCGACGGCGGCGACCAGCAGCGCCGCACCGACGGCGGTGGCGGCCGCCCCGCCGACGGGCACCCATCCGGAGCGGAGGGGCGCGTGGGGCGGGGTATCGTCGCGCCGGCCGTCGGGCAAGGCGAATCGCCACGCGATGAGCACGGGCCCGGCCAGCAGGGCCAGGTGGACCCAGGGGCTCCAGAACATGCCCATCAGGTCGACGGGGGCGTCGTAGTCGACCATCAGCGCGCGGTGGAGGTAGACGCCCAGCAGCAGCAGGACGCGCAGCAGCAGCCAGGCCGCCATGCCGACGGCCAGGCGGACGGCGGGCCCGACGCACGCCCAGCGGCGCCGCCCGTAGGGCAGGGCCGACCACGCCCGCAGCAGCACCAGCACCAGCCCGCCGACGAAGAACGCCACGCTCACCGGGTCGATCAGCAGCGCCCAGGTCGCGCCGATCTCGTGCAGCCGGCGCATGGTGAAGACCGCCAGGTTGGACTGGAGCGAATCGAGGGCGCTGTCGAAGCCGGCCCACCGCGCCGCGGCCGCCAGGGCCGACGCCAGCGGGGCGGGCAGGTTCGGCTCGCGGGCGACGACGGCGGTGTAGCCCAGCAGCACCGTGCCCTGGGCGACGAGGATCCCCCCCGCGGCGACCAGGGCCGAGCCGGCGCGGCGGGGCCAGTCGGTCGGGGCGGGCAGCGCGTGGAAGACGAGCCCGGCGGCCAACAGCAGCGGCCCAGCCCGCCAGGGCCAGGGCATCAGCACCACGGCCGGGACGCACGCGACGGCGGACAGCGCGGCGACAAGCGGGGGCACGCGTCGCCGCCCGGCGCCGCCGAGCAGCACGACGGCAAGTGCGACGAGCACGCCCCAGGCGAGCAGGTCTGCCTGGAGGTAGTAGCTCCGCCCGAGAAGCCACGAGGCGGCCAGCAGTGCGACGGCGATCCATGCGCGTCTCATGGCCGGTCCTCCTTGCGGTCCTCGTCGGTGGCGGTGGCGGGATCGGGGGGTATCCACTCCGGCATGCCTCGCAGCTCGGCCAGCAGCCACCGCCAGAAGTCGGCGTTCTCCCTCATGCCCTCGAAGGGCTGGCCCCCGCGGCGCTCGAGGTTGCGGTTCTGGGCGAAGGCCGTGTCGCCGACGACGACGACCTTCCCCCGCCCGATCGTCCGCTGGACGATCACCGGCTTGTTGCCGCGCCCGTAGGCGAGGACGCGCTGCTCGTCGGGGGGCGCCGAGCACCACACGGGCCAGGGGGCGTGGTAGCGGACGTGGGCGCGGTACTCGCCGGTGTCCAGGTACGGGGCCTTGTGGTGGCCCATGGCCTGCGGCTCGCGGGGGCCGACCGGCTCGCCGGGACCGTCCCCGCCGACGATGAAGCCGAACCGCTTGAGCAGCCCCCGCGACGGCCCCCGCTCGTCGTAGCCGACCGTGCAGATGAAGATCCCGCCGTCCTCGACGAACTGCTCGACCGTTTCGATCTCCTCTTCGGTGTACGGGCGCATCGGCGCCGCCGACACGAGCAGCCCCGCACGCTCCAGGCGCCGCGGCGTCAGCTCATCCAGCGAGAGCGTCAGGAAGCCGCTGCGCATCAGGTTCAGCTCCAGCCCCGCCAGCCCCCGCGGACGCCACGTCTCCTCGCTGTGGTGCCCGAGGTGCCCGCTGTCGATGTACGCCAGGTTGTTCGGGCTGGCAAGCCGGCCGTCCGGCAGAACCTCCGCCTGCCGCGACGCCGACGCCGTGCAGTACGACAGCGCCACGCCCAGCACCAGCGCCGCGCCCGCGATCCCCACGGCCGAGCCGCGCCAGCACATCGCGCCCGCCAGGAGCACGGCGAGGATGATCGTGGCGATCTGCCGGCCGGTGGCCTGCGGGGAGGTCGGCTGGCTGCCGAGATAGCCCAGCAGGCGGCTGGTGAAGCGATGGGCGCCGACGGAGATGCCGTTGGTCATGCTGGAGGTATCGCCGAAGGCGACGATCCGCCCGTCGCCGACGGGCTGCTCGGCGGCGAGGACGAGGTCGCCGAGGCGCTCCCCGGGCTCGTAGGCGTGGTCGCCCATCTGGGCCGCCCCGGCGTCGTCGCCGCGATCGGCCCAGCCCCACCGCCCGATCAACAGCGGCCGGGCCGCGTCGCCCAACGCCATCGACGCCCCGATCACCACGCCGAAGCCGTTGCGCTCGTCGTCCAGGCCGATCGTGGCCGGGTGGGCCATGGCGTGGTAGGAGTGCAGCCAACCGCCGACGGCGAACGTGCCCGAGTCGAACCGCACGTGCATGTCCGTCGGCTTGAGCAACTCGTTGAAGCGGTTCGTGCCGTTGGCGTCCCGCGTGGTGTGCTCGCCCAGCAGCAGCAGCGAGCCGCCCCTGCGGACGAAGCTCAGCACCCGCTCCTTCTGGCCCGGCTGCCACGGCGTGTCCGGAAACAGCAGGATCAGCACGTCGGCGTCGGCCAGGTCCGCGGCCGAGAGGTCCGCGCTCTTGTGCCACAGGCCCCCCAGCGACCGGACGTACTCCGGCAGCATGCCGTACATGCCGATCGACAGGCGCCCGTAGTCCCCGTGCTCGGGGCGAAGCCAGTTCAGGAAGCCCTTCTCCCAGGCGACGACCTTCTTGCCCCGCAGGGAGGACGGGCCCGTCGTGAGCGTGGCGGATGCCGCCAGCGCGACGGCCAGCAGCACGCCGGCGAGGCGGACGCCGGGGGTCAGCCACCTCGCCCAGCCGCGGGCGGCGGGGGTCTCGCCGGCGTCGCCCACCTTGGCGGAGGGCACCCGCGCCGGCTCGTCCGGGGTGGACCAGGGCGTCCAGCGGAGCATGGCGGCGGCGAGGAGCAGATGGGCCGCGGCGGCGACGGCAGGCAGGTTCCAGGGCAACGTGATCCGGGCCAGCGCCGGCAGCGGGCCCCCGTCGGCGGCTTGCCCGTCCGGGGCGGGGAGGAGGTCCGGCGCGCGGGCGACCAGCGCCAGGTACGCGGCGTGGACAACGAGGACGGCCCCGCCGGCCAGCAGCCCCCGGCCGAGGCGGCGGGCGGGCGACCAGGCGAGCCACCCCGCCAGCAACGCGACCATGGCGACCAGCGGATCGAGGGCGGCGAAGCCGGGGCCCAGCCATGCCGGGCGCCCCGCGATCGCGCCGCCGACCTCGCCAAGCCAACCGGCCAGGACGTCCGCCCCCAGCCAGAACGTCCCCGAGGCCGTCATCAGCAGGCGGAACAAGGCCAGGACGGCGACGGACGTCGCGGCCGCGCGGAGAACCCGGCGGTCCGCGTCCGAACGCTCGACGGCCAGGCCACCCAGCAGGACGGCAGGGGCGAGTACGGCGACGGCCTCGATGTCCGACGCGGCGAGCATGCCCGCGACGACCGCGCCGGCGACGGTCGCGGCCAGGCCGGGCAGGAGCCGCCCGGCGAGGTTGGGCAGGACCGCCAGGGCAAGGGCCGTCCAGACCAGAACGTGGCGCAGCGGGTGGGCCAGCAGCCCGGCCGAGCCGGAGGCGATCCACGACCCGGCCAGGCAGGCCACGGCCGCGGCGACGGTCGGCCAGGCGGCACAGCACGGGGCGGCGGACAGCGAGCCATTCGCCGGCTCAGGCTTCGAAGCGTCTGCAACAAGCTGTGTCATGTGCGGTCCCCGAGTTGGCGAGCGACGTCGGCCCGGCGCGGCGGCGGGACCCGCCGACCGGTCGGCAGGTGTGCCCGTCCCGCCGGGGACGGGCGTGTCCGGCACGCGGACGGGCCCTATAAGGAAGGGGCGGCCACGGGGGTCGCCCCTTTATCATCCAACGCGGTTTTCGCCGCGCCGTACCGCCGGGGCCGAAGCCCGGCGGTCCGGCACGGCTTTCGTCATCCGGTCATGTCGACGCCATGGACCGCACGAGCCGGGGGCAGCGCACGTCCGCGGCCGGGCAATGCCGTTCCCGCGCCGGCTTGCTGCCGATGCTGGTGGGCACGCAGACCGTGGACGACGGGCACTCGGTCAGGACGGGCGGGCACGCGGTGTCCACGACCGGGCAGAGGGTCTCTTCCTGGCGACACTCGGTCGGTGTCGGCGGGCAGCGGGTCTCCTCTTGCGGGCAGAGCGTCTCCTCGACCGGGCAGCGCGTCAACTCGGCCGGGCACTCGGTCTCGATCACCTGGCATTCGGTGATGGCCGGCGGGCACTTGGTCGGCTCCATCGGGCAGCGGGTCTCCTCGGGCGGGCACCGCGTCTCGAGGGCTATGCACTCGGTGACGGTCGGCGGGCACTTCGTCAGCACCGGCGGGCAGCGCGTCTCGATCGGCGGACACTTCGTGTCCACGGCCACGCAGTCGGTCTCCGTCGGCGGGCACTCGGTCTGCACCGGCGGGCAGCGCGTCTCGACCGGCGGGCACTTCGTGTCCACCGCCACGCAGTCGGTCTCCGTCGGCGGGCACTCGGTCTGCACCGGCGGGCAGCGCGTCTCGACCGGCGGGCACTTCGTGTCCACCGCCACGCA
>CAYLPJ010000041.1:0-31419 GCA_964385465.1 uncultured Planctomycetaceae bacterium | reverse complement strand
CCGTCGGCGGGCACTCGGTCTGCACCGGCGGGCAGCGCGTCTCGACCGGCGGGCATTTCGTAATCACGCCCACGCACTCGGTCTCCGTCGGCGGGCACTTCGTCAGCACCGGCGGGCAGCGCGTCTCGACCGGCGGGCACTTCGTGTCCACCGCCACGCAGTCGGTCTCCGTCGGCGGGCACTCGGTCTGCACCGGCGGGCAGCGCGTCTCGACCGGCGGGCACTTCGTGTCCACCGCCACGCAGTCGGTCTCCGTCGGCGGGCACTCGGTCTCCACCGGCGGGCAGCGCGTCTCGACCTCGGGGCAGCGCGTCAGCACGGAGGGGCACTGGGTATCGACCGCGTTGCAGATTGTCGGGGCCACATCCGCCGAACAGATCGTCTGCTCCGGCGGGCATTCGGTCGGCACCGGCGGGCATCTGGTCTCGACCGGCGGGCACCGTGTCTCCACCTCCGGACACTTGGTCTCGGCCGGCGGGCATCGCGTCTCGACCTCGGGGCAGCGCGTCAGCCGGGGCGGGCACTTCGTCTCGACGACGGGACAGCGCGTCTCCCGCTCGGGACACCTGGTGCGAACGCGAGGGCAACGTGTCTCGACCTCCGGGCACCGCGTGCGTATCTCCGGGCAGACGGTCTTCTCGATCGGGCAGCGCGTCTTGATCGGCGGGCACCGCGTGCCGCGGGGCGGGCACTTCGTCTCGACCTCCGGGCAGCGCGTCTCGATCTCGGGACACCTGGTGCGGATCCTCGGGCAGCGCGTCTCGATCTCCGGGCACCGGGTCCGGACCTCCGGGCACTTCGTCGGCTCGGTCGGGCACTGCGTCACCTGTCCGTAGCAGATCGTCGGCTCCGCGTCGGCCGAGCAGATGGTCTGCTGGGGCGGACATTCCGTCTCGACCGGCGGGCAACGCGTCTCGAGCCGGGGGCAACGTGTCTCGACCTCCGGGCACCGCGTGCGGATCTCCGGGCAGACGGTCTTCTCGATCGGGCAGCGGGTCTCGACCGGCGGGCAACGCGTGCCGCGGGGCGGGCACCTGGTCTCGACCGGCGGGCAGCGCGTCTCGACCTCGGGGCAGCGCGTCCGGACGGCCGGGCACTTCGTCGGCTCGGCCGGACACTGGGTGATCGCGGCACTGCATATCGTCGGCTCGACGGCGGTGGAGCAGATGGTCTGCTGCGGCGGGCACCGCGTGGGCCTCGGCGGGCACTTGGTGGGCTCGACGGGGCAGCGGGTCTCCCGGGGCGGGCACTTCGTCTCCGACGGCGGGCAGCGGGTCTCGACCGGCGGGCAGTAGGTCTTGAACGTCGGGCACTGGGTCCGCACGACGGGGCAGCGCGTCTCCTCGGCCGGGCAGGTGGTCAGGCCCGCGCCGGGCTGGCACTGGGTCTCCACGACGGGGCAGAGCGTGTCGCGCGGCGGGCACTTCGTCGGCGACGGCGGGCAGCGGGTCTCGACGGGCGGGCAGAACGTCCTGCGCTCGGGGCACTTCGTCCGCACCATCGGGCAGGTCGTCTCCTGGACCGGGCACCGCGTGCGAATAGCCGGGCACACCGTTTTCTCCGCCGGACAGCGCGTCTCACTCGGTGGACACTTGGTCCGTGCGGACGGACAGCGGGTCTCGACCGGCGGGCAGTACGTCTTGAAGGTCGGGCACTGGGTCCGCACGCGCGGGCAGCGCGTCTGGACCATCGGGCACCGCGTCCGCCGCTCGGGGCATTTCGTCCGCACCATCGGGCAGCGCGTCTGGACCATCGGGCAACGCGTCCGCCGTTCGGGGCACTTCGTCCGCACCTCCGGGCAGCGCGTCTCCACGGCCGGGCACTGCGTGGGGGCGATGGCCTCCATCGTCGGCCGCGGCTCGTCCGACTGCGCGGACGCCCCCGCCACGGCCAGGCCCATACAGAAGCAGACGGACAGACAGACTCCCAGCGCGAATCCTCTCCCAGACATGCCTCGCTCCTTTCGTTTGTTGTCGTACTGCCCGGACGGCCTGAAGTGTTATATACAACTGTATCGTTTCTTCCCCCGCGCGTCAACAGATTAATGATATCCTCGCGCGGAAAAGTCGGCAACTCCGGGCCGGTTTTCAGGAACTGGCCAGCCCCCACCTCGGGGTGCTAGAATGGGGCGAACGCCGGAACACCTTGGCACGGAAGGATTCCCCGCATGTGGGACTACACGCAGAAGGTCAAGCAGCACTTCCTCCATCCCGAACACGCCGGGCAGATCGACCAGCCGGACCTCGACGCCACCGTGGGGAACATCACCTGCGGCGACGCCCTGCGGCTGATGATCAAGCTCGACGAGAACGGGCGCATCGCCGACGCCAAGTTCCAGACCTTCGGCTGCGCCAGCGCCATCGCCAGCAGCGACGCGCTGATCGACCTGATCCGAGGCAAGACCGTCGACGAGGCCGCCGACGTGACCAACCGCGACATCGCCGAATACCTCGGCGGGCTGCCCGAGGAGAAGATGCACTGCTCGGTGATGGGCATGGAAGCGCTCCAGAAGGCCATCGCCGAATACCGGGGCCAGCCGTTCGACCTCGAAAACGAGGGCGAGGTCGTCTGCCACTGCTTCGGCGTCACCGACAAGCTCATCGAGAAGGTCGTGCGGGAGCAGCAGTTGACGTCGGTGGACGAGGTGACCCACTACACCAAGGCCGGCGGCGGCTGCGGGGCCTGCCACGGACGCATCCAGGAGGTCATCGACCGCGTCCGCAGCCGCGAGCCGGTCGCCGCGCCCAAGCCGGCCGTCCGCAAGCCGGGCAAGATGACGAACATCGAGCGGATCCGCCGGGTCGAAGAGGTCATCGAGGCGGAGATCCGCCCGATGCTCCAGCAGGACGGCGGGGACATCGAGCTGGTGGACGTGGACGGCATGACGGTGCAGGTCGCCTTCCGGGGCCACTGCGCCTGGTGCCGCGTGCGGGACTTCACGCTCGATGGCACGGTCGGGGCCAAGCTCCGGGAGCTCGTCGACCCGGACATCGAAGTCGAGGACGTCGGACCCAAGCTCGAACAAGACTGAGCGCCGGCAGGGACGAACGCGGATGAACACGGATACCGCCCTGAAAGCACAACTTCCAGCAGGGGATGCATGGGATTCCAGAGGAGCTCCAGAGCAGATCAAGAAGAACTCCCTTCCTGTCCCCTGCACGCCCTGCATCCCTGCTGAAGCTCTTCCTGTTCACGTCTTACCCGCGTTCCTCCGCGTTCATCCCTGCTATGGAATTCTGAATCGTGAGGCGACATGAGCAAGCCGATCTACTTCGACAACAACGCGACGACGCAGGTGGCGCCCGAGGTCCGCGAGGCCATGGAGCCGTTCCTCTGGGAGCTGTACGGCAACCCGTCGAGCATTCACAGCTTCGGCGGGCAGATCGCGGGGCACGTCGAGCGGGCCCGGGAGCAGGTCGCCGACCTGCTGGGCTGTCACCCGACCGAGATCATCTTCACCGCCTGCGGGACCGAGAGCGACAACGCCGCCGTCCGCAGCGCCCGCGTGGTGACCAACCGTCGGACGCTGGTGACCACGCGCGTCGAGCACCCCGCCGTGCGGAACGTCTGCCGCATGCTCGGGCGCAAGCCCCCCCACGGCGCCGGCTGCCGCGTCGTCGAGCTGCCCGTCGACAGCAACGGCGAGATGAGCCTCGCCGACCTCGGCAACAGCCTCGGCGACGACGTCGCACTCGTCACCGTCATGTGGGCCAACAACGAGACCGGCGTGGTCTTCCCCATCGAGACCCTCGCCGAGATGTGCCGCGACGCCGGCGTGCTCTTCCACACCGACGCCGTCCAGGCCGTCGGGAAGATCCCCTTCAGCCTCGATGACATGCCCATCGACATGCTCAGCCTTTCCGGCCACAAGCTCCACGCGCCCAAGGGCATCGGCGCGCTGTTCGTCCGCCGCGGCTGCCAGTTCCACCCCACCATGGTCGGCGGGCACCAGGAGCGGAACCGACGCGGGGGCACCGAGTCCGTGCCGCTGATCGTCGGCCTCGGGGCCGCCTGCGAGCTGGCCAAGCAACGCCTCGACGACGAGCGGACCCGGGTGGCGGGACTGCGCGACCGCCTCGAAAAGGGCCTGCTGGAGACCTGCCCGGACGCCCGCGTCAACGGCGCGACGGGCAGCCGGCTGCCGAACACGACCAACATCAGCTTCGAGTACATCGAGGGCGAGGCGATCCTGCTGATGATGGACGAGCACGGCATCTGCGCGTCGTCCGGCTCGGCCTGCACGACCGGCAGCCTCGAGCCCAGCCACGTCCTCCGCGCCATGGGCGTCCCCTACACCGCCGCCCACGGCTCGATCCGCTTCAGCCTCAGCGTCTACAACACCGACGCCGACGTCGACAAGGTCCTCGAAGTCCTGCCCCCCATCGTCCGCCGCCTCCGCGAACTCTCCCCCTTCGGACGGGGCTGAGCCAGTACCCGCGACCGGGCCGGCAGGACTGCGGCGCCATAGGCGGCCGGGGGGCGTGGGCGGGAGGTTGCCCCCGGCCTATCGGCGCGGCGGGGTGTGCCACAGGGACCGCCAGTAGCGTTGGTCGAGGGCGTAGGGGTCGATGGAATCGGTGGCGGGGTCGAAGGTGTCTGGGAGGACGCCGTAGCGCTTCATCTCGCGAAGGTACTCGGGGCGGGGGCGGAAGCCGGGCATGTCGAAGCGTTTGATCTGCTCCAGTTCGGCGCGGCCGCGGCGGATCATCGAGAGGATCGCGAGGTAGTCGGGATCGTCCGTCGAGGCGAAGACGGCCGGATGGGCCTCCGGCTCGCCCTTGGCGCCGGCCTTGGGGGCGTCGGGCTCGGCGGCGGCGTAGCCCCCGGCGCGTTCGGCCAGGGGGGTCAGCAGGATCAGCGACAGCTCGGGGCGCGAGAGGTTGAACAGCAGGTGGCGGCTGAAGCGCAGGCGGGGGTCGTTCCAGTTCGGCCGCCAGAACGACAGCCCGTTCTCGTCGGCGAGGGTGCGGGGCAGGCTGGACTTGTTCTTGTGGCAGCGGCCGCAGCGCTTGGCGATGGCGGCGGAGGCGGCCTTCGTCTCGGGCCAGTTGCCTCCGGTGCGGACGGGTCGGTTCTGGTGATAGCCCCCGATCATTCCCGTGCCCAGCGCGGCGTAGGTGCCCGGGTAGGCCGCGCCGGACTCGATCCAGTACCGCAGCACATCGAGCTCGGCGTCGCTGAGGCGGACGTCGTGGTGTCGCGGCCCGGCGGCGCCGGGTGCGGCGACCTTCTTCATGATGGGGCTGGCGGAGGTTCCAATCGACCGCGGGGGCAGATTGCTGCGCGCGTTGTTCCGCCCGTCGACGAACTGCTTGCGGATGGTCAGCGTGGCGTAGCTGTGGGAGAACATGGGCCCGCGGTCGCCGGTAAGGATGACCCCGCCGGCGCGCGGGCCGTAGTCGGCGTTCTCGTGGGGGCGGTAGTCGTGGCAGCCCGTGCAGTGGCGGTCGAGGACGGGCTGGACGTCGCGGGGGAAGTCCAGCACGTCCGGGACGGACGCGACGGGCTCGATCCGGCTGGGCGGGCGCCGCGTGGCCAGCAGGTCGATCGGCGGGATCGTCTGCGTCCGCTGCTCGTGGCAGCCGACGCAGCCGGTGGTCTCCCCGGGCTGGACGGTCAGGAAGCTCTGCATCCGCTTGACGGACAGGTCGTTGGCGTCCAGGGCGACGAAGAAGAAGCTCCGCATCGCGGGCAGCTCGAAGTAGGCCGAGCCGTCGGGCTCGACCGGCACGGTGCCGACGACGCGCTCCAGCGTGAACGTCCCGCCGTAGCTCAGCGGGTCCATGCCGCCGGTGTAGTTGATCGGCTTGGGCAGCGTCTCGAGGATCAGCAGCTTGCGGATCTCGCCGCGCTCCACGCCGGCCATGTTCCGCCCGACGTGAACGTCCGCCAGCACCAGCCGCCCGGTCTCCCGCGACGGGTCGCTGCGGGGGGCGATGACTTCCTCCCGCGGGCGGGGCACCAGCGGGCGCGGCTCGTGGGCGTCGAAATGGGGGTCGGTGTAGAGCACCTTCCGCCGCCCGGTGTCGTCCAGCAGGAGGATCCGTCGGCCACGGGCGGCGAGGAACGTGTGCTCGTCGAACGCCCACGGGTCGCGGTAGTCGCTTGCCTTGGTGATGCGCCTCACGGCGCGGGGGTCGTCGGGCCCCCACCGGGGGTCGAGGACGCAGATCGGCCCGGCGTGCTCCCGCCGCCCGTGGCCCGGGGAGAACAGCACGACCGTCTTGTCCGTGCCGGGTACGGGCTTGGCGTCGATCATGACCACCCCCGGTTGCATGTTGCCGAAGTAGACCATCTGCCCCGTGCCGTCGGGGTTGGTCGTCCAGAGGTGGTGGTAGTGGACCTGGCTGCGGTCGACGTACTCCCACCGCTGGTAGAGGATGCGCCCGTCGGGCAGGGGCCAGGGGGTGTTATCGTGCTCGTTGTTGCTGGAGACCGCCCGCAGGCCGGAGCCGTCGGCCTCGCAGCGGTAGAGCACGGCCACCTGGGTCAGCCAGCAGTTGACCCACCGCTTGCATCGTGCCGAGCAGAACATGATCCCGCCATCGGGCAGGTAGGTCGGCTCGATGTCGTCGTACGGGGCGTCGGGCGTGATCTGCCGCAGGCCGCTGCCGTCGGCGCGGACCTCGTAGAGGCGGTAGTGCTCGGCGCCCTCGCGCCGCCAGGCGAAGACGATCCGCTCGCCGTCGTAGTGGACCTGCGGGTCGCGGATCGCGCCGTCGGGGTCTTCCAGGATCGTCCGCACCTCGCCGGTCCGCACGTTCAGCGCCGCCAGCCGCCCGCCGGGCGCGCCGTAGGCCTTGCGGTCCACGCTCTCGGCGTAGTAGGCGAAGTTGGCGTACCAATGCCCGTCGCGGCCGCTGGACCGCGTGGCGAAGACGATCTCCTCGACGCCTTCCATCGGCCCGTCGAGCGCCTCGGCCAGCA
Source organism: uncultured Planctomycetaceae bacterium (assembly GCA_964385465.1). Classification (GTDB taxonomy): domain Bacteria; phylum Planctomycetota; class Phycisphaerae; order SM23-33; family SM23-33; genus CAYLPJ01. The sequence goes on along the minus strand of CAYLPJ010000041.1, from coordinate 24,492 downwards.
GCTCGGGGCTCTCGACGATCTTCGGCGCGGGCTTGGGCCTGCGGCCCGAACGCCGCTTGTCGAAGCCGGCGAAGTTCCTGGGCATCTTCGCGTGGAACTCCCCCAGGGCCTCATCCGGCGGGGAGACCGCGTACACCTGCACCTCCGACGCGCCGGGGTTCAGCCCGCCGTAGGAGCTCAGGAAGCGGATCCGCAGCTCGCGGGCCTCGATCGGCCTGGGCAGCTTCATCCGCTGCGGCCCGCGGCCGGGCTTGAGCCGGCCGGTCGCGACGGGCTTCTCGCCGGCGTCGGCGTGAATCGCCCAGTCCTTCCAGTTCTCGTTCCACTGCCCGGCGCATCGGCCGTAGTAGACCAGCTCGGCGGCGGTGATGGGCTTCTTCCAGCGGAGGACGAGCTCGGCGCCGCCGCGGTGGGTGTCTCCCTGGACGGCCCAGGCGCCCTCGTTCTCGCTGGTGCCGAGGGGTTCGGGGATTCGGCCGTCGACGGCCTTGGCGGCGGCGTACGCGGGGCTGTACTCGCTGGTGGCGCTGGCCTTGGCCTTCCGGGCGAGGTTCTCCGGCGCGGCGGGCTTGCTCGTCCCGGCGGGCGCGACGGCGGCGACGGCGAGGGCGAGAAGGAAGCTGCATGCGGCTGTCATGGGCAGGACTCTCCCGGCTGGGGGATCTCGTCGAGGGGCACCCGGTCCATCCGCGGGCGGTCTTCGAGGAGCTTGCGGACAGGCTCGAAGGTCTTGAGGATCGCGCGGTAGTCGCGGTCGGCCGGCGAGGCGAAGACGGGCTTGCCGCAGGCCTCGCTGCCGCCGTGCCTGGCGGCCAGCGGCGCCCGCAGGAACGCGTTCTTCTCGGGGTGGGTGATGCGGACCCAGGGCTTGCGGGGGATGCCCGGTCGGCCCTTGTCGTCGGGGGCGTGACATTCGGCGCACCGCCGGCGGGCGACGTCGGCGAGCACGCGGTCGAGGTCGGCCGGCATCATGCGGCGGCAGCCCTGGCGGTCGTAGTGGTTCGACGCGCTCGTGCCGTAGTAGGGCACGTTCAGGTCGATCCACGTCAGCACCCGCCGCCGGGCCGCGGGGGGCATGTCAAAGCGGGGGTCGCCGAATTCGTCGGGATGCCCGGTCAGGACGATCTCCGCCAGCCTGCTGGCCGGGGAGCCCCACGCCCGGGGCGTGATCTCCAGGATGTTCGCCTCGCGCCCGTTGTAGGTCGGGATCCACCTGGTGTAGGGGTTCCGCCCGGGGCGGCCCCGGCGGGCGAGCACCTCGTAGGAGACGCAGAAGTAATCCGTCAGGTCCCCGCTGAGGTCCACGCCCTCGGGGGCGTCGGAGGCGTTGTGGCATTCGACGCAGTAGCGGTCCAGCACGGGCTGGACGAGGTGGCGGTAGCTGAACCCCGCGCGCCCCCACTCCGGCGGGGCCAGCCCCCGCGGCTCGGAGGCGAAGGCCGACGGGTGCGCCCCGTGCCCGCCGCTGGCCGACCGCGGCTCGTGGCAGCCGACGCAGCCCTGCACCTCGCCGGGCATCAGGTGGGTGAAGCTCCGCATCCGCTGGACGGCCCGGCCTTCGGCGTCGAGGGCCATGAAGTAGATCGGCACGCCGGCGGGGACCTCGAACGCCGCCGAGCCGTCGGGTTCGACCTCCGCGGTGCCCCAGACCTTCTTCGGCGCGTACGTCGCCCCGCAGGAGACGACCGGGAACTGGAAGCCGAACGCCCGCCGCTTGACGTGCGCCAGCCGGGCCTTCTCGATCTCCTGGACCACCGCGATCCGCTTGACCGCGCCGCGGGGCACGTGCGGCTCGAGCCCGCGGTAGACGTCCTGGAGGTAGACCGTCGCCCACGCACCCGCCTCCCCGGCCGGCAGGAGCGAGGGGCGGACCGGCGGGCGCGGTCGCGGGCGAACCGGGCGGGGGCTGTAGAAGCCCATCCCGCCGCGGGGGCTCAGCACGGTGACCTGCCCGGTGCCTTCGACGTCTCGCAGGAGGATGGTCCCGGCGCGGGAGCAGAGGAACCGCTCCGGGCCGACGGGACAGGGGTTGAGGTACGGCCCGCGGACGTGGTTCCCGCTGCCGCGGTCGACCTGCCCGATGTTCACTTCCGGCGTGAGGTTTCGGATGGCGGCCTGGCCGTTGACGCCGCCGCGTGCGGGGTCGATGATCCCCACGGCGCCGCGGCAGGGCCCGTTGTGGGCGGTAAGGGTGCAGAGGATCGCCCCCGAGCCGGGGATGGCCCGAGGCTCGATGAACGTCGCCGGGCTCAGCACGCGGTTGCCGTAGAACACCGCCAGCCGCGTGCCGTCGGGGTTGATCGTCCAGAGGCTCTGGATCGGGATCGCCGGGCGGTCCACGTACTCCCACCGCCCGTAGATGATCCGCCCGTCGTCGGTGACCGCGGGCGTGAAGTCGTTGAGGTAGTTCGCCGAGAGCCGCCGCACGCCCGAGCCGTCGGCGTCCATCCGGTGCAGGATGCCCACCGGGCTCGTCCAGCAGTAGGCGAACTGGCTCTTGCGGGTCGAGAGGAACGCGATCCCGCCGTCGGGCAGCCAGCAGGCGTTGTAGTTGTGCGCCGGGCCCTCGGTCAGCCGGACCGGCCGGCCCCCCTTGACGGGCACGCGCCAGACCTGGAACGCCTCCTTCTGCGAGCGGCGCCAACTGAAGAGCACCTCCCGGGCGTCGAAGGACAGGTCCAGGTCGATGATCTGCCCGTCGCCGGCGTCGACGATCGTCCGCAGCTCGTCGGTCGCGACGTCCAGGGCATACAGCCCCCCGCCGGGACGGAAGCCCTCGCAGTGGTAGGTGTAGACGTGCGAGGGGTTCATGGGGTGGCGCCGGATCAGAAGCAGCTCGGCGAAGCCCAGCCGCCCGGCCCGGAGGTCCGCCGCCAGCTCGGGCGACTCCGGCAGCTCGCGGACGGCCGCGGTGCGGCGACGCCGCGGGCGCGGCGCGGGCTTGGTGGCCACGAACGGCCCGAGGGCCTCATCCGGCGGCCGGGCGGCGTAGACGCGGATCTCCGCCGCGCCGGGGTTGCTCCCGCCGTAGGAGCCGATGAACTTCAGCCGCAGCGTGGCGGCCTTGGCGGGCCGCGGCAGGACGATGCGCTGGGGCCCGTGGCCCGGCTTGAGGGGTTTGCTCACGGCCGGGGCGCCGGCGTCGTCGAGGCGGACCTCGACGCTCTTGAAGTTCTCCTCCCACTGCCAGGCGGTTCGTCCATAGTAGACGATCTCGGCGACGGTGACCGGTTCGGGCCAGCGGAGGGTGAAGGTCGCCCCGTCGGGGTGGGTGCCGCCATGGACCGCCCAGGCCTTGCGGACGTCGGCACGGCCCATCGGGCGGGGGATCTGCCCGTCGACGGCGTAGCGGGCGCGGTAGTCGTCACTGAACGCGGAGGTCGCGGCGACCTTCGCCGCGGGGGCGAGGTTTCTCGGCGGCGCAGCAGCCACGCCGCCGACGACCGCCAGGATGGTCAGCCCGATCGGGTGCATCGTGCCTCCGGGTGCCCGGAATCATTCGCCCGTGGGGGTATACCAGAAGGACCGCCAGTAGGCGCGGTCCGTCTCGTAGACGTCGATGGCTGTCTGGTGCGGGTCGTAGCTGTTCGGGAGGATTCCGTACCGCTTCATCTCGCGGACGTAGTGCTCGTTCGGGCGGAAGCCGGGCATGTGGAACCGCTTCATCTCGTCCAGCCGCGTTTTCACCGAGCGGATCACGCCCAGCATCTTGCGGTAGTCAGGGTCCTTCTTGCTCGTGAAGACGATCGGGTGCCGCCCGTCCCTCGCCGTCGGGTCGTTCTTCAGCCTGCCCCAGCCGCCGGCCTTGCGGGCCAGGGGGGCCAGCAGCATCGACGACATCTCCGGGCGCGTGAGGTTGGTGATGAGGTGGGCGCTTCGCGTCGCGGCCGGCCTGTACTTGCCGACCCACCGCTCGTGATTGACGCCGCCGGGCCTGCGGGGGTGGCGGGCGGCGGGCAGGTAGATCTTCCCGTTGCTGTCCTTCTTCCGCCGCCGCGGGTGCGGCGGGGGCGCGTGGCACTGGCGGCAGCGGCGTTCCATGACGTCCCGGCAGGCGTGCCAGTAGTTGATCCATGTCAGCCCGCAGCCGAGGGAGGCGTAGGTGCCCGCGTAGGGCGCGCCGGACTCGACCCACAGCCAGAGGATCCGCTTCTCTCGCTCGGAGAGCTTCACGTCGTGATGCGTGCCGTCGAGCTTCTCCAGCAGCGGGCTGGCGCTGCTGCCGACCGACCGCGGCGGGCGGTTGCCGACCGCGTTGCGCCCGTCGACGATCTGCCCGTGGGCCAGCAGGGAGAAGTAGGCGTGGCCGTAGCGCACGCCGTCGTCGCCGCTGAGCACGACCCCGCCGGCGCGCTGCGGGTAGTCGTGGCATTCCAGGCAGTGCTTGTCCAGGATCGGCTGGACGTCCCGCGGGAAGTCCAGCACGTCCGGGTAGCCCTCGAAGGGCTGGATGCGGCTGGGCCCCCGCGACAGCGCCGCCAGGTCGCCGGCCGGCTCGATCGAGGTCGTCCGCCGCTCGTGGCAGCCGACGCAGCCGGTCGTCTCGCCCGGCATGACGCTGGTGAAGCTGTGCATCCGCTTGACCGACCGGCCGTTGGCATCGAGGGCGACGAAGAACACCGGGCGGTTCGCCGGCAGCTCGAAGTACGCCGACCCGTCGGGCTCGACGGGCACGGTGCCCAGGACGCGCTCCAGCGTGAACGTGCCCAGGTAGCTGACCGGCTCGGGGCCGCCGGAGAAGTTCACCGGCTTGGGCAGCGACTCCAGGACCAGCAGCTCGGTGATCTCGCCGTCGCGGACGCCGTCCATCCGCCGCCCGCGCGCCACGTCCGCCAGCGCCAGGCGCCCCGTCGGCCGGGCCGGGTCCACGCTGTCGGGGATCACCCGCTCCCGCGGGCGCGGGCGCAGCAGGCGGGGCTCGTGCAGCTCCAGCCCGCGCTTGGCCAGCGCCCCGGGCAGCTCGTAGACCACCTCGTGCGCGCCGGCGGCGGCGTCGACCAGCAGCAACTGCCGCTTTCGGGCCACGAAGAACACCTCGTCGGTCACCGGGTCGGGGTCGCGGACGTTCCGCGGGCAGCCGGGAACCGCCTCGGCCTGGCCGAGCGCGTCCGGGCCGGCGTCCGGGCGGACAACGTGAAGGTCGCCGACGTGCTCCCGCCGCCCGTGGCCGGGGCAGAAGATCGCCGCGATCCGCCCGTCGCCGCCGGGAAGAGGCACGGCGTCGATGAACAACTGCTTCGGCCGCATGTTCCCGAAGTACGCCATCTGCCGCGTGCCGTCGGGGTTGATCGTCCAGAGGTGGTGAAAGTCCACCTGGCTGCGGTCGACGTACTCCCACCGCGTGTAGAGAATCCGCCCGTCCGGCAGGACCGCGGGGGTGTTGTCGTGCTCGATGTTGCTCGAGATCGGCCGGGCGTTCGAGCCGTCCCGCTCGCTGCGGTACAGGATCGCCACCTGCGTATGCCAGCAGTTCACCCAGCGGTTGCATCGCGCCGAGCAGAAGACGATGTCGCCGTCGGGGAGGTAGCAGGGCTCGATGTCATCCCATTCGCCGTCGGTCACACGCGTGCGCTTGCTGCCGTCGCCGGCGGCGTCCAGTTCGTAGAGGTTGAAGTGGATCGAGCCGCCCGGGCGGTAGCTGACCAGCACGGTCCGCCCGTCGTAGTGCACGGCCGGGTCGCGAACGCTGCCGGCGGGGTCGTCGATCAGCCGCGTGACCTTGCCGCTGGCCAGGTCCAGCCGACAGAGCAGGGCCCCGCCGGGCCCGTACATCTTCCGCTGGGGGTCCGAGCACCAATAGCCGAAGTTGGCGTACCAGTGCGGGTCCTTGCCCTGGGCGCGTACGGCGAAGACCACCTGCCCGCCCTCGGGGAAGTGCTTGTCCACCAGCTTTCCGCCGGCGGGCTTGGGGGCCTGGCCGCCCCGGGTCGGCGCGGCCGGAGCGGGCGGGGCGGCGAGGCACGCCGCGCCGGCGAGAAGCAGGGCGACTCGGGGGAGGTTTCTCACGTACTGCAACATCGGTTGATCCTCGGTTCTTCGTCGTCTACCGGCCGGCCGGCGTGTACCAGAAGCTCCGCCAGTAGGCCTCGTCGGTCTCGTAGACGTCGATGGGCGTCTTGCTCGCGTCCAGGCTCTCGGGCAGGATGCCGTAGCGTTTCATCTCGCGGACGTAATGGCGGTTCGGGCGGAAGCCGGGCATGTCGAACCGCTTGTGCTTCGCCAGGCGGTCTGCGGCGGCGCGGATGTCCTTCAGCAGCGTCCGGTAGTCCTTGTCTTCATCGGATCGGAAGACGCGCTTCTTCTTCGCGCACAGGCCCCACCCGCCGGCATCGCGGTCCAGCGGGGCCAGCAGCAGGACGGACCGTTCCGGCCGGGTGAGGTTCGCCAGCAGGTCGGCGTGGACGCCGAAGCGTGCGGCGTCGCGGCTTCGCTTGCCGGGTTTGTGGTGGTGGCAGGATGCGCAGCGTCGCCGGAGCAGGTTCTTGTCCGGGCGGAAGTGGGTCATGCCGCTGCCCAGCGCCGCGTAGGTGCCGGGATAGGGCGCGCCGGACTCGATCCACAGGCGGACGCGGTCGAGCTCGGTGTCGGTCAGGCGGACCTTCTTGTGCCCGTCCCGGAGGACCTTCAGCAGCTTGCTGGCGGAGCTGCCGATCTCGCGGGGGGCCTTGTTTCCGCGTGCGTCGCGTCCGTGGGAGACCATCCGGCGGCTCATCAGGGCGGCGTAGCTGTGGGAGTACCACGGCCCGCGGTCGCCGACCAGCGGCAGGCCCGCAGGCGGGGGCTTCTCGAGGTTGTGGCAGCGGACGCAGTGCTCGTCGAGGATGGGCTGGATGTCCCGCGGGAAGTCGAACACGTCGGGCTGGCCGGGGATCGGCTCGATCGGCGCCGGCGGCTTCCGGGTGGCCAGCAGGTCCTTGAAGCGGGCGGTGTCCGTGCGGTGCTCGTGGCAGCCGGAGCAACTGTTGGTCTCGCCGGGCATGACCGTCACGAAACTCTGCATGCGCTTGACGGCCATGTCGTTGGCGTCCAGGGCGACCAAGAACAGCGGGCGAAGCGCCGGGACCTCCATGTAGGCCGAGCCGTCGGGCTCGACCGGCACGGTGCCGAGGATCCGCGGCAAGGTGAACGTCCCGCCGAGGCTGATCGGCTCCATCGTGCCCGAGAAGTTCACCGGCTTGGGCAGCGTCTCCAGCACAAGCAGCTTCTCGATCTCGCCGGACGCCACGCCCTCCATCCGCCGGCCGTGGGTGACGTCCGCCAGGATCATCCGCCCGGTGGGCCGGCCGCGATCGACGCGGTCGGCGATGACCGGCTCCCGCGGGCGGGCGCGCAGGGGGCGCGGCTCGTGGGCCCAGGTCTCGCGCCCGGAGACCTCGTGGATCGTCTCGCGGTTGCCGTCGGCGTCGATCAGCAGCAGCCGCTCGCGCTCGGCGACGAGGAACAGGTCGTCGGCGAGGGGATAGGGATCGCGGTAGTCGCCCCGCCCGCGGTCGATGTACCGGACCCACTTCCGCTCGTCGGGCCCGGCGTCGGGGCGGACGAGGGCCAGGTGACCGGCGTGCTCCTTCCGCCCGTGCCCGGGGGAGAAGATGCTCACCACCGCCTCGCCGGAAGGCAGGGGCTTGGCGTCGAGCATGACCGTCCCCGGGTGCATGTTGCCGAAATACACCATCACCCCCGTGCCGTCGGGATTCGCCGTCCAGAGGTGGTGGAACTGCACGCGGCTGCGGTCCACGTACTCCCACCGCATGTAGAGCACCCGTCCGTCGGGGAGCATCCAGGGGGTGTTGTCCTGCTCGATGTTCGCCGAGATCGGCCGGATGTCCTCGCCGTCCGCCCCGCAGCGGTACATGATCGCCACCTGCGTGAACCAGCAGTTGACCCATCGGTTGCAGCGGGAGGAGCAGAAGAGGATGTCGCCGTCGGGCAGGTAAATGGCCTCGATGTCGTCGAAGGCCCCGTCGGTGATCTGCCGGAGGTCCCCGCCGTCGGGTGCGATCTCGTACAGGTGGAAGTGCCGGCTGCCGCCCTTGCGGTAGGAGAAGAGGATCTTCCCTCCGTCGTAGTGGACGTGCGGGTCGCGGAAGCTGCCCTTGGCGTCGGCGAGGATCGGCCGGGCCTCGCCCGTGCGGAGGTCCAGCCGCATCAGCGCCCCGCCCGGCCGGCCGTACATCATCCGGTCCGCGTCGTGAACGTGATGCCCGAAGTTCGCGTACCAGTGCCCGTCGCGTCCGACGGTGCGTACGGCGAAGACGACGGTGGCATCGCCGCCGAGGAGCTCGACGGCCCGGTCCCGAAGCGGACCTCCCGGCGCGGCCGCGGGCAGCGCCGCCGCCGCAAGGGCAATCGCGATCTTGCGGTGGAAACTCATCTGGTGCCCGCGCCTTCCGGTCAGCCCGGCCGCGGCGTCGGCCGGGGCGTCAGAGCGACAGCAGGTAGGCGACCAGCGCGTCGATCTGCTTTTTCGACAGGTGGCTGGTCTTGCCGTGCTTGTCGCCCTTGTTCCGCGTGGTGAGCACTTCGTGGAGCGTCCGTGCCGAGCCGTCGTGCAGGTACGGCGCCGAGCGCCACATCTCGATCAGGGTCGGCGTGTCGAACTCGTCGGTGCGGTCGAGCTCGCCTCGCGTGCCGACGTTGTAGGTCTTCAGGTCCGTGAACAGCCCGGCCGGGTGGCAGCGGGCGCAGCCGACCTTGGAGTCCTCGAAGATCTTCTTGCCCTCGCGTGCCTCCGCCGAGAGCTTGCCCTCGACGAGGTAGGGGCTGGGCGCGGGGGTCATCTCGCGGAGGTAGGTCTTGACGTCCTCGACGACCTCGGGCTCGGGCTCGCGGAAGAGGATGAAGCGGAAACCGGCGACGGTGGCGACCTCGTAGGTCGAGCGGACGCCGCGGCTCATCACCGGCGGGGTCTTGTGGCTCAGCAGCAGCGACTTGCTGTTCTTGGGGTTGCCGATCCCGTCGTTGAGCAGGTCCCAGTTGAGCCCGTCGGCCCGCCCGTCGGGGTGGCAGGTCGCGCAGCTCAGCCAGTGCTGGAAGCAGTAGGTGGCGTCGTGGAAGAGCATCTCGCCGCGGCGGCGGCTGTCGGCCTGCGGCTGGGTGCCTACCGGCGTGGTCGCCAGCGTCTTGTGCGTCTCGGCGTCGACGGTCAGCACCGTGCCGGTGAAATACGTCCCGATCGCCACCCGCTTGCCGTCCGGCGACAGCGCCACGCCGCGCGGGCCGTTGCAGTCCAGCTTCGTGCGGATCAGCAGCCCCGCGCCGTAGAGCGCCGCCAGGTCGTTGGCCAGCAGGTCCCGCTTCGACGGGTCCTTCTTGATCTCTTTCCAGATCGCCGAAATGTGCCGCGGCGGGCGCCCCGGCTTGGGCTCCTCCTTCGGCAGGTCCTTGCCGTCCATCAGCAGGTGGAGCTTCTCCAGGTCCACCTTCGCCAACTGGTGAACGCCGGACAGCGTGATGTACAGCGTCTTGCCGTCGGAGCTGATCGCCATCCCCCACGGGTCGGCGGCGCCCTCGGTCAGGCGGTCCAGCAGCAGCGTGGCGTAGTGCTCCTTCTTCTGAAGGTCGATCACGCTCATCGCGTTGGTGTTCACCCACCCGCGATCGAGCTGCGTCGTCGGCAGCGTGAACCGACCCAGCGTGTGGGCCGCGTACGCCCACTTGCCGTCCGGCGAGACGATCACGCCCCGGAGCATCGCGCAGCCGCTGGGCAGCTTGATGTCCTTGATCTTCTTGCCGTCCTTGAGGTCCACCAGCGTGACCGTCGTGGAGTGCGTGGCCTGGCTGGAGTCGCCGAAGGGCATCAGGTTGCCCACCACCGCCAGCGACTGGTCCGGGCTGACCGCCACGCACCGCGGCTCGCCGACGGCGGGGACCTTCGACTTGCTCTTGCCGCTCTTGAGGTCGATCAGCTCCAGCGCGTTCAGCCCGCTGTTGCAGGCCAGCAGCAGCCCGTGCTTCGGCGCCAGCCCGACGGCCGCCACTCGCGGGCCGGCGTCGATGCGCCGCGAGACCTTCCTGCCCTTGACGTCGATCTCCGCGACCGTCCCGGCCGCGAGCTCGGCGACGTAGAGCTTCTCGCCGTCCGGCGAAAAGGCGATGCCCGAGGGCTCGCCCTGGAGCCCGCCGACCTCGCCGAGGACCTTCTTGCCCGCACCGTCGAGGAAGACGACGGCCTTGCCCGTGGTGTCGCTGGCGGCCAGGGTCTTGCCGTCCGGCGCGTACGCCACGTCGTAGACGGACCGGTAGGGCGCGGCCGACGCCGTCGCCGTCGCCGCCAGGACCAACGCCGCCGCCACCGCCATCGCGCCGTTTCGCATCTCGTGGATCATCTTCCGCATGGTCGGTCACCTGCCTGTAATGAATGGGGAGCCACCGAGCGCCGCCCGCCGGACGGGCCGCGCCTCCGTACCTGTCTTTAACCGAACGCCGCCCGAGGGGGTTCCCTCGCCGGAGAACGCTTTTTCCGCGCATCGCCGACCGGAAGCGCCGGACATCCGCACGCCGGCCGTGCGGTCTATCCTACGGAATCTCCGCCGCCCGGACAAGACGGACGCGCGCCCCAACGCCTGCATTCCACCCGTGTCCGTCATCCGGTACCATGGCGCCAACCGCGCCGAACACGAGGAACGCCACCATGCGCCCCATCCGAGCCGCCGCCGCCGTGCTGATCGCGTCGTCCCTGATCCCCGCCGCCCGGGCCGGCGAGAAGCCGAAGAAGCTCTACGTCGCCGTCTTCGACTTCGCGTCGGGGCGCCCCGCCGACGCCCAGAAGCTCGCCGACACCATCCGCGTGCGGCTGCGGCGGCACGAGGGGTACGAGGTGATCGACCGCCTGACCACTCGCGAGGTGGCCGAAACGCTCGGCATCGACGCCGACCCGGCGAAGGTCACGACGCTGCTGACCGACCGGATCGGCGTCCATATCGGGGTCTACGGGTCGCTGGAGTACCGCGGCGGGCAGGCAATCGCCACGCTGCGGTGCATCGACGTGACCGACCCGGAGAAGCCCGGCGGCTGGGCCCGGGAGTTCCGCGACGACTCCGAACGCGCCCGGGCGGTCATCAGCAAGGCCGTCGTCGAGACGATCCGCGGCGCCGCCGAGTGGGAGCCGCCGGAGTACGGCGACGAGCCCGAGCCGCAGGCCTGGCCGGCCGGACCGGTGAACGCCAACGGGCGCTTCGACGGCTCCGGCGGCTGGGACGCGCCGGACAACGCCGCCACGTTCATCAAGCCGGACCCCCGCGGCAAGGGCAAGGGCAAGGCGCTGAAGATCACCACGAACCTCGAACGGGCGCCGTGGATCGCCTACCGGCGCAGGCTGCGGTTCGGCCAGGCCGACCCGTCCAACCCGCCGAAGATCGGCAGGGACAGCTCGTACGCCTCCGTGGCGGGCATGGAGGGGGTGCACTACCGCAGCGAGTGGATCGACGCGACGGGCGGCCAGCGGTACTGGCTGATCGCGGACATGAAGGGCAAGACGGCGGGGATCTTCTTCCCGAAGATCTTCGTCAAGGGCTACCTGGACTACAGCGACCACGCCGAAGCCCTGCCGGAGGTCTCGCTGGTCCAGCGGAAGATGACGGCGAGGCAGTTCGCGAACCTCCCGCCGGAGCGTCAGAAGGCCCTCGTGGCCGAGGACGTCCGCGCCCACCCCGAGCGGTACCGCCGGGAGTGCTTCCGGTGGTACCTCGCCTGCCGCAACGAGGAGGACGTCTGGAAGCACTACGCCGCCCCCCTGCCGCCGCGCGGGGGCCTGCCGAAGAACGTCCAGTGGCTGCGGATCGAGATCTACGCCTATTGGCCCCCCGGCGACTTCTGGTTCGACGACGTCCTGCTCTACAAGGACCCCCGCCAGGAGGCCCCGCTGCCGGAGGAAGCCCCGCGGTCGAAGTTCTTCAAGAAAGGCGGCATCCAGCCCCAGCCGGAGTGAACGCGCCCGGCGCCCCCCCAACGGGTTCGACGTGTCGCCGCCGTAGAAGCCCGGCGATGAGCCCGCGAATCGTCGGGGAGCCCCCGGACAATCCGACGGGCGCCTCCCGCCTCTTCCCGACCAACCCCTTCGCTGACGGTGGGGCCTCACGCCGGGAAACATCATTCCCCGCGCCCCGCTCCGCCGATAGAATGCGGGCGAGATGCCGCCGCCGAAATGCCGTGGCCCGCGATGGCCGCCGTGCGCCGCTGCCTGATTGACGGGTACTTGACACCAACCTCGACATCATCTGGAGGACGCTCAGAGATGACGTGCCGCCACCGGTCGAACAACCACGCATCGCTCTCGGCGCCCCGGACGCCGACGATACGGACTGACGGGGCCGACCGTCTGCTTCTGGCGGCCGCGCTCTTCGCCGCCGCGTGCCTCGCCGGGGGGTGCGGGGACGGGAAGGTCCGGACCGCCGATCCGCAGCTCGGCCGCGGGCTCGTGCTGGTGATGTGCGACAGGAACCAGCGGTTCGGTCAGATCGCCAAGGTCATCGCCGCCCTCCAGGACAGCGGCGTCCCCCAGGCCATGCAGCTCTGCACCGGCGACGAGGTCCCGGTCCAGCGCATTGCCGACTACCGCAAGAGGCACCCCGGCGTGCCCGTCTTCCTGCTGGCGATGGGCCCGGCCGGGGACGACGCCATCGACGCCCTCGAGGCACTCGTCGAGCTGCCCGACCCCCAGCCGATCGACGGGGCGGTCCTGCTGGCCGCCGAGGCCGACGCCTCCCGCGACCTCACCGATGCCCTTCGCGCGACGGACTACGGCATCGTCAACATCCGCGACGCGTCCGGGCTGCTGGGCGACGCGGCGGCGCCCGCCACCGCCCCGGCCGGGAAGACCGCCGGGCGGACCGGCTTCGCGACGGCCTACGCCCACGTCTTCGAGCTGCCCGTGACCGCCGATCTGCTCCGCGAGCGGCGCGTGGGCGTCCGCGCCGGCAAGGTGGAGTTCGATGCCTTCGTCCGCGAGTGCGTCGCGCCCTGGCTGCTGGCCCCGCCCTGGCCGCCGACCCACCTCGCCGAGCACGTCCGCCGCTGAGCGCCACCGGCTGAGACGCCCCGCCCATCCGACCCGGGAGCCCGCCATGACGACCGCCGCCGATCGGCCGAACGTGCTCATCCTTCACGCCGACCAGCACCGCTGGGACTGCCTCGGCTGCACCGGCAATGCCGACGTGCAGACGCCCAACGTCGACCGCCTCGCCGCCGACGGCGCCCGCTACGAGAACTCCTTCTGCCCCCTGCCGATCTGCACGCCCAGCCGGTACTCGCTGCTGACCGGCCTCTACGTCCGCCAGCACCTCGGCTGGACCAACCACTGCACCATCCCCCCCGCCCTGCCGACCTGGCCGAAGGCCCTCCGCGAGGCCGGCTACGCCACCGCGGCCGTGGGGAAGATGCACTTCACGCCCACCTACCTGGACGTCGGCTTCGACCGCATGCTGCTGGCCGAGCAGGACGGGCCCGGACGGTTCGACGACGACTACCACCGGTACCTCCGCGACCGCGGGCTCGTCGATCGCATCGACCTGATGGACCAGCGCCAGGAGTACCGCCGCAACGCCCCGGCCGAGTACTGGCCAACCTTCGGCGCCGCCGAGAGCGACCTGCCCGAGGAGCACCACTCGACGACGTGGATCGGCGACCGGGCGGCCGAGGTGATGGACGGCTGGTCCGCCGGCGGCCACTGCCTGATGGTCGGCTTCATCAAGCCGCACCACCCGTTCGACCCGCCGGCCCCGTGGAGCCGCATGTACGATCCCGGCGAGCTGACGCTGCTGCCCGGCTGGGCCGAGCGGACCGCCGAGGAGGACATCGCCTTCCACACCGGCTACTTCCCCAACGCCGAGCTGACCGAGCCGACGATCCGGCGGATCATGGCGATGTACTACGCGACGATCTCGCAGATCGACCACCAGGTCGGGCGCCTGCTGAGGCTGCTCGACGAGCGGGGCCTCTACGACAACACGCTGATCGTCTACACCTCCGACCACGGGGACTACATGGGCTTCCGCCACCAGGTCCTCAAGGGCGGCGTGATGTACGACCCGCTGGTGAAGGTGCCCCTGGTCGTCAAGCATCCCCACGCAGGCGCCGCCGGGGGCCGCCCCGCCGCCCCGCCGCCGGGGACCGCAAGCGACGCGCTGGTCAGCAACCTCGACGTCGGGACGACGATCCTCGCCGCCTGCGGCATCGAGGCCCCCGAGACGATGACCGGCCTGGACCTCGCCGCCAACCCCGGCGGGCGGGAGGCGATCTTCTGCGAGGGCTGGGCGGGGCGGCAGAACATGGTCCGCACCCGCGACCGCAAGCTGCTGCTGTTCCGCCAGGGCCGCCACGACCGCTTCTACGACCTCGCCGCCGACCCGCTGGAGGGCGAGAACCTCATCGCCGACCCCGCCCGCGCCGACGAGATCGACGCCCTTCGCGAGCGGCTGTTCCAGTGGGCCCTGCGCGATGCGCTGCCCCCGAGGTACCTCGACTGCAACGCCCCCCACGCCCCGGGCGAGAACGCCCTCGGCCCGGACCTGTCCCACCGAGAGGACCTCGCCGGCTGGATGCGGCAGCAGATGGCCGCCCACGCCGACACCGACGCCGACCTGTTCCGGTAGCCCCCCTTCGACGGGCCGACGCCTACGCGTCGAAGACCGGGCTGTGCAGGCTGCGGTTCTCGTAGGCGCCCCGGAGGACCAGCTCGCGGAGGGCGCGGGGGTCCTCGACGGGGGCGGCCGTCTCGATCCAGTGCCGGCCGATCATGTCGAGCCCGTGGACGTCGCCGGCGTTGACCATGGGCAGGCCGAGGCGTGCGGCGAGGGCCCGGGCGTCGGCGCAGCGGTCGAACTCCTGGTTGCACGTGCAGTGTTCGATCGCGTCCGGTCGCAGGCCGCGGTCCAGCAGCTCGCAGGCGCCGGGGTAGCGGCACGGGTGGGCCATGACGGTCAGCAGGCCGTCGCCGCGGGCCTTCTCCACGACGGCGAACGGGTCGCGGATGTGAAGGTACTCGGGGTCGTCGGCGCCGAGGATGAGCATGTGCTGGAGCAGCTCCTCATCCAGCGTGACCTCCACGCCGGAGAAGATGCCAAGCCCCGGGCAGCTCTCGCGTGCGTCGGCCAGCTCCGCCGGCGTCCAGAGGGCGTTGTGCTCGGTAACGAACACGGCCTCGTAGCCGGCCCCGCGGGCGGCCTCGAAGGCCTCCTCCGGCGACAGCACCGAGCAGGCGCTGTAGCGGCTCGTATGGAAGTGCAGCTCGATCTTCACGGCGTGGTATTCCACCTGGTGCGGTATCGTGTCATGGTACCACAACCGACGGAGCCGGCCGTGAAGTTTGCGCGAAGTCGCTCCGGGCGGCGCGCGCGCTCAGACGCATTCCGGTTGGTTCTCGGGCGTTCCCGCCTTGCCTGTTGCCGTGTAACAGCCCACGGCTTCAGCCGTGGGTTCATTTTTGGCCCGTGGCGTCAGCGAACGCATCGGGTTCACGTCCGGATACGGCCCCACGGCTGAAGCCGTGGGCTGTTACGCAACCGGGCATGCACGAGAACCAAGTGGGACACGTATCAGACGACCACTTCCTCGACCCGCCAGTCCTCGCCCAGCCAGAGGCCGAGCACCTCGACCTCGGGAAACCGCGCGCGGACGCGGTCCACGGCGGCGGCCAGTTGGGGCATCTGCTCGCCGCGCCCCAGGGGGTTGCCCGCGCAGTCGGCGTGGGCCACGACGGCCACGCACGTCGAGCCGTGCGTGCCCACGGAGACCTCCACCCGCCGCAGGATCGACGCGACGGCCTCGTCGTCGGCGCCGGCCTCGGCGAGGATGCGGACCGGGCCCGGCTCGGTCACGGCGTCCACGTACTCCACCCCGCAGCGCCGCTTGAGGTAGGCGATCACGGGCTCTTGCGTCCGGCCGTCCATGCAGTTGACGGCGGTGGCGAAACTCATCGTACGACTCCTGCCCGACGGCTCAGAACTCGGCGCTGCGCGGGGTGCGGGGGAAGGGGATCACGTCGCGAATGTTGGCCATGCCCGTGGCGAACTGCACCGTCCGCTCCAGGCCCAGCCCGAAGCCCGCGTGCGGCACCGTGCCGTACCGCCGCAGGTCCACGTACCACCAGTACGCCTCGGGGTCGAGGTCCTGCTCGCCCATCCGCTCGAGCAGCACGTCGGGGCGCTCCTCGCGCTGCGATCCGCCGATGATCTCCCCGATCTTGGGCACGAGCACGTCCATGGCCGCGACCGTCCTGCCGTCGTCGCTGACGCGCATGTAGAAGGGCTTGATGCTCGCGGGGTAGTCGGTCAGGATCACCGGGCGCTTGAAGGTCTCCTCGGTGAGGAACCGCTCGTGCTCGGTCTGGAGGTCGCTGCCCCAGCCGACGGGGTACTCCCAGTCGCGCCCGGCGTCCTCCAGCAGCTTCATCCCCTCGGTGTACGTCAGCCGGACGAACTCGCTCTCGACGACGTGCTTCAGCCGCTCGACCAGCCCCTTGTCCACCCACTTGTTGAACAGCTCCAGGTCCTCCCCGCAGCGGTTCAGCACGGCCGAGAAGACGTGCTTGAGAAACGCCTCGGCGAGGTCGGCGTCGTCGGCGAGATCGGCGAAGGCCATCTCCGGCTCGACCATCCAGAACTCCGCGAGGTGGCGCGGCGTGTTGGAGTTCTCGGCCCGGAACGTCGGCCCGAACGTGTACACGTCGCCCAGCGAGCAGGCGTAGGTCTCGGCCTCGAGCTGCCCCGAGACGGTCAGGAACGTCGGGCGGGCGAAAAAGTCCGCCGCGTAGTCCACCGCGCCCGAATCGTCCCGCGGCGGGTCGGCCGGGTCGATCGCCGTCACGCGGAACATCTCGCCGGCGCCCTCGCAATCGCTGGCCGTGATGACCGGCGTGTGAACGTACAGGAAGCCCCGCTGCTGGAAAAACTCGTGAATGGCCGCGCAGATCACGTTCCGCACGCGGGCGACCGCCCCGAACGTGTTCGTCCGCGTCCGCAGGTGCGCCTGCGTGCGGAGGAACTCGAAACTGTGACGCTTCGGCTGGATCGGGTAGCGCTCGGCGTCGGCGGTGCCCAGCACGCGCACCTCCGTCGCCTGAACCTCGACACGCTGGCCCTTGGCGGGGCTCTCGACGAGCAGGCCGGTCACCTTGACGCTGCACCCGGCCGTGAGATGGACGATCTCCTCGTCGTAGTTGCCCAGCTTGCCGTCGGCGACGAC
Source organism: uncultured Planctomycetaceae bacterium (assembly GCA_964385465.1). Taxonomy (GTDB): domain Bacteria; phylum Planctomycetota; class Phycisphaerae; order SM23-33; family SM23-33; genus CAYLPJ01. Next base: position 7,314 of record CAYLPJ010000041.1, on the reverse strand, counting down.
CTGGAGCGTCGGCAGGCACGAGCCGTCGTTGACCGCCAGGAAACTGAAGCCGCCCCCGCTGGTGCGGACGGTGCGAACCCAGCCGGCAACGGTCACCGTCTCCCCGGCCGGGACGTCCGCGAGCACGTCCTTGATCAACTGCCTGTTCATACGCGACCTCCAAACCGGCTATGATCGGGCGATGCCCGGAGGCTGTCAACCGCCCGCGTCGGCCCAAGGGAACAGCCATGCCCCACCGACATCCAGACCGTCGCGAAACTGACCCCGCAAACCGCGCTCGACCGACGCGGACGGGCCTGTGGCTCGCCGCCGGCCTCGCCTGCGCCCTTGCCGCCGCCCGCCCCGCCGTCGCCGCCGACTCGGACCTGCCGCGGGCCCAGGACTTCCGCGTTTTCGTCGACGGCCGCGAGATCCCCGTCCGCGACGCCAATCCCCAAGGGACGTTTCAGGACCGGCCTCCCAAGCTGCCGCAGGTGACCGACCCGGGCCCGTTGGCGGCCTTCGAGTTCACCGGCGAGACCGCCATCCGCATCCGGGCCGACAAGCCGATCACCGCCGCCGACGTCCGCCCCGGGCGCCTGGGTATCGCGGGGGAGATCGACGGCAACGAGGCCGTGCTCCGCCTCCCGCCGAACCGGCGAGCCGCGAATCGCACTCCCAAGGCTCTCGCCGCCAAATGTGGAGTGCGGCGGCAACGACGCCGCTTTTCTTCGCCGATGTCGGCCGCCGACACACCGAGCACGCCGCGGCAAGCGTGGCAACGCCGGGTGCCGAAGCCGCCCCGCGGACCCCGTCGAACCGGCGAGCCGCGCATCGCACTCCAAGGCTCTCGCCGCCAAATGTGGAGTGCGGCAACGACGCCGCTTTTCTTCGCCAACGGCGGCCGCCGACACACCGAGCACGTCGCGGCGAGCGTGGCAACGCCGGGTGCCGAAGCCGCCCCACGCCCCACTCGAAAGCTGCGTCGTTGCCGCACTCCACGGCCTCGCTACGCTCGGTGACACAGCGACTCGGCCGGCGGCCGCCGCGCGCCGTCTCGCCGCCGCACACGCACCCGCCCGCCGAGTCCCGAAGTCCGGCTCGCCCCTCCGGAGGTGTTCTGCAATGCCGTCAGGGGCACGACGAGCCCGGACATGTCCGACCGCCACAGCGTGAGTGTCCCGCTGTCGTCGATGGCGCCCGCGATGGCCAGGTCGCCGGGACTGCCGGTTGTCGGGCGTCCGCACATCAGAGCCCGCCTCCTGACGCCGACGGGCTGACCACGCCGAACAGCCGGAGGATCTCGCCGGCGAGGACGAGGTGGCCGAGGGCGTTGAAGTGGCCGTTGTCGCCGTAGAGGGTGTGGCAGGAGGCCTGGTCGCGCAGGGCGCGGGCCTTGGCCGCCAAGAGCGGGCCGAGGTCTGCGTAGTGGACGCCGGGGAGCGACGAGGCAATCTCGGAGAGGATGTCGTAGTAGCCCCGGCGGGCCTCCAGCGTGTCGGCTTTGGGGTAGTCCGGGCCGTGCTCGCCGAGGCCGAAGTACAGCACCTCCGCGCCGGCTTCGTCGGTCAGCCGACGGGCATAGGCGGTCATCGTCTCGCGGAACTCCGCGTGCGGGACGCCAACGCGGGTGTCGTTGCCGGCCAGCGAGGCGATCACCCAACCCGGCTCGCGGGCCAGGATGTTCGCCTCGAGCCGCTCGGCCAGGCCCCGGCAGGTCGCCCCCGCGCTGGCGGCGTTGAAGAACGACAGCCTCAACTCCGGCCGCCAGCAGAACAGCAACTCGGCGAACGTGTCCGGCCAGGGCTTGTCCCAGTTCATCAAGCGCAGGAAGGGCCACGTGTCCGGCCGACCCGCGCTGCGGCGGTTGGTCAGGCTGTCCCCGTCGGTGATGATGAGCCGGTCAGGTTTCAATTCCATGCTGTCACGCTCATAGCGGGCCTGGCCCGCAGTTGTCCGATGGCCAGTGAGACGCAGCGGCCGGCCAAGGCACTGGCCGGTCGTCAGTCCAGGCAACAGCATCGAGCGACTCCCGTCGGGCACCCCCAGGCGCTCTCGGGGGCGATTCTGCCGCCGAGCCGACCCAAACGTGGTCAGGTCTTCAATATTCACTCTTCTCGTCTGGTATCGCGGCCAGAAGCGATATTCATGTATCGGATCGAGGCAAGCGAAGGCGTCCAAGTGCCGGCGACAAGCTGAACCTTGACCTGCCCCCCTTCTCCACCTCAACCTGAATCGCCGTGAAGCAGCATTCACTGCGGCCCGGATCTATACAGTCCGTCTTTGGAAAAACAGATAACCTTCCCATCTTGACCGACCAGGATCAGATTCCTGTTGACTGCTGCTAGCCCATCGAATTGCGGCCTGACATCCAGATGGATAGCGCCAAGGCTCCTGCCGTCCTTGGCATCATGGATCACAAGTGTACCTTTGCGCGGCCCATCGCATTCTTCCCCAGCGGCCACATAAAGCCTGCCTCTGGTATGTAGGATGGCCTTGGGCACAACTCCCTTCGGCAAAGCCGCCTGCCAGAACGTCTTCTTCGAGTCGTCTTTGCTGCAGCTGAAGAGTTCGTAGCCATTTGCATTCCAGGGCTTTTCCCTATCTCCAACCGTCCGGACACCATAAACATTCTCCACGGAAAAGGCAAGGGTGAGTCCTTTGGTCCTCGAAGCACTATGCCGCCACTGCCTGAAAGCCAGATCATGCCAGCCAACAATCGGCTTGACAATATCTGTTAAAAAGCCACCGCCGGTCCCACTCCAGAAGGAAACAGGTGTGTCGCTCTGAGAACCTGTCGCAGGATCAAAGCCAAGACGTTGCAAAGAGATGATCTTACCATTGGACACCAGTATATCGTTAGCAATGTTGCCCGGACCGTGATATGTTGGCTTTAAGGAATCGGCATCAAGTCGCTTGCGCCATAGGATCTCGCCGGTCTTTGGCGAGGCTGCATAGAGCACTACTCCGCCGTCGACATGAGAATGTCTTCCGGCCGAGAAATAGGCCGTGTCACTGTCAATCAAGACACTGCCGTGAACCGGCCAGGCAGACTCCACCTGCCCTCGGCACACGAGCCATCGCTGCCGCGGCGCAGCCTGGAAGCACCATATCAGTTCACCCGTCGCTGATGAGACGGAGTACAGCCAGCCGTCGCGGCAGCCGAAGAGAGCCCTGCCTGCGTGAATCGTCGGCGGTGAGTCAACCCGTCCGTTCGCGGTGTAACTCCAGACAGTCCCACCTGTCTTCATATCCAGGGCAATGACACGGTGCTGATCGATCGAGCTAACAAACACCTTGCCGCAGGCAGCTACCGGACTTGACAGGCGACCGCCGATCTCCCTTTCCCAGACGCGTGTCAGCTCCGAAGGCAGGACGGCTGTAGTGCTTCCGCTTCGCGCCGGACCGTGCCGAAACATCGGCCAATCATCCGGTGAGGGAGTTTCTTCGGCAGGTGTTCCATTGCCTGTCTGCCTATCCCTCAGTCCTTGCTGTTCGTCTCTCCGGTCTGGAGTCGAGACATCAGCGGCAAAAGCGACCACACCGCGGACCTGCGAATAGCACTGGCACACATTTGGAAGCTGGTAGACAAGGCCGTTGGCCGGCATGTGGCCGAAAGAGCAGCTTCCCCTGCCGCCGAGAAACCTGGAATGCTTCCCTGTCTCGACCTCAAGAAAGTCCATTCCACCGGACAGTATATAGTGCTCTGTTGCTCGATCACCATAGCAGCGATGTTTCGTCTTGTCCCAGGGAATGCGGCGCACGACTGCGCCGTTGGTCGGATTCAATCCGTGCCAGACCTGCGGTTCTTTGGAATATGGCACATCGTCGGAAGGTATGGATGCAAGAACCCAGACCAACCCAGCCAGGAAGAACATGTTATGAGGGTTACCGCCGTGCCAGACGCGATCATAGTGATGCCGCCAAAGCAATGCTCCGTCTGTGGGGGAATAGGCGGCATTGAACACCTTGTTCTTGCCACGTTCAGAATATTGCGAAAAAAGGATGCCTTGGCGATAGCAGACAAGACGGTCGCCTTGGGAGGATACCCGCCAGAGCTCCGTGCCAGTGTTTAGGTCGAGACAGAGGAATTCCTTTGTCTTTGAAAGCGTGACAAAGACTTTGCCTTCCGCAACAATGCGCTTCTGGTTGATTGACTGATGGAGGGCGAGTGGGCTTAGACCAACATACTTCTCACCAGTGACACGTTTGTGCCAGAGCCCCTTGCCGCTTTTGGCATCGTACGCTTCTATGACACCGACGGCTCCAGTCAAAAGTATGCCATTGTGATAGGCAACTCGGGCCCGGGGAGGCCATGATCTATCTGAACCCCCGAAAGAGTATGTCCGTATTGTCTTACCGGTACGGGCGTCAAGAGCCACGAGTGGTCCCCTCTTCTCCAGTCGGGCGAAGAGCTGATCTTCGGTGGCGATACAGGCAGAGGCTGCTTTCCGCTGCCAGAGCTTCAGGCCGTTGAAGGCGTCACGGGCCACGATCCCCTGATCAGGATAGGATGAGAAGGTCCGGCCGTTCGTTGAAAGCAGCGGATTCGGGCTTCCTTCGTGCCGCCAGGGGTCACCGGCAATCCATTGGACCGATGTGGGCGGACGCACCAGTCGGTCGCTGGAAATGGAGGAACAGCCTGCATCATGATCTGGCTGCGGCCATTCATCCATTCCTTCCGGCCAAGGCTTTATGACCTGGGTCCACATACCTTTCTGATTGACAACAGCATTTTTGTAGCCGGCTTGGACAAGGATCTGCTTGAGATCAGCCGGCGCATTGCGCAGGAGAGCCGAATTCTCAGGCGCTACCACCCGCATGATCTCTTCGAGTGCCAGGCCCTTCTCCTGCAAACCGGCAAAGTCCCCTATAACCAGCACATTGACCAGGTTATCGGGATATGGCAGATGTGCAAGCAGGCTGTGATCAACAACGAGCTGACCATACAGCTCTCTTGATGCTGCACATTGGCGCATTGTCTCCAGGCTTGTGCGATCGGATGTCAAGCAATGCACATGGTACTTGCCGGTAAGAGCGAGTTCCACGAACAGCGCCCCATCGGTATCGCCAATATGGACACAAAGCCCTGGCCTGAGTCCGGGAAAGCTTAAGAGGCCGTCAGCTGTTGCCTTTGCGCAGGAAGCCTCAAGTGTCTGACTGCTGCCACACAAGAGAGTTGTGGTCAAACTGGCACCGAGGATAAACGTGAGATGCGCGGACAAACAGCGCCCCAATGTGAGGATTGTTCTTTTCATGGGAAGGTCTATTCCAGAGCTTCCATGTGACCTCCGACCGATGAACGCCATCGGCCTTGCTGACGAGAGGTGTTGTCGGAAGCTCTCGATGAAGGGCGCACAAACGCGGCGTATCATTGGTGCTGTCAGAGTACCGGTTTCCAACGAGGAAGAGGATACGCCACATGCAAGAGCATACATCATCCGAGACGATTCTGGCAATGGAATCTCCCGGCCAGGAGGCCCGCGACGTGCTCACCCAGGTCCTCCGCCACGGGGCCCGGCGCATGCTCGCCGAGCCCATCGAGAACCAAGTGGACGAGTACATCCATCGACGCCCACAGCCATCAGCGAGACGCCGCCGGCCATCGGCTGGTCGTCCGCAACACGCGCATGCCGCCGCGAGCCATCCAGACCGGCCTGGGGCCCATCCAGGTCGCCCGGCCACGGGTCAACGACGAGCGGACCGACGCCGACGGCAACCGCATCCGCTTCACCAGCAAGATCCTCCCGCCGTACCTGCGCCGGACCAAGGCCCTCGACGAGCTGGTCCCGTGGCTGTATATCAAAGGCATCAGCACCGGCGACTTCCCCGAGGCCCTGGACATCGCCGGGCGGCACAAGCGGAAGTTCCGCTTCAGCAGCCCGCGCTGTCGCAAGCCGGCGCCGGGACGGCTTCGTGCGGCAATCGGGCATTGACGCGGTGGCTTGTTTGGGAGAGGCTTCCCGTGCCGGGAGGTTGGCGCGGGCGGGCGCTTCCAGTACCCCCGGCCCGGCCGGAAAGGGATACGCCGATGGGCGAGACGATGAAGGTGGCGGCGATTACGGGGCAGCGGCGGTGTGAAGTGGTCGATCGGCCGCGGCCTCATGCGGCCGGGGCGTATGCGGTGGTCAAGGTCCTCGTGGCGCCGATGTGCACGGAATACAAGGGCTACCGCGCGGGGCGGGCGAGCGAGACGCTGGGGCACGAGGCGGCCGGGGAGGTCGTCGAGGTCGCACGCGAGGGGCGCGTGTCGGTGGGCGACCGCGTGGCCGTCATGCCCCAGTACCCCTGCGGGGCGTGCGAGCTGTGCACGGCGGGCGACTACATCCACTGCCGCAACAACGTGGATCCGCTGTCGGCCACGGGCAACGAGGCGGGTACGGCGACGTACGCCCAGTACGTCATCAAGCCGGACTGGCTGCTCGTGCCCCTTCCGCAGGACGTGTCCTTCGAGCACGGGTCGATGGCCTGCTGCGGGCTGGGCCCGACGTTCCAGGCGGTCGAGGCGATGGCCGTGGACGCGTTCGACACGGTGCTGGTCACCGGCCTGGGCCCGGTGGGGCTGGGCGGGGTGATCAACGCCCGCTGCCGCGGGGCGCGGGTGATCGGCGTGGAGGGTCATCCGTACCGTGCGGCCCTGGCCGAGCGGCTGGGGGCCGAGGCGGTCCTGGCGCCGGGGGAGGAGGCGTTGGCGGCGGTCCTGGAGCGGACGGGGGGGCGGGGCGTGGACGCGGCAATCGATTGCAGCGGGGCGGGGGACGCCCAGCGGCTGTGCATCGACGCGGCGCGGTGGCGCGGGCAGGTGGCGTTCGTCGGCCAGGGCGGCGAGGTGGGGGTCGCCGCCAGCCGGGACATGATCCGCAAGGGGCTGACTTTGCGAGGGATATGGCATTGGAACCTGGCGCTGACGGCCCGGATGCTGGCGACGATCCGGCGGAGCGGCGAGCAGCTCGACCGGCTGATCACCCACCGCTTCGGCCTCGGCGACATCGGGGATGCCTGGGAGCTCCAGATAACCGGCGAGTGCGGCAAGGTCCTGCTGGAGCCCTGGCGATAGCCGCCGGCCGCGGCGGGGGGGGTGGGGATGGCAGCCCATGCCCAGTAAGGTGTGTACCTTACCCACGGCCCGGACACGGCAAAGCACATCATAAACTATTTATTTGTAACGTCTTATGTCTAAAGGGCTCGTTGTGTCCACCTGTCCCGCGGGGTGGACAGAAGCGACACACCGGGCGGACGGCAGGGCCTGGGGGTGCAGCCGGCGGGTCGCGCGCTGGGAGCAGGGCAATCGCATCTACGATTTCTGCGTCAGCAGGTGCAGCAGGTAATCGTGGT
>CAYLPJ010000040.1:0-58108 GCA_964385465.1 uncultured Planctomycetaceae bacterium | reverse complement strand
GACCAAGGGGGCCGTCAAGCTGCACCTGATGCTCGACCACCAGGGCTGCCTGCCCGGCTGGGCGTGCATCACCGAGGGCAAGGTGCACGACGTAACGCCCGTAAAGACGCTGCGATTCGCCCCCGGGACCATCGTGGCCATGGATCGCGGCTACAACGACTACGCCCTGTTCGGTCGCTGGAGCGACGCGGGCGTCTACTTCGTGACCCGCCTGAAGTCCGATGCCGTCTACCGGGCCGTCGATTGGCGGGTCCCGCCGGACCACGGCAACGTCCTGTCGGACACGCTGATCGAGTTGGACAGCATCCGGGGGCGCAAGGAGTGCCCCTACACGCTGCGGCGGGTGGTGGTCTGGGACGAGGTCAACCAGCGCAAGATCGTCCTGCTGACCAACCACCTGGACTTCGCAGCCTCCACGATCGGGCGAATCTACAAGGAGCGGTGGCAGATCGAGCTGTTCTTCAAGGCGCTCAAGCAGAACCTGAAGATCAAGACCTTCGTGGGCACCAGCGAAAACGCGGTGAAGGTGCAGATTTGGACAGCATTGATCGCCATGCTGCTGCTGAAGCTGATGCAGTTGCGGTCAGCCTTCGGCTGGAGCCTGTCGAACCTGGCGGCGATGTTGAGGATGAACCTCCTGACGTACCGGGATTTGTGGAAATGGCTGGACGAGCCGTATGGGTATCCGGCGTCGGAGCCGTTGGAATATGCCCTGCCACTTTTTGCGAATATCCTGGACAGCAAAACGGGGGGAACCTGAAATGCCGGCGGCGAAATGCGGGCCGGGAACGCTGCGCGAGAAGGCGTGAGGCCGTTCAACACCCCGGAATTAGGGCGAAATCAGCCGTGCAAAGCTGAACGAACTACTGAACCGCGATTATCTTGGACAGCAGTGATGCATAACAGAGGCCGCCGAAGCCTTGTAGAATGGTTCATGACCCAACACCGGGGAAGGCCTGTCGGATTCTGAGCAAGAAGTACTCGTCGTCCCGGTATCGGTAGGCCATTCGCTTGAGCACCTTGATCTTGCTGTTGATCCCTTCCAGCAGGCTGGTGTGCAGCCGCCAGCGACAGTGGGCCAGGATGCCCGGCAGGTACTCCCTCAACTCGCGGGCGAAGGTCGTCAGCGGCTCGATCCGCCTGCGGATCGTCCGGTTGTACCACTGCGTCCAGGACTTCCTCGCGTAGCCGCGGCCGACCTGATGGTTGGATCGCATGCCCATCTCGTCGCCCCAATACACGCGGCCCTTCCCGGGCCTGGGCGGCCTGATGTCCCTTGAGTCGACTCGACCGCTTCGGCCCTCGCTTGCGGGCCTTACTGCTGGGAGCAGCAGGATGCTGTCACAGCAGCACGCAGCCCGCGCCGAGTTTCTGTTCGGGCGTGGAGGCGAACTCGAGTTTCAGGACGGTGACCTTGGCCAGGCGGTCGGGGTTGGCTTTGGGCAGGCCCTTGAGAATCAGGCGGTTGCCTTGCTGCTCGAAGGCGATCGCCTTGCCCGTCGTGAGGAAGGAGGCCCGCTTGAGCTTGCTGCGGAAGCCGCCGATCGCGATCTCCTTGCCCGGCCAGCGGCTGACCCAGAGGTAGGCCGTCCTGCCCTTGCGGGTCCAGGTACCCAGCGGGCACCACTCGAAGCAGCCGTCGGTGCGGTCCATCATTCCGTAGACGGCTTCTTGGTTCTTCGCCAGCCACTTGCCCACCGGCAGGAGGCGCTCGGCGGCCTCGGGGGGCACCGACCCATCGGGGGCCGGGCCGATGTTCAGCAGCAGGTTCCCGCCTCCGGCGGTGCACTGGCGGACCATGTCCAGCACCTTGCGGACGGTATGCCAATCCTCCGGCGGGGCATAGGGCATGTAGCCCCAGGAGCCGTTGAAGGTCATGCAGGCCTCCCAGGCCCGCCCGGCCTCTTCGGCGCGGATCCGCTCCTCCGGCGTGCCGAAGTCCTCCGGCAGTTTCGAGCGGTTGTTGATCAGGATGTCCGGCTGGAGCTTGCGGACCATCCGGTTCATCCGTTTGCTGTCCCAGGCCTGGGCGTCCGGCAGGGGCCAGGAGACGTCGTACCACAGGATGTCGATCTTCCCGTAGTTGCTCATCAGCTCGCGGACGCAGCCGGAGGTGAAGTCCAGGAACCGCTCTCGGGCCGCCTCGTCCTTGGCGCAGCGCGCCCCGTCGGGGTGGTGCCAGTCCATCAGCGAGTAGTAGAAGCCGACCTTCAGGTCGTACTGGCGGCAGGCGTCGACGTACTCTGCCACGAGGTCTCGTCCGGGCCCGCGGGCTGCGGCGTTGTAGTCGGTCTGCTCGGAGTCCCACAGGCAGAAGCCCTCGTGGTGCTTGGTGGTCATGACCATGTACTTCATGCCGGCCTTGCCGGCCAGCCGGGCCCACTCGCGCATGGGGCGGGTCTTGGGCTTCCACGAGTCGGCGAGCTTTTCGTAGTCCTCGACGGGGATGCGCTCGCGGTTCATCACCCATTCGTGGCGCCCGAGCTGGGAGTACAGCCCCCAGTGGATGAACATCCCGAACCGCGCCTCGTGCCACCACTTCATCCGGCGCTCGCGGTCGATCTGCGTCTTCGTCTTCTTTGCCATGTTCCCGTCTCCCTTTCCATGACGCGGCGTGTGCTGAGGTGCAGGGACCATCATCGGCGCGTGGGGGGCGGTGGCAAGAGCGAACCTTCGTTTCCGCGGGCCATCCGCTGTCTTTGCGCTTGTCGTTCCGCCGGACCGGCACTATAATCTGTGGCCGTACTGAAAGGAGGCGAGCCCCCGCAGGGCCGTTTCGTTCCGGTCGCCGTCCCGGTGCGCTCGCAGACTCTCGCATTCGCGTCGCCTGTTCTTAGGATCGGCCTTCTGTCTGTCGGTGGGAGCACGCCATGGGCCGGGCCGGGTCCGCCTGTGCGGACCGCAACCCGATCTTCGAACCGTTGGAGCCGCGGCTGCTGCTCAGCGGGACCCACGACGCCGAAATCGTCGACGCCCTCGTCGGCGCCCTCGGCGACAGCGCCGCCAGTCCCTCCGGCCTGTCGGCCTGGACCGGCAACCTGACCGATGGCGACGTGCTCGGCCGGGCCCTGCCGCTGATCTCCGACGCGCTGGGCACGGACTTCGATCCCCGCGACGTCCTGGACGGCCTGCTTCCGGACCTTTCCGGCGTGACCACGCTGGCCGAGCTGGAGGCCGCCCTGGCCGTCCCCGGCATCGACGCAAGCGGTTTCACCGACGACCCGGACCACTTGCATTTCCACGTCGGCTTCGCCGACACGTACGAGATCGCCTCGATCCCGCTGGACGCCGGCTTCGACGCCGCCGCGCTGGACCTGAGCTTCAGCGGCTCGCTCGACGTGACCGTCAGCCTCGACTTCCAGATGGACGTCGGCGCCGTCTGGACGGGCACCGAGGCGGTCTTCTACGTCGATGCCTCCGACGAGACGCTCCATGTCGACGCGACCATCGCGGGCAGCGACCTCGCCGCCGCGGCGAGGCTTGGCTTCGCCGACATCCAGATCGAGCCCTCCTCGGACGTGGCCCTCCACGGGCGCTTCACGGTGGACCTGCTGGACCCCGGCGTCAGCGCCGCCGGCGAGGCCGCCGGGCACGTCACGCTGGGAGAGCTGGCGACCACCCCGACGGCCTCGCTCGTCGACGCCGACCTCTCGCATGTCGGCGACGCGCCGTCGATGGGCCTGGACGTGACCAGCTCGCTGTTCGGCGGGACGCAGTCGGTGGACGTCACCTGGACGGATATCGCCGACCCGTCGGGCATCAACGTGGACATCGACCTGCCGGACCTGGCCGACCTGGCCGAGATCGGCGCCGACCTGTTCACCGACGGCCTCGGCGGGCTGGCGGGCTTCGCAGGGATCGAGGGGCTCTTCGGGGGCTCGTTCCTCGGCCGTTCGCTGCCGCTGATCGGCTCGGCCCTGGCGACCAACGCGAACCTCGGCGACATGCTTTCCGACGTGCTGGACACCATCTCCGGCTTCCAGACCGCCGGCGGGCTGGAGAGCGCCCTGGCCGGCCTGGCCGAGGTCGCCGGACTGGACGTCCAACTCGCCGGCGGGGACCTGATCTACGAGTTCGCCTACACGAGGTCCGACACCGTCGACGTGCCCTTCGACCTTGGCATCGGCGAGACGTTCGCCCTGGCCATCGAGGGCGACGTGGAGCTGGCCTACGAGCTCTCGGCCGCGATCGCCGTCGGCGTGGACCTGGACGCCCGGGAGTTCTTCTTCCAGGTCAGCGACACGGACCCGGAGGTGGCCCTTTCGGCGTCGGTGACGGTGAGCATCGACCACGCCGAGGCGTCGGTGGGGTTCCTGGGTGTGGAGGTCGACGACGCGACGGGCACGCTGGAGGCGGAGATCTCCGCCGAGCTGACCCCCTCGGGCGGGCGGCTGAGCCTCTCGGACCTGGCTTCCGGCTCGGTGGGGGACATCATCGACGTGGAGTTCACGGGCTCGGCCGAGGCGTCCCTGCCGCTGACGGCGACGATGCTGCCGGGCGTCGGCGGTTCGCGGACGCTGACGGTATCCTGGCCGGACCTGCGGGACACGTCGAGCCTGACGCACAACCTCGATGAGTTCCTGGACTTCGACTCCTTCTCGGACATGACCGGCGAGCTGTTCGCCAACGGCGTCAGCTCGCTGACGAGCCTCGGCGGGGTCATCCAGACGCTCCAGTTCCTCTCGGACACGCTGGCGCTGCTGGGGGTGGACCTGGGCGAGTACCTGAACTTCGAGGAATTTCTCGGCGTCAACCTCCTGGATGAGCTCCAGGAGTTCGAGAGCCCCGGCGAGGGCCTCCCGCCCGTCCAGCAGTTGCTGTTCAACAACTCCGACCGCCTGCTGGAGCTGCTGCAGGTGATCGATCCCGACGCCACCGGCGAGATCGTCGAGATCGACCCGGGCGAGAACGTCTACGGGCTGGAGTACACGCTGGGCTTCGAGCGGACGTACACCCACGCGATCGACGCGCTGGACTTCTCGATGGGGGAGATGGGGATCGGCTTCGACCTGGAGGTCGGCGCGAGCCTGGAGCTGGCCGTCGGGGCCGAGCTGACCTTCGGCGTGCGGACCGACGACATGTCGTTCTACCTCGTCGACGCCGCCGAGCCGGAACTGTACGCCACGGCGCTGGTCAACGGCACGGTGGACGCCTCGGCGACGCTGGGCTTCCTGGAGGTCGGCATCGACGGCGGGGGGGCGTACTTTTACAGCGGCGAGGGCGAAGACACCTCCGACCCGGCGCGGATCGCGCTGAGCCTGACCGACCCGGCCCTGGACAGCCCCGGGGGCGGCAACGAGGACGACGGGCGGATCACCTTCCACGAGCTGACCCACAACGCCCTCGGAGACCTCGTCGAGCACGAGTTCGTCGCCGGCGTCGCCGCCGAGCTGCCCCTCTCGGCCGGCGCGCCGTTCGACGCCCTGCTGGCCGACGAGCCGGTGCTCTCGCTGACCTGGCCGGACCTGTTCGACCCGTCGTCGATCGAGATCACCAACCCGATCGACGTCGAGGCGTTCACGAACTTCTCGTCGTTCTCGCCGGGGCTGATCCTCGACGGCCTGGCCGAGCTGATCGAGCTGATCAGCGACTGGACGGGCAGCGACATCCTGGGCTTCGAGCTGCCGCTGATCGGCGCGAGCCTCTCGGACGTGATCGACTTCGCCTCGACGCTGGCGGACTTCATGGGCGGCTTCGACGGCGAGGGCGATTTCGGCTCGATCCAGGACTTCATCGACGTGCTGGGCATCTCCACCGACGACGTCGAGCTCACCGACGACGACATCCGCTTCACCGTCGGCTTCAGCGAGGACTACGGCGCCACGCCGGTGGACTTCGGGCTCAGCCACGGCATGGACAACGGCGCCGGCGAGATCTTCGGCCTCGAGCTCAACGGCGATATCCACCTCAACGCATCCTTCTCCAGCGCGCTGACCTGGGGCATCCGCTTCGGGGAGCTCAACCCCCTCGAGGCCGTCTTCCTCGTCCCCGACGAGCCCGGCGACCTGCCCGAGGACCTGCCCCTGGCCGTGACGTTCGGCATCGACGGGGCCATCTCCGGCTCGGCCGGGGCCCTGGGAATGCTCAACCTCGAGGCCGCCGGCACCGCGGCGCTGTTCCGCGAGATCGGCATGGAGGACGAGCCGGCCTCGGTGGGCCTGCGGATCACCGACGGCGACGGCGACGGCGTCGTCACCATGAGCGAGCTGTTTGCCAACCCGCTCGGCGTGATCGACCTGGACGGCCCGACCGGGGCGGCCACGGTGAATCTGGAGCTGACGGCGGAGATCCTCGGCGAGCCCCACACGGCCACGCTGGACCTCGAGTGGGCCGACATCCTGGACCTCGACAGCATCACGGTCAACACCGAGGAGAACTTCAGCGAGCTCTTCGACAGCCTGGTGGACCTGGAGTTCGACTGGAACACGGCCATCGCGGCGGTGGGGGCGATCATCGAGTGGCTGCTGGACGTGGCGGGCGTGGAGATCTTCGACCAGGAGATCCCGCTGATCAACCAGAGCCTCAACGAGCTGTTCGGCGGGAACTTCCTGGACGACGTGGTGGGCTTCTTCCAGGACCTCGAGGCCCAGCTCTCCGGCGGGGGGATCGACACGTCGGCGCTGTTCAACGACGCCGTCGACGCCCTGGCCGACACCTGGGGCCTGCCGCTGGACATCGACCTGCTCAGCGGCGGCGGCTTCGAGTTCGCCTTCGACATCGACGAGTCCTTCAACTTCCTCAGCGAGGAGCTGACCTGGGACCTCGGCGGCTCGGCCGGCGGGCTGAACGTGGACGTGGACTTCGATGTCGGCATCGACCTGGCGCTGGACCTGGGCTTCGGCTACACCAAGGACGACGGCTTCTACATCGTCGACTACCCCGGCGACGAGCTGAGCCTGACCGCCGCGGCCACCGCGACGCTCAACGACGTCGGCGGGCATTTCCTGATCGTCGGCTTCCGCGTCGGCGGGACCGACGCGACCGGGCGGGAAGGCATCGCCGCACTGCGCGGCGGGGTCACGATGGGCCTGGAGGACCCCCGGGGCGAAGGCCGCGTCTCCATCGGCGAACTCACCAGCCGCTTCAACGAGGTGGTGGACGTCGACCCCGCGCTGGAGATGGAGGTCTACCTGCCGCTGGAGGTCTACCTCGGCGAGCCGGGCAACGAGGACTGGCCGAGCTTCCACTCGGCCTTCGAGATGTGGTGGAAGCCGCTGGACGACCGGCGCGTGGTTTTCGGCCCGTGGGCGGACCGCAGCCACGAGGTCCTCGACGCGTTCGTCATGGAACGCGACGACACGCGGATCACGTACATCGACCTCGGCGACGCCATCGGCGGGGTGGTCGGGCCCGTGCTGGAGTTCTTCAACGACTACTACCCGGTCCCCGAGCAGGTCAGCGACTTCCTGGGCACGAACATCCCGATGCTGGACATGACCATCGCGGAGGTCCTGGACCTGCCGCAATGGGCCAACCTGCTGCTCAGCGACCTTCCGATGGTCCTGAGCTGGTTCGACACGCCCGAGCCGGGCAACCCCCTGCCCCCGCGGTCCTGGAGCGAGATCAAGGAGGACCTGGAGGAGGACTACGGGCTGTCCTTCCCGATCCTCGAGCCCAGCAACCTCATCATGCTCATGATGGGCGAGGACGTGGACCTGGTCGTCTGGGACCCCGAGCCGCTGGAGCTGACCGAGCGGTTCGGCCTGGACGTGCCCCTGCTCAGCTACGGGATCCCCTTCCTGGGCAGCATCAGCCTCAACCTGTACGTCGAGGGCTACGTCACGCTGGGGCTGGACGTCTCCCTCGGGCTGGACACCTACGGCCTGCGGAAGATCCTCGACGGCGGGGAGTGGACGGACTTCTTCGACGGCTTCTGGCTCGGCGACAACCACCGCGACGGGCGCGACCACGCGGAGATCTACATCGAGGCGGGCATTGTCGCCGGCATCAAGGGCAAGGCCGACCTGCTGGGATTCATCGGCGTCGAGCTCTACGGCGGGGTCGGCATCGAGGGCGGCATCGGCCTGGACCTCAACGACGCGGACATCGAGACGGGCACGCTGCTGAACACCACCACCGACACGACCGGCGGCCTGGCCGGCGACAACAAGATCCACCTCGACGAGCTCGGATGGATCGTCACCAACGAGGGCTGGTGGTGCCTGTTCAACCTCAGCGGCTGGATCGACCTGCTCTTCGAGGTCGGCTTCAAGATCGACCTGGTCCTGTTCTCCATCGACCGCAACAAGCAGTGGGAGATCCGCCTCGTCGACTTCACCATCGGCTGCAGCCAGGACGACACGCTGACCATGGCCACCGTCGAAGGCGGCGTGGTGACGCTGGCCGGGCCGGAAGAGCCCCCGGCCGCCCCCGCCGGCGGGGACCCGCCGCCGGACGGCGGGCCGACCGCGCCGGGCGACGACCTGCGGGCGGGCACGGATGAGCCTCACATCTACCGCCTCGACCGCGAGGAGCTGGACGACGGCACGGAGGTGCTGGAGATCGTCCGCGAGGACCCCGGCGACACGCCCAACCGCCGCACACAGCAGATCCCCCTCGCCGACGTGGACGAGATCGAGATCGACCTCGGCGGCGGCGACGACGAGCTCTACGTCAGCGAGGAGCTGACCGGCATCAGCCGCATCAGCGTCCATGGCGGGGACGGCAACGACATCATCGAGGTGCCCCGGTTGACCGACGGCAGCCTGGCGGAGGTGACCGTCTACGGCGACGCCGGCGACGACCTGATCGTCATCGACCGCAACGGCAACGAGGACGCCGGACTGCCCGTGCTGGCAGGCTTCACCTGCACGCTCGACGGCGGGGACGGCGCCGACGAGATCTACGGCCCCAAGGCCGAGAGCGTCACCATCTACGGCGGGCCCGGCGATGACGAGCTCAGCGGCAGCGAGGGCGTCGATACGATCTACGGCATGGGCGGGGACGACACGCTGGCCGGCAAGCAGGGGGACGACTGGCTCTACGGCGACGACGACGAGACCACCGGCACCGGGGCGGACCTGATCTACGGCGACGCGGGCAACGACCATATCTACGGCGCCGGCGGGGACGACACGATCTTCTCCGGCGTGACCGACGCGGCCGAGCTCGGCGTCACCGATGACGACGTCGTCCACGGCGGCGCCGGCGGGGACGCCATCGAGGGCGGCGACGGCGCCGACGAAATCCACGGCGACGCGGGTGTCGACAGGCTGCTGGGCGGCACCGGGGATGACACGATCGACGGCGGGAGCGGGGGCGACGAGATCTACGGCGGCGAAGGCGCGGACACCATCGACGGCGGCGACGGGCGGGACACCATCAACGGCGAGGCAGGGGATGACGAGATCCACGGCGGGGCCGGCGACGACCGGATTTACGGCAACGCCGGAGGGGACACGGTCTTCGGCGACGACGGCGACGACGACATCTTCGGCGGCGACAACGACGATGGCGCCGGCGAGATCGACGAGCTCCACGGCGGCGACGGGCGGGACACGATCGACGGCGGGCCCGGCGTGGATCACCTCTACGGCGACGGCGACGACGACATCCTGAGCGGCGCGGCCGGGGCGGACGTGCTGTACGGCGGCGCCGGCGACGACGACATCCACGGCGGAAGCGGCGCCGACGAGCTGCACGGCCAGGCCGGGGCGGACACCCTCGCCGGCGACGGCGACGCGGACGAACTGTTCGGCGAGGGCGGCGACGACGACCTCTACGGCGGCACCGGCGACGACCTGCTCGCCGGCGGGGCCGGCGCCGATACCGTCCGCGGGCAGGACGGCGCCGACGAGCTCCACGGCCACACGCCCGACGGCGCCGGCGACGACAACGCCCACGACACGCTCTACGGCGGGGCGGGCATGGACGTGCTGTTCGGCAACGGCGGGCCCGACACGCTGCACGGCGAGGCGGACGACGACGTGCTCCACGGCGGGGACGGCTCCGACGCGATGTACGGCGAAGGCGGTCGGGACCGGCTGTACGGCGGGACCGGCGGCGACGCGATGGACGGCGGCGCCGGCGACGACGCCCTCCACGGCGAGGCCGGCGACGACCAGATGTGGGGCGGCGCGGGCGCCGATGTGCTCTTTGGCGGCGCCGGGGCCGACACGCTCGCCGGCGACGCCGGCTCGGACACGACCTTCGACGCCGAGGCGCCCGGCGACCGCGCGGACCTGCTCTACGGCGGGGACGACGGCGACATTCTCTACGGCAACGGCGGGGCCGACCGCATCCATGGCCAAGCCGGCTCCGACACCGCCTATGCCGGCTCGGGTGCGGACTGGCTCGACGGCGGCGCGGGCGCCGACGCCCTCCACGGCCAGGCCGGCGACGACGCCCTCCACGCCGGCAGCGGCGACGGCGACAGCCTCGACGGCGGCGACGGCGACGACGTGTTGACCGGCAGCGACCTCGGGGCAGACACCCTCCGCGGCGGGGCGGGCGATGACCTGCTCTACGGCCTTGGCGGGGGCGACACGATCGAGGGCGGCCCCGGCGAGGACCTCGCCTATGCCGGCCTCGGGGACGACACGCTGATCGGCGGCGAGGGTGCCGACGAGCTGCACGGCGGGCCCGGCGACGACGAGTTCCACGGCCATCACCTCTCCTACGGCCCGGGCGCCGAGGGCGAGAGCGCCGACCGGCTGTTCGGCGACGCCGGGGCGGACGTCTTCTACGCCCACGGCGGGGACGACGAAGTCTACGGCGGCGCCGGCGCAGACGTGGCCTACGGCGGTGTCGGCAGCGACCTTCTCGCCGGCGGGCCCGGCGGGGACGTCCTCTACGGCGAGGCCGGCGACGACCGGCTCCACGCCGACACCGGCGGGGCCGTCGCGGACCTGCTGTACGGCGGCGCCGGCCGGGACGTGCTCCACGGCGGGCCCGACGGCGATCAGCTCTACGGCGAGGGCGGCAGCGACCGCCTGCTGGGCGCCGGCGGCGACGACCTGCTCTACGGCGGCGCCGGCGCCGACGAGCTGCACGGCGGGCCCGGCGCCGACGAACTGCACGGCGAGAACGGTGCCGACCTGCTCGTCGGCGGCGCGGGGGGCGACTTCCTGTACGGCCAGGGCGGCTCCGACCCGGACGACGGCGCCGCCGATGTCCTCGTCGGCGACGCTGGGAGCAACGACGAATCCCCTTCGGCCGGCGCGGACCTGCTTTACGGCCACGGCGGGCCCGACCGCATCTACGGCGAGGGCGGCGGCGATGCGATCTACGGCGGCCTCGGCGACGACCATATCGAGGCCGGCGCGGGAGGCGACCAGATCGCCGGCGACACGGTCATGGGGGATGTGTCGGACCCGGGGGACGGCAACGACCGCATCTGGGCCGGGGCCGGGGACGACACGGTCTACGGCAACGGCGGGGACGATTTCGCACGCGGCGGCGATGGCACGGACACCGGGTACGAGGGCGACGGGACGGACGACTTCGCGGAGTTCGAGCCCGGCCCGCCGGCCGGCGGCGACGAAGGCGGCAGCGGGGACGGCCCCGGCTCGCCGGCGCCGCCGGACGCGCCCGAGCCCGCCGACGACCACGCCGCCGCCACGCTGCCGGTCGGGGCAGAGCTCGCCGGGCGATGGGCCGAGCTCGCCTGGTCGGCGACCGGCGCGGGGCTCAGCGGGCACGCCGCGATGTCCGTCGAGCCGGCCGCCGTCCTCGACGCCTCGGGCCGGCCTGTCGTCGCCTGGGCCGACGCGCGGAACGGCAACTTCGAGATCTACCTCGCACGCTGGAACGGCTCGGCGTGGGAGGAACTGGCCGGCTCGGCCGGGGGGGGCGGCGTCAGCGATACCCCCGGCTCCTCGCGGGCGCCGGCGGTCGCGGCCGACGCGACCGGGAACGTCATCCTCGCCTGGCGGGAGACCGCCGCCGACGGCACGGGAGAGGTGTACCTGCGGCGGTGGAACGGCACGGCGTGGGAGCAGCTCGCCGGCTCGGGTGGGGGAGGGGGCGTCAGCGGTACCGGCGGGGCGACCGACGGGCCGGCGCTGGCGGTCCGTTCCGACGGCAACCCGGCCGTGGCGTGGACGGACGGCTCGGCGGGCAACCCCGAGGTGTACGTCCGCGTCTGGGACGGCGCGGCGTGGGCGGAGCTGGCCGGCTCGGGCAGCGGCGGGGGAGTCAGCGGCACACCGGGGGCGGCGTCGCGTCAGCCGGCCCTTGCGGCGGACGGCATGGACCTGGCGGCGGCCTGGGCCGAGGGCCCCGGGGCTTCGCGGGAGGTGTACCTCCGCCGGTGGCAGGATGCGGGCTCGGTCTGGCAGGAGATCGCCGGTTCGGGCAGCGGCGGCGGGGTCAGCGACAACGCGACGGACTCGCGCGAGCCGACCGTGGCGTACGACGGCGACGGGGACATCGTGCTGGCATGGACCGACGGCACGGCGGCCGAGGCCACGATCCGCGTGGCCGCCCAGCGAGTGGGGGTATGGGGCGACATGGGCGCCGGCTCGCGGGCCGACGGCGTCAGCACGCCCGGCGGCCTGGCCGAGCGGCCCGCCCTGGCCGTCGGGGCCGACGGCACGGTGGCCCTGGCCTGGCTGGAAAACCGCCTGGTGAGCCTCACCGGCGACAACGTGGACGTCTACGTCCGCCGCTGGGACGCCGGCGAGCAGACCTGGGCCGAAGAACTGCCCGGCGACGCGAGCTTCGGCGGCGTCAGCCGAAACGCCGGTGACGCGATCGCCCTGGCACTGGCCGTCGACGACTCGGGGCACCCGCTGGCCGCATGGACCGACACCACCCCCGTCGCCGAAGGCCTCGCCGGGCCGGAGGTGTTCGTCCGTTACGACACGTTCGACGTGGCGAACGTCTACTACGTCAACCTCGCCGGCGACGCCGACCTGGCCGACAATGCCTTCACCGCCGCCGCCGGGTCGGCGGGCAACACCGGCACGGCCGCCGATTCGCCGCTGCCGGACATCGCGGCCGTCTACGCCGCCCATACGCCCGGCCCCGGCGATGTCGTGCTCGTCGACACCGGGACCTACGACGGGCAGACGGTCCTCACCGACGCCGGGGCGCTGATCCTCGGTTCGCCGAACGGCACGGTCCTGACCTACACCGGCGGGGCCGGCCCGGCCGTGCAGGTCGACGGCGCCGACGACCTGGTGCTCGACAACCTCCGCTTCGACGGCGAGGGGCTGGAAGTCTCCGACGCCGGCGACGCCGCCGAGAACGTCAGCGTCCTGCACTGTTCGTTCGCGGGCGACGACACGGCCGCGCTGGTGAGGGCGGTGGGCACGGCGGGCCTGACCGTTGCCCACTGCGACTTCATCGGCGGGGACACGGCCCTGGGGCTGGTGGACCCGGCCGGGGGGGTGCTGCACGGCAACAGCCTGGCCGATCCGGTGACGGGCGTGGCGGCGACGGGAGCGTCGGCGACCGGCCTGCTGATCGAGGCCGGCCGTATCTCCGGCGCCGGCACGGGGATCGTGTGGGATGCCTCGGCCGGCGACGGGCACATCCGCGACAACCGCCTGACCGGCTGCGGCACGGGCATCCGGGTCGCCGCGGCGATGGGCGGCGCGGGGCTGACCGGAAACACGGTGTCCGGCGGGGCGGTCGCCCTGCACTACCAGGCCGCGGCCAAGGTCCAGGGCAACGCCTTCGGCGGCGCGGACGTCGGCGTCCTGGCCGAGCTGGACTTCGGCACCCACGGCGAGACGGCCGGCAACGTGATCCACGACAACGCCACGGGCATCGAGTCGGCAGGGCTGGTCCAACTACAGACGGTCCGCGACAACACACTCGGCATCGACGCCGCGGGGCCGGTGGGGGCGACGACGCACGACCTGGCCAACGACATCCACGGCAACGACGTGGGCGTGCGGTCCGGCGGGACGGTACGGTTCAACCGCATCCACGACAACGCCCGCGGCGTCGAGGCCCTCGACGGGGCATGGATCCACGAGAACGTGATCTGGGGCAACGCCGAATGCGGCGTGCTGGTCGACGGGGTCGACGGCGTGACGTTGCGGAACAACACCATCGACGCCGCGGGCGGTGACGCGGCCCGCCTGACCGGCGGGGCGTCGAACGTGGCGGTCGTCGGCAACATCCTGTTCGCGCGGGACGGCTACTGCATCCACGTCGCCAACGACAGCCAGGACGGCTTCCGCAGCGACTACAACGATCTCCACGCCGCCGGCGCCGGTGCCCTGGTCTGGTGGACCCGGCCCTTCGACGATCTGCTGGACTGGCAGGAAGACGTCTGGGCACACGATTTCAACAGCATCGGCCGCACCGACCCCAACCCCGCCTGGTCCGACCCGCGGTTCGTGGATCCGGCGCGGGGGGACTTCGGCGTCGCCGACCCCATCGGCGGGCAGTTGCCCTCCAGCCCGACGCTGGGGCGCGGCGATCCGCTGATGGACTTCCACCTCCGGCCGTGGGCCTATCCGAACCTGCTGGCCAGCCCGGGCTTCGAGGCCGGCACGGGCGACTGGACGACCAACCTCGCGGCCGGCACCCGCTCGGCCGACCCGGCCCCGCAGGAAGGCTCGGCGTACTTCTACGCCGGCGATGTGACCGAGGGGTTCGCCGAGCAGACGATGGACCTTGTCGCGGCCGGTCTCGCCGAGGCGGACCTGGACGCCGGACGGGTTCACGTGTCCTTCGGCGGCTGGTTGCGGTCGGCGGCCGAGAACCCCGCCGACGCCGGGCGGATCGAGCTGACCTTCCGCGACGACGGCGGGTCGGCGATCGGGTCGGCGGTCGTGCTGGCGGGGGACAACGGCTCGGGCGAGTGGCAACTCCTGGAGGACCTGGTCGCCTGCCCGAGCGGGACGCGAAGCGTGCGGTACCGCTTCGTGGCCACGCGGAACGAGGAGCCGGGCAACAACGCCTACCTGGACGGCGCGTTCGTCTGCGCCGCCGCCGAGCGGGATCTGCCCAACCAGGGCGCGTGGGGCAACGTCGCCGGATCGGTCACGCCGCCGGCTCAGTCCATCCGGCTGACCTTCCCGATGCTCTACACGGACTGGGAGCACGGCAAGCCGAGGGAGATCACCTGGCGGACCGACGGCAACGAGGGCGACAGCGCGGTGCGGATCGAGCTCTGGCAGGATACGCCCGAGGGGCCGGCATATCTGCTGACCATCGCCGAGACGACCGTCGATGACGGCAGGCACATGTGGATCCCCCAGGACGACAGCGGCATCGAGGCCGGCACGCACGGGCTGCGGGTCGAGCTGCGGCTGGTCGACGCCCCGTGGGTGTGGGACCGTTCGGTCGAGCCCTTCAGCACGCCCGAGGAGACCGACACGTTCTACGTCGACGACGGCGCCGACGACCTCGACGAGTACACCCCTGCCGCCACCGGCGACAACCGCAACACCGGCCGGCTGGAGACCGCACCCAAGCCCAACCCGCTGAACATCCTCCGCATCTACACCATCGCCGCGGGCGATACGCTCTACGTGGACGCCGGCAGCTACCCGCTGCTGCGGACCGTCACGCTCAGCGGAGAGGTCAGCATCGCCGACGACGAAGGCTTCCTGATGACCGGCCCGGCCGGCGCGGGCGTGGCCGAGTACACCCCCGCCATCCCGCACAACGACGAGCAGGACCTCATCGCGCTCCAGGACGGCGATCTGGTCGAGATCGAGCACCTGCGCCTCTCGGGCGGCCGCCACGGCGTCTACGCCGACAACGACAGCCTCTCGCTGGCGCTGCGGGACGTGGTCGCTGCCGACAATGCCGGCTCGGGCCTTGTCGTTACAGGCGGATCGAGCGTGGCGGAGGTGGACGGCTTCGAGACGTTCGGCCACGACGGGCCGGACGACTGTGGCCTGCTGATCGACGGCGGCCCCGGCGGCGTGCTGCGGAACGTGGAGGCCTACGGCAACACGCGCGGCGTGCGGGTGTGGGGGGCCTCGGAGATCACGCTGGTCGACGTCGCGGCTCATGACAACACCGAGACGGGCATCTACCTGCGGGCCGGGCAGATCGACGCGACGGACCTCGCCGCGTGGAGCCACCCCGGGCAGGTCGGCATCTACGCCGAGGACACCGCCTCCGGCGAGCGGGGGCTGCTGACCGATCCGGTGGCGTACGGCAACGAGACGGGCATCGAGCTTCGCGGCAGCGTGGACCTCACCGGCGGGCAGGCCTACGACAACGCCGCGGAGGGCGTGCTGCTGTACCGCTACCACTTCCAGACGGTCGACGGCGTGGAGGCCTACGGCAACCGCGACGGCGTGTCCATTGGCGAAGGGGACCTGCTGAACGCCCACGTGCACGACAACAGCCGCTACGGTGTCCATGCCTGGGACGACGGCTTCAACGTCCGCGACTCGCGAATCGAGGGCAACCAGATCGGCGTCTACGCGACCGCGCCCAGCGGCGGGACCGAACTGACGAACAACCTCATCCTCGCCAACGATGCCGACGGCGTGCTGCTGGACGGGGCCATGCGGTCCGGCGGCAGCGTCCTGCTCATGAACAACACCGTCTACGAGCCCGGGGGCAACGCCGTGCGGGCGGTCTGGACGACGAGGAACGTCCACCTGCGGAACAACATCCTCGTGGCCGGGGGGTTCTGCGTCTCGATGGCCACGGACGCCCAGGCGGGCTTCGTGAGCAACCACAACCTGTTCCACCCGGTGGGCTCCGGGGCGGTGGGGGTCTGGCAGGGCACGCGCGCGACGCTGAGCGACTGGCGGTTCGCGACGTTCCAGGATGCCGACAGCCTGGCCGACGATCCGCTGTTCGTCGATGCCCCGGGCGGGGATTTCCACCTTGCCAGCGAGCACGGGAGTTACCACGGCGGCGCCTGGACGCCCGACGGGGTGACCAGTCCCGCCCTGGACCGCGCAGACGCCGCCGACGCCTTCGGCGCCGAGTCGGAGCCCAACGGCGGGTACCGCAACCTCGGGGCGTACGGCAACACGCCCGAGGCCTCGCGCAGCCCGGAGCAGTTTCTCACGGTCTTGCGCCCCAACGGCGGGGAGAACTGGCCCCAGGAGACCGACCAGACCGTCAAGTGGCGCAGCAACGGCTTCGCCGGCACGGTGGACGTGCACTACTCCCCCGACGGCGGCGCCACGTGGGAGCCGCTGGCGCTGGACGCCGACAATACGGATGCCTGGACGTGGTCGAACATCCTGGCGCCCGTCGCCGATACCTACCTCGTCCGGGTCCGATCGCACGATGCTCCTGCGCTGGCCGATACGTCCGACGCGACCTTCCGCGTCACCGAGGCCATCCACTACTACTACGTGGACGACGCCGCCGACGTCGGGGACGTCTACACGCCGGGCGCGACCGGCGACGACACCAACACCGGCCGGACGCCCGCCGACCCCAAGGCGTCGATCATGAGCGTGCTGGCCGAGTATGACGTCGGCCCCGGCGACATCATCTTCGTGGACACCGGAGACTACGCGGTGACCACGAACATCCAACTGGGCTACGAGCACAGCGGGGTGACGATTGTCGGGCCGTCCACCGGCTCGCAGGCGGCCGTGCTGGACAGGGGCAGCACGCTGGGCGGCAGCTACGTCTTCGAACTGGACGACGCCCACTACGTGACGATCAAGTACATCGAGATCACCGGGGCCGCCACGGGCATCCACGTCGACAACGGCTCGACGCACCTCACGCTGGACGCCAACGTCGTCCAGGACAACGCTTCTTTCGGCCTGTACGTCGCCGACGGCGCAAGCGAGGATCTGCTGCTGGTCAACAACACGTTCCACGGCGTCGACAGCCAGGGCACGGGCGTGCGGTCGTTCGCGGCCTCGGCAGTGGTGCGGAACAACACCGCCGGTCGGGAGGGCTCGGGCAACTACGGGCTGTACTTCACGGACCTGGACACCGGCGAGTTCACCGGGAACACCGTGTACGGGCACTCGTCGTACGGTCTGTACGTCACCGGGGATCAGTACACGATCAGCGGCACGACGGCGTACGACTGCGGGATGGGCATCCGCGTGGACGACATGCACTCGGGGGCGTCCTCGCAGGTGTACGGCAACACGGCGTACGACAACGGCACGGGCATCCGCACCGACGGCGGGGACGAGATCTTCGACAACGACGTCCACGACAACGGCACGGGCGTCTACGCGGTGTACTACGGCTACTCGATCATCCGCGACAACGACGTGTACCTCAACAATGTCGGCATCGATTGCGGCGAGGGGCTGGTCTCCGGCAACCGCGTCCGGGGCAACGATCAGCGGGGCATCGTCCTCCGCTCCGATACGATCGAGGTCGTCGGCAACGTGGTGTACGGCAACGGGCAGGGGGTTCGCATCGAGAGCGTCGACGAGCCGGTCACGCTGACCGGCAACCTGGTCTACAACAACCGCTCCGGCGGGATCGTGATCGTCGCCGGAGGCTACGAGGACCTCGTGGACGTCCGCGGCAACACGGTCTACGAGATCTGGGACGACGCGGTCCAGGTCGCCGGCGACTCGCGGAACGTCCATCTCGGCGACAACATCCTGTATTCACAGAATCGCTACGAACTCCGCGTCGCCGACGACAGCCAGCAGGACTTCGCGTCGGACTACAACCTGTTCCAGTACGGCGGCGGGCCCGGCGGGAGAATGCTCCACTGGCAGCAGCCGTGGACGAACCTGACCGACTGGTTCCTCGAGCTGGGCTTCGACGCCAACAGCCAGGTCGTCGCCAACGCAGGCTTCGTCGACGCCGACGGTGCCGACGGCGTGCTCGGCTACGTCATGCCAGGCCTGCACGGGCGGTACTACGACAACGGCAACCTGATGGGCTCGCCGGTCCTCGAACGGCTCGACCGCAACGTCGACTTCTACTGGTCCACCTACGACCTGCCTCCCGATCCCCTGTTGCTGGAGGACTTCTCGGTCTCCTGGGAGGGCTGGCTGAACGTCCCGGCCGCGGACGAGTACCAGATCTACATCGACAGCAACGACGGCGGCCGGCTCTACCTCGATGGCGGGCTGCTCATCGACGCCTGGGGCGAGGCCGGCGAGTTCACCACCCGCGATGAGGAGAACGAGAAGGACCCCGTGTTCCTCTCGGCCGGCTGGCACGAGATCCGCTACGAGATGCACAACGGCGGAAGCCTCGCCGAGGGCAGGATCCGCTGGGAGACCGACACGCTGAGCAAGCGGATCATCCCCGGGCGGTATTTCTCCCCGGTCCCGTACGACGGGGACTACGGAGACGACGACAACTTCCACCTGGTCAGCACGCACGGCAGCTACCTCGATGACGAGACGTGGGTCGTCGGCGGCTGGGACTCCCCGGGCATCGACGCCGGCGATCCGTCGTCGGCCTACGGCCTGGAGCCGGTGCCCAACGGCGACCGGGTGAACCTCGGGGCGTATGGCAACACGGGGCAGGCGTCGAAGTCTCCCGAGACATACATCCAGGTGCTCAGCCCCAACGGCTCGGAGAAGTTCCGTCAGGGCGAGGGGCTCATCCTCGAGTGGCGCAGCGGCGGGGTGGGTCCGTGGGTGGACGTCTACTTCCGCGACGAGGGCGGCTTCCGCCTCGTTGCCGAGGACGTATGGAATGACGGCACGTTCGCGTGGGAGCCCGACGTCGCCACCGGGGTCGGGCAGTTCCGCGTCGTAGACGCCGATCACCCCGCGGTAAGGGACGACTCCGACGGCACGTTCGTTGTCGGCCCGGCGGGGCACGACTACTACGTCAACATCGCCGGCGACACGGACTTCGACGACAACGAGTGGACCACGGCCGCGGGCGACAACACCCACAGCGGCCTGGCCCCCGACGAGCCGATGGCCTCGCTGCGGGCGCTGCTGGCGGCCTACGACCTCGGCGCCGGCGACGTGGTGCACGTCGACACCGGCCGATACGACCTGGTCGCCCCGGTGGAGATCGGCGCGGCCGACGCGGGCGTCACCATCCGCGGCCCGGCCGATCACGTCGCCGTGCTGGACCGCGCCAACGTGGACTCCAACACGATCTCCCTGGAGGACGCCGACGGCGTGACGCTGCGGGACCTGTACGTCACGGGGGCGTACAACGGCATCCGCATCGCCGGCGGTTCGTCGAACGTGCGGCTCGAGTCGGTGACGGCCTACGACAACAGCCACGTCGGCGTGTTGATCGCAGGCGCCGACAGCGAATACGCCGAGATCGTCGACTGCATCTGCTACGGCACGGTGGGCAGCGGCAGCACGGACCAGAACTACGGCGTGAGGGTCTACGGGCGGTACGCCACCGTCCGCGACAGCGGGCTGTTCCACGTAGGCGGGGTGATGGGCACGGGGGTGTCCCTCGAGAACAGCGCGGTCGGCGGCGTGGTCACCGGCAACGACCTGCACGACAACCAGCGGGGCGTCAACGCCTACAACGGGCAGTTCGAGGTCGCCGACAACGACGTGCACGACAACACGATCGGCATGGACCTTACCGACACCTCGCCGGAGGCGTATTCGCCGGTGCACGGCAACGAGGTCCATGCCAACGGCACGGGCATTGACACCAACGGCTACGAGGACACGTACAACAATGTCGTGCACGACAACGCCGGCGACGGGATCTCCGTCCACCGCTACAGTTGGCACGTCGTCCGGGACAACGACGTGTATCGCAACGGCGACGACGGGATCGACCTGGGCACGGGCGAGGCGCGGGACAACCGCGTCTGGGGCAACGCCGACGCCGGCATCGTGGTCGCCTCCGAGCGGGCGGAGGTCGAGGGCAACGTCGTCTACGGCAACGACCGCGGCATCTACATGCCCGTCTACGACGACACCGCCACCGTCCGCGGCAACCTGGTGTACGACAACGCCTCCACGGGCATCGAGCTGGACGGCGCGGCCCGCGGCGGCGAGGGCGTGCTGCTGGTCAACAACACCGTCGATCAGCCGGTCGGCGACGCGGTGGTCGTCGCCGGGGGCAGCCGCCTGGTCGAGCTGCGGAACAACATCCTCTCCGCCGGCGGCTACGAGCTGTACGTCGCCGACGACAGCCAGGCCGGCTTCGCCTCCGACTACAACCTCTTCGTCGACGGCGGCGGGGAGGTCAGGCTGCACTGGCAGCGGGACTTCACCTCGCTGATCGACTGGTTCCTGGAGCTCGGCCACGACGGCGAGAGCCTGGCCGCCGCCGACGCGATGTTCGTCGATCCCGACGGCCCCGACGACCTGTGGGGCTTCGACGAGGGCACCGGCACGGACAACGGCGCCGACGACGACTACCACCTTCGGAGCGTCACCGGCAGCCATCACGGCGGGGCCTGGACCCCGGACCCGGCCGACTCGCCCGGCCTCGACGCCGGCGCCCCGGGCGACGCCTTCGCCGACGAGCCGGACCCCGACGGCGGGCGGGTCAACGTCGGGGCCTACGGCGGGACCGTCCAGGCGTCGAAGTCTCCCCACCCGTACATCCAGGTCACCGCGCCCAACGGCTCGGAGAAGCTCACCCTTCACGGCGGGACGATCATCACCTGGCGGACCGCCGGCGCCGGGCCGCTCGTGGACGTGCTGTTCAGCCCCGACGGCGGCGGGACGTGGACGCCGCTGGCCACCGGCATCGCCAACGACGGCGACGCGCCGTGGAACCCCGACGTCGTGACCAACCAGGGCCTCATCCGCGTGGTGGACGCCGCAGACCCCGCCGTCGAGGGCCGCTCCGCCAACGTCTTCGTCGTCGCCCCCACCGGCGAGGACTACTACGTCAACATCCCCGGCGATGCCGACCTCGACGACAACGAATACACCACCGCCGCGGGTGACAACACGCTCAGCGGCAAGACGCCGGACGAGCCGATGGCCTCGCTGCGGGCCCTGCTGGCCGCCTACGACCTCGGGCCCGGCGACACGGTATGGGTCGACACCGGCTGGTACCACCTCGTCGCCCCCGTCGAGATCGGCGCCGGCGACATGGGCGTGACGATACGGGGCCCCGTGGAGGTCGGCCATGACGCCACGCTGGACCGCGGCAACGCCGCGTCGCAGGTGATGAGTCTCGACGGCGCGCACGCGGTGACGGTGGGGGACCTGCACCTGACCGGCGGGCTGCACGGCGTCGAGGTCCGCGGCGGCTCGCAGTACGTGACGATCGAGAGCGTCCGCGCGTACGACAACGCCTCCAAGGGCGTCTACATCTCCGATGCCGCCTGCCACTACGCCACCGTTCGCGACAGCGTCCTCTACGGCACGACGGGGGATGAATCGACCGACCAGGAGCGCGGGATCGACGCCCGCGGCCGGCACCCGACGATCACCGGCAACCTGGCCTATCACACGCCCGGCCGAAGCGGGGAGGGCATCTTCGTCCACGACACCTCCACCGCCACGGTGACCGGCAACGAGGCGTACAACTGCGCCACGGGCGTGCACGTCCATGCCGCCGGGAGCTTCACCGTCGCCGACAACGTCGCCCACGACTGCACGACGGGCATCTACACCCACGACAACGGCTCGGCGGTCTACTCCGCCGTCCACGGCAACGAGGCATACGACAACGTCACCGGCATGGAGACCGCCGGCTACGAGGAGCTCTACGACAACGAGGCCCATCACAACAGCTCCGTGGGCATCGAACTGGGCGAGGGCAACACCCACGTGGTTCGCGACAACGAGGTGCACCACAATGCCACCGGCATCCTGCTGGGCCGCGGGACCGTCGAGCACAACCGCGTCTACGTCAACAGCACCTACGGCATCCGCCTGAGCAAGTACGGCGGGACCGTGCGGGACAACGCGGTGTACGGCAACGACCGCGGCATCCAGGACGACCACTACTACTGGGCGGCCGAGATCGCCGGCAACCTCGTCTACGACAACGAGAACTACGGCGTGGTGCTCACCGGAACCGCCAGCCAGAACGACGGCACGACGGTGGTCAACAACACCATCGCTCAGGACGTCGGCGCCGCGCTGTACCTGACCACCACCCGACCGGCAACCGTCCAGAACAACATCCTGTGGATCGAGGGCGGCAGCGGGATCGAGGTCGATGCCGCGGCCACCGGGGCCTACGCCGGAGACTACAACGACATCTTCCCGGCCGTCGGCGGCGCGCAGGTGGGCACCTGGGCCGGCGCCGCCCAAGCCACGCTGGCCGACTGGCGGGCCGCCAGCGGGCAGGACGCCCACAGCTTCTCGGCCGACCCCGGGTTCATCGACCCCGACGGCGCCGACAACCTCTACGGCTGGGAGGGCCACCCGACGAACGCCGACGGCGGCGCCGACGACAACTTCCACCTCGCCGGCGGCGCGCCGGTGATCGACGCCGCCTACAGCGACGCCGCCCCCGTCGCCGACCGGGACGGCCTGCTCCGCGTCGACGATCTGGGCACCCCGAACACCGGCGCGGGCATCTTCCGCTACGTCGACATCGGCTGCTACGAGTTCCAGGGCTCCACCAACGACCAGACGCCCCCGCAGGTGGACTTCATCAGCCCCGCCCTCGCCGACGGCGAGAAGACCGCCACCGCCTTCACCTCCCTGACCGTCTGGTTCACCGAGCGGATGGACTTCACCTCCGCCACCAGCCCGGCCAACTACGAACTGCTCGCCAGCGGCGGCGACGGCGTCTTCGGCGACGGCGGGGAGGTCGAAGTCGACCTGGCCATCGACTACGTCTTCGGCGAGCTCAGCCTGGAGCTCACCTGGGGAGGTGACCTCCTGCCCAGCGACACCTACCGCCTGACCCTCCACGGCGGGGCATCACGCTTCCTCGCCGACGTCGCCGGCAACAAGCTCGACGGCGATTACGACGACAACCCCGGCGGGGACTGGACCCTCACCTTCACCGTCGATTACGACGCGCCCGTCGTGGACCACATCGTGCCCGCCGGGGCCGTCCCCGCCGGGCCGGACGCCATCGACGTCGTCTTCCACGATTCCGACGCCCTCGAACCCGCCGGCGTTGAGGACCTCGCCGCCTACACGCTGCTGCACACCGGCGGCGACGACGTCTTCGACGACGGCGACGACGCGGACGTCTCGGCGTCGATCACGGCCGTCGCGTACGACCCGGGCACCATGACCGCCACGCTGACCCTCGACGCCCCGCTGCCGGCGGAGCGATACCGCCTGATCGTCCACGCCGCGGGAATTGCCGACGAGGTCGGCCACGTCCTCAACGGCGGGGTGGACCAGGCGTTCGAGCTGCTCGTCGACGGCCTGCCTCCGGCCGGCGTGCTGCTGGAGCCCGTCCCCGGCGAGCCCACCAGCGCCGACGCCGGCTACGTGGACGTCCGGTGGTCGGACGCCGACGGCGTGGGGATCGACCCGGCCTCGCTGGATGCGGCCGACGTGACGATCGCCTCGCCCGCGGCCGTGACCGTCGACCGGGCCGAGGTCCTCCCCGACCGCGTGCGGTACTGGTACGACGACGACGGCGACGCCCTCGCCGAGGGGGCGGTCACCGTGACGTTCGTCGCCGGCGAAGTGGCCGACCTGGCCGGCAACGCCAACGCCGGCGGCTCGGCCGAGTTCGTCTACGACGCCACCGGTCCGACGGTGACCGACGTGACCGCCCACGACGCCGGCGGGCTCGCAACCGAGTTGCGGATCGACTTCGACGAGCCGCTGGACGCCGCCACGGCGACCGACGCGGCCAACTACGCCCTGCTATCCTCCGGCGGCGACGGCACCTTCGAAGACGGCGACGAGGTCGATCAGTCCGCGCGGATCGACGCGATCGACTACGACCCCGGCCTCGCCCGCGTCACGCTGCACCTGGCCCCCGGCCTGGCCGACGAGGTGTATCAACTGACGGTCGCGGGCACCGCCACCGTCCGCGACCTGGCAGGCAACGCCCTCAACGACGGTGCCGACGAGGTCCGCCTCATCACCGTCGACCTCGCCGGCGGGGCCGCCACCGTCGAGCTGCATCCCGACGACGATACCAATATCGTCGGCGACAACATCACCGCCCTGACCGACGTGAGGCTCCTGCTGGCCGCCGACGAGGCCGGGCTGCTGGAGGCCGACTACGACAACGACGGCACGTGGGATGCCGCCTTCGACGTCGGCGAGGGCGGCGGGGCCTTCGAGGTCGCCCACAGCTTCCCCGGCGACGGCTCGCACACCGTTGTCGCCCGGCTGACCGACACCGGCGGGGGAGAGGCCACCGGCGACGCGACAATCCTCGTCGACACAGTCGCGCCGCTGGTCGATGCCTTCTCGCCCGAGATCCACATCGTCCCCGTAACCTTCACCGAGCCGCCCGATCACGCCGCCGCCGAGGACGCCGCCAACTACGAACTGCTCTGGGCCGGGCCCGACGGCGTGCTCGATGCCGGCGGCGACGACGTGCCCATCGTCATCACCGTCGCCCACGCCCCCGGCGGGCCCACCGTGGACATCACACCCCACGACGGCGGGGACTTCCCCGAGGGCCTGTTCCGCATCATCGTCCGCACCGCGCCCGGCATCATCGACGTCGCCGGGAACGATCTCAACGAGGGCGCCGGCGATTACACCGCCGAGTTCACGCTCGACGACTCCCCGCCAACCGTCCTGGCCGTCAGCCCCGCCCCCGGCGAAGCCGTCGGCACCATCCCCGCCTACATCGAGCTGATCTTCTCCGAGGATATCGACCCGGCAACCGTCGGCGTCGGCGACCTCGCCTTCGGCGGGTCGGCCGTCGCCACCACCGTCCTCGGCGTCGACGCCGTCGACCCGGCGACCTACCGCTTCAACATCTGCCCCGCCTGCGGGACCAACTGGGCCGAGGGCACCGTCACCGTCGCCCTGGTCGCCGGGGCGGTCGCCAGCCCGTCCGGCCAGCCGAACGAGGCCCACGACTGGGGCTTCGAATACGACCCCACGGCCCCGCAAGTGACCGCCCTGACGATGAACCATGCCGGCGGGCTCATCAGCGAGATGCTCTCGATGCATGCGACCTTCACCGAGCCGGTCACCTGCGACGCCGCCGCCCTCGTCCTCACAAACGCCAACACCGGCCTCGACGCCGATCTCGCCGCGGCCGTCATGCACCACACGCCGGAGACCGACTCCGTCTGGTGGGACCTCGCTCCCGCCGGCGTTGCGCCGGGCTACTACTACGCCGCCCTCGCCGCCGCCGGCGTGACCGACGGGGCCAACGCGCTCGACGGTGACGGCGACGGCTCGGCGGGGGGGGACTACGCCGAGGTCTTCGTCGTCCGCCTGCCCGGCGACGCCAACCTCGACGACCGCGTCAACGCACGCGACTACATCACCTACAAGCGGAACCGCGGCTCCGGGGACACCTGGGCGAAGGCAGACTTCGACGCCAGCGGCACGGCCGACGCCGCCGACCTCGCCGCCATCCGAGCCCACATGGGCCAGTCCATCGGCCCGGCACCCGCGCCGCCCGCGCCCGCGGCCGTGCCCGCCGCCGACGGCGACCAGCCCGCCGACGCCCCGGCGCCCCCGGCCCCCGCGGCGCAGGAGACGCAGACGCCCCAGCCTGTGGCCCCCGCTGAGACCGACGCCCAGGGCGACCCGTCGCCCGAACCGGTCGCCCCCTTGGCCGGGCCCGCCGCCGACAGCGCCGTTACCGCCGCACCCGCGCAGCCGGCCGATGCGGCAGTCCCCGCCGATACCGCCGACCCCGCGCCGACCGAGGCAGACGCCGTCTCCCTTGCGGGGGAGGCACACGCCGTCCCGCTGGCCGACCGAACCCCCGCGCCGCCCCTGCAGGCCGTGGATGCCGCCTCCGCCGACCCACCGATCGCCCAGCCGGCCCCCGTCCCCTCATCGAGCACCCCGGCCAGGCCCGCGGACCCGGCCGGCCCCGACCCGTCGCAGCCCGACGGCCAGCCTCTGGCGATGGCCGACGATCTCGAATCTCCCGCCGAGCAATCCGGCGACGCCGCCGCTCTTCCCGCCGGTACCGACCCCCTGGACCCACTCGCGGCCGCCCGCCCCGTCCTCACCGTCCTGTAGCCGCCCCGAAATGGCCTCCGCCCATCTTGCCTCCACCGGCCCCCCGTGCTAGGATACTCCCGAAGCGCGCGGGCGTAGCTCAATGGCTAGAGCTCCAGCCTTCCAAGCTGGTTGTTGAGGGTTCGAGTCCCTTCGCCCGCTGTGAAGCTAACCAGGGGCCGTCACAGACGGTTACGCGTCTGCCCGCCTGAGGTGCCCAACGCACCGTGGACGCGATGGTAGCGCCGGCCGCGCTACCGTTTCGCTCCGGCGAATATGTGGCCGGGGCGGCGAGAGGAACACGCCATGGGCAGACGACGTCGCACTCCGCGCCGCAACGCGGCGGCCGGCCCCCCGCCCGGGAGCATCTATCGCAACCGCAACCGCTATCGGTGGTCCGTCCAGCTGCCGGGCACCCACGCCAGCCGAAGCTATCCGCTGATCCCCGGCGGACGGATCGAGTTCGATGGCGACGCCGCCCGGGTGATCGAGCCGCCGGGGGCGCCCCGGCGAGCCACCACGGACCCGTCGATCGCCCGGGCCATCGCCTGGGAGCTCTGGCACGAGGCCGTCCGCCTCGCCGCCGCCCGCGACGCCGGCCCGTGAGACCGATGACGTCGAGCCGTACCGCAGGGGCGGCTTGAGGTCGCGCAGGTGGAACGTCTCGATCAGCACGTAGAGGACGAACAGCGTCAGCCCGAAGTTCACGATGGCGGTCGGGGCGCGGGCATGGTGGCTGGGATCGTCGCAGCCCACCACCAGTCACGGCGTTGACGGCGCCCGCGGCGGGGGGGCGCGGTACTAAATCGGGTTGCCGAGCAGGGGGTTTGCAGAATCGAGCGCCGACAGCAGGCCGGTAGACACCGACGGAACCGCGCTCTCGGCGAGTTCGGCGCCGACGTGGCCGGCGGTATTCACAGCGGCTGTCTCGGACTGCGCGGCGCCGGAGCTTTGGGGGCCGGCGACCGACACGCTCGTGGAGCCGCCTCGCAACAGATGGTCCACCGCGGCCACCGCGAGCGGAAGCGGCGCTCGATGGTGGGATGGGGCTGCTTCGGCGGCCGCCCGCGCACGCTCTTGCCCGGGGGAGTGCGTCAGGACCCGTCCGTCGGCTGCCTTGGTCCGCTGCATATCCGGCACGGCCCATGCGAAGTCGTGCGAGTGGTTCCTGCCGGGCGCCCCGTAGACGAACCACTCGGGTTTGAGGGCGGCGTAGTCGGCGACGTCATTGGAGTGGAGGGCATCGAAGAGCGAGGCATCGACATTCCAGCCGAAGTGGTTGGCGTAGGTCGAGACACTGGCCTCATCGCCGTAGATCCTGACGACATCGCTGACGTGGTCCGGATTGAGCAGCGTGTTGCGATAGATGTGGTTCGCCCCGACGCCATCGACGCTTTGGATGACCATCGGCAACTTCACCGAGTGCCCGTAGACGAGGTTATCCACGATGAAGCAGTCTTCCAGCTCACCCCAGAGATGGATCCCGTAGCCGGCGTTGTGTCGCACGACGTTGCCCGCGATCTGCAGGTTCGCCCCCGACACGTAGATGCCGTGATCGAACTGCGTGTCCGTGCCGTTGTACTCGAAAAGGTTGCCCTCGATCACCGTCCCGTTGTATCCGTGACTGCCGATGCCTTGACGGGCGCTGTGGTGAACCCAGTTGTCCCGCACCGTGCAATGGTTGCCATTGACCTTGATGCCGTCGATCATCGAGCCGCGGACCTCCAGGCCCTCGATCACGTACCAGTCGCCGACGACGTTGACGTTGTGCTGGCCCTCGAGGCCCTCGACGATGGCGGTCCATTTCTCCGCGGCCCGGATCACCGTGGGGCGGTCGGCCGTCCCTCCGTACTGCGTGTCGCGCACGCGAATGGGCTCGTAGATCCCGGGCAGAAGAACGATCGTCACGCCGCCGTGCCCGATGGTCTCGAGGGCCTCCTGGACCGTTCGCCAGGGAGATTCCTCGGAGCCGTCGCCGGCCGCGCTGCCGTCGGGAGAGACGTAGTAGGTTGCCGTCTCTGCCGCGACCATCGAGTCGACGTGTATCTCGCATTCGACCGAGGGGCTCCAGTGCGGCCCTACGGGTTCGGCCGGCCCGGCCCCGTCGAGCAGTAACCGGTCTTCCAGGGGTTCGAGGCGGGGTGGATCCATCCGGTACATCATAGTGCAGCAGCCTTTCCGGCGCGGACAGGACCCCGATTCCCTGCCGGCGCTCGCGTCCTCGCTTCGGAAACCATAGTACGACAAAGGGAACGTACGTTCCGTCCTGCCGGCCGGCAAGCGGGCGGGGGCCGTGGAGGCGGCATGCACAGGAGCCCCGGACGAGCGCCGGGACAACGGTAGCGCCCGAGAATTCCCCCAGGCCCCCGGGGTGGTGACGGACGCTACTTCTTCTCGGGGATGGGCTGCGGATCGAGGTGGCCCAGGAAGACGAGGAATCGCTCGACCTCCCGGCAGGCCCGCTCAAAGTCGTCGTTGTCCTTGATGTAAGGCTTGACCGACATGTGGTTTCCGAATCCGTGCCGCCGGCCCTCGAAGGTGAAAAGGACGACCTTGTTGCCCGCCTCCCGTGCCAGCTTCGTGTACCGCACGACGTTCTCGTACGGCGTGCATGTGTCCCCGGTGGCGTGGAGGATAATCGACGGGGGCAGGCCTGGGCGCATGTGGTGAACCGGGGAGATGTCCTCGGCCCGGTCTCCGAGGCGTTTGGCCCCGTGCTCGTAGCCGGTCATGGTCGCGTCGACCACCGGGTTCCACATCAGCAGCGCCTCGGGGGCGTAGTTCACGTTGGGGTCCTCGTCTTCCGAGCGGATCTCCGGGAACATGGCCGAGCACAGCGGGATGTGCCCGCCGGCGGACATTCCCCCCGCCAGGATCACGTTGGGATCTCCGCCCAACTCCCCGGCGTGCTTCCGCAGCCAGGCGATGGCGGACTTGCAGTCCTTGACGCTCTCGAACGGCGTCGTGCCGTGGGTCGACAGCAGCCGGTACTGGCCTGAGATCGCCAACAGGCCCCGGTCGGCGAAGTACTCGCACTGCGGGAACATCTGGGAGGGTTCGCCGTCCAGCCAACCCCCGCCGTGATACAACAGGACCACCGGCGCCCTGGCGCCCTTCTCGATCCCTTTCGGACGGAAGACGTGGAGCAGAAGCTCGTTGCCGTCCACCTCCTTGAACACGACCGTCTCGTCCGGCTTCGGCGGCTTCGGGCGGCTCCGGCCGCACCCGCCGACAGCGGCACCAAGGGTCAGCGACAGCCCCGCAACCCACACCCAACGTGGCTCGATACGCATGGCGACACCCTCTGCCCGCAATGGTCGTCCGGGCTGGTTGGTTCCGAAACAGTACGCAGATGATATCGGCAGGCGGGGGGATGGCAAACAGCGTTTCCACTCATTCACACGGGCGTTTCGCCGGGTGGGGGTGGGGAAGGGCTGTCCGCTCAACCGAGCTTCGGCGTCGGCCGATACATATCCCGAGGGCTCGCCGCCGGCCGAGCCGCTTCCGGGCCGGTTGACAGGCTTCGCGGTCGTCCTATAATCGCGCCACTGTCAGCAGCCACCTACGACACGCCGGAGACGCGTAGCGTTTCGGGCCCAAGGACCCGACCGTGCCGAAAGCGACAGACGCCGAGACCACCAACACGCCGCAGGCCCCCGGCCCGCCTCCCGGCGGGGTCGTGGCGGCGTTCTGGCAGGGCCTGACGCGCCCATCGCTGGCGTCGCTGGCCCTGGCGCTGCTGGTTCCGGCAACGCTTTTCGGGGCTTGTGCGCTGCTGCTGACGCCGCGGCGGCTGGGCACCGGCTTCCACCGCCGCGTGGCGCTGAATCGCTTCGACGACCCGATCTTCACCGCGGCCGAGGCGTTGGCCCTGTCCCACCGCCAGCCGGCCAGGCCGCTTGTGGTCGTCTTCGGGGCCTCCAGCTCGCGGAACGCCATCCTCGGCGAGGAGCCGCTGGCCCGTTGGACCGGCCAGGCCGCCGGCAGGGAGGTGAAGGCCTACAACCTGTGCAGCGGCGGGCAGTTGCTCTGGGAAACGGCCATTCTCGCCGACCTGCTGCCCGAGCGGTTCGAGGGCGTCGTGCCCATCGGCATCTCTCCCGGGAGGCTGTGGAACTACGACCCCAACATCCTGGCCGACTGGCTCCGGACACCCCGGCTGGCCATCGGCCTGGACCATGCCGATCGCCTCGCTCGCCAGTGGGGTCTGGAGGTCCCCCCCCGAACGGGCAACTACTTCTGGGACTACCGCAAGCTCTTCCTGCCTCGCATCGAGCCGTTCCTCCGCAACTTACCGAAGCGCCCCCTGATTCATGACACTGCCCGGCTCGGTCGCGGACGGATTTCCCGGTCGAAGTGGGACTACAAGATGGGCGAGCCGGCCCGTCTCCGTCGGCGGTACGACCGCAACGCCCGGCGGGCCCTGGAGGCGCTGGCGGAGATCGTGCGGGGCCTGCGGGGCCGCGGGAAGGTCGGCGTGGCCCTGATCGAAGAGCCCATCCATCCGACCTACCGCAAGGAGGGTTTCG
Source organism: uncultured Planctomycetaceae bacterium (assembly GCA_964385465.1). GTDB lineage: Bacteria > Planctomycetota > Phycisphaerae > SM23-33 > SM23-33 > CAYLPJ01. Next base: position 26,739 of record CAYLPJ010000040.1, on the reverse strand, counting down.
GCGAGGAATTCTGGGCAACCTACACCGCAGACATCCGGACCTTCGCCTCCGAGCACGACCTGCCCTACTGGGACCTCAATCTCGTCGGCAACTACGGCGACGGTGACTTCTTCGATACCGTCCATTTCGACACGGCCGAGGCCCAGCGGCGCTGGACCCGCGCCCTGGCCGAGCGGTGCGGGGACCTTCTGCGGAGCGTCCTCGAGAGCGGAGGGGCATCATGACGCGCTGGGCGCGGCTGGGCGGTATCGTCGTCCGTGGGCTCTTTCTCGGCGTGCTGTTGCTGATCGCGCTGGTCACGCTGCTGTCCATGGCATCCGACGCCCGCATTTTCCGGTACGAGGGTTACTGAGATGCCGGCACAGGGAACCCGCCGATGTTGCTGAACCCATGGTTCTGGATCGTCCTGCTGGTGGCGGTGCCCACGCACTGGCTGCTGCCCCGACGCGTTCGCCCCGGATTCCTCGGCGCGGTGTCGTTCGGCTTCCTGCTCCACCTGGCCCCGTTCAGCACCTGTGCAGTGGTCGGTTGGTCGCTGGCGGTCTACCTGCTGGCGCCGCACCTGGTTGAAGGGCGGCGCAACCGTTGGACCGTCGGGACAGCGATCATCCTCGGGCTCATCGGGTTCCTGGCGTACTTCAAATACGTTCCGCCGCTGGTCGGTGCGCTGACCGGCGAGGGCTGGGGGGCCGGGCACCTGCTGATCCCCCTGGGCATCAGCTACTACACGTTCAAGCTCATCCACTACGCCGCCGAGGTCGCCCGGGGCAACATTACCGACAGGTCCCTCGGGCAGTTCCTGGCCTACATGCTGCTGTTCCCGATCTTCACCGCCGGGCCCATCGAGCGGTACGACCATTTCCTGGCCAACCAGCAGGAGTCATGGTCGGCGTCGTCGATGACCGAAGGCCTGACGCGCATGACCTACGGACTGGTCAAGAAGTTCGCCCTCGCCGAGTGGGCCGTCCAGCGGTTCATCGCCAAGCTGGGAATCACCGAGACCACCCGTGGCGTGACGGTAGCGACGATTTTCGACAAGCTGCCGGAACTGCCCACTGAAACGGTGTGGATCTATCTCGCCCTGCACTGGGTCTACTTCTACCTGGACTTCAGCGCCTACGCGGACATCGCCATCGGCACCAGCCGGCTGTTCGGCCTGCGGATCATGGAGAACTTCAACTGGCCGATCCTCGCCACGAGCATGAGCGATTTCTGGCGGCGGTGGCACAGGACGCTCAGCGGGTGGTGCCAGGCCTACATCTACATGCCGATTCTCGGCTACCTCCGCCGCCCGACGCTCGCGCTGTACGCCTCGTTCCTTGTCATCGGCCTGTGGCACGCGGGGACGCCCCTGCGGATCATGTGGGGGCTGTGGCACGGGACGGGGGTCTGGCTGTTCACCAAGTGGGCACGCTGGCGGAAGAAGCGCGGGCCGCTGCCCCTGGCCGACACGCCCGCCGGCAAGGTCGTCGGCTGGGCGCTGACGCAAGCCTATGTCGTGGCCAGCATGTCCTTCTTGTTCTCCGACACGCAGGATGTGTACGATACCGCCCGGCTGCTGGTCAAGCTCATCGGCCTGGACCTGCCGCCGCCCTAGCCGACCGAACCCGTGCCGACTCCGGAGACCCGACGTGTTCACCTTCACCGTTTACGATCTGCTGGCCAAGAACCTGACCGACCGAGCGGACCACCCGGCTTTGGTCCTCGGCGACAAGGCGCTGACCTACGGGGAACTGGGCCGACGGGTGGACGCCCTCGCGGCCTGGCTGCTCGACCGGGGCGTTCGGCGCGGGGACCGCGTCGGCATTCACCTGCGCAAGGGGTTCGAGGAAGTCATCGCCACGTTCGCCGTCGCGCGGATCGGCGGGGTGTTCGTCAACGTCAACTACCAGTGGACCGTCCACCAGCTTCGATACATCATCGGCGACTGCGGCATACGCTTGCTGGTCACTGACACCCGCAAGGCCCGCGCCGCGGCCGCCGACGGGCTGGTCGACGAGCTCGACGGCGTCCTCGTCGCGGGCAAAGCCGACGACGATCCCCGCGTGACCTCCTGGGCGGATGTCCCCGAAGCGCCCTCGCCGGACGTGCGCGGCCCCATCGACGTCGACCTCGCCGCGCTGCTCTACACCTCCGGTTCCACCGGCATGCCCAAGGGCGTGATGCTCACCCACGCCAACCTCGTTGCCGGGGCGCGGATCGTGGCCCGATATATCGGCAACACCGCAGAGGACCGCATCCTCGGACTGCTGCCGATGAGCTTCGACTACGGGCTCAACCAGTTGACCACCATGTTCCTCGTCGGCGGGACGCTGGTCCTCCAGCCCGTCGTGCTGGCCGCCGAGATCGTCAAGACGCTGGTCGGCAAGGCTGTCACCGGCATGGCGGCCGTGCCGCCGACGTGGATCCAGGTCGTCCGCTACCTCCAGGAGGCCGGGACCGATCTGCCGGCCCTGCGCTACGTCACCAACTCCGGCGGGAAGATCCCGGCGGTGATTCTCGAGGCCATGCCGAAGGTCTTCGCGCACGCGCGGGTCTTCCTGATGTACGGCCTGACCGAGGCATTCCGCTCGAGCTTCCTGCCGCCGGAACTGTTTGAGAAGAAGATGGGCGCGATCGGCAAGGCGATCCCGAACGTAGAGCTGTACGTGGTGGATCGGGACAGCGACGAGTTGTGCGGCCCGAACGAGGAAGGCGAGCTGGTCCATCGCGGCAGCCTGATCAGCCGGGGCTACTGGAACAAGCCCGAGGCGACGGTGGACAAGTTCCGCGTCTGCAAGGGGCTCGTGCCCCGGATCGGGCAGGAGAAGGTTCTGTACAGCGGCGATATCGTCCGTCGTGACGACGACGGCATCCTATGGTTCGTCGGGCGGGCCGACGGGATGATCAAGTGCAGCGGCTACCGGATCAGTCCAACGGAAGTCGAGGAAGCAATCTACCGATACGAAGGAGCGGGCGACGTCGTCGCCTTCGGTGACGAGGACGAGGAACTCGGGCAGGTGGTGCTGGCCGCCGTCAGCGCCGCCGGCGGCGGGGGCCTCGACGCCGAAGACATCCTGCGGTTCTGCCGGGAGAACATGCCCAGCTACATGGTGCCCCGGCGAATCCACCTTTGGCAAGGGGCCATGCCCCGCACGGCCAGCGGCAAGATTGACCGTCCGGCCGTGATTCGCGAAACCAGACAGGCGAACTGACGACCGGCCCCAGGTCGGCGCGTCGCTACGGGAGTACAGCCCGATGGCACTGACACGAGAGGCTCTGGTAGCGTACATCTCCGACGAGTTCGGCGTTGGGGCAGGTGAGTTGAGCGACGGCTCGCCGCTGTTCTCCAGCGGGGTGCTTGACTCGTTCAGCCTGGTGGACATCGTCACGTTCATGGAGAAGGAGGCCGGCATCAAGATCAACGCCCTGGAGGTCAGCCTGGACAACCTCGACACGGTCGACCGGATGATGGTCTTCGTCGAGCGCAAGGTATCGGCCAAGGGCTAGCGTGCGGCCATGGGCCCTGGCGAGCGATTGCCGCTGTGCAGCCTGCCGTCGCCGGTTCACCGCGCGGACAGTCTGGCCGAGGTGCTGAAGGTCCGCTCGCTGTGGATCAAGCGCGACGACCTGCTGGGGCGCGGGCCGGGGGGCAACAAGTTGCGCAAGCTCGAGCGGATCGCCGCCGCCGCACGGGCCGCCGGGGCCGATGCGCTGGTGACCAGCGGGGCGGCCTCCTCCAACCACGCTTGCATGACCGCGGTGGTGGCCCGCATGCTCGGCTGGCAGCCCGCCGTCGTGCTGAGCGGCCCCGAGGGCCCGCACCGCCCCGGCTTCAACGAGCGACTGCACGAACGCCTTGGCACGGAGGTCCGACGGATCACTTACGTTCCGGGAGACCGCGGCAGCGAGGTAACCGCCCGGATGCGGGTCGGCGCAACCGTCGCGGAACTCGCCGCGTCCCTGGCCGGCCGCGGCCACGTGCCCTACACCGTCCCCGAGGGCGGGGCCTGCCTGGAGGGCACGTCGGCATTCGTGGACGCCTTCGACGAGCTGCACGAAGCCATGTCGGCCGAGGGGATGGCAGCGTACGACATTGTCCTGGCGGTGGGGACCGGCAGCACGCTGGCGGGGCTGACCTGCGGCGTGCTTCGTGCCGGCGCGGACGTCTGCATCCGCGGCGTCAGCATCGCCCACCCGGCCCGGCGGTGCCGGACCGAAGCCGCCCGTGCCGCCCGTCGCGTCTGTGAGGTGCTGGACATGTCCGCCCCCGCCGCCGAGGACTTCGACATCTCCGACGCCTTCGTCGGCGCCGGCTACGGCGAGCCGACGGACGCCTCCAGGGAGGCCGTCTCCGCAGCCCTGCGCTGCGAGGGCCTGCTGCTGGACCACACCTACACGGGCAAGGCCCTCGGCGGTCTGGCCGGATTGTGCCGCGACGCCGACCCCGCCCGCCCGGTCGTCTTCTGGCACACCGGCGGCCTGCCCGGGGCGATCGACGACCTCTGGTCGGAGCTCCCGTCGATGACCTCGGCCCTGGCCGAGCCGTCCTTCGGCCCGGCGGCCCTGGAGGACGTGGCCGACCTGGTGGCCGATGCGGACGCCGCCGGTGCGTTCCTCGCCGCGCGGGACGACCCGGGCTTCACGCTGGCGGAGTATCTCCAGTCTCGAGAAGGGCGGGAGGGCTTCCGCCTGTTCGCCTTGCGCGACGCCGCAGGTGAGCCGGTCGGTTTCGTCACCGACGAGCCGGCCCGCAAACGAGGCTCTCACGACATCGCCGTCTCCTACGTGCGCCGCGAGGATCGCGGGCGCGGGCTGGGGCGCCGCTTGGTCGCCGAAATCGTCGAGCGCTGCCGCCGCGAGGGCGTCGCCACCGTCCACACGCGAACGTGGGGCGCCAATGCCGCCAGCCGCCGCATCTTCGAGTCCCTCGGGTTCGAGTGCCTCCGAGAGGTCCCCGACGCGCGGATCGACGGCGACAGCACCGTCTTCTACCGGCTCGATCTGACCGGAGACAAGGAGCGCATCCCGTGAGACCTCGACCCCCGATCCAGCCATGCAGCCCCCCGGGCCGGCAAGAGGGAGTGTGAGCGTGCCCACCACCCGTCTTCTTGTCACCGGGCAGCGGCGCAGCGGGACGACGCTGGTGGCGAACTTCCTCGCCGCCCAGCGGGAGATCGTCCTGTACCGGGACTTCCTGATCCTCCGCGAGCTGGTCCCCCTCGCCGGCGAGGCCGGGCTGGCAGGCACGCTCGACGAGACCCGCAAGCAAGCCGTGCTGGACGCCTTCGGCCGCGCCTGCCGGCGGGTCCGCGAGGACCTTGACGTCCCCGTCGAAACCGGCGAGTTCGACACGCTGGTGGGATTCTACACGACCGTGCTGGACCGCATCGCCGAGCCGGAGAGGCCCGTCGTCGGGCACAAGGCCACCATCTCGCATCCCTATCTCGCCGATCTGCTCGACGCGGTCACCGACCTCAAGGTGATCTACGTCCTCCGCGACCCGCGGGACGTGGTCGTCTCGGCCATGCGGAAGTGGCCGTGGCTGGCGCCCGAGGGCCGCTACGAGTTCATCGACGGCTGGGTGGACTCCTACCGCACGATTGCCGGCCTCGCCGGCCGGGAGGACCTCCGCGACCGCCTGATGGTCGTCCGCTACGAGGACATCCTCCGCGATCCCGAGGCCTGGTTCCCCGAGGTCCGTGGCTTTCTCGGCGTCTCGCATATCGCCGTGCCCGACGCCGACGCCGTCGAGGACTACGGCCGCAAGTGGCAGGACAACTCCTCCTTCGGCGACGTGAAGGGCTACTTCGACCCGACCCCCATCGGGCGCTGGCGCAAGAACAGCCCCTCGCTCGGCCGAGCCGTGGAGCTTGCCCTCGGCGGCGCCGTCGCCGAGGCCGGCTACGAGCTGTCCGAGCCCGTTACCGACGCCGACCGCGCGCGAGAGCGCCGCCGCCGGTCGGTCTACATGGCGGCCCGCTGGCTGCCGTACCGCGTCCGCCGGTTCTCCCGGCGGGCACGCGACAAGCTGCGGCGCATGGCCCGGCGGGCCTGAACGAACACCCCGGGATCGGGAGAATCGCTTTGCATACACACATCATCGCAGAGATGGCGTGCAGTCACGACGGCAGCGCGGAGTTGGGGAGGCAGATCATCGCCTCGGCCGCCGCCGCCGGGGCCGACGCCGTCCAGTTCCAGGTCTGGGCCATCAAGGACATGATGGTCCCCCATCATCCGGACTTCGAGCGCGTGGCGAAGATCGAGCTGTCACGCGACGAATGGCGGGCCCTGGCTGAGTTCAGCCGCGAGCAGGCGCCGGAGATGCAGATCATCGCCTGCGTCTACGAGCGGGCCAGCGCGGACTTCGCCCTCCAGATCGGCGCCGACGCGTTCAAGCTCCACAGCTCCGACCTGTCCAACCCGTTCCTGGTCAAGCACGTCGCGGGGATGGGCAAGCGGATCGACCTGTCCGTCGGGGCCTCCACGCTGGACGAGATCGAGACCGCCCTGGAGTGGATCCGGGCCGCGGGCAACGAGGACGTCTGGCTGATGTACGGCTACCAGAGCTTCCCCACGCCCACCGACCAGATCCACCTGGCCTACATGCGGAAACTCCGCGAGCTGTTCGAGCTGCCCGTCGGCTACCAGGACCACACCGACGCCGACAAGCCCGACGCCTTCTACCTGCCCGCCGCCGCCGTCGGGCTCGGTGTCGACGTTCTCGAAAAGCACATCACCCACGACCGGTCGAAGAAGGGCATCGATCACGAGGCCGCGCTCAACGGCGACGAGTTCGCCGAATTCGTCCGCATGGTACGCGAGTTGGAGCGGGCCATGGGCTCGGCCGTCCCCAAGCCCTTCACCGACGAGGAGATCAAGTACCGGCGGTACTCCAAGAAGTCGCTCGTCGCCGCACGCGACCTGCCCGCCGGGACGACGATCCAGCGCGAGGACCTGACGTTCATGCGCGCCGACGACCTCGGCGTGCCCCCCGATCAGTGGCAGGCGCTCGCCGGGAGGAAGACCCGCCGCGATATCGACCGCTTCCACTTGGTCAGACGGGACGACGTCGAATGAAGGTCGGCTACCTCATCACGGCGAGGCTGAAGTCCACGCGGCTGCCGAAGAAGCTGCTCCGCGAGATTCACGGCCGCGAGATCATCGCGCACATGCTGGACCGGCTGAAGCTGGCGCGTCGCGTGGACGAGATCATCCTGTGCACGTCACCGGGCGAGGAGGACCGCCCGCTGTTCGACCTCGCCGAGCGGGAGGGCGTCCGAGCGTTCGCCGGCGACCCGGAGGACGTGCTGGCGCGGCTGAGCGGCGCGTGCGAGGCGTTCGACCTGGACTACGCGCTGAACATCACCGGCGACTGTCCCTTCGCCGATCCGGGCTACGCCGACCGGATCGTCGAGGCCTACCGAGACACCAACGCGGACCTGATCCGCAGCTTCGGCCTGCCGCACGGGGCGTTCAGCTACGGGCTGAGACCCGAGGCCCTCAAGGCCATCCTCGATCTGAAGCTCAGCGACTCGACCGAGGTCTGGGGCCGCTACTTCACGGACCTGGACTGCTTCGACGTCCACGACCTGCCGATCGAGAACCCCCTGCACCGCCGCCCGGGCCTGCGGATGACGCTGGACTACCCCGAGGACCTGGCGTTCTTCCAGGCGGTCTTCGACAGGCTCCACCGCCCTGGCGAGGTCTTCAGCCTCGACGAGATCCTCCAGTTGCTCCGCGAGCACCCCGAGATCGAACAGATCAACGCCGGCTGCTCCCGGGCGTTCCTCAAGCGATGGACCGCCCAATCGGAGATCCACGTCAAGCCGAGGCACGAGGTCCGCTCGGCGGCCGTCATCGGCTGCGGGTCCATCGGGCAGAGGCACATCCGCAACCTGCGGTCGCTGGGGCTGACGGATATCACCGCCCTGCGGACGCGCCGCGGGCATACCCAGCAGATCGACCCGGACCTCGGCGTCCGCGAGGTGACCGAGTGGGACGAGCTGCTGGCCGCCGCACCGGACGTCGCCATCGTCAGCAATCCCACCAGCCTGCACGTGGAGACCACCCGGCGGCTGCTGCCGCACGTTCGCGGCGTGTTCGTCGAGAAGCCCCTTGCCGCCCGCCCCGGGGAAGACCTGTCCGCCTTGCTGGGCGAGGCCGACGCCCACGGCCGGACCGTCTTCGTGGGCTACAACCTCCGCTATCATCCGGTCACGCGGGCGGTGCTGGCCGAGCTCGCCGAGGGGCGCGTGGGCTGGCCCGTCTGCCTCCAGTGCCAGGTCGGGCAGTACCTGCCGGACTGGCATCCCGACGAAGACTACCGCCAGGCCTACTTCGCCCGGGAGGACCTCGGCGGCGGCGTCACCCGCACGCTCAGCCACGAGATCGACCTGGCCGCGGCCCTGCTGGGGCCGATCGAGCGCGTCCACGGCTGGGCCGGCGGCAGCGAGGAGCTGGGTATCGACGTCGACGCCGTCAGCGACATGCTGCTGGGCCACCGCGACGGGCCGGTCAGCCAGGTGCACCTGGACTACGCCCAGCGCGTGCCCAGCCGCACCGGCGTGCTGGTCTGCACCGACGGGTGGATCCGCTACGATATGATCGCCCCGTACGTCCAGGCGCGTACGAGGGACGAGCCGGCCCCGCGGGAGCTGCTGGACGGCCCCGTGGATCCCAACCGGGCCTACGTGGACATGATGGACGAGTTCCTGCGGTTCGTCCGCGAAGGACGCTGCCGCCACCGGCTGGACCACCACCACGGCGCGCTCGTCGTGGACGTTGCCGACATGGTCCTCCGCGGCGAGGCCGAACGCCCGCCCGCCGTCGTCCGCCCGGGCTCGGGCATCTTCCGATAGGTGAACCATGAACCGATTCTCGCTACAGGACAACGTCGCCCTCGTCGCCGGGGGGCGGGGCTACCTCGGAGTCCGCATCGGCAACGCACTCGCCGAGGCCGGGGCCCTGGTGTACTCGGCGGACCTGCCGGCGCTCTCGGCCGCCAAACGCAAGGAGGGCGGCGCCGAAGCCCGCCAAGATATCCGCCAGCGGGACGTGGACGTGACCGACCCCGAGAGCGTCCGGACGCTTGTCGACGGCGTGGTCGACGAGGCCGGGCGACTGGACGTGCTGGTCTGCTCGATCACCGCCAAGCCCAAGGACTTCTACGTGCCGTACACGAAGGCCTCGCTGGCCGGCTGGCAGAAGGTCCTCGGCGTCGAGCTGGACGGCGTCTTCCTGCTGACCCAGGCCGCCGGGGCGGCGATGGAGCGGCAGGGAACCGGCGGCAGCATCGTGCTGATGAGCAGCATCTACGGCGTGGTGGGCAACGACCAGCGGATCTACGAGGGGTCGAACCTCGCCGAGCTGTACGGCGACGTGGCCGGGGGGCAGAAGCAGGTGTACTCCCACGCGGCGTACAACGTCGCCAAGGGCGGGCTGATCAGCCTCTCGCGGTACCTGGCGGCCTACTGGGGCTCATCGAACATCCGCGTGAACTGCGTCTCGGCAGGGGGGGTGGCCCACGAGGGCGAGAACGCCGAGTTCGTGGCCAAGTACGCCGCCAAGACGCCCCTGGGCCGCAAGGCCGACGCCGAGGAGATCGCCTCCGCCGTCGCTTACCTCGCCTCGCCCGCCGCAGGCTACGTCACCGGCCACAACCTCCTCGTTGACGGCGGCTGGACGGCGTGGTAGGGACCGAGATCATGCCTGAGTCGCTTCCCAACCCGGTCGAACTGGCCATCGGGGATCGCCGCGTCGGCCCGGCGCGGCCGTGCTTCGTCATTGCCGAGGCGGGGGTGAATCACAACGGCGACCCCGAGACGGCCCTGCGTCTCGTGGATACCGCCGCCGGGGCCGGCGCCGACGCGGTGAAATTCCAGACGTTTCGCGCCGAGCTGCTGGTCTCGCCCGACGCGCCCAAGGCCGAGTACCAGAAGCGGACGACCGGCGGCGACGAAAGCCAACTGGACATGCTCCGCCGGCTGGAGCTTCCCGAGGCCGACCACCGCCGGCTGATCGCTCGCTGCGCCGAACGGGGCATCTGCTTCCTGTCCACCCCGTTCGAGCAGCCCAGTGCGGACCTGCTCGACCGCCTCGACGTGCCGGCCTACAAGATCGGCTCCGGCGAGCTGACCAACCTGCCGCTGCTGACGCACGTCGCCGGGAAGGGCCGACCGATCATCCTCTCCACCGGCATGGCGACCATCGACGAGGTAGCCGCCGCCGTCGAGGCCGTCCGCGCCGCCGGCTGCGAGCAACTGGCCCTGCTGCATTGCGTGAGCAACTACCCGGCCGACCCGGCCGACGCCAACCTTCGCGCCATGGCCACGCTGGCCGAGGCATTCGATGTGCCCGTAGGCTTCTCCGACCACACCGAGGGCGACGAGGTCGCCCTGGCGGCCGTGGCGATGGGCGCGTGCATCCTCGAGAAGCACTTCACCCTGGACCGCACGCTCGAGGGCCCCGACCACCGCGCGAGCATCGAACCCGACGCCCTGGCCGCCATGGTGCGGCGCATCCGCCGCGTGGAGAGCGCCCTGGGGGACGGCACCAAGGCGCCGGCGACCACCGAGGCCAACACCGCCGCGGTCGCGCGGCGGTCGCTGGTGTTCGCCCGGGACCTCCCGGCCGGGCATGTCCTGTCCGCGGGCGACCTCGCTGTCCGTCGGCCCGGGACGGGTCTGGCGCCGAATCGGCTTGGCGAGGTCGTGGGGCGCCGGCTCGCGGGCGCCGTCCGCGCCGGGCAGCTCCTTCGGGAGGAGACGCTTGCATGAGGACGCTTGCCGTGGTCACCACCTCCCGGGCGGATTACGGGATCTACCGGCCGGTCCTCCGCCGCATCGAGACCGATCCGGACCTGCGGCTGCGCCTGATCGTTTCCGGCATGCACCTGGTCGAGGACTTCGGGCTGACCGTCCGGCAAATCGAGGCGGACGGCTTCGACATCGCCGGCCGCCTGGACACGCTGGAACGCGCGGACGATCCCTTCGCGGTCGCCCGGTCCATGGGCCGCGCCGTCGGTCTCTTCGCCGAGGCCTACGAGCGCAGCCGCCCGGACATCCTCGTCGTGCTGGGGGACCGGTTCGAGATGCACCCGGCCGCGCTGGCGGCGCTGCCGTTCCGCATCCCCGTCGCCCACCTGCACGGCGGGGAGGTCACCGAAGGCGCGATCGACGAGTCGCTGCGGCACTGCATCACCAAGCTCAGCCACTTGCACTTCGCCTCCACGGACGTCTACGCCCGCCGGATAGTCCAGATGGGCGAGGAGCCGTGGCGGGTGACGTGCTGCGGCGCGCCCGGATTGGACAATCTGCGGGACATGGAGTGGATGGACCGGGCGGAACTCTCCGCCACATGCGGCTGCGATCTGCCCGAGACGTTTCTTTTGGCCGTCTACCACCCGGTGACGCTGGAGCACGAGGGCACGGCCGAGCAGTTCGCGCGCGTCTGCGAGGCGCTGGAACGCCTCGATGTAAGCGTGCTCTTCACCCGCCCGAACGCCGACACCGGCGGACGGCTGCTGATCGAGCTGTTGGAGCGGTTCGTCGCCGCGCACGAACGGGCCCACGAGGTGGCGAACCTCCCGACCCGGGCGTATCTCAGCGCCATGCGCCTCGCCGCGGCGATGGTCGGCAACTCGTCCAGCGGGATCGTCGAGGCCGGCTCGTTCGGGCTGCCGGTGGTGAACATCGGCCGGCGGCAGACCGGGCGGGTTCGCGGACCGAACGTCATCGACGTGCCGTGCGACACCGAGGCCATCGCCAACGCCTTGCGGCGGGCCCTGACAGCCGACTTCCGCGCGGGCCTGAAGGGCATGGTGAACCCCTACGGGCGCGGCGACGCGGCCGAGAGGATCGTGGCCCGGCTGAAGGAGGTCCCGCTGGACCGGCGGCTGATCGTCAAGAAGTTCCACGACCTCTCGTCGGCGGGCGCCGGCGGGACGGCGGACCGGCAGGGTGGACTGTCCGGGACGGCTGGCCGATAGTAGCAGAAGAGCTTCTTCTAACGGACACAGTAGATGCAGGACGTGCTGATCATCGGAGCGGGGGGGCACGGCACGGTCGTGCTGGACATCCTGCGCGCCGGCGGCGGGCATCGCCCGATCGGTTTCCTGGACTCCAAGGAGGACCTGCACGGGCGCGAGGTGGACGGGCTGGAAGTCCTCGGCCCGCCCTCGGCGGCGGACCACCCCTTTGTGGTGGCCATCGGCGACAACCTGGCCCGCAAACGGATCTCCGAGCGGCTGGTGTCGGCCGGGCTGGAGCCGGTCACGGCGGTACACCCCGGCGCGACGGTCTCGCCGCGGGCCGCGGTCGAGCCGGGCGCGGTCATCTGCGCCGGCGCGGTGGTCGGGCCCAACGCCCGGATCGGGCGGGGCGCCATCCTCAACACCGGGGCGACGGTCGACCACCACTGTCGCGTCGGTTCGTATGCCCACGTGGCGCCCGGCGTCTCAGCCGGCGGGTACGTGGAGATCGGAGAGGGGGCTATGGCGGGCATCGGCGCGGTGCTGCTGCCCTACAAGCGGATCGGACGCTGGACGCTGGTCGGCGCCGGGACCATCCTCACGCGCGACGTCCCGGAGTTCGTGACCGTCGTGGGGCGCCCCGGCCGGGTGATTCGGCAGGACGGCACCGCGGATCGCGGTGCGGTATGATCCGGACCGCCCCGGTGCCGCCCTTCCCGCCGACGTGAGAATCCCGATGTCCCCCGTCTCCCCCGGCAACCAGACACCGCACGCCTCGTCCGGACTCCATCGCGGGTCGATCATCCGCTCGGTCAGCGCGCTGGCCAGCTCGAACATGCTGGCGACGGTCCTGCGACTGGTCGGGGGGGTGCTGCTGGCGAAGCTGCTGGCCAAGCAGGAACTCGGTGCCATCAACGCCGTCGCACTGATCCTGGTCTACGGGGCGTTCCTCCAGGGCGGCGTGGTGCAGGGGATCAACCGCGAGCTGCCGTACCTCCTGGGCAAAGGCGATCGCAAGCGGGCGAAGGACCTGGCGGCCTCCGCGTTCGCGTGGGTCCTGCTTTGCGGCATGGTGGGCGCCCTCGTCGCCGGAGGGATTGCCGTCTACGAGATGGTTGCCGGCGACTGGCGGTTCGCCAAGGCTTGGGGCGTTCACGCCGTCCTGCTGCTGCTGCTGTTTCCCCGCAGATACCTGGAAGCGACCTTCCGAACCGGTGCGGAATTCGTCCGCCTCGGCATCGTCCGCCTCATCGCCGCCGTCACCGGGTTCGTCCTGCTGGCGCTGGTCTGGTGGATCGGGTTCGACGGACAATGCCTGCGCCTGGTCCTGACTGCGGCCGTACCGTGCGTCCTGCTGATGATCTGGCGCCCCTTCCCCGTCCGCCCGAGCTTGCGGCGGGAGCCGTTCTGGCGGCTTATCCGCGTGGGGGCGCCACTCTACGCGGTGGGGTATCTGGGCGCGGCCTGGTCGGGGCTGGCGCCGCTGCTGGTCGTTCGCGAACTGGGCACGGAGATGCTCGCGGTGTTCTACATCGCCACCCTGACGCGTACCGCCGGGATGTCCGTTATTCAGGCCGTCTGCCAGGTCGTCTATCCCAGGATGTCGCACATGTACGGCCGCACGGGGGACGCCCGCGCCGCCCTGAGATGGGTCTGGAAGCCGACGCTGGCGCTGGCAGCAGTCGGCGTGCCCGTGGCTGCCGTCAGTTGGCTGCTGCTGGGGCCTCTGGTTCGATGGATACTCCCCCGCTTCGCCGCAGGCATCCCCGCCGCCCGGTGGGCCCTGGTGATCCTCTACCTTCGGACGTTCATGCCCCCGGTCTACATCTACAGCGTGCTGCGGAAACAGGTCACCTACGGCCTGACGATCCTCTTCGGCGCCGGGGTATTCCTGGCCGTGCTGCCGTTGCTGCGCTGGCTGACGGCCGACCCGCTGGCGCCGTACACACAGGCCATGGCCGTCGGCGTGGCCGCTCACCTGGCCCTGGCCAACGTCGTGGCGTTTCTGGTCGCCAGGCCCGGCGACAGCGATCGCGGCACGGTCCTGGACCGCGAGGCGTTCGACCACGTCGAGCGGAAGATCAACGAGACCCCTTTCCGCGGCCTGCCCATGGGCGGGACGCTCAACAACTTCCTGCTGATCGAGCTCGTCATGGGCAAGGGCCGGTTCGCCCGCTTCCACGGCCTAGCCGACCGCTTGCGCCGGGCGGTCCGCCTCCGCCGACCGATGTTCGCCGACGAGGACCACGCCGAGCCGCCGCGGAAGGACTACCTGCTGACCTGCATGGACGACAGCTTCCGCTACCGCGAGCTGATCCTCCCCGTGGCCGAGCGGCTCGGCCCGAGCCGCTGCGCCGTTCTCTGCGGCCACGCTGCCACGATCGACCGTCTTCCCGACGATGCCGCCGGGTTGTCGCCGGAGCGGACCGGCGGCTACGACGTTCGGGCGTGGCGGCGGGACTACAAGGCGGTTCGCCGCCAGTGGATGCGGACGCTGAAGGCGCTGCGGCGCGCGCACGGCCTCCCGGCCGGGTTCCCGGACCGCGCCGCCTACATGCTCATGATCCAGTCGCAGCGGGTCGCGGCGATGCAAGCGCTGGTGGACCGCGTCGGCCCGCGGGCGGTCGTCACCGAGCACGACCGCAACACGCGCTGGTCCTGCCTGGTGCTGGCGGCCCGATCGCGAGGGATTCCCACCGCCACGCTGGTCCACGGTACGATGGGACCGGGAGGGATGGGCTTCACCCCGCTGCTTGCCGACCGGGTCTTCTGCTGGGGCGAGGCGGACCGCCAGCGGTTCCTGGAGGCCGGCGAAGCGCCCGAGCGGCTGGTCCTCGGCGGCTGCCCGCGGATCCAGCGGGAGACCGTAATCCCCCCCGTCGAGGCGAGGCGCCGGATGCAGTTGCCCGAGGATCGGCCGGTCGTCACACTGGGCACGGCCGCCTATCGCCCCGATCAATCCCTGGCGCTGGCCGAGGCATTCTGCCAGGGGGTGGACCGTCTCGCCGACGAGGTGACCGGCATGGTGCGCCTGCATCCGTCGGAGGCGTTGCCGCTCTATGCCGACCTCGCGCGCCGCCACCCGGGCATACGATTCATGGACAACCGGGACGCGACACTCGATGAGACGATGGCGGCGACGGACGCGATGGTCGTCTACAGCAGCGGCATCGGCAGCGATGCCCTGGTCAAGCGGCGCTTCACGGTCGTCCTGGATGTGATCGACGCACCCCAGGGCCACGCGACGGAACTCATGGAGCAGGCGGGCTGTCCGCGGGCGACCGGCCCGGAGGAACTGGCGGCGATCGTCCGGGAGCTTCTGGCCGAGACGCCCCTTCGCGCCGAGTGCGAGGCCGCACGGGAGCGGTACGTCGAGCGGTTCTGCTGCGCCTTTGGGCAGGAGGCGGCCCGGCAGATTGCCGATGAAGTACGTGGGTTCGCAGGCGAGTCCCCGTCCGTCGGGGGCACCGGCGGCTGAACACGGCCGGTCGGGCGTGCGTAGGAACCGCGTATTGCCGGCCCATGGAAAGGAAACGCGAGCATGAAGAGCTTGGTCACCGGCGGCGCCGGATTTATCGGGTCCCACGTCGCCAGGCATTGCCTCGATCTCGGCCATGATGTCGTCGTCCTCGATGACCTCAGCGGCGGGTTCACCGACAACGTCCCCGACGGCGCAGAGTTCGTTCAGGGCTCGGTGACCGACCGCGATCTCGTTGCCAAGCTCTTTGAGAAGCACGGCTTCGACGTTGTCTACCATCTCGGGGCCTACGCGGCCGAGGGGCTCAGCCACTTCATCCGCTGCTTCAACTACGAGAACAACCTCGTCGGCTCGATGGTGCTGCTGAACGCCTCGGTGAACGCGGGCACGGTGAAGCGGTTCGTGTTCACCAGCTCGATCGCGGTCTACGGCGCGGGGCAGACGCCCATGACCGAAGAGACCACGCCGATGCCGGAGGACCCCTACGGCATCAGCAAATACGCCGTGGAGCTGGACTTGCGGGCCGCCCACGAGATGTTCGGGCTGGACTGGACGATCTTCCGCCCGCACAACGTCTACGGAGAACACCAGAACACCGGGGACCGTTACCGCAACGTGATCGGCATCTTCATGAACCAGATTCTCGCCGGCCAGCCGATGACGGTCTTCGGCGACGGGCTCCAGACGCGGGCGTTCACGTACATCGACGACGTAGCCCCGATCATCGCGCGGTCGCCGGACGTTTCCGGGACCGCCAACGAGGTGTTCAACATCGGCGCCGAGGAGCCGCGGAGCGTGCTGGACTTGGCGAAGATCGTCGCCGGGGCCATGGGCGTCGAGGCGGAGATCAAGCACCTCCCGGCTCGCAACGAGGTCGTCCACGCCTTCAGCTCCAGCGCGAAGGTCGAGCGGGTCTTCGGCGAGCAGCATTACGTGCCGCTGGAGGAGGGCGTCCAGAAGATCGTCGACTGGGCCCGGAAGGTCGGCCATCGCAAGACGGGCATCTTCAGCGGCGTGGAGGTCTTCAAGAACATGCCCCCGTCCTGGAAGGCGGCGTTCGAGGAACCCGCGTAGAGGCCGGGCGCCAGGCGCGATCCGATGAGCGATGCCGACGGAAAGATCCTGATCGTCACCCGCAGCTTCCCGCCGATGAAGTCGGGCAGCGCGGTCCTGCTGCACCAGTTGCTCAGCCCGTTGCCGCCGCAGCGATTCGTGGCCGTGCACGGCGTCAGCGAGCAGATGCGCATGGATGGCGACGACCTCGGCGTCGAACGTCACGTGGTCAAGATGCCGGGGTCGCCGAAGTGGAGCACTCGCTTCGAGCGGCGCTGGCCCGGGCCGTACCTCGCGCGCGTCCGGCGGCGGGTCGAGCGGGTGGTGCGGGAGCACGACATCCGCCGGATCTACGCGCACTACCCGTCGGGGACGTTCGTCGTCGCGGCCTGGCAGGTCGCGAGGAAGCTCTCGCTGCCGATGACGCTGTACTTCGACATCGTCTGGGAGGAACATGCCCCTGCCGCCCAGGCCCGGCTGGCCAGGGAGCACGAGCACGCAATCGCCGAGTATGCCGATCGGCGGTTCGCCATCACCGAGTCCGCGGCCGAGTACCTCAGCGAGAAGCACGGGATGGAGTGGGAACTGATCCCTCACACGACCGACGTGAAGGGCCTGAACGAGACGTTCCGCGAGCGGGACCCGGGGGCCCGACCGGTCGTGCATTTCGCCGGGGGGATCTACCCGGCGATGAACCAGGACGCGGTTGTCCGGCTCGCCGACGCCGTCCAGCGGTGTCGGACCCGCCCGGAGTTGGATTTCTGCACCGGCGCGCTGCCGGAGGTCCTTCAGGCACGCGGCATCGCGACGCGGTACCTTTCGTTGGACGAACTGCTCGACGCCCAGAGGGCCGCGAGCATCCTGTATCTGCCGCAGGCGTTCGAGTCGGGCCATCCGATGATGATCCGCCATAACTTCCCCACGAAGGCCATGGAGTACTTCAAGGCCGGTCGGCCGATCCTCGTCCACGCCCCGGGGGACTGCTACCTGTCCTGGCTGGCCGAGAAGGAAGGCTTCGCCCGGGTGGTGAGTGAGCCGGACGTTACGGCGCTGGCGGATGCCATCGACGATCTGATCGAGGACCGTGACGCGCAGGAATCGCTGGTTCGCAAGGCCCTGGCCTTCGTGAAGACCCGTGACAACCGGGTGTGGTCGCAGAGGTTGTGGTCGGCGTTGTGGCCCCCCGCCGCCTCCGGTTGATCGGCGCGGTACGGGAGGAGTACAATCCGAATGGCCGGGTCGGGATGCTCTCGCCACCGATGGCCTGCTGCAAGGAAGTATCATGGACGGCTATGACCCACAACTCGCCCTGGGCTACCCCGAGCCCGATGCGTGGGAGCCGCAGCGCGGCGGCTCGTTTTCGGCGGCCTCAGAGGCCGTCCTTGCGGGGTTCATCTGGCTCCCGAGTTTGCTGCTGGCGGCCAGCCTGTACTACGCCGACGCCAAGATGCTGGCCGCCGGGGCGGTGGCGCTGGCGGCGCTGCTTCACCTGGCCTTTCGGCCCTTCGTGGCCGTGCTCGTCCTGGTCTTCCTGATCTACATGGACTGGGCCGTTCACATCCTGCCCGGGGTGACGTCCCCGGGAAAGCTGTTCGGCCTGTTCGCGCTGGTCGTGTCCCTCCCGCGGATCGCGGCGGCCGTGCGCCAGCCCAAGTGGGACCCCTTGGTTCCGTGGCTGGTCGTCTTCCTTCTCTACGGCCTGCTCGTTACCCCCATGGCGAGCCATCCGGCCTTCGCGGCCCTTCGGTGGTTGACGCTGCCGCTGGTCTTCGGGCAGATCCTGCTGGTCGCCGTCCAAGTCACCACCTGGCGACGGCTGAACGTTCTGTTGGTGGTCATTGTGCTGTGCTCTCTCCTGACCACCGGCCTGCTGATTCAGGGCGGGCAGGCCGTGCGGAACATCGAGACCGTCGAGCGAGAGACGCTGACATCCGAGCTGGCCACCACCATCGCCAACATCAACGAGATCGCCACGCGCCTGGGCCTGGGCGTGGCGGCGGCACTGTACCTGTTCCTGCGGCGGCGAGGGCTGCTGTGGAAGCTGGCGATGACGGCCAGCATCCTCATCATCAGCGTGGGGGTGTTGGCTACCAAGAGCCGGTCCGTCCTGGCCGCCATCCTGCTTGCCGTGATGGTCGCGATCATGTTCTCCAAGCTCGCGCTGTCCCGGCGCATCGGGCTCGTGGCCGCGATACTGGTCCTGTCGATCATCGGGTACGTGGCCCTCACCGGGGCCGGCATCGGCTTCGGCGGGGTGATGCGGCACATGCAGCAGGGCTTCGAGGAGGGGTCCGAGTCCGGCGGGCGCCTCATCTACTGGCGGGGGTACATCAATGCCTTCCTGGCCAGCGGCATGCTGGGCAACGGCTTCAAGTTCGCCCAGTTCACCAGGGCGTACCGTGAGACAGCGGGGCTGCCGCGAGTGGCGCACAACGACTTTTTCCAGATTCTCGGGGACCTGGGCCTGGTGGGGGTGATCACGTTCGTGGGCATTCACCTGCACATCTACCGGCGCATCCGCCGCGCCGACCTGCCATGGGAACGCGTCTGCGCCGTCCTGCTGATCGGCATCCTGGTCGGCTCCGGATTCGCACACAGCTTCTTCTACAACCGGCACTACGGCCTGGGATTGGGGGTGGTGGTGGCCATCCTGCATCTCTGCGAGCGACAGCGGGAGCACATGGCTTGGGACGCCCAGGCTCAAACTTGAGGTCTGCCCGTGGCGGCGACGGCGGCACCGACCGGCGCGTGCTCGTTCTGGCCGTGTGTCCCTACCTCGTCTGCTCCGGCGCCGAACGTCAGTTGATGCTGCTGTGCCGGCATATCGACCGCGAACGGTTCGTCCTGAAGGTCGCCCATTACGAAGGCGGCTATGACCCGGGGTTCGTTCGGGACCTCCAGGATACCGGAACACCGTTGGTCTACCTGGACCGCCCCGCCAACGGGACGCTGGGCGTCGTACGCGGCCTGCGGAGGCTCATCCGCCGCGAGAAGCCCGATGTCCTGCAATGCTGGTTGCCCTCGGCCTATCGACTGGGCCGACTGGCTGCCCTCGGGCTCAGCGTTCCAGTCGTCCTGGCCATGGAACGCAACGTAGACTACGCCCGTCCCTTCCGGCGCCGACTCGATCGTCTCCTGAACCCCTGGACCACTTGTTGGGTCGGCAACTCCATACCGGTCGCGGACTTCGTCCGCACCGAGCTCGGCGTGCCGGCCGACCGCGTCCACGTTGTCCGCAACGCCGTTGACCCAGCGCCGTTCCAGGATGCCGACGTTCACCCGGCCGTGCGCGACCTGCGGGATTCCGGGCGACGTGTCGTGGTGAACGTCGGACGCCTTGCCGCGCAGAAGAACCAGATGCTGTTCCTTCGCGTGGCGGAGGCCCTGCTTGAGAGCTTCGACGACTTGGCCTTCGTCCTCTGCGGGGACGGTCCGATGGCTGACGAACTCCGCGCCGAGGCCGCCCGCCGGGGGCTGTCCGAGCGGACGACCTTCCTCGGGCGCGAGCCGAACGTGCCCTCCGTGCTCGCAGGGGCGGAGATGCTGGTCCAGACCAGCGATTTCGAGGGCATGCCCAACGTCGTCATGGAGGGCTGCTGCGCGGGCCTGGCGGTTGTGGCCACCGATGCCGGCGGCACGCGCGAGCTGATCGACGACGGCGTGCATGGGTTCGTTGTCCCGGTCGGCGAGCAAGCCGCGCTGGTCGACCGCTGCCGCCGCGTGCTCGGGGATGCGGACCTGGCTCGTAGTCTGGGCGAGGCGGCACGGAGCCGCATGCTCCGGGAGTTCAGCCCGCGGACGATGGCCCGAACCTACGAACGGCTCTTCCTGGATATGCTTGGTCGGCGGGCGGGGGGGACGCGCCCGCCCCTGCGCGCCCGCTCGTTGCCGAAGCCCGTCCGCGCGGCGGTGCTGGCAGCGTATTACGGTCTTGCAAGCCGCTTGCCCCGGTCCAATGCGCCCTATGCGTTCGGGGCCGGGGCACTCCGCCGGTGGCTCTGCCGGCGACTCTTCCGCCACGTGGGCGTTGGAGCGAACATCGAGCGGGGGGCCTACTTCGGCAGCGGGGCGGAGTTGTCCCTGGGCGACCACTCCGGTCTCGGCATTCGATACCAGGGGGTCGGGCCGATCACGATCGGCAACGACGTGATGATGGGGCCTGATGTCACCATTCTCACCGGGTCGCACGAGACGTCCGACACGACGCGGCCCATGCGCCTGCAAGGCGGATCGATCCGCCCGGTCGTGATCGAGGATGACGTCTGGATCGGCATGCGTGCGATCATTCTTCCAGGCGTTCGGATCGGCACGGGCGCCATCATCGGTGCCGCGGCGGTCGTTACGCGGGACGTTCCCCCCTTTGCCGTCGTCGCCGGCGTTCCCGCACGCGTGCTGCGATACCGAACCGCCGAGCGCCGGCGGGAGAACCCCGCCCCGAGTGCCGCCGAGGGGGACGCCGCATTCCGCGCGGCCCTCGGCGTGCGGGAGGAACCATGCGAATCGCGGTGATCAGCCGAGGGGACTTCTTTCACGTCAAGCCGTATCTGCGCGCGATGGTCGACGCCGATTGGGACGTGCATTGGCTCCAGATCACGCCCTCGGACGACGTGGTGCCAGGGGTGACCGTGCACGCCTGCCACCCGCCCGGTGGGCACCACAGCAAGCTGCTGTTTCTCATCGGCGGGGGCCGCGCGCGGACCATCCTCCGCCGTCTCCAGCCCGACATGGTCAACGCCCACTATGCCAGCAGCGCCGGGCTCGTCGCCTGCCGCTCGGGGTACCGCCCCTATGTCGTGACGGTTCACGGGACAGACCTGTTCGGGACACGACGGCGGCTGTTCGGCCGCGTCGTGCTCCGCAGCGTCTTCCGTCACGCGCGGCTGGTCAATCCCGTCGCCGAGCACATGAAACCGTACGTGGTGCAACTCGGCGCTCGCTGCGAGGACGTCCTGCCCATTACGTTCGGGATCGACCTGGACGTCTTCCGCTACCGTCCCGAGACGCCCTTCCCCGGGGGCCGGATCCACATGATCTGCACTCGCTCGGTGTCGCGGAAGTACGACGTGGGAACGCTGCTGGAAGCGATGGCCGCCGCACGGGCCGATGGCGTCCGCCTGTCGCTTTCGCTCCCCGGCTCGGGCGAGGACGAGGAGCATTTCCGCCGCGAGGCCGAGGCGGCGGGCCTCGGCAAGGACGTGCATTTCGGCGGGGGATACCGCAACGAGAAGCTGCCCGAGCTGTTCTCCGGCTGCGACGTGTACGTCTCGCCGTCGCCGTCGGACGGCGCGAGCATCTCGCTGATGGAGGCGATGGCCTGCGGGCTCTTCCCCGTCGTCACCGACATCCCCGCCAACACCGAATGGATCCGGGACGGGCGGACCGCGATCACCTATCCGGTTGGCGACGCGCGCCGACTGGCCGCGGCCCTCTGTGAGCTGCCGGACCGCAAAGAGATGGTCGCCGGCGCCTTGCCCGTCAACCGGCGCGTCGTCGAGGAACGGGCCGACCGGCAGCAGAACCTCCAGGCGTTCCTCGATGCCCTGGCCCGTGCAGCCGAAGACCCGAACTGGCATCCCGGCGCCCCCGGCGCCGAGGCGAGCTGAGCCGCCCATGACCGCCCCCCCCGAGCAACCGAAGGTCTCCGTGGTCATGCCCATCCGCAACGAGGCCGGC
The DNA here is from genome assembly GCA_964385465.1 of uncultured Planctomycetaceae bacterium. Taxonomy (GTDB): domain Bacteria; phylum Planctomycetota; class Phycisphaerae; order SM23-33; family SM23-33; genus CAYLPJ01. The sequence continues at coordinate 4,585 of CAYLPJ010000040.1, read as the reverse complement.
TTCATCGAGCGGTGCATCCGCAGCGTGTTGGACAACGACTACCCGCCCGACCGGCTGGAGGTGCTCGTCGTCGACGGGATCAGCGACGACGGCACGCGGGAAATCGTCCGGCGCCTGGCCGACGAGACCGGCCGCGTGCGGCTGCTGGACAATCCGCACCGCATCGTCCCCCACGCGATGAACCTTGGCATCGCCGAGGCCCGCGGAGACATCATCCTCCGCGTCGACGGGCATGCCGAAGTCGCCGGGGACTTCATCCGCCATAGCGTCGAGGAACTCGCGGCCCATCCCGAGGCGTGGTGCGCCGGCGGGCCGATCGAGACGGTCAACAGCACGGTCGTCGGCCGGGCCGTCGCGGCCGCGATGTCCTCGCCGGTCGGCGTCGGCAATGCCCGCTTCCGCCTCGGCGACTACGAGGGCTACGTGGACACCCTCGCCTGGGGGGCCTACTGGAAGTGGGTCTTCGACAGGATCGGCCCGTTCGACGAGGAGCTCGTCCGCAACCAGGACGACGAGCTGAATCACCGGCTCATCCAGGCTGGCGGGAAGATCTGGATGAGCCCGCGGATCCGCAGCCGCTACTTCCCCCGCGTCTCGCTGCGGAAGCTGGCCAGGCAGTACTACCAGTACGGCTTCTGGCGCATCCGCACGATGCAGAAGCGAGGCCAGCCGGCGACGCTGCGGCAACTGGCGCCGCTGGTGTTCGTGCTGATCTGGGTGGCGCTGATCGCGGCCACGCTGATCTGGCGGCCGATGGGCTGGGGCCTGCTGGGCTTCGCGGCCATGTATATTGCCGGGTTGCTGCTGGGGGCCGTGGACGTGCTGCGCCGTAGCGGCCCGGCCGAGGCGTTGCTGGCGCCCGTCGTATTCGCTATCCTCCATTTTGCCTACGGTGCGGGGGAGTTGGCAGGCATCTGGGCGTTCTTCATCCGCCGGCGCGGCGGGCGGATGAACGCCTCCGGGTGGGACCCGTCACGGTAGGCTGCCGACGAACGGCTCGTCCGGTAGCCCGAAGGAAGGAGACCGGTTGCAATGGCTTCGAGCGTTGAGAACGACGGTGCGCACCGCCCGGTTCTGATTGTCGGCTCCTGCCGGTCCGGCACGACGATGATGCGGAATGTCCTGCGGCTTCATCCCGCCCTGGCAATGCAGGCGTTCGAGCAGACGTACGTGTGGCGGTACGGGCAGTACGCCAAGGAGATCGACGAGCTGTCCCCCGAGGAAACGCCCCCCAAGAGCATTCGCCACATTCGCGAGACGTTCGCCCGCTACCAACGGGAGGCCGGCCCGCAACGCCGCGTCGGCGAGAAGACCTGCGGGAACACGTTGCGGCTGGCCCTGGCGGGCGAGGCCCTCCCGGACTGCCGGATCCTTCACATCATCCGGGACGGTCGCGCCGCGGCCGTCAGCGCCTCGCGATACTGGCTCCGGGATGTCAAGATCAGCGGCATCAACCCGGGCAAGGTCAGCATGCTGCCGCCCGGCGAGATCCTTCGCAAGAGCTTCAAGCACATCGCGCGGAAGATCAGGAAGGCCCTCGGCCCCGCCCGGATCGAGCCCTGGGGGCCGAGGTTCAAGGGCATCTACGAGGCGGTGCGGACCATGGACCCCATCGAGGTCTGCGGGCTCCAGTGGGCCCAAACCGTCGAGACCGGCAGACGCCAGGGGCAGGCGCTGGGTGCGGATCGCTACTACGAGTTCCGGTACGAGGAATTCTGCCGCCGGCCCGTCGAGCAGATGGCCGCCATCCTCGACTTCCTCGACCTGCCCGCCTGCGAGGCCATCGCCACCTGGCTGACCGAGAACGTGAGCTGCGCTCGCCTCGACGCGTGGCGCAACGAGGTCAGCGACGAGGACCTCGAGAAGCTCTTGCCCCGGGTCCGCCCGTTGATGGAAGAGCTCGGGATGCCCGAGTAGGCCCCGCCGGAGCGCGTCAGCCGTCGCCGCCCGGGCCGTTCACCGGGCCGATGCCGGCCAGGAACCGCACCCCTCCCCGGGCCGTTGCCTTGCCCGCACGCGGATGCGTCGGCAGGTTGACCACCTCTCGGCTGGCGCGTTCGGCCTCGGGGCACTGACCGGGCTCGTAGTCGTACAGCGCCAGCGGCGTCTCGATCGGGTGCAGGGGACACTCGAACCACGTGCCCAGCTCGATCAGCTCGCCGGGCGCCCGACGGACTGCCCCGGCCTTGTCCGCCACTCGAACCGGGTACCGGACCAGGACCGGATCGAGTTGCGCGGGCGGGGCGGGCACGGGCCAGCCGGCCTCGGCGAGCAGGCGGTCGTACTCGGCGGCGATCGCCTTGCGGTGGGCGATGTTGGCCTCCAGCTTCCGCAGTTGGCGCAGCCCGGCCCGCGCCTGCCCGGCGCTCATGCCCGTGAAGAAGCCCTCGGGCATCTCCGGGCGGAACTCCGCGTTCGACGACGAGCCGACCACCGCGCCCTTGCGCGTCAGCCAGCGGAACAGCCGCGTCGCCAGCGCCGTCGTCCGCGGCCAGATGAACAGCCGGTACACAAGCCGCTGGGCGGCGAGCATCCACGCGGCCTTGGCCGCCGGCGGCTGAAGCGCCTCGCGGCAGATGGCCTCGATCTTCGCGGCCAGGTCGGGGTCGGACGTCGTGACCATCCCGCCGATGCCGGTGGTGAACGGCTTGTTCCACTGGAACGACCAGTACGCCGCGACGCCGAACGTCCCGCACAGCCGCCCCTTGTACCGCGAGCCCAACGCCAGGCAGCAGTCCTCGACCAGGGCCAGGCCGTGGCGGTCGGCGATCTCGGCGTAGGCGTCCATGTCGCACGGATAGCCGTACGTGTGCTGGGCGACCAGGACCTTCGTCCGCGGCGTGACGGCCGCCTCCACGAGCTCCGGGCGGGCGTTGTAGGTGACCGGCTCGATGTCGGCGTACACCGGGGTGGCCCCGAGGTACTTGACGGGGTTGACGTCCATCACGCAGGTGTAGCCCGGCAGGACGACCTCGTCGCCGTCGCCGACGCCGAGGGCCCGCAGGATGGCGTACATGGCGACGCGGCCCTTCCAGAAGGCGAAGCCGCGCTCGACGCCGACGCGGTCGGCGAAGGCCTGCTCGAAACGGGCCACCGGGTCGCGGGACACTGGCTCAACTCCTCGTCGCGATCGCCTCGGCCAGGACGCCGACAACGCGAGCGACCTCGGCCTCGGTCATCGAGGCGGCGAAGGGCAGGGCGATGGTCCGCGCCGCGACCCGTTCGGTCACCGGGAAGTCGCCGTCCTTCGTTCCCGTTGCCTCGGCGATGTGCGGCTGGGTGTGCAGGGGCACGAAATAGGTGTTGCAGCCGATGCCCGCCTCGCGGAGCCGCGCCAGCACCGCGTCGCGGTCGGCCTGCGTGAAGCGGTCGGCCAGGCGGACGACGTAGACGAACCAGCTCGCCCGGTCGCGTTCGGCCATGGGGGGCGCGTGCACGCCCTCGACGCCCGCCAGGGCGCGATCGTACATCTGCGCCACGGCGCGCCTGCGGGAGAGGATGTCGTCCAGCCGCCGCATCTGCACCTCGCCGAGCGCGGCGCCGATCTCGCTGAGGCGGTAGTTGTAGCCCAGTCGGGCGTGGGATAGCCATTCATCGGTCGCGCGGCCCTGGTTTCGCATCGAGACGCACAGGTCGCGTAGCTGCTCGTCGTCGGTGACGATCATGCCGCCCTCGCCCGTGGTGATCTGCTTGTTGGGGTAGAAGGCGAAGACGCCGCAGTCGCCGAAGCTCCCGGCCGGGCGGTCGCCGAGGACGCCGCCGAGGGCCTCGCAGCAGTCCTCGATGAGCTTCAGCCCGTGCTCGCGGGCGATCCGCTCGTAGGCGTCGAAGTGTGCGGTGTTGCCGAAGACCTCCACCGGAAGCAGGGCTCTGGTCTGCGGCGTGATCGCCGCGGCGAGGGCATCGGGGTCGGGGTTGTAGCTCTCGGCGTCGATGTCCACCAGCACCGGCGTGGCGCCCTCGAAGAGCACGGCGTTGACCGTCGCCACAAAGGTGAACGGCGTGGTGATAACCTCGTCGCCCGGCCCGAGCCCCAGGCCCCGCACGCACAGGTGCAGCCCGCTGGTGCCGCTGTTGACGCCGATGCCGAACCGCCGACCCGACCGGGCCGCCACCGCCGCCTCGAACGCCTCCAGCCGCGGGCCGATGCTCAGACGGTCCGTGCCCAGCACGGCCACGACGGCATCGATCTCCTCCTGCGTGACATCCGGCCTCGAAAGCGGTACGTCATCTCTGCGCATGCCTTTCGTTCCTTCCACGAAGTCCTCGTTCGTCTACACCTCTTACGCCATCGGGGATTCCGGCGAAAGGGCTTTTCTCCGGTTCGCGACCGCCCCGGGCCTTCCGGCCCTCACGCGTCGACGGCCTGGCTGGCTTCGGCGAACCGCACTTGGGGCCCGAGGTCCAGTGCGGTGTACTCGGGGGCCAGGCGCTGGATGGCGGCGACGATCCGCTCGCGGCCGGCGTCGCACCGCAGCCCGATATATCCCTCGAAGGCCGACTCGATCGCCGCCCGGTCGCCCGGGGGATTCCACCATCCCCACCACGTAGTACCGTTCCTCCCGCATGCGGTGGATCTCGCGGA
>CAYLPJ010000039.1:0-60390 GCA_964385465.1 uncultured Planctomycetaceae bacterium | reverse complement strand
TTGGCGGCGAGGGCCCGGGAGTGCGATGGCCGGCGCGCCGCTTCGACGGGGCGCGAGGGGCGGCTTCGAGGACGACCCAACCGGGCTCGCCGCGACGATCCCGCTGTGCAGGCGGCGGCCGTCGGCGAAGAAAAGCGGCGTCGTTGCCGCCGCACTCCATGTTTGGCGGCGAGGGCCCGGGAGTGCGATGGCCGGCACGCCGCTTCGACGGGATATGCCAAGGCGCCTCCCGTCGGCGGGGGAAAGGGGGCATCGGTCGGCTGTGGAGGTTCAGCTACCTGGCGCCGACAGGCCGGAGGGCGTGGACGATGCCCGGAACGTGGCCGAGGGCGGTCTGCTCAGTCCGCCTTGCGGGGACCGTAGTGCGGCAGGGCGCTGCCGTACTCGTAGCAGCCCAGGTCCGGGGCCTTGCCGGCGTAGTCGTCGTTGAAGCCGGGCAGGAGAACGCCCCGGTCGATCGCGCCGGAATCGCGGGCCAGCCGTGCGTCGATCTGTTCGGCGAGGTAGGTCGTCTTCGGGTCGGCCGGGGGCAGCAGGCCGCCGGCGAAGCAGGTCCGCGGGTCGACGCGGACGGCGCCGTGCTCGCCGTAGATCTTCCCGTCCTTGGCGGCCTCGGCGATGGTCCTGTAGGTGAACCGGCGGTTCCAGACGGCGAATCGGTCGAACCCGCCGTACCCGTCGCCGTCGAAGTCGCACTCGCGCATGTTCGGCGTGCCCACATACAGCCCCGTGCCCTTGTGACACAGCAAGAGGTTGTTCCGCGTGCAGACGTTCGTCACCGTCTCGCTGGCCGGGACGATGTTGAAGGCGTTGCGGTGCGTGAGGCACGTGTTGTGGAACAGCAGGACGCCGGTGGTGTGATTGTGCAGCTTGAAGGGGGAGAACGTCGCGTTGTAGATGAGGTTGCGGAAGATGTAGATCGGCCCGCCGCGGCTGGGCTGGGACGTGATCCCGTGGGCGACGTTCAGGATGCGGTTGCGGTACACGCGGACGTTGAATTCGGCGTGGTCCGTCTCCAGCCCGTCGTCGGTGCAGACCGTGATGTCGTTGTTGTGCCAGTCGCTGGCCGACAGGCTGCCGTGCCCCGTCCCGTGGATGCCGTCGCCGAGGTTCCGCATCGCGTTGTAGGCCACCACGTGCCCCGCGCCGCTCATGTAGACGGCGCAGAAGGACTCGATCCCCTTCGTCCTCGGCCAGGTCGTCGGGCCCACGAAGACGTTGTCCGTGATGGTATGGTGGCGCGACTCGTCATACCCGCCGTTCTGGGCCGTGAACCCCGCCATCATGTCCCGGAAGTGGCAGCGGCGGATGACCCAGTGGCTTGCCTTGTGGGCCACGATCGCATACTTCCGGCCCCGGAGGGTCAGGCCCTCGAGCCAGATGTGCTTCGTGCCGTTCGCGCTGACGAGCCGGCCGGGGGTGTCCATGTCTCCCCCGCCGTCGAGGACCACCTCCCCCTCGTCGGCCGCCCGGTAGATGATGGGCTTCCCCGGCGCCCCCGAGGCGGTCAGCGACCAGGTATCCTTCGGGCAGTGGCCCTTGACGTAGACGCCCTTGTGGAGAAGGAAGAGCGTGCCGGGCGCGGCCCGGGCCCCCGCGGCGGCCAGGCCCTTCAGCGGGTCCGCCGCGGTCCCCGTGCCCCCGCCGTCGCCCGGGGCCACGTGCAGGACGGTCATCCCCGCCGGCTGGGTACGTTCGGCGTACGTCCGCACGGGCAGGGCCTCCCGGCGGCCGCCCCCGTCGGGGTCGCGGAGGCGGAGTTCGACCTCGTAGGCCGTGTCCGGCTCCAGGTCCACGATGCTCCCGGCGAACATCCACCCGCCGGCGACCGTGTGCTTGCTGGAGCGGTTGCCTCGATGCGGGTTGGGCCGGGTGCGGAGGAGGGGACAGGCCGTCCGCCAGGCGTCGCGGCCGGTGGGGCGATAGCGGACGTCGACGACGGCGTTTTCGTTCAGATCGCCCACGACGGGCCAGCGGAAGGAGACGCAGTGGAGCGTCGACGGCTCGACGTGGACCTCCCCGGGGGTCGAGGCGTTGCCCAGCGGGGCCCCCGCGGCCGGGCCGGTCGCGGCGGCAAGCCAGATCACTCCCACGCAGACGCGAGCTCTCATGGGATGCTCCTTTCCCGGCAGGGCTTCGCTCCCGCCGTCGGCAGGCTGTCAGGAGGATTGCCGGCCACCACCTTCCACCGTTGGGGCGTTCGTGTCAACAGCGAGAATGGGCCGGAGCCCGGGCCTCCCGACCGGCGGAGGCGCCAGCGCGACCAGGCCGGGAGACATCGTGGGTGACGGGCGCAAAAAACGAGGGCTTGGCGGGGGGGGACCAAGCCCTCTGAATACCCGCTCCGGAGGGGGAGCCGGGCGGGTACGGGGTTATCATGTACACAGCAGTATAGGCATTCCCTTGCCTTGGGTCAACGAGGAAAACCGGACCTTTTTGGCTTTCTTGGCGCGGTCGCCCGGCCCCGTTGTTTGGCGGCGTCCCGACGGCCTGCTACATGGACGCCGACCGTCGTGATAGGGGAGACATTGTACGCTGTCCAGGGGTAGTCACCCTACGGTTGCCGTCTCGCGAGCTTTTTGGTGTGTAAATGATTTTATAAAATGAACTTGAGTACATAGGAGCCCGTGTATCCTCCGTGTCCGGAGGGTGGACACCGTGTCCCGGCGTCCGGGGGGTGGACAGAACCATATTCTTTATAAATTCTTTACTATAAATGATATAGCATCTGGGTATCTGGTGTGTGTCCATCGTCTCGGGGGTGGACAGAGCCGACACACCGGCCCGGGCCGGGGGGGTGCCTGCTGGCTGTCCGACGCCCGATCGCCTCGCCGGCTACCGACCCCCGCCGCCCCCGGCGGCGGGGCGGTGGACGCGGTAGATGACGCCGTTGGTGTCGTCGCCGACCAGCAGGTCGCCTTCGGCGGTGACCGCCAGGCCCGCCGGTCGGCCGAAGGCGTAGGGGCGGGAGGCGCGGACCAGGAAGCCGGTGAGGAAGTCCTCGAACGCCAGCGGTTTGCCGGCCTCGTCGAAGCGGATCCTCACCACCTTGTAGCCGACGGGCTTGCGGCGGTTCCATGAGCCGTGGAGGGCGACGAAGGCGTCGTTGCGGTAGTCGGTCCCGAAGGCGTCGGCGGCGTAGAAGACCATCGCGATCGGGGCCGAGTGGGCCTGGCAGCCGAGCACCGGCGGCGTGGTCCGCCGGGCGAACTCGGCCAACGAGCCGACCGCCTCGTGCCGCTCGATGCCGATGGTGTTGCGGTCGCCGTAGACGTAGGGCCAGCCGTAGTGCTTGCCGTCGCGGATTCGGTTGAGCTCCTCCGGCGGGGTGTCCGGGCCCAGCCAGTCGATGCCGTGATCCATCCCCCACAACTCGCCGGTCTTCGGGTGCCAGCCGAAGCCGATGGTGTTCCGCAGCCCGCGGGCGAAGACCCGCCGGCCCGTGCCGTCGGCCTCGGCGACCAGCATCGCCGCGTTCTCGGCGTTCCGCTCCCAGCAGCAGTTGCAGGTCGAGCCCACCGTGATGTACAGCCGCCCCCGCGGGCCTATCGCCAGCGTGCGGTTGTGGTGGCCACGGGCGGTCGGCATGCCGGTGACGATCCGCCGCGGCTTGGAGACCTCGCCCTTGCGGAGGTCGCAAACGAACGCCTCGCCCACCGTGGCCAGGTACATCGTCTTGCCCTCGTGGATGTGGATGCCGTGCACCCGCGGCAGGCGGACGACGGTCCGCGAGCCGTCGGCGTCGCCGTCGCCGTCTTCATCCCGCAGGGCCAGCACGTCCCCCGAGCGGGGGCGGGTGACGTAGACGGTCCCGTCGGGCCCGACGGCCATGATTCGCGGCCGACCCAGCCCCCGGGCCCAGACGTTGACCGCGAAGCCGTCGGGGACCTCGATCCGGGCGACCCGCTCGTCGGTGGCGGGCTCGATGGGCGTGTGGTAGCGTCCGCCTTCGCGGCGGGGCAGGAGGCTCTTGCCGTCGCCCACGCGGAACATGTCGGCCGGCTGGGTGGCGGCGTCGGCGGTGGCGGCGTCGGTGTCGGCAGGGCCGGGGTTCTCGGCCTCGCAACGTGCGGACCCGAGCCCGGCGGCCAGCATCAGTGCGGCGAGGGTGGCGGTGCGGTTCATTGGCGGTCTCCCGTGTGGCGCGGCGGTTACGGCGGCCCGGCGGCATTGTAGGCATTCCGGTCCCGGTGCGACCGCCCCGCGGGCTTCGGAGGGGCGTTTACGTAGAGGTACGCGGATCGGAAAGGAGAGCGGCATGAAACGCCGACGAGATGGCGGCGCGACCGGCACGACGACGCGGCGTGGGTTCCTGAAGGCAGCGGGTGCGGCGGCGGCCTCGACGGCGGCGGCGCCGTGGATCGTCCCGGCGTCGGTGCTGGGCAAGTCTCCGGCGACGCCCCCGAGCGAGCGGATCACGATCGGCGCGATCGGCTGTGGGGGGCGGGGCAGCCATCACGTCCGCGCCCTGCTGGGCCACGACGACGTCCGGATCGTGGCCGCCTGCGACGCCGACAAGCGCAAGAGCGACGCGGTCGCCCGCCAGGTGGATGCCCGGTACGGAGGCAAGTCCGGCAAGGGCTCGGGGCAGTGCCAGTCCACCAGCGACTTCCGCGAGGTCCTCGCCCGGGACGACATCGACGCGGTGGTCGTCGCCTCGCCGGAGAACTGGCACGCCCTGCACGCGGCCCTCGCCGCCGAGGCGGGCAAGGACATCTACTGCGAGAAGGCACTGAGCCTGACCGTCCGCGAGGGCCGACGGCTCTGCGGCGCCGTCCGTCGCCACGGGCGTGTGCTCCAGGTGGGCACGCAGCAGCGGTCGGACGGGCGGTTCCGCCGGGCGTGCGAACTGGCCCGCAACGGCCGGCTCGGGCGGCTGCGGCGGGTGGAGGTCGGCGTGCCCGGCGGGCGGGCCCTGCCGGTGACGCCGCCGGCGCCGGTCCCCGAGGGCCTGGACTACGACCTGTGGCTCGGCCCGGCCCCGTGGACGCCGTACAACAAGCTCAAGTGCAGCTTCAACTGGTACTTCATCTCGGACTACTGCGCCGGGTGGATCCAGTCCTGGGGCGTGCACCACTGCGACATCGCCCTCTGGGGCGCCCCCGAGCTGCTCGAATCGCCGCTGCGGGTCGAGGGCGCCGCGACCTTCCCCGGCGACGGTCTGGCCGACACGTCGATCACCTGGCGGGTCACCTGCACCGCCCCCTCCGGGCTGGTGTTCAGCTTCTCCGACAACGCCCACCATCGCCAGGGCGTGAAGTTCATCGGCGACGAGGGCTGGGTGCACGTCCGCCGCGGGGGCATCGCCGCCGAGCCGGCCTCGCTGCTGACGGCTCGGCCCCGGCCCGGCGACGAGCGGCTGGAGGTCTCCCGCGGGCACCACCGCAACTTCCTGGAATGCATCCGCACCCGGCGGGACCCGGTCGCACCCGTCGAGGCCGGGCACCGGGCGACGGCCCTCTCGCTGGTCGCCGACATCGCCACCCGCCTTCGCCGCCCGCTGAGCTGGGACTGGCGGACGGAACGCTTCGTCGGCGACGACACCGCCGACCGCATGCTCGCCCGGTCAATGCGCCCGCCCTGGCGGATGTAGCGGCGCGCCGTTCGGCGGTGCCCCCGGCGGGATGTGGTATACTGTCGGCGCGTCGCAGCGGGGCTTCTTCCGACGTGATCCGTCGCGCGGGAGTGGCCCGGCGGACGCGTTGGGGGCGGCAGGGGCGTACCGAAATCAGTCGCCCCGCCGCGTGGAGTTCGTGGTCGGGCTTCCGACCGGAAGGGAACGTGGCAATGAGTGCAACCGCATTCGCGATGGTCGCCTGCGCCCTGGCGGGAGCGAGCGGCGCCCCGAGCACACAGCCCGCGGCCGTCTCGCCGGCGAAGGACGCCGCCAAACGCGTGCTGCTGATCACCGGCGTGGACTACCCGGGCCACAAGTGGCGCAAGACCGCGCCCGTTCTGGCCAGGGGGCTGGACAAGGATGCCCGCCTGGCCGTCGAGGTCGTCGAGACGCCGGCGTTCCTGGCCCGCGGAAACCTCGACGACTACGACGCCCTGATCTTCCACTGGATGAACTGGAAGCGCCCCGACCCCGGGCCGAAGGCGCGCGAGAGGCTCCGCCGGTACGTTCGCGGCGGCGGGGGGCTGGTGCTCGTCCACTTCGCCTGCGGGGCGTTCCAGGGCTGGGACGAGTTCGCCCGCATCGCCGGGCGGGCGTGGAACCCCAAGCTCCGAGCCCACGACCCCCGCGGGCCGTTCCGCGTGCGGATCACCGACCCCAACCACCCGATCGCCCGCGGCCTCGATGCCTTCACCACCCGCGACGAACTGTACACCTGCCTCGACGGCAATACGCCGATCCACGTCATCGCGGCCGCGAGATCCAAGGTGGACAAGAAGGACTACCCCATGGCGTTCGTGCTGACCCACGGCAAAGGGCGCGTCTTCCACAGCCCCCTCGGCCACGACGTCCGCGCGTTCTCCAAGCCGGTCCTGGCGCTCTTCCGCCGGGGCACGGCGTGGGTCTGCGGGCTCCCGCCGGTGCCTGCCGGCTGCCCACGGGTGAGGCGCGCGGAAGACTCGGGCTCATGAGTAGTGATCGGCCATGGCAAGCCGGAAGGGGCTCACTTGCGATACCATGAGTTCGCCGCGTCCCTGCCGCCGGTCGGGGCGTCGCGGCGTCGGCGGCCCCTGCACGCGGCCAGGATGGTCGGGACGGCCAGCAGCAGCACGGAACCGGGCTCGGGGACTTGGCCAGGGGGACTGGAGCCCATGCAGTTGCGTTTCCAGACGAGGTAATCGGCCGCGTCCACGCGTCGGTCGTGGGTGAAGTCTCCGTGTCGCCAGCGTGCGTCGGGCTCGTCCATGCCGGCGCGGAGGATGTCCAGGTCGTCGCGGTCCACGTCCCGGTCGAGGTCGGCATCCCCGCGCCGCGTGCCGTACAGATCCAGCCAACGGTCCACGTCTTCGCCGTCGCACGTGTCGTCGCCCGTCAGGTCGAAGTAGGGGGCATCCCAGTACTCCCAGAGGATGTCCAGGTCGTTGGCGTCGCGAGTCCCGTCGTGATTGTAGTCGCCTTGGATTCCCGGCGGGTCGGCGCCGAAGTGAACGGCGAACAGGTCGCTCGGGCCGTAGGCGCCGAACGTATCGACCAGGCGGAAGACAACCGTGTGAGGGTCGTCCGGGAGATTGGGGTCCAACGTGTAGAACGACATATGCACGTGCAGGGGATCGCTCCCCGTGCCGTCGAGGAAGAGCAGATCGCCGTCGTCGGTCAGCCAGGGCGTTAACGTGACGGCGTCGCCGAGGGCAAGTCCCGGCGAGGCGTAGACGCGCTGGAGGCAGATGCGGTAGTCTCGTCCCTGCATACCGTCCAGTACGCCGGGGCCTGCGTAGACGCTCCCCGTGCCGGGCTGGCCTCGCCAGTTCCAGCCGTCGAGGTCGTAGAGCTCGTAGTGCTCCCGCCGCCCGGACCCGGAATACGGCACGCCTGAAAGGTCCCAGAGCCGGTACAACTCCGATGTGTCGGCCACGAGATTGCCATCCTCCTGGCCGATGTAAATGTGGTCGAGGGGACACCCGGACTGTGCCGCGGCGGGAAGCGTTGCGGCCAGCAGGACCGTCCCGGTAAGCATCAAGCGGTTCATCTGAAGCTCCTTCTACCGTGGCGGGAATGCCGGCAAGGCCGACCACCAGTCCGGCGCGTGGCCGGGGTGCCAGAGGTTGACCCGCCCGGTGTGCCAGGTCTGTTCGAAGGTGAGGCTGTCGCCGTGCCCGTCGGCGAAGAGGTAATGCGCCCGGCCGTTGTGGCGCGTGGCGTCGATGTTGTTCAGCACCTGCTGCTGAAGCCGCCACATCTCCGGATGGACGTGGTCGACGCCCAGCAGGCTCTCGGCGGCCTCGGCGGCGTAGATGGTGTGACGGGGCGACGTGACGGTGAAGACGTTGTTGTAGTCGCCGTCCATCCACGCGTTGCTGACGTAGCTGGACCAGCGGTACTTGCGCCACTGCGACCGCGGCGGCGGGTCCTCCCAGTCGAGGAACCCGCCGGCGGTGTCCGACGGGCAGCGGAACATCACGCCGCGGGCGCTGTAGGGGCGCAGCAGCGTCAGCCACCAGCGGTCGGTGTGTTGGCCCTCGTGGCAGGAACTGCGGGGGAAGCAGTCGTCGTTGGCGCCCGTGTAGGCCGTCAGGGCCAGGCCGAACTGCCGGACGTTCGCCCGGCAGCGTGCGGCCCGGCCCATTTCGACGGCCGACATCATCGACGGCATGGCGATCGAGATCAGCAGGGCGATGACCGCCACCACCGTCAGCAGTTCGACGAGCGTGAAGGCTCGGCGTCTGATCATCGCAGGGCCTTTCGTCGTCGTCGAGTCGCCGTCAGCGTCCCGCCGGCGGCGAGTGTAAGCAGCGCGAGGGTCGCCGGCTCGGGCACGGTCTCGAAGCGCATGGTGTACGCCTCGGAGTCGCCGAAGCCGGTCGTGCCGACGTCCACTGCGCGGAAGGTGGCCTCGTAGATCAGGCCGTTCCCGCCCGTCGCCGGCGACAGGCCGTTGTCGACGACGTATCGGACATGGCTGTGCAACACCCAGGAGCCGAGATTCGGATCGGTCCCGTCGGGATTCAGCTCGTTAACGCCGTTCGGTTTCGCGCCATCGAAGTGCATGTCCGTTTCGGGAAACACGTACTGTTCCCCGTCGGCGGTCAACTCCTGAATGGGGGGCGTGAAGCGCTCCATCGCGAAGTCCGGGTCGAACGCGACCCGTTCGATCGCCAGCCGCCAGTCGGGTTTGGAGTTCGCGTCGGCGCCTCCGAGCTGCCACAGCCCGTGCGGCGGATGCCCCGAGTGCCAGCAGTACAACCACTCGCATACGTATCTGCCCGTGGAAGGCACGTAGACGAGCTCCAGCGGCTCGCCGACCATCGTGTACGGATCGTTGTCGTCGCCCCAATCGGGGAAGTTCGGCCAGTAGTTCCCGGGCGTCGCGGCCGGGGGCATGCCGAAGATCCAGAGCGTGTCGTCATCGTCGTTGCCCCAGACGCCGTCGGCGTTGCGCCCGATGTGGACGTGGGCGTGCGGCCAGGCGGGGGCGGTCAACAGCAGGATCACGGTCGTGCAGCAGAGGAGGCGCGAAGTGCGCATGGGGTACCCTTTCGATCTCGATTGTGGCGTTCGGATTGTGTTCGTGCGCGGTGCCGGGCGCGAAGCGCTCAATGGCATCGCTGCACGCACGGCGGAGTTGCTGAGGATTTGCGGAGGGGGGTCAGCAGGTCGGTGGCGCACGCGCCCGGGTCGCTTCGGCGACACGCGAGCGGAACGCGCTGCGGCGGGCGGCCACGCGGTCCGGGGCCGGCTGGTCGAGGAAGAGGGCGTCCCCGCCCGCCGTCGGCGGCGGGGCCTTCAGAGAGGTGAGCTTCTTGCAGAGGGGGCAGTCGTGGCCGAGGGCGCGCCGGCAGGGCTCCGGGCCCGGCCCCCGCAGGTGAGCCTGTCGCTCGCCGTCGAGGCCGTGACGGCGGGCGTGGTCCGCGTGGTGGCAGCAGGGGCTGTGCTCGACCAGCACGTGCACCAGCCGCACCGCGCCGGCGAAGTGCAACGTGACCCATACCAGCGAGGCGATGCAATACGCCCGAGCTGCGCGTTGCGGTGCATGTCGAAGCCGGCGAGCCATCAGGATCCCTGGAAAGCCAAGTCGCGGGAGGATAATACCAGGTAACACCCTTGCGGTCAAACTCTTTCTTCCATCTGGCCGGGCCGGGCCCGCCCGCCCCCTTCGCGGTTCAAGATTGGAAGCCATACCCGCCACCGGGCGGGGTGTCCCACAGGCACGGAACGCGTCGGGCCCGCGGTGGTGTCATCGCGGGTCGGCGGCCTCTATCGAAGGGAGACGACCGATGACCCTTGCCCAACTCCGGGACTTCTTCATGTGGTGCGCGATCCTCAACATCGCGCTGATGGCCGTGTCCTTTGTCATCATCGCGCTCGCTCGCGACTGGATCTACCGCTTCCATGGCCGGTGGTTCCCCATGCCCAAGGACACGTTCCACGTCGTGCTGTACAGCTTCCTCGGCGTCTACAAGCTGCTGATCTGGGTCTTCAACATCATCCCCTTCCTCGCCCTGGCGATCCTGACGTAAGCGCCCGGGCGGGGAATCACAGGCCCCACGGGGCTCGCTTGGCGATGGCCAGGAGCCGGTTGGCTTCGGCGTCGTTCTCGAATCGCTCGGTGACGAGGTGCTCGCGGTCCACGCCGATCCGCCCGGATGCCAGAGCGGATCGGCCCCACGCGGGGATTGCGGCCGGGGAGGGCGGTCGGTAGGCTCGGCGGCTCGACGGCCCCGGCGACGCTTGGTCGGGGCCGCCGCGACACGGAGTGCCCCAGTGACGACAACCCCGCCGAGGTCGGACGACCGCACCGTCCACCCCCTCGGCCGCGAGGGAACTCGAAGGTATCCGATCCCCCTGGAGGCTTTGGTATGGATCGCCCGAACATCGTGATGGTGCAGACCGACAGCCACGACGGCCGGCTCATGGGCTGCCTGGGCCACCGCGCCCTGGAGGGCCTGACGCCGAACATGGACCGCATGGCGGCCGAGGGCACGCTCTTCACGGACACGTACTGCAACAACCCGATGTGCTGCCCGAGCCGCAGCAGCATGTGGACGGGCCTGTTCACGCACCACATCAAGGCGTGGAACAACTACGTCGGTGTGCCGGAGGACCACCCGATCCTCCAGGAGCGGCTGGACGAGGCCGGCTACGACGTCGGGCTCTTCGGCAAGCAGGACTACCGCAGCGGGCGGCACACGATCCGGGCTCGGGTTCACGCATGGACGCGGGGGGCGCGGATCATGCGCCCGGCGTATCGCATGGGCGGCCCGCTGGTCCACGAGTCGCAGGATCGGCGGGTGCACGAGAGGGACTGGACGAACATCGACGCGGCCAACGCGTTCCTCGCCGAGCGCGGCGGTGGGGCGGGCGAGCCCTTCTTCTGCTACCTGGGCCTCAATGCGCCGCACCCGCGGTTCGTGACGTCCCGGTACTACTACGACGCGATCGACCCGTCGAAGATCGAGCTTCCCCCGGCCGACGAGAGCGTCCACCCGCTGATCGAGTACCAGATCGCGTCGAAGAACTGGCAGCACGGGACGGACTCCGAAAGCGTGCTGCACATCCGCCGCATCTATTACGCGATGGTCATGGAGGTCGACCACATGCTCGGCGAGGTGCTCCGGGCGGCGGACGCCGCCGGCCTCGCCGACGACACGATCGTCATCTTCACCAGCGACCACGGCGAGATGAACATGGAGCACGGTACGTTCTACAAGGGCAGCGCCTACGACAGCGCCGTCCGCGTGCCCCTGGTCTTCCGGGGCCCCGGCGTGCGGGCCGGGCAGCGGATCACCCGATGCACCTCGCTGGTCGATGTGTACCCCACGCTGGCGGACCTGGCCGGGCTCGACAACCTGGCCGAGCTCGACGGCTGGTCGCTTGCCCCCGACCTGCGCGGCGAGCCGTCCGATCACCCCGACTGGGCACTGGCCGAGGTCCACGACACCGGCTGCGACACCGGCGTGTTCATGCTCCGTGCCGGCGAGTGGAAGTACATCGCCTACCCCGGCTACGAGCCGCAGCTCTTCCACCTGCCCTCCGACCCCTACGAGGTGCGGGACCTCCACACCGACCGGCCGGACAAGGCCGCCGAGATGGACGCGAGGCTCCGCGGGGTCGTGGACGTCGACGCCGCCGATGCCGAGGCGAAGGCCTACGACCGCCGGGCCTTTGCGGCGTGGCGAGAGGAGGTGAAGGCGGAAGGGACGTACGAGGACCTGATGGCCAAGGTCTACAGCGGCTGGGACGGGTTGGACGAGCAGCCCGAACTCATCCGCCCCTGGACGGCCGAGGACGAGGCGAAGATCGAGGCCTGGCTGGCGACCGGTTGACGTCGCCGGCGGCGTCGAAGACGATGGCCCGTTGCCACGGCGGCTCGGGCCGCCGGAAAGGAGCCCCCGCAATGCCGCATCCGCACGTGCTGCTGATCGCCCTGGACACCGTCCGGCGGGACCACCTCGGCTGCTACGGCTATCGCCGGGAGGTCACCCCGCACCTCGACCGCCTCGCCGACGGCGGGGTGCGTTTCGCCCACTCCGTCGCCAACTGCGGCTGGACGCTGCCCCAGCACATGACGCTGATGACCGGACTCTATCCGCTGACCCACGGCTGCATGATGATGCGCGACGACCGCCCGCTCGGGGACGGATGGACCACGCTGGCCGAGCACTTCCGGGCCCATGGCTACCGCACGTTCGCGGGCGTCTCGCAGCGGAACCACTACGGCGGGGGGGCGAAGTACGGCTTCGATCGCGGCTTCGACGAGCACACCCCCGGCGCCGAGTACAACCGCCACATGGACTGGACCGAGCGGTTCATCCTCGACCGCTTCGCCGACCACCACGCCGAGGCCCCGTGCTTCGTCTACGTCCACGTCAACGACTCCCACGAGCCCTGGGACCCGCCGGAGCCGTGGAACGCCGCGTGGGGGCCGGCCTACCACAACCAGTACGAGAACGAGCTGTCCTATGTCGATCACCACCTCGGGCGCGTCTTCGCCGGGCTGCGCGACATGGGGCTGTGGGACGAGATGCTCGTGGCGGTCTTCTCAGACCACGGCACGGAGTTCGCCGAGCACGAGCACTACGAGAAGAAGGTCAATCTCTACCGCGAGATCCTCGACGTGCCGCTGCTGATGCACATGCCCGCACGCCTGCCGGCCGGGAGGGTCGTCGACGGCCTCGCCGACACTGCCGACGTCGCGCCGACGCTCTGCGAGCTCGCCGGTGTCGGGCCGCTGGAGCAGTTCCAGGGGGAAAGCCTCCTGGCGCGGATGCTCGGCACCGGCGGCCAACCGCGGGCGCACGTCTGCAGCCACACCGTCCACGAACACCAGCGCGATGGCGGCCCGCCGCAGTTCGACCACTACGCCGTCACCACGCCGACGCACAAGTTCATCCGCCTCGAGCTCCATGCCCAACCCGACGACCTCCACAGCGACTGGAAGCAGCGGTTCCAGCACGTGCTGCTGCGGGCCAATCGCGACCCCTCTGAACTGGCCGCCGGGACCGTTATCCGCGAGCTCTACGATATCACCACCGACCCCGGGGAGCACCGGTGCATCCTCGGCCGGGACGGCGCCGACCCGGCCGCCGACGAGCTCGCCAACCAGCTCGAAGCCACGCTCGACGTGTGGGTCCGCACGACCCGCCAGCAAGGGAGCCCGTCATGACCGCCTTCCAGACCGGCGAGCTGATCTACGAGAACCCCCTGGCCCGCCCCGAGGACGTTGCCGGCTTCCGCATGGAGGGCGAGGGGGCCGTCAGCTTCCCCCTCGGCCGCATGAGGCTGGAGGGCACGCGGGACCCCGCCGACGGGCAGAAGGCGAACATCGTCTTCTGGTGCGACCGCGAGCTGCCGGACAACATCGCGATCTCCTGGGACTTCCACCCCATCAGCGAGCCTGGGCTGTGCATCCTGTTCTTTGCCGCCCGCGGGCGCAACGGCGAAGACGTCTTCGACCCCGCCCTCGCCGAACGGTCCGGTCCCTACGATCAATACCACCACGGCGACATCGACGCCCTGCATATCTCCTACTTCCGCCGCAAGGCCGCCTCCGAGCGGGCTTTCACCACCTGCAACCTCCGCAAGAGCTACGGCTTCCATCTCGTCGCCCAAGGCGCCGACCCCCTGCCGTCCGTCGCCGACGCCGCCCCGCCGTACCGCGTCGAGCTCGTCAAGGCCGGGCCACACGTCCGCTTCGCCATCGGCCGCGACGCCGAGCACATGCTCCCGCTGCTGCACTGGCGAGACGACGGCCGGAGCCAAGGGCCGGTCCTCGCCGGCGGGAAGATCGGCTTCCGCCAGATGACCCCCATGCTTGCCGAATACGCCAATCTCCGCGTCCACGCAGTAGCCGCGAACGGGCAGTAGGGCAGGCGTCGGATGCGGGTCGCCCGCCACGCGATGCCCGGTCGGCTCGGCCTGGCGGAACTCACCGGCCGCTCGGGTCCCGGCCCAGCCGCCGGAGACAGCGTGCCAGTTGCCGCGCCGCCGGCTTGCTGCGGGGGTTCTGGCGAAGGGCGGCCCGGAGGTGCGACTCGGCTTCCTTCCACCGATGGCACTTGGCCAGCGTTGCGCCGAGAAGGTACCGGCCGTGGTGGTCGCCCGGTCTGGTTTGGACGGCATGTTTCAGATGCTCGATCGCCTTGTCGTAGGCCTCTTGTTCCGTCCACGTCATGGCCAGAAGCATGCGACACTCGAAATGGTCGGGCTTCATCCGCAGGGCCTTCTCCAGCCGGGCCCGTGCCTTCTCGTTCCGGTCCAGGTCACGAAGGATCGAGGCGATCGCCACGCTGGCGTCGCAGTAGTTGCGTTTGTCCTGGGGCCGGACCTTTCGGAGCTCCGCAAGCGCCTCTTCGAGCCGGCCCTGCTTGTGCAGCGCCACCGCCCGGTTGATGTAGAACATGCCATAGCCGGCCTTCTCGGATCCCAGCGCCCGGGCGGCACGGCGGGCCTCGGAAATGTCCCTCTTCACGACCACGCCCGACCGGGCGGCCCGACCGCCGGCCGGCTCCAGAAGGCCCGTCTCGTCAATCACCCGATGGAAGATCCGGGCCGCGACGCGATGGCCTTCGACCGATGCGTGCATCCCGTCGCCGATCGAGTAGGTCTTCCGCGGGTTGCGCCGCGGGGTTCGCAGGAGCCAGTCCTCGCGAAACCGGTCCCGCAGGCCCACGACCGGCAGGCCATGGCTCTCGGCCAGCCGTTCGACAATGAGTTCGTCCGAGTCCGGTATGAACATCTTGGGTGGGTAGACGATCCCGTCGTCCTTGAATGCCGGCCACACGGCCACGAGGGGCTTGAAGCCGTGCTCCTTCGCCAGTCTGGCCAGCAGGGCCAGGCCTTCGGGCACGTTGTTGTCGCCGATCGCCTCGTCGTTCCATCGTGCCGGGTCCGCCTCCAGACCGAAACTGAACCAGTTCAGCCGGAGACATGCCAGGCGGAACAGGTGGGAGTTGCGGAACAGCCAGTTGGCGCATGCGGGCCGGCCTTCGATGCCGCTGGCCCCGATCGACTCGGGGTTGTGGTTGCGGAAGTCGTTTTCGACGAACACGAGGATCACGGCGTCGGGATCGTACTTAACCCCCTTTAAGCGCAGCAGTTCGACCTCGGCACGGGTGCAGTATCCCGTGACGGACATGTTCAGCACTTCGACCTTCCGGTCGCGGTAGAGCATCTCGAGCTGCCGCGACATGAGTTGGTCGATCTCCTCGATCCGGTAACCGACGACCACCGAGTCGCCCAGGAGAATGATCCGCTTCGTGCCCGGGGGCTTGGCGCAGCGGCGTTCGACGTCGCGCATCCCGTGCGAGTTGATCACGCGGTAGTCGTGGGGCAGGTCCTCGGCGTCCGAGCGGAACCCCGGCTTGAATTCGTAGCTCAGGATCGGATTCGTCGAGCGCCGGTAGACGTGCTTGTCCGAGGTGACGCCGATGGGGATGATCCCCGGCGCGACGCCGATGGCGCGGACCAACACCTCACAGAGGACCAGGCTGAACGCAATCGACCCGACCAGCAACAGCAGCTTGGCTCCCAATCGTCCCGTCTGACCGGTGTCGACCTTGCCTGCCTTGCCCTCGTGGACCACGCCTTCCTTCCGCGGGGGCCTCTTTCCAGACATGGCGGGCTCTGCTGTCGTCAACGAAAAGACATGCTTGCGGCACACGCCGAGTAGGCGGAGCCGCAAAATGCTACCTGGATTCTACCCCCGCGATCCGGAAAGCGTCAAGCCCGCAGATCGATCCACCGGCGGTAGCTCGACGACGAGCGACGCGACTCGCCGGCAAGACCGTCGCGGACCCCCGGGGCTCTTCGAAGCAGATTCGCGGGCCCCGAGGCGCACGAAAGAGGGCCCGCCGAAAAGGCGAGCCC
The DNA here is from genome assembly GCA_964385465.1 of uncultured Planctomycetaceae bacterium. Taxonomy (GTDB): domain Bacteria; phylum Planctomycetota; class Phycisphaerae; order SM23-33; family SM23-33; genus CAYLPJ01. Next base: position 44,411 of record CAYLPJ010000039.1, on the reverse strand, counting down.
TTGTGCTGCAACGAGGCCGACGGGATTCGAACCCGCAACCACCGGATCGACAGTCCGGTACTCTAACCAATTGAGCTACGGCCCCAAGTTGGGAACGTTGTAGTTTAGTGTTTATCGACGGGAAGTCAATGGGGGTTCGGCGGGGAACGCAAAAAAAGCGCAGTCATCGTAAGGGCCTTCGTCAGCCGACGTTGCGGCCGGTCAGTACAGCCAGGCCTCGCCGTCGTCGTCGCGTCGGCCGAACAACGGGCCGGCGGCGTGGGCAACCGGTTCGCGGCCGGCATCGGGGGCCGGACGCTTCGCGGCGGGGACGCCGATGAGCTTGGCGGCCTTGCGGGGGGGCGGCATCGTGGCCGGCTCCGGGGCCGGGCATGTGGCGGCCGCGGAGGCGGCGGTGTGCACGACGTAGTCGACAGCCGGCGGTTCGGCGTCGGCGGCCGGCTGGTGGTCTTGGGGCTGGTCGGGGATCAGGGCGGCGGCGGGGGCCGCTGCGGCGACGGCGACCGGCTCTGGCGTGCGGGCGGGGGGCTGGAGGGTCAACTCCAGGGGGAACGGCTCGGCGTCGTCGAATTCGTCGAACTCGTCGGGTTCGTCGGCCTCGTAGTCATCGTGGGCGGCGAGCAGCTGCTCACGTTCGGCGGCGGTGACGTATTCGCTATCGGGGTCGTCGAGCTCATCCCAGCGAACCTCGTTGGCCTCGTCAAGCTGATCTGGCATCTCTTCGAGGTCCTCCCCGCCCGGCTCGGGGACGTACCGGCCCTCGGGCAGGTCGTCGGCGCTGACCTCCTCGACGTGCTCGGTGTCGACCCGCCATGCGGCGGTCTGGTTGGCGACGGTCGGCAGGTCGCGGAAGTACTGGGCGAAGCGTTCGGCGTTGCCGCTCAGTCGCGGAGCCTCCAGGACTCGGAGGTGGGCGAGGTACTCGGTGAGGTCCTCGTCGTCGAAGCGGGCGAGGAACCTCGGGCTGGCGGTCCGGTTCCGGGAGACAATCTCGTCGATCAACTGCCGTTTGGTCATGACATCATTCCTCGCTCCGCCGGGCCGGCGGAAGGGGTTGCCGCGTGCGAACGGCTACCTTTATCGGCGGGGGTGCGGGCAAATCTTTAAGCCAACGAGGTCCCGCTTCGCACGTTCGTACGCGGCAGTCGGGGTGGCGAGGGCAGACCGGCCTGACCGATACGGTACGAGCGAGCCGTCTTGGCAGCCGCCCCGGCGGTGACCTATACTAGGCAGCGGTGCACAGGCTGCGGAGAACCCCATGGAATCCTGGGTTGACGATATCCCGTTTGAGCGTAAGGGCCCCGTGAAGCGCGTCCTCAAGGCCGCGATGATCGACCCGCTCGCCAATTACCTCCCCGCCTCCTGGCTGCGCGGGCTGCTGCGCTTCGGCAAGAGCGAGCTGGCGGCCGCCAACTGGAAGGACCCCGGCGGCTGGCGGAGCATGGTGATCAGCTACGAGGGCCGGCCGACGCAGATCGCCGACAAGCTGCTGGTCGGCGCAGGGACGATGGCGATGGCGCTTCGCAACCGCAAGCGGCTGGGAGCGCGGCTGTTGGCCCGTCTGATCGACGAGGCAGCCGACGCCCGCGGCGAGGGCGCCCCGCCGGTCCACGTCCTCTGCCTCGGGGCCGGCCCGGGGCATATCATCAGCGACGCGCTGACCGAGGCCCGCCACCCGGCCGTCGCCACGCTGGTGGACATCAGCAGCGAGGCGTTCGACTACGGCCGGGAGCTTGCCGGGCGGAAGGGCGTGGCCGAGCGGATGCACTTCATCGAGGGCGACGTGCGGGACGTTCGCGAGATGCTGGACCGCCCGCCGGACATGGTGAAGATGCTGGGGATCTGCGAATATCTCACGGACGAGCAGGTGGCGGACATCGCCTCGGCGGTTTCGGCGGTGATGCCGGCGGGTTCGTCGATCGTCTTCAACAGCCTCTCGAAGGCCCACAACAGCGACCGCTTCTTTCGCCGCGTGTTCGGGCTGCACATGAACCACCGCTCGCCGGAGCAGCTTCAGGCGCTGCTGGGCCCGGCGGGTTTCGGGCAGTTCGTCGGCTTCCCCGAGCCGCTGGGCGTCTACCGCGTAATGGTCGGGCGCCGCGTGGAAGGCTGACCGCCGCCAAGGACCCCTCATGCCGAAGATCAGCGTGCCCTGGGGGCACGAGCAATACGACCTGGACCTGCCCGAGGATTGGCAGGTCGAGCAGGTGGCCCGCCCGGAGCTCAGGCCGGCCGGGGGGGACTGGGCCGACCGGCTGGCCCGCGCGCTGACCCAACCGGTCTCCGGCCCGCCGCTGGGTCGGCTGCTCCAGGCCCGCCCCAACGGGCGCGTGGTGCTGGTGATCGAGGACATGACCCGCCACAGCCCCGTGCCGGAGATCCTCGACGTCGTCCTCCGCGAGGTCCGCCACGCGCGGATCGCCGACGAGCAGCTCGAGGTGGTCTTTGCGGCCGGGATGCACCCGCCGATGACCGCCTCCGAGGCGGCCGAGAAGCTCGGCGAGCACGCCCATCGCCTCCGCTGGCGTTCAAACCCCTGGCAGGACCGGTCGGCGTACGTTTACGTCGGCGACGCCGGGCGGCTGGAGGTCCGGATCGACCGGGGGGTCGCGACGGCGGACGTGCGGATCCTGATCTCGTCGGTCAGCCCGCATCTCCAGGCGGGCTTCGGCGGGGGGTACAAGATGCTCGTACCCGGCTGCGCCCACATCGAGACCATCCGCGGGTTGCACCGGCTGGGACTTGGCCGACGGGCCAGGCAACTGGTCGGGCTCGGGGCCGAGAGCAACGCCATGCGCGCCGCCATCGAGGACGCCGGGCGACGGATCGACGATCACCACGGTGTCAGCTTCGGCGTCCAGTTCCTGCTGGACGCCGACGATCAACCGACCTCCGTGGCCGCCGGGGAGGTCCCCGCGGCCTACCAGATGGTCCGCAAGCAGTGCGCGACGGCCTGTGGGGTGGTGACCGAGGGGTCGGCGGACGTGGTGATCGCCAACGCCCACCCGCGGGACTTCGACCTGTGGCAGTGCTTCAAGTCGATCCCGAACACTCTCTGGGCGGCCCGGCCCGGGGGGGTGGTCATCTGCCTGGCCCGTTGCGAGGCGGGGCTGCACGGCATGGCGGTGCCTCCATGGCCCCTGAGTCCGACGTGGACGCGGCGGATGCTTCGCCTGCTGGGTCCCGAGGCGTTGTCGGGGCTGCTGCCGCGGCTGGTCCCGACGCTGGCGGGGGATGCGGCCTTTTTCGTCCGCCTTGCCGCGCAGACATTGGCGCGCAACCCGGTTATGATGGTTTCACCGGCGATGCACGCCGCCGGGGTCCGCTTCCCCGGGCTTCGCGTGCTGGCCGGCATGGACGACGCCGTCGCCGAGGCCGAACGGCTCCTGCCCGAAGGGCGCCGACGCGTCGTGGTGTTCCCCGCAGGCGGCGTCACCTACCCGGTGCCGAGACGCCGCAACGGGCAGGCAGCGCGGTAGCCCACCGCGGCGCCCCCGCCGAGCCGACGGCGGCGATACATGGACGCACGACCGAACGAACCGACCACCCGTTACAGGCCAGGGGCCATGAGCGACGCGAAAGCCGCCACCCATGCCGACGATCTGCGGAAGGTCCTGAAGATCACGCGGTCCATGGCCGCGGCCGCCGACCTCGACGATCTCCTGGGGCTGATCATCGACCGAAGCATGGAACTGCTGGCCGCCGAACGGTCCACACTGTTCCTCTACGACGCCCGGACGGACGAATTGACCAGCCGCATTGCCCACAAGGCCGACGAGATTCGCGTCCCGGCCGGGCGGGGGATCGTCGGTGCCTGCATCCGCGAGCGGGAAGTGATCAACGTTCCGGACGCCTACGCCGATGACCGCTTCAACCCCGACGTGGACCGCAAGACCGGCTTCCGCACGCGGAACATCCTCGCCGTCCCGCTGACCGACTATGGCGGCGGGCTCGTCGGCGTGCTGGAGGTGATGAACAAGCAGGCCGGCCCGTTCGGGGACTACGACATCGAGCTGGCCGAGACCCTCGCCGCCCAGGCCGGCGTGGCAATCCAGCGGGCGAACCTCATAGGGCACTATCTCGAGAAGCAGAAGATGGCCCGCGCGCTGGAGATCGCCCGGGAGATCCAGCAGGGCTTGCTGCCCGAGAGCGACCCGGAGATCCCCGGCTACGACGTGGCAGGTTTCTCACAACCGGCCGACGAGACCGGAGGGGACATCTACGACTTCATCCCGCTGCCGGACGGGAGGCTGGGCATCGTCGTCGCCGATGCGACCGGGCACGGCATCGGCCCGGCACTGGTCGTCGCCCAGACACGTGCCATGCTCCGCGCCCTCGGCAGCGGACCCGGCGACGTCGGCCGCGTCCTGGAGAGGGTCAACGACCTCCTCGCCGCCGACATCGGCGACGGGCGCTTCGTCACGTGCGTCTTCGCCGCCTTGGACTCCCGGGCCTCGACGCTGACGTTTTCCTCGGCCGGGCACGGGCCGATCCTTGCTTACCACCGGGCGGAGGACCGCTTCGACCAGCATTCGGCCACGGGCGTGCCCTTGGGGGCGTTTCCCGGTATGTCGTTTTCGGATTCCGTGACCTGTCGTCTGACCGAGGGGGATTTCGTCGTCCTGCTGACCGACGGGCTGTTCGAGGCCCCTTCGCCAAGTGGCCAACTGTTCGGCATCGAGCGGGTGATGGGGATTCTTCGGGAGTGTCGCGACGAGCCTGCCCGGGGGACGATTCAGCGGCTGCGGGAGGAGGTCGTCGCCTACGGTGAGGGCGAGCCCCAGGCGGACGATCTGACCGCCGTGATGCTCCGTAAGACGTAAACGTCTTGATATAAATCGCTTGCGGTCTGGCATCGCCTCTGGGCTCCCATGCTGTTTCCCCTGGAACGGCCGCGCTGTTGTGCCATCTCTTCCTGCCTGAATATGCATCGTGCACGATGGTATTTCTTAGGGCAAACCGGGGAATCTCCTACAGTTATCGAGTGTAAAATACCTGTTTGCACATATTTAAGAAACACTCCCGGAAGCAAAATCTCTTGATATTCGCGTCGTACGCAATACAATACCTTGCTTCATGGTGGGTCGAACGGACACGGTATCGGGTTTTGAGCCAAACCAGACGGCGGATCAGGTCGTGATCGCCCTACGGCGGATCATCCGCGCGGTCGACCTGCATTCGCGCGTGCTGGTCACGAGGTATGGTCTTACGGGACCTCAGCTTACGGTCTTGAAGGCCCTGAGGGGCAACGAAGGTGTCTCGGTGACCCGCCTTGGCGAGGCCGTGCACCTCAGCCAGGCGACGGTGACCGGGATCCTGGATCGACTCACCCGTGCCGGGCTGGTGACTCGCCAGCGAAGCACGGAGGACCGCCGGCGGATGGAGGTCTGGCTGACCGATGCCGGGCGCGAGACGCTCGGGCAGGCTCCGCCAGCGCTTCAGGAACATTTCGGCGGCAAGTTCCGTCGCCTGCCGGAATGGGAACAGACGATGATTCTTGCCGCGATGCAGCGGCTGGTGGCGATCCTGGAGGCCCGGGACCTCGACGCCGCCGGGATTCTCACGACGGGGCCGATGGACGCCTCGCCGGAGAACACGCAGGCCTTTCTCGGGCAGGCCCGAGCGGGCGACGACCCGCAAACACACCCGTCGCCGGAAGCGCCGGAAACACCGGCGCCCGACGTCCCTGGAGCCTCCGGGCCCGCGGCGTCGGAAGACAGCAGGAACAGCATCACACACGGAGTGAATTGAAATGGACATCCAGACCAGGCCTCAGTGGCAGTATCGCGTCGAGACCATACCCAGCGCGTTTGACGACATCCGCCTGCCGGACCTTGACGAGACGCCAAGACAGGATGCCGAATGGTGCGAGGTCTGCGTGGACGGCCAGGTCCAGCGGATCCGGTTCCATAACTACGGGGACATCTACAAGATCCCCGGCCTGTACGAGGCCCTGTTCTACGAGACGCTCAAGTGCTCCTCGCCCAGCCGCGTCGTGGGCCTGCTGGCCGAGGTCCTCGGCGACTTCGACGAAGAGCCCACCAGCCTTCGCGTGCTGGACGTCGGGGCGGGCAACGGGATGGTCGGCGACGAACTGCACCGCGTCGGCGCCGAGCGGATCGTCGGGGTGGACATCATCCCCGAGGCCGAGGAGGCCACCGAGCGCGATCGGCCCGGCGTGTACGCCGATTACCACACCGTGGACCTGACCGATCTGCCGGAGGACGTCGAGAAGATCCTGCGGAATCACAAGCTCAACTGCATGACGACGGTGGCGGCGCTGGGCTTCGGGGACATTCCGGCCCGCGCGTTCCTGACGTCGCTGGACCTGATCGACACGCCGGGGTGGGTATCCTTCAACATCAAAGAGGCGTTCATGAAGGAGACGGACACCACCGGCTTCTGCCGTCTGATCCAGGACCTCGCCCGGGACGAAATCCTCCAGGTCCAGGCGACCCGGCGGTACTGCCACCGGCATTCGGTCAGCGGCGAGCCGCTGCACTACGTTGCCGTCGTCGCCCGCAAGCTGGCCGAGGTGCCCGACGAACTGCTGGACTTCGAGCAGTCCGACCTGATCGGCCGCTACGAGACGGCCGAGGCGTGAGGCCCTCCCCGCGGCGGTCTTTCCGGAGGGCCGAGCCGACACGATGATCGTCCTTGACGGTGTAAGCAAGAGCTACGACGGCGGGCAGACGTTTGCCGTCCGCGATGTCTCCCTGGAGGTCGAGCAGGGCGAGACGGTGGTCTTGCTGGGCACCAGCGGAAGCGGCAAGACCACGACCATGAAGATGGTCAACCGGCTGATCGAGCCGACCGGCGGCCGCATCCTCGTGGACGGGCAGGACGTGATGAAGCAGGACCCCATCGTCCTGCGGCGCCGGATCGGCTACGCCATCCAGCACATCGGCCTGTTCCCCCACATGACCGTCGCCGAGAACATCGCCATCGTGCCCAGGCTGCTGAAATGGGCGGGCTCCGACATCGACAAGCGCGTCGACGCGATGCTTGAGATGGTCTCGCTGAAGGCCGAGGAGTTCCGCGACCGCTATCCCGGCCAGCTCAGCGGCGGGCAGAAGCAGCGCATCGGCGTCGCTCGCGCCTTGGCGGCCGATCCGCCCATCGTGCTCATGGACGAGCCCTTCGGCGCCCTCGACCCGATCACCCGCGAGGAACTCCAGAACGAGTTCCTGGAACTCGAGTCCGAGATCGGCAAGACCATCCTGTTCGTCACGCACGATGTCTTCGAGGCCGTGCGGATGGGCGACCGCATCGCCATCCTCGATGCCGGGCAGGTCCGGCAGCTTGACACGCCGCGGGCGATCGTGGAAGAGCCCGCCGACGAATTCGTGGACCAGTTCCTCGGTCAGCACCGCTTCCAACTCGCCCTGCTGACGCGGACGCTTCGTTCGCTGCGCGATGAGTTGGACACCGAGGCCGAGGCCCCGGCCGAAAGGCCCGAAGACCGGCTGACCTTCGCCAGCAGCCTCGTCGGGGCGCTGGACTTGTTCAAGCGGACCGGCCAAGCCTACGCCCCGGTCTATCAGCGCGGTGAGTTCGCCGGCAGGCTGGCCAAGCAGAGGCTCCTGGACCTGATGACCGAGGTGCTGGAGCAGACGGGGACCGAGTCATGATCGAGTGGCTGCGACAGTACGGGCCCTGGATCCTGGGTCTGGTGGCCGACCACCTGCTGCTGAGCTTCCTGGCGATCGTGTTGGCCTGCGCGGCGGCGATCCCGCTGGGAATCGTGCTGGCGCGCAGCCGTTTCCGCCGGCTCTCCAATGCCATCATCGGCCTGGCGGGGATCGTTCAGCCGGTTCCGTCGCTGGCGCTGGTGGCCCTCGCGGCCGTGCTGTTCCTGGCGCTGGGGCTGCCGACGATTGGCATCTGGCCGGGCCTGGTGGCCCTGGTGGCCTACGCCCTGCTTCCGGTCCTGCGGAACACGTATACGGGTATCCGGCAGGTGGACCCGACGATCATCGAGGTGGCCACGGGCATGGGCATGCGTCCCCGGCAGGTGCTGCTGAAGGTGCAGATCCCCCTGGCTCTGCCGGTGATCATGGCGGGGGTTCGGATCTCGACGGTGTGGACGATCGGCATCGCGACGCTGGTGAGCCTCATCGGCGCCGAGTCCCTGGGCAAGCCCATCTTCCAGGGCATTTCCGGTGACCGTATCGACCTGATCCTGGGCGGGGCCGTGCCCGCCGTAGCCCTGTCCCTGCTGTTCGAGTGGCTGCTGGGGATGTTGGAGAACTGGCTGACGCCCGGTGGAGCCGAGAGCGAGAATTCCGGCGCGTCCTGAGGCGCCCGGCAAGGAGACAGACGCATGCGCGGAACGTCGAAAGTGCTGCTGGCGGCCCTCGCCGCCGTGCTTGTCGCCGCCGTGGTCGGCGTGGCCGTCTACCGCGCCTTGAACGCGCCCGACGTGACCATCGGCGGCAAGGACTTCACCGAGCAGTCCGTCCTCGCACACATGCTGGCCCTGCTGGTCGAGGAGCGGACGGACCTCCGCGCCGAGACGAAGACGTACCTCGGCGGGACGATGGTCTGTTGGAACGGCCTGCGGTCAGGCCAGCTCGACGCCTACAGCGAGTACACCGGCACGGGGCTGGTGACCATCCTGAAGGAGCCGGTGATCGGCGAGCCCAACGCGGCGTACGAGAAGGTCCGCAAGCGTTTCGAGGACGAGTACGGCGTCATCTGGCTGGACCCGTACGGCTTCAACAACACCTATACGCTGACCATGCGGACCGGACAGGCCGAGGAGCTCGGCATCGAGACGTTCTCGGACCTTGCCGACCATGTGCGGTCGGGTAAGGAGCCGATCCTGAGCGCCGCCTTTACGGCCGAGTTCCTTCAGCGCCCCGACGGCTACGAGGGCCTGACCGACGCCTACGATCTCCAGTTCCAGGACGAGCCCCGGCAGATGGACCCCGGGTTGATGTACAAGAACTGCGCCGACGGGGCGGTGGACGTGATCTGCGGGTTCGCCACCGACGGGCGCATCGCCGCGCTCAAGCTCAAGACGCTGGACGACGACAAGCACTTCTTCCCCCCGTACTACGCCGCCCCGGTTGTCGGCGCCGAGACGCTCAAGAAACACCCCGACCTGCGCGAGGCGTTCAACGCCCTGGCCGGGCGGATCGATGACAGGACCATGCAGCGGCTGAACTACCAGGTGGACCGCAAGACCGACCCCCGCCGCGCCCGCGACGTGGCCCGCGACTTCCTGCGGGAGCAGGGCCTCCTGGGCCCCACGGCCACCCGACCGTCCGCCGCCTCGCGGTGACGCCCCCCGGGCCGCAGGCAGCGCCCGGAACCCGCAGCCGCGCCGCGGGGGCCTTGCATCTCCACATCGGCTGGGTAGGCTGACAGTTCACGAGCAGGAGCCGATCGAGCTTTCACCAAGGAGCGAAGCATGGCGCGCGAGCGTGCGGTCGTCGTGGGCGCGGGGGGCATCTCCCGGGCGTGGTTTCCGAGGTTGCTGGATGAGAAGGTGAACATCGCCGCGGTCGTCGACCTGGACATCGGCGCCGCACGGGGGCGCATCGAGCAGTACGAGCTCGATTGTCCCGCCTCGACAGACCTGAAGGCCACGCTCAAGGAGACGCAGCCGGACTTCGTTGTCGACCTCACCGTCCCCGAGGCCCACTGCAAGGTCACCTGCACCGCGCTGAAGGCCGGCTGCCACGTCGTCGGCGAGAAGCCGATGGCCTCCAGCATGGCCGAGGCGCGGCGGATGGTCAGGACGGCCGAGGAAACCGGCAGGATGTACATGGTCAGCCAGTCGCGGCGGTGGAACGCGCTGCACGAGCGCGTCCGCCGTGCGGTCACCGGCGGGAAGATCGGGCGGCTGACCACGGTCAACTGCGAGTTCTACATCGGCGCGCACTTCGGCGGATTCCGCACGGAGATGGCAAGCCCCCTGATCCTCGACATGCTCATCCATCAGTTCGACCTCTGCCGCTTCATGACCGGCGTCGAGCCGCAGGCGGTCTACTGCAAGGAGTTCAACCCCGCCGGCTCGTGGTACGAAGGCGACGCGGCCGCGACGATCGTCTTCGAGATGACCGACAACGTGGTCTTCACGCTGGTTGGCAGTTGGTGCGCCGAGGGCTGCAACACGAGCTGGAACGGGGACTGGCGTTTCATCGGGGACAAGGGCAGCCTGATCTACGCCAAGGACGCCGAGCCGGTCGGGCAGGCGGTCTCGGGCAAGACGGGCTTCTTCCGCAAGCTTCGCGATATCCGCGCCCCCAAGGCCACGGTGAAGTACCCCACGATGCACGGCGCCCTGCGGGAGATGCTGGCCTTCCTCCGCAAGGGCACGGTTCCCCAGACCGAATGCCACGACAACATCCACTCATTGGCGATGGTCTTCGCCGCGATGGAGTCGTCCCGCAAGGGCCGGCGGATCCCTGTGAAGGCCATGTAGGTCGTTCCTGTTTATCAGGTGGTCGTTGGGGGAGGGGAAGTGCCCTCGCTGGCGAGGGGGATGCGGTCAGCGGCGGCTGCGGCACGCGAGGGCCGATTGCCTAAGACGCTCGGCCAGGCCAGGCCGCGTTGCGCTTCCGGCGACGCCTCCGGACGTGTCCGGCGAACAGCAATCAGCCGATAGCCGGTAACGCCTTGCGTCCGTCGCTATACGTCGAAGATCTTCCCGGGGTTCAGGATGTTCCCGGGGTCCAGGGCGCGCTTGATGGCACGGCACATGTCGAGGTAGGCCTCGGAGACGCAGGTGGTCATGTAGGCCTTGCGCTTGTGCCCGATGCCGTGCTCGCCGCTGATCCGCCCGCCGAGCTCGGCCGTGAGGGCGTAGAGCTCGTGGAGGACCTTCGGGAAGACCTCCTGCCACCGCTCGAGGGGCCAGTCGGCTGCCTTGACGATCCGCGTGTGCAGGTTGCCGTCCCCGGCGTGGCCGTAGGCGGGGATGTGCACGCCGTGCTCGGCCGAGAGCTTCTCCATCCCGGCTACCAGCTTGGGGATCGAGGCCATGGGGACGACGAGGTCCTCGTTGCCCTGGTGTGCGGATATCACCGCGAAGGCCTCGGGGATGTTTCCCCGGACTTTCCACACGCGCTCGGAGGTCGTGGCGTTGTCGGCGACGTAGACCTCGATCGCCCCGGCCTGGAAGCACAGCTCGCCGATGGCTTCGTACTCCCGCTCGACCTGCTTGACGTCCGGGCCGTCGACGGTGATCAGCAGCATCGCCCCGCAGTTCTCGTAAGGCAGCGTCTCGTTGAGATACTCGCAGGCCGCGTGCAAGCTGGAGCGGTCCATGAACTCGATGGCTGTCGGAATGATCCCGCCGGCGGTCTGGATTCGCGGCACGGCGGAGATGGCGGCCTCGGCGGTCTCGAAGAGCACCAGCAGGTCCACCGAGGATTTCGGCAGGGGCATGAGCTTCAGCGTGATCTGCGTGAACACCCCCAGCGTTCCCTCTGAGCCCACCATGAGCTGGATGAGGTTGTAGCCGGTGACGTCCTTGACCAGCTTGCCCCCCATGCGGACGATCTCGCCGGCCGGCGTAACCATCTCCAGGCCGGTGACGTACCGCCCGGTCACGCCGTACTTGACCGCCTTGCCTCCCCCGGCGTTCTCCGCGACGTTGCCTCCGATAAAGCATGTCTCCCGGCTCATCGGGTAGCCGGCGTAGAACAGGCCCTTCGGCGCCAGGGCCTCGTTGATCTCCGCGGTGACCACGCCGGGCTCGACGACGGCCATCAGGTTGTCCTCGTCGATCTCCAGGATGCGGTTCATCCGGTCGGTCAGCAGGACAATGCCGCCCTCGATCGGCACGGCGCCGCCGGAGAGCCCGCTGCCGGCGCCGCGGGGCGTCACCGGGATCCGCTCGCGGTTGGCCAGCTTCATCACGGCGGCGATCTGCTCGGCGGAGTCCGGGCGGACGACCACCTCGGGCATGTGGGCGTACTTGGGATCGGGGACCTCGTCGTGGCTGAACGGCTCGAGCTTGTCGGGGTCGCCGTGGATGACGTATCGCCGGCCGACGATGCCCTCCAACTCTTCGACGATCTCCGGCGTGACGGCGTTGTACTTCATGGTGACCATGGGGAGGCCTCGGTTCCTTCCGGGGGCTACTCGCGGTGGGGGCGGCGACGGACCTGGACGGACAGCCGCTTGCGCGGACCGTCTTCGTCGTCCTCGTCGTCCTCCTCATCGACGGCTTCGGCGTTGTAGGTGGTGGGGCCGGAGGGCTCCTCGAGGCCGCGCAGGCGCTGCCACCACGCCCGGACGCGCAGGGCCGCCGCGGTCAAGGCCGCCAAGCCCATCAGGGCGAGGACCACCACCGCGGCGATGCCCAGCAGTGGCAAGAAGACGAAGACCGCCAGCGCCGCGAGTCCGACCAGTGCCAGCAGGAAGACCAGGCAGCCCAGCAGACCGACGGGGCGGGCCTGGACCTGGCGGTAGATGTAGACGCGTCGTCTCATGGCGGTTCCTAGGCCGACTCGGGCGCGGGGGCGTTCAGTACGGCGTCGATCCGGGCGATCTCCTCGTCGGTCAGCGGCGGGGCCGTCGCCGCGGCGATGTTCTCGGCCAGTTGCTCGACCCGGGAGACGCCGACCAGCACGCTGGTTACCCGCGCATCCCGCAGCAGCCACGTCAGCGCGAGCTGGGCCATCGTCTGGCCGCGGGCGGCCGCCAACTCGTTGAGGTGCCCGACCTTCTCCCAGAGCCCTTCGGCCTTTCGCTGCTCGTACCAGTCGCGCCCGGCCTGGCCCTGTCGGCCTCGGCGGCTGTCGGGGGGCAGCCCGTCGAGGTAGCGGTCGGTCAGCATGCCCTGGGCCAGCGGGCAGAAGGCGATGACCCCGGTGCCCGCGGCGGCCGTCTGGCCCAGCAGGTCGGTCTCGGGTTTCCTCTGGAGCATATTGTAGCAGGGCTGATGGATGGTCAGCGGCGTCCACCCGCGCGCGCGAATGCACTCGGTGGCGTCGCGGAACCGCGCGCCGTCGTAGTTGCTCACGCCGGCGTACAGGGCCTTGCCCTGGCGGACGATCAGGTCCAGTGCGCCCAGCGTCTCCTCCAGCGGCGTCTGCGGATCGGGGCGATGGTGGTAGAAGATGTCCACGTAGTCCAGCCCCAGACGCTTCAGCGAGGCGTCCAGGCTGGCGACGAGGTACTTCTTGCTGCCCCAGTCGCCGTACGGCCCGGGCCACATCCTGAAGCCCGCCTTCGTCGAGACGATCAGCTCATCGCGGGGCATGTCCTTCAGGATCGTGCCGATCACCCGTTCGCTGTTGCCCGGCGGCGGGCCGTAGTTGTTCGCCAAGTCGAAGTGCGTCACGCCGTGGTCGAAGGCGTGATAGCAGGCCGCCCGGCAGGTCTCCCGGTTGCCCGGCTCGCCGAGGCTCTGCCAGAACCCAAGGCTGACGGCCGGCAGGAGCAGACCGCTGCGCCCGCATCGGCGGTAGGGGACCTGCTCGTAGCGGTCCTCGGCGAAGGCGTGCGTGGCATCGATCATGGGTGGCTCCGGGGCCAGGCGTCTACGATCTTGCCCGGGTTGAGGATCAGGCTCGGGTCGAGGGCGCGTTTGATCGCACGCATCATCTCCAGGTTCGCTTCCCCGACGAACTGGGGCATGTAGCCCTTGCGCTTGTGCCCGATGCCGTGCTCCCCGGAGAGCATTCCCCCCAACTCGGCCGTCAGGGCGTACATGTCCTTGAGGATGGCGGGCAGCTTCTCGTCCCAGTCGGCCAGCGTCCAGTCGGGGTTCATCACCGGCGTGGCGTGAAGGTTGCCGTCCCCGGCGTGGCCGTAGCAGGGGATGGCCACGTCCCAGCGGGCGCTGATCTCGCCGAGCCCCGTGACCATTCGGGGGATGGCGGCGATGGGCACGACGATGTCCTCGAGGCTCTGGTGGGGGCTGACGACCTTGAAGGCCTCGGCGATGTTCCGGCGGACCTTCCATATCCGCTCCGACGTCGTGGCGTTGTCGGCCACGTAGACCTCCATCGCCCCCGCCTCCTGGCACAACTCGCCGATGGCCTCGTATTCCCGCTCGACCTGGTCGGGGTCGGGCCCGTCGACGGTGATCAGCAGCATCGCCCCGCAGTTCTCGTATGGCAGCGTCTCGTTGAGGTAGTCGCAGGCGGCATGGACGGAGGACTTGTCCATGAACTCGATGGCCGTCGGGATGATCCCGCCGGTGGTCATGATCTTCGGCACGGCGGCGATGGCGGCCTCGGCGGTTTCGAACAGGCACAGCAGGTCCACCGACGCTTTCGGCGCGGGCATGAGCTTGATCGTAACCTTGGTGAAGACCCCTAGCGTGCCCTCCGAGCCGACCATCAACTGCACCAGGTTGTAGCCGGTGACGTCCTTGACCAGCTTGCCGCCCAACTGGACGATCTGCCCCGTGGGGGTGACGATCTCCAGGCCGGTGATGTATCGCCCGGTGACGCCGTACTTGACGGCCTTGCCGCCCCCGGCGTTCTCGGCCACGTTGCCGCCGACGTAGCAGGTCTCCAAGCTCATGGGATAGCCGGCGAAGAAGAGCCCGCGGTCGGCGATGACTTCGTTGATCTCGTTGGTGACCACGCCCGGTTCGACGACGGCCATCAGGTTCTCTTCGTCGATCTCCAGGATGCGGTTCATGCGGTCGGTGCACAGGACGATGCCGCCGCAGACGGGCACGGCCCCGCCGGAGAGCCCGCTGCCGGCCCCGCGCGGCGTAACGGGCACGCGCTCGCGGTTGGCCAGCTTCATGATCTCGGCGATCTCCTCGGCCGACGCGGGCCGAACGACCGCCTCGGGCGCGTGGGCGTACTTCGCCTCGGCGACCTCGTCATGACTGAAGGCCTCGAGCTTCTCCTCGTCGCCGTACACGACGTACTTCTCGCCGCAGATGCGTTGGAGTTCGGCGACGAGGTCGGGCGTCAGCGGGTTGTATCGTTGCTCTGTGCTCATGGGTTCCTACCTGCGGCGAAGCACCAGATCTCAAGCATCAACTATCAATCAAGAACCAAACACCAAAGCCCAAGCGCCAAACGAAGGCTCCGGACCGGGGGCAGGTCATGGGGCGAGCCTCCCGGTGACCAAGGTTCCACTTTCGCGATGATCGCTGCCAGAATCCTCAGCAGTTCTCCGGCTTCTCGCCTCAGTCTGGCCCTGACGGCCTCAGCCTTCCGCCTTCGCCCCCCTGATCTTCTCCGTCACCACCGGAAGCACCTCGAACAGGTCGCCGACGATGCCGAAGTCGGCGACGCGGAAGATCTGGGCGTCCGGGTCGCTGTTGACGGCCACGATGTTCTCGGAGGTCTGCATGCCCGCGAGGTGCTGGATGCTTCCGCTGACGCCGGCTGCGACGTAGAGCTTCGGGCTCACCGTCTTGCCGCTGAGCCCCACCTGGTGGGGGTAGCTCAGCCAACCCCGGTCGACGACATCGCGGCTGGCGCCGACGGCGGCGTCGAGGCTCTCGGCCAGGCCCTCGATCAGCGGGAGGTTCTCGCCCTTCTTGATGCCCCGCCCGCAGGCGACCACCACGTCGGCGTCCTGGAGGCCGTGCTCGGACTCATCCGGCACGAAGTCCACCCGGCGGATACGGCTGCCCAGCAGCTCCGCGGGGGCCTCCAACCGCTCGATGGGTCCGCTGCGGCCGGATTGCGACGGGGCAGGGCGGGTCGACCGCGGGCGGACCGTCGCCATCTGCGGGCGATGGTTCGGCGTCTTGATCGTCGCCAGGATGTTCCCGCCGATGGCCGGACGCGTCTGGAGCAGGTTGCCCGTCTCCTCTTCGATGTCCAGCACGGTGCAGTCGGCGGTCAGCCCGGCGTCTGTCTTGATGGCCACATAGGGCATGAGCGTCCGGCCGGTGGTGGTGGCGCCGGCGATGACGATCTCGGGCTTTCGTTCCT
This sequence comes from uncultured Planctomycetaceae bacterium, assembly GCA_964385465.1. Classification (GTDB taxonomy): domain Bacteria; phylum Planctomycetota; class Phycisphaerae; order SM23-33; family SM23-33; genus CAYLPJ01. Next base: position 28,542 of record CAYLPJ010000039.1, on the reverse strand, counting down.
CGACCAGCAGCGTCATGCAGGCCGAGTACGGCTCGACGAGGAAATGCTCCAGCTCGGGCGCTTCCATCGCCAGCACAGCATCGGCGCCGCGGTCGATGAGCCCCTGCAGATCCCCCGCGTCGATGTCCTTGCCGAAGATCACCGCCGTCAGCTTCACGTTGCGTTTGTCCGCCAGCTCCCGCCCTCGCGTCAGCAGTTCGTGGCTGATGCGGAGTACGCGCCCGCCGGACTGTTCGGCCAGTATCCAAACGCCTTGGTATTCCATGATGCTCCTCGCTACGCGGCCACGGGGGCCGGGGTCGGTCAGATGAGCTCGCGCTGCTTGAGGAAGGCGACGAGCCGGTCGGCGGCGTCGTCGATGGCCTGCTCGTCGGCGGCGACGACCTTCTCGCACTGCCTGGCGACCTTCGGCCGGAAGATCTTCACCACCCTCGTGGGTGAGCCCTTGAGTCCGAGGTTGGTCTCCTCGACGGTCATCGCGTCGGGCCCGAGGGTGGGGATGTCGGCCTGCTTGGCCTTCTTCTTGCCGCCGAGCGTCGGCAGGCGGGGGTCGGCGACCTCCTTGACGACCGTCAGCACGCCGGGCAGGTCCATGTCGAGCACCTCGTAGCCGTCCTCGACGAGCCGGTGTACGCGGCAGCGCCCGTCGGCGACGTCATCCACCTTGCCGACGTACGTGGCCACCGGGAGATCCATCCAGGCGGCGATGCCGGGCCCGACCTGGCCGGTATCGCCGTCGGTGGCCCGTTCACCGCAGATGATAAGGTCGAAGGCGCCGAGGGCCTCGATCGCCCCGGCGAGGACGTAGCTGGTCGCCCACGTGTCCGAGCCGGCGAACGCCTTCCCGGAGACCAGCACGCCGGAGTCGCAGCCCATGGCGATGGCCTCTTTCAGCGCCACCAGGGCCTTCGGCGGCCCCATCGAGACGGCCACGACCTCCCCGCCGTGGGCCTCGCGGAGGCGGATGGCGATCTCGATGGCGTAGAGGTCCAGCGGGTTCACGATGGCCTCGACGCCCTCGCGAATCATGGTGCCGGTCTCCTCGTCCATCTTCACCGCGTTGGTCTCGGGGACCTGCTTGACGGGTACGATGATGCGCATGGCGGCTGCTCCTGTCCGGGTCGCCCCGCCGCGGGCGGGGAAAACCCGACTTGTAGCGTGCCCGTGCGCGGGCGTCAAGGGGGCGCTGCCGGCGCGATGAATGCCCGGGGCGGTCGATCAGCTTCCCGGGGGGCGCTCGCGCCGATCGCCGGGCTTCCCTCCGTTCGCTTGCGGGCGGAACAGATCTACGGCGTCGGTTTGAGTTTCTGCATCGCCGCGGTGGCCGCCGTGATGACCGAGCGGTGTCCGAGCAGGGTGCGCTTCTCCGCCTCGGTGAGCTCGTGGCCCTTGGCCAGCCGGCCCTCCGGCGTGAGCTTGCCGGCGGCCTTGAGGGCGTGCGTGAACGCCTTCAAGGCGGCGGTCTCGCGGGCAATCAGTCCGGTCAGCGGTTCGGCGGCGCGGGCGTCGCCGATTTGCCCGAGCGTCTCGGCGGCGGTCTTGCGGACGTCGGCCTCGTCGTCCTCGAGCATCGGCACGAGCTTGCCGACCGCGTCGGCTCCCGCGGCCGCCCCGAGGGCCTCGACCGCCTCGGCGCGGACGAAGTCGTTTCCGTCACTCAAGGCCTTGGCAATCGCCTCGGCGGCGCGGGCGTCGCCGATTTCGCCGAGGGCCTCCAGCGCCGTGCGCCGCATGCGGACGTCCCCCTTCTGCAATTGCTCGACCAGCACGGAAAGCGCCTCGGCATCGCCTACCTTGCCGAGCGCCCAGACGACATGGCGCCGCTGCTCGGCCGTCTCGGCCGTATCCAGCCGGGCCAGCAGCGGCTTGACGGCCGGGGCGCCGATGCTGTGCATCGCCCGGCCGATCTCCTCACGCTTGGCGATGGTCTTGCCGGCAAAGCCGTCCAGCAGGTAGGCGACGGCGAGGTGGGCCATGCCCGCGAGGGCCTCCGTGGCCGCCTCGCGAACGGGCTGCTTCAGGTCGGCGACGCCGGCGACCAGTGGGGGGACGGATCGGCGGTCGCGGATCCGTCCGAGGGCCTTCATCGCCGCGGCGCGGGGGAGGGGCTGGGCGTCCTTGGCCGCCTCGGTCAGCGCGGCGATCGCCCCCGGGCCGCCAACATCCCCCAGGGCCTCGATGGCCGCCACGCGCACCAGGCGAGCCGCCGTCTGCCCTCGGTGGAAGGCGGCGGCCTGGATGAGGACCGGTCGTGCCTGCTCGATTCCGACATGCCCGGCGGCCTCGCACAGGGCGGCCAACTCGCGGTGGGTTTCGGGGCGGTCGCGGTCGGACCAGCGCTTTCTCAACTCGGCCAGCAAGGGGCCGGCGGCGTTGGGGTCCCGGGTTCGTCCGAGGGCCTCGATGATCTCGATGCGCCGGCGGTTGTCGGCGGTCTCCAGCGCCGTCAGCAGCGGCTCCACGGCCCCGGGCGCGTCGCCCTTGCCGGCCAGGGCGGTGGCCGCGGCGGCCCGGGCTTCGTCGTCCGGGCTGGACAGCGCCGGCGCCAGGGCGTCGGAGAGCTTCTCCCCGCCGATGCGGATCAGCGCCGCGACCATGCCGCCATGCGCGTGACTGCGGTCGGCGCCCGCATCGGCCAGGGCGGCGGCGAGAGCGTCGAACGCCGCCGGCGTGCCGATCTCGCCCAACAGCGAGGCCGCGCGGGCCGTCGGAGCCGGCTCGCCCGTCCGCAGCACGTCCGCAAGTGGTTTGACGGCCGCGTCGCCGAGGCGCAGCAGGACCTTCCTGGCCGCGGTCCGCGCCCGGGGGGCGTTGCCCGTTGCCTTCCGCGCCAGCGGGTCGGCCGCGGCGGCAGGTGCCAGGCGGGTCAGGGCCGTCGCGGCCGCGGTGCGAAGGCGCATGTCCGGGGCGTCCAGCGCGGCGACCAGCGCGGCGGCGGCCTGCTCGTCCTCCAGGTCGGCCGCGGCCTCGGCGCAGGCGGCGCGGACGGACGGGTGCGCGGTCGCGTCGGCGAGCACCTTCCGGACGGCCTCGGCGACGCCGGGCCCTTGAAGCTTGCCGAGCGCCTTGGCAGCCGCGGCGCGTGCGTCGGTGTCGCTGCCCGCCAGCACGGTCGTCAGGGCGTTGCGTGCGGGCTCGCCCAAGGCAACCATCGCCTCGGCGGCGGCAGTGCGGACGATCGGGGAGTCGTCGTCGAGGGCCTTCATCAACGGCTGGACGGCCCGGGGGTCTCCCGTCTTGCCGAGCTCGGTGGCGGCCTGGCGGCGGTCGAGCGTTGAGCCCCCCTCAAGCTTGCGCCCCAATTCGCGGAGCCGGGCGGTCTCGGGGTCTTCGCCGCCTCCACAGCCGCCCAGCAGGGCCAGCAGCACCGCGCACGCCCCCGCCAGCATCCCGTTGTGTCTGCCGTTGCCCATCCTGCGGTCCCTTTCGCGCGAGCTTGTGTCGTGGCCGTCCGTAGGATATACGGGACAGACCGTTTCGTGAACCCCTCGCCGGCGTGGCCCTCGCGCGCCGGACGAGACAACAGGAGCTTGCCATGAAAGCCGTCTCTCTCACCGGCCCGCGCCGGATGGACATCCACGACGTCGACGAGCCGAGCATCGTCGCCACGACGGACGTGCTGCTGGAGGTCCACACCGTCGGGGTCTGCGGCAGCGACATGCACTATTTCAAGGAAGGTCGTATCGGTTGCCAGGTTATCGAGTACCCCTGGATCGTCGGGCACGAGTGCGCCGGGCGCGTGCTGGAGGTCGGCGCGGACGTCGAAGGCCTCCAGCCGGGGCGGCGGGTGGCGGTCGATCCGCTGCTGCACTGCGGGCGATGCGACCAGTGCCGCCTCGGGCACATTCACACCTGCCGCAATCAGCAGTTCCTGGGCTGTCCGGGCCAGAAGCCCGGCTCGCTCTGCGAGCGCCTGGTCATGCCGGCTACGAGCGTCTTCCCGATTCCCGACAACATCACCATGACGCAGGCGACACTCACCGAGCCGTTCGCGATCGCCCTGTGGGCCCAGCGGCTTTCGGAGGTCGCCGACGGCATGAAGGTGGGCATCTTCGGCAGCGGGCCGATCGGGCTGACCGTCCTGGCCGCGTGCAAGGCCGCCGCCGACTGCACGGTATACCAGACGGACCTGATCGGCGAGCGGCTCGAGATGGCCCGGCGGTTCGGTGCCGACTGGGTGGGCAACCCGCGGGAGACGAACGTCGTCGCCGACATTCTCGCAGCCGAGCCGGACGGGCTGGACGTCGTCTTCGAATGCGCCGGCGAGCAGGAGACCGTCGACCACTGCCTCGATACCGTCAAGCCGTGCTCGAAGGTCCTGATCGTCGGCATCCCGGCCACCGACCGGCTGAGCTTCGAGATGAACCACATGCGGCGCAAGGAGGTCCGGATACAGAACGTCCGTCGCCAGCTCGACCAGACCGAGCGGGCGATCGAGATGGTCGCCACCGGCGAGGTGGATCTGGACCCCCTGGCCACGCACGACTTCGACCTCGACGGTGCCCTCGACGCCTTCGATCTCGTTGCCGACTACCGCGACGGCGTCATGAAGGCCATGATCCACGTCACACGCGACGCGTAGGCAGCGTCGCGGCCCCGAGGATCGTCGGGCCGGAATGCCGGACGGCCGGAATGCCGTGGGAGCCGGAAGCTCCCGCCGAGCCGAGGCACGGGCGCATCAACCCGGCGCCCTTGCGTTCTTGTGGTCTTCCGCTCTTGCGGTCTCCCCCGGCGTCTCGTTCGTTGAAGAAACGAGACCGCAGCGCCGGATGAAGGAGTGACCGCCCCGATGAGACGTTGTGTGCTGGTGTGGCTGTGCGTTTCGGCATGGACGCTGCCGGCGGCCGGGGGCCCCAAGGAACTCCGGGCCCTGGCCGGCGCGAGGGTGCGCGTGACGTGGGTCCAGGACCTCGACAAGCATGGGCGGGACGTCTTCGCTCGGGGCAGGAATCTCCGCCTGATGGCCTGCGACAGCGACGACGGGCGCGGCGAGCGCGTCCTGCTGGGCGGCCCGGGCAGCTTCGTGCGACCGCGGATCACGCCCGGGGGTGACCGGGTTGTCTTCTCCGACCGCACCACGGGCAAGACGTGCGTGGTCGGCTTCGACGGCAGCGGGCGGCGGGATGTCTGCGACGGGATCGTGATGGACGTCTGGCGCGACCCGGCCGACGGGAGCGAATGGGTGTTCGTGGGCACGAAGCGCGGGCGCGGGAAGGGCACGACGTTCTCGCGGGTGGAGCGGGTGCGGCTCGAGAAGCCCGGGACCCGCCGCGTCGTCTGGGAGCGGACGAACGTCAGCGCCGACGGCTTCGGTGTTTCCGCCGACGGCAGGATGGCCAGCGGGTTGCTGCCCTGGCCCTCGGCCGAGCGGATGGACCTCGCCGGTCGCACGCACGAGAAGTACGGGCGCGGCTGCTGGACGTGCCTGGCCCCGGACAACAGCTACCTCGCGTGGGTTTTTGACGGCCCGCACCGCGGCGTGCGGGTGCACGATATGACCGGCGGGGCGTGGAAGGTGGACGTCTCCGGGTGCGAGGGCGTCCGCGGTTTCGAGGTCTACCATCCCCGGTGGTCCAACCACGTGCGTCTGCTGGCCGTCACCGGGCCGTACCTGGGCAAGGGCGGCAAGCCGGGGGGCAATCGCATCGGGCACGGCGGTTCGGCCGTCGAGGTCCACGTCGGGCGCTTCAGCGAGGACCTGCGCCGCGTCGAGCAGTGGGTCCGCGTGACGCGGAACCGGCGGGGGGATTTCTATCCGGACGTCTGGGTGGCCGGTGGGGAGAAGGCGTCCCTGCCTCGGCGGGTCGCGCCGCGGCCCGTCGAGCCGCCCCGCCCGGAGAAGCCGGTGGGGGAGTTCGACGACTGGCCCGGCTCGCCGGCGGGGCTGGTGTTCTGCTGGCAAGATGCGAAAGGGGCCAACCGCGTGCCCGCCGAGGGCGATGAGCCCATTCCATGCCGCCTTCGCGCCCGGGGACGGGTGCGGTTCGGGCGGTTCTACGACATGCTCCTCGCCGACGGGGCGTTCCTGGCGGAAGACGCCGACGAGCGCGTGCTCAACGCCTGCCGGGCCACCGGCGAGCTGACCGTCGAGGCCGTGCTGACCCCGGCGGACCTCAAGCAGTCCGGCCCGGCGCGGATCGTGACGTTTTCCGAAAGTCCCTCGTCCCGCAACTTCACGCTGGGCCAGCAGGGGGATCGGCTGGTCTTCCGCCTGCGGACGCCGTCCAACGGCAGCAACGGCTGCAACAGCGAACCGAAGCTCTGCCGCCTGGAAGCGGATCGGCCGCATCACGTGATCGTCAGCTATGCCGACGGGCGGCTGGCTTGCTACCTGAATGGCAAGAGGGTCTACGCCGGGCGGGACATTCGCGGGAGCTTCGCCAACTGGACGAAGCAGCACCTGCTGTTCGGGGACGAGTGGACCGCCGATCGGGACTGGAGGGGGCGGCTGGAGGGCGTGGCGATCTACTGCCGGGCCGTCGGGCCCGACGAGGCGAGGAAGAAGCACGAGCTCTACGCCCGCCGCCTCGCCGACCGCAAGCCGGCCCGCACAGTGGAGGTGACCGCCCGGCTCGTCGAGGCCACGGCCACGCCGTCTCCGGAGGCCATCCAGCCGTACGTCCGCTGCCTGGCCGTGTACACCTACGAGATCGCGACGGTGCACCGGGGGCGCTGCGCGTCCCGCCGGATTGGCGTTGCCCACTGGGTGATCCTCGACGGCAAGCGGCTGGGCTTCCGCCGGAAGGTCGGCCGGAGCTATCGCATGACGCTCGAAGACATGGGCGACCACCCGCAGATCGATAACGAGCGCCTGGTCTCCGACGAGCCGTACCTGGATCTGGACATGTACGTCGAGGCGGCCCCGTAACCTTCCCGCCCGTCAGGCAACTACAGACGAGATGGTCTTCAGCAGCCACATCTTCCTGTTCTACTTCCTGCCGCTGGCGCTGGCGGCGTACTACCTCATGCCGCGCCACGGCAAGCACCTGATGCTCACGGTGCTCAGCTACGTCTTCTACGGCTGGGCCAACCCGCTCTTTGTCGTGCTCATGCTCGCCAGCACGCTGATCGACTACGTCTGCGGGCTGTTTATCGCCCAGGCGTGGCACAAGCCGTGGGGCCGGCCCCTGCCGGCCCTGGAGAAGGGCACCGGGCGCACGCGGACGCAGAAGATCGCCCTGGCCGTGTCCATCTGCTCGAACCTCTCCCTGCTGGGCTTCTTCAAGTACTTCAACTTCCTGACCGGCAGCTACGACGGCGTGGTCGATGCGATCGGCCTGCCCGGGCTCCAGCTCGACCTGGCCCTCCGCGTGACGCTGCCGTTGGGGATCAGCTTCTACACCTTCCAGTCGATGAGCTACTCGATGGACGTCTACCGCGGCGACGCCCGCGCCATCCGGCACTTCATCGACTTCGCCTGTTACGTCTCCATGTTCCCCCAGCTCGTCGCCGGGCCGATCATCCGCTTCCAGGAAGTCGCCGACCAGCTCCGCCACCGGACCTACACGGCCGAGAAGTTCGCCCGCGGGGCCGCGTTCATCTGCCTGGGCCTGGCCAAGAAGGTCCTGCTGGCCAACGCCTGCGGGAAGGTGGCGGACCTGGCCTTCGACGCCGGCAGTGTCGGCGTGCTGGACGCCTGGACGGGGGCGATCGCCTACTCGCTCCAGATCTACTACGACTTCAGCGCCTACTCGGACATGGCCATCGGGCTGGGGCTGATGCTCGGCTTCGTGTTCCCCAAGAACTTCGATTCGCCCCTGTGCGCCGAGTCGATCACGGACTTCTGGCGGCGGTGGCACATCTCGTTGAGCACGTGGCTGAAGGACTACCTCTACCTGCCGCTGGGCGGCAACCGCAAGGGCAACGCCCGGACGTACGTCAACCTCATGGTCGTGATGGTCTTCGGCGGGCTCTGGCACGGGGCGTCGTGGAATTTCGTGATCTGGGGCGGCATCCACGGCGTCATGCTCGCCATCGAGCGGGCACGGGGCAAGCGGAGCTTCTACGGCCGGCTGCCCCGCCCGCTGAAGATCGCCATCACCTTCCTGATCGTCTCGTTCGCGCTGGTGTTCTTCCGGACGGACAACATGACCGCGGCCCTGGAATACTGTATGAGCCTCTTCGGCCTGCGGGGCGCCGCCGGCGGGGCCGGGCTGATCGGCGGGGTCATGTACCAGCCGTACTACGTCATCATGCTCGGCGTGGCGATGTTCATCGTCTGGTTCTGCCCCCAGACGTGGGATTTCACCCGCCGGCTGACCGCGCCCAAGGCGGGCTTCGCCATGGGCATGTTCTGGCTGGCCATCGCGTCGCTGACCACCCAGGCCTTCAACCCGTTCATCTACTTCATCTTCTGAGACCATGACCGAGAAGCCCTCGACAACCCGCCCGCACGGGCGACCGGCCCCGCTGCCGGCCGGGACGCCCGACCGCTCGCGCAGGCTCACGCGCGAGGAGATCGCCAAGATCGAGGTCGGCCGGACCGACGTCTCGCGCCGCGTGGCATGGGGGCTGATCCTGGCGTTCCTGGCGACAGTCTTCTCCGTGCCGGTCGCCCAGCACGCCTACGAACTGCGGGCGGCGCTGACCGGCGACCGCGAGCCGACGCTGCCCCAGTGCTACGATATCTTCGACACGCTGCCGCGGGCGTGGGAGAGCATCTTCAATGGCGAGGGCGACAGCCCGCGGGCGTCGGTCTTCTCACGCATCCGCCGGACCAACGACGAGATCGTTCTCCGCGACATCCAGGAGTACACCGATACCCTCGAGGATTCCTCCCTGCTGACCGACGCCCTGCTGCCCCCGGCCCAGCGGGCCATGACACGCTACCTGGGCGTCGGCAACGAGGAGGCCTATCTCGGCCGGGACGGCTGGCTCTTCTACCGCCCCGGGGTGGATTACGTCACCGGGCCGGGCTTCTTGTCAGCCCGCCACCGCGAACACCGGCTGGACGCGGTCAAGGAATGGCAGCCGCCGACGCACCCGGATCCGGTCCCGGCCATTGCGGACTTTGCCCGCCAACTCGCCGACCGCGGCGTGGGACTGCTGCTGCTGCCCACGCCGGTCAAGCCGCAGGTGCACCCCGAGAAGCTCACCCCCCGCTTCGCCGGCTGCCGGGAGGTGCTCCAGAACCCATCGTACGACGCGTTCCTCGCCCGCCTGGCCGAGGCCGCCCCGGCAGTTGGCGTCTTCGACCCCGCCGACGTGCTGATGGAGATGAAGTCTCGCACCGATCCGCCGACGGACGTCTACCTGGCCACCGACACGCACTGGCGGCCGGAGGCGATGGACGCCGTCGCCCGCCGGCTGGCCGATGCCGCCCGTACGGCGCTGGGCGAAGGCGTCGAGGGGGCCGCCGTCGCCTGCGACGAAGAGGCCGTCGAGGTGACCAATCTCGGCGACATCGCGGTGATGGTCCAGCCGCTGGTCAAGAAGGACGCCATCGGCCGGGCACACGCGCGGCTGGGCGGTGTGCTCCGCCGCCTCGGCGTCAGCCCGGCCGTCTGGGCAACGCACCGCCGCGAGCTGTTCCCCCCGCAGACGGTGACCACGCGCCGCGTGCTCGGCCCCGACGCGGGGCCCTGGCGGGCCGACCCGAACGCCGACATCCTGCTGCTGGGCGACAGCTTCACCAACATCTTCTCCTCCGAGGCCATGGGCTGGGGGGATTCCGCCGGCCTGGCCGAACGGCTCAGCCGGCATCTTGCCCGCCCGGTTGACGCCATCGTCCGCAACAGCGACAGCGCCTACGCCACCCGACAGATGCTCGCCGCCGAACTGGGCCGCGGGCGCGACCGCCTCGCGGGCAAGCGGCTGGTGATCTGGCAGTTCGCCCAGCGCGAGCTGTCGGCGGGTGACTGGCGGCCGATCGAACTGCCTGAGTTGCCTGTCGCCCCGACGGTCCCCGCTGCGTCGCAGCCGGCCGCCGGAGAAGGCGAGGTCACGGACGTCCTGGAGCTGGCCCCCGGCGAGACGGCGGTGGTCACCGGGCGGATCGCCGCGCTGAAGCGATCGCCCAAGCCCGGTTCGGTGCCTTACAAGGACCACCTCATGCCCGTCCATCTCGTGGGCTGCCGCACCGCCGACGGCCGCGTCCGCGACGCCGAGATCGTGTTGAAGATGTGGGGCCTGCGAGACAACCGCTCCACCCCGGCCGTGCGGCTGGGCGAGGGGCAGACGATCACCGTTCGCGTGCGCCGCTGGGGCGACGTCGAGAGCAAGCTCGGCACGCTGAACACGGCCGAGCTGGACGACCCGGACCTGCTGCTGGCCCCGATCTTCTGGGCCGAGGAGATGAAATGAGCCGTGCCGTACGCCTGATCCTGTCCGTTTCGATCGCCGCCGTCGCGGCCGCGCCGCCGGGCGCCGTCGCGGACGAGAAAGCCGACACTGCCGTCTTGGCCGAGGCATTCCGCAAGTGCTGTGCCGCCAGGGCCGCCGACGGGGACGAGACGCAGATGACCGTGCCCGGCGCCGACGGCTGGCTGTTCCTCCGCGCCGAGCTCCGCCATCTCGGCCTCGGGCCGTTCTGGGGCGACGCCGCGGCGAAAGCATCCAAGGCGTCCAATCCCGAGTATGCCGACCCGCTGCCGGCCATCCTCGACTACAAGGACCAGTGCGAGAAGCTCGGCATCGAGCTGATCCTCATGCCCGTGCCTCCCAAGGCGGTCGTGTATCCCGAGAAGATATGCCCAACCGTCAAGCTCGGGCCCGACGGCAGGCCCCCGCGGCTGGACGCCGCCCACCAGGCGTTCTACAAGCTCCTGGCGGACAAGGGTGTCCGCGTGCTGGACCTCACCGACGCCTTCCTTGCCGCTCGCGCCGCCGACAAGGGGCGGATGTACTGCATGCAGGACACGCACTACTCCGGCCTGGCGTGTATCCTCGCGGCCGAGCGGGTCGCCGCCGCCGTCGCCGACCGTTCGTGGGTCAAGCAGGTCGACCGCACGGCATATGCCACGGAGACCTCGAACGTGCGGATCACCGGGGACCTGCTGGGCGGGCTGAGCGGCAAGAAGCCGGCCAAGGAGGAACTGCCGTTGCGGTTCGTGGGCACGCGGTCGTCGCGCGGGATTCTGCCCATCGAGCCGGACCCCGCCAGCCCGGTCCTCCTGCTGGGCGACAGCCACGCCCTCGTGTTCCATCTGGGCATGGACATGCACGCCAAGGGCGCGGGCCTGGCCGATCAACTGGCCGCCACCTTCGGCTGCCCGATCGAGGTGGTGGCCAACCGCGGGGCGGCCGTGACGCCGGCACGGATCAACCTGTACCGCAAGCAGAAGCGGACGGAAGGCTACCTGGCGTCGAAGAAGCTCTTACTATGGTGCTTTGCCGCCCGCTCGTTCACCGAGGCCCGGGGCGGTTGGCGGAAGATCCCGATCACCCGGTAGTGCAAGGGAGCATCGCATGCGACGGTTGATTCTGGCGGCGGTGGTGTCTCTGTCGGCCGGGCTGGCCGGCGGGGCCGAGAACAAGCGCGTCGTCCGGCTGGACCTGCTGAAGCACGTCCCGGCCGAGAAGGCGGCGCACATCGAGCGGGTCGGCAGCGCAGAGTGGGAGTGGCACCTGCCGACCGGCGAGCGCGAGGCGCTGACGCTGGACCTTGGCGCGCTCGGCGTGGATCCCAAGGCCTACGACGAGATCCGCTTCGACATCAAGCCGCTGGTCAGCGAGGTGAACCTTCGTGTCACGCTCCACGGGCACCTGGAGCCCGGGCAGGTCAGCCGCTGGTATCTCAAGACCAAGAGCGCCACGGGCGTGTGGACCCCCGTGCGGTTCGAGGTCGATCTGGACGACGACGGCGCATACTGCCGGCCGCGAGAGGTCGACGGCCCGCCCCGCACGCTGGAACTGGAGATGTCCAAGCGGATGCTCGGCTACCCCGGCGAGCCGAAATGGCGCAAGGCGCGGATCCGCAACCTGCGGCTGGTCCGGCGGATGGTCGAGGCGGATTTCAAGCTGCTGGAGACGGTCATCGACAAGGACGGCGGGGACGTGGCGTACACGTACAAGCTGCACGTCGCCAACCGCACGGACGCGCCGGTCGAGGCCCGCATCGATCCCGACCCCGACGGGCGTCTGCACTACGTTCGGGCGGAGGCGCCCGGGGGCGTCGCCCTCGATCCCGGCGAAACGAAGACCGTGCCCGTCCGCCTGGCGATCGACCGGACGAAGGCCCTGGCCCTGCCGCCGCTCTACGCCGAGGGCTGCGTGCCGCGGGTGAGCGTCCCCGGCGCAGACGACAGCGACGTCCTGCCGCTTCGCGGGTACCGAAGCTTCCCCATGTGGGCGGCCGTGCCGATGTTCGAGCGGGCGCGGTGGAGCCCGGCGGCGTTCCAGGCCGCCCTCGACGCCCGCGCCAAGGCCCTGCCCGCCATCGCCGAATGGCGCAAGCGGACGCTCCGCGCCGCCGACGCGGCCCTGCCGCACGACTACCCCGTGCCCGACTACGGGCCGCCGGGGCACGACCAGGGCTACCGCTGCTCGAAGTGCAAGTGCTGGCTGAAGCCCGCCGGGCCGACCACGCTGCACAAGCACGTCTGCCCGGAGTGCGGCAAGGTCTGGGAGAACAACGAGAAGTTCGACGCGGCGTACCTCAAGCGCTACCACGGCCGGCGGGCGCGGAACGTCCGCGACCTCGCCGTCGCCTGGCTGCTGACCGGCAAGGACGCCTACGCGGAAAAGGCCGCCGAGATCCTCGACGACTACGCTCGCATCTATCCCGACATGCCGATCCTCAGCCCTCGGAGCACCTCCAGCGGCTCGCGGTTGGGCCGCAGCACGCTGCATTCCAGCTACACGCTGCCGGTCTTCGCCGAGGGCTACGACTACCTCTACGCCGCAGACTGCCTCGATGCCGAGCGCCGCGAACGGATCGAAGGGTTCCTCCGACAGGCGGCCGTGGAAATCTGCCAGCACTGTGTCGGCTACAACAACCAGCAGGCCGAGCATTTCCGGGCGTATGGGACGGTGGGGATCGCGACGGGGTTCTGGCCCCTGGCGGCCGAGGCGATCCACGGCGAGGTCGGCTGGCACGAGTTGGTGGAGTACAACTACAGCGAGGACGGCATTGCCCACGAGGGCGCGGCGTACCACCGGTCGAGCTTCAAGGCGATGAACGAGTTCGCCATCGCCGCCTGGGGCGCGGGCGTGGACCTGTACACCGCGCGGTTCAAGCGGGTCTTCGACGGCTCGATCGCGGCGGGGCTGGCCAACACGAGCTACGAGCTGGCCTATCGGGTGTGGCGCGATCCGGCCTACCTGCCGCGGGTCGACAGGAAGAACCGCGGGCGCAGCGAGGTGGCCGCCCTGCACGGCGTTCTCGGCCTGCCCGACGCCGCCGATCTGCCCGTCCGGTCCACCCTCATGCCCGGGGCCGGGTATGTCTTCCTCAAGCGGGGCAACGCCGCCGACAACACCGAGATCCGCCTGAACTACATCAAGCAGTTCGACCGCCACGAGCACGACCGGCTGACGGCGTTCCTGTACCGCAACGGCCGGCAGGTCGATGGCACGGTGGGGCGGATCACGTACGGGTCGAAGCACTGCCCGTGGATGACGAAGACGGCCGCCCACAACTGCATCGTGATCGACGGCAACAGCTCCAGGACCGCGCCGAGCGACCTGCTGGTCTTCGACGACTCCGCGGAGGCCACGCTGGCGATGGTGGCCACCAGCGAGAAGACGCCGCTCTACGACGGCGTGCGGATGGTCCGGTGCATCGCACTGATCGACGGGGCGTACGTGGTCTTCGACCGCGTCGTCTGCGACAGGCCGCGGACGATCGACCGCTACCAGTGGGGCAGGGGGTCGGCGAAGCTCACCCCCTCGACCAAGCCGGTGGAACCGCCCCCGGCCGACCTGCCCGAGCGCGGGGCGTTCTCGAACATCGAAGCCGCCGACGCCGGGCGGGAGCTGAAGGCGGCCTTTGCCAACGGCCTGAAGATGCGGCTTCTCAGCGACGGCGACATGCGAGCGGTCAAGGCCGTCAGCGTCGGCGGGTATCAGGCCCGGCCGATGGAGGTGACGTTCGCCCGGCGCCCGGCCGCGAAGGAGGCCCACTTCCTGGCCGTCTTCGCCTTCGGCCCCGATGCCGAGTGTCCCCCGGCGAAGCTGGTCAAGACCGGGGAGGAGGAGATCGTCTTCGACGTCGGCGACACTCGCTTCACGCTCAATCCGCCGGCGAAGAAGGTCCAGGTCAGTTCACGAGCCGGGGGGTGAGCCTTCCGATGAGGATGTGCGAGTCCGATCCGAGGTCACGGATCTTGCCCGCCCCGAGCACCTCGATGCCGACAAGTTGCTCCTCGCCCGCGAGGGCCAGCGCCACGGAGTCATCCGGTCGCAGAGTCCGGCACGGGTGGTCGCCCTCGACCAGACAGACACGCAGAGCATCGACCTCGCGGCCATATAGGAATTCTCATACGGCGCCCTCTATCCCGCCCTCCGGTGCCGCAGGCGGTCGAGGGCGACGGCGACGACGATGATTGCGCCGGTGACCACCTGGGTGACCCACGGTTGGAGGCTCTGGAGGTTGCAGCCGGTGCGAATGACGGTCATGATCAGCGCGCCGACGAGGCTGCCGAATATGCTGCCCTCGCCTCCGGAGAGGCTACCGCCGCCGATAACCACCGCGGCGATCACGTCCAGCTCGTAGCCCATCGCCCCGGTCGGGTCCCCCTGGCGCTGCCGGCTGAGAAGCATCACCCCGCTGAGCCCCGCGCACGCGCCGCTGAGGCCGTACACCCACAGCTTCACCCGCTCGACCGCCACGCCGCAGAGCCGGGCGGTCTTCTCGTTGGAGCCCACCGCGTAGACGTGGCGGCCCAGTCGCGTCAGCCGCAGCATCGCCGCGAAACCGATCGCCAGTACGATCATCATCCAGGCTCCCGGCGGCAGGAGCTGCCACCGCTGCCCCGGGCCCAGGGCGCGGACGAACGCTACGATCCACGGGTTCTCGATGTTGATCGGCGCGCTCTCGGCGATGCCCTTGGCCAGGCCGCGAACCACCAGCAGCATCCCCAGTGTGACGATGAACGGGACCACCTTCGCCCGCGTGATGATCGCCCCGTTGGCCAGCCCGCAGACTGCGCCGACGAGCACCGCCCCCAGCACGGCCGGGAAGGCGGGCACGCCGCGGACCAGCAACCATGCGCCGCCGACGGAGCTGATGGCGATCATCGAGCCGACCGACAGGTCGATCCCACCGGAGATGATCACCACCGTCATGCCCACCGCCGCCGTGCCGACGATCACCGTCTGGATCATCATCGTCTCGATGGCCACCAGCGAGAGCATCCGCGGGGAGAGAGCGGCGAAGAAGCCGTACACCGCCGCCAGCGCCAGCAGGGGCCCGAGGCGGTTCGCCCAGCGCCGCCAGTCGCGGTGGGGGCGGTCGGCGGGCAGCGCGGGCGGGTCGCTCATGCGGCGTCTCCCTGGCCCGTGGCCTCTAGCATGAGCTTGTCCTCGGTGACTTCCGCGATCGGCCGGGCCGGGCCCAGACGGCCTCGGCACATCACCGCCACCCGGTCGCAGACGCCCATCAACTCGGGCAGGTAGCTGGAGACCATGAGCACGGCCTTGGGTTTGCGGCCGTCGGCGCCGCGGGTGAGGTCGTCGATGAGCTGGTAGATGGTGGCCTTGGCGGCCACGTCGATGCCGCGCGTCGGCTCGTCCAGCAGCAGCACGTCCACGTCGTGCTCCAGCAGCCGCGCGACGGCGACCTTCTGCTGGTTGCCCCCGGAGAGGTCCGCCACCGGCTGGGCCGGGCCGCGGCAGCGGATGCCCAGCCGCTCGATCCACGTCCGCGTGGCGGCAGCCTGTCGCCCGGGCAGGACGACGCCCGCCGGGCCGAAACCGCGCAGCTTCGACAGCGTCACGTTGTCGGCGACGGTGAGGTTCAGCGCCAGCCCCTCGGCCTTGCGGTCCTCGCTGAGCAGCCCGGCGCCGCGGGCCCACATCCGCGTCGGCGAGGCCGGCCCGACGTACGCCCCGAGGCGGATCTCGCCGTCTCGCACGGTATCCAGGCCGAAAATCGCTCGCAGCAGCTCCGTCCGCCCCGCCCCGACCAGCCCGGCGATCCCCAGCACCTCGCCGCGCCGCAGCGATAGGCTGGCCTCCACCGGCAGCGGCTCGCCGGCCAGTTCCGTCACGCGCAGGATCTCCTCGCCCGGCGAGCGATCGCTGCGGGGATAGAGGTCCTCGACCTCGCGGCCGACCATCATCGAGACGATCCGCTCGACGCTGAGCTCCGCCGCATCGCCGGTACCGACGGACCTGCCGTCGCGCAGGACGGTCACGCGGTCGGCGACGCGTTTGACCTCCTCGATGAAGTGGGAGATGTAGACGATGGCGTGGCCCTGCCCCTGGAGCCGCTCGATCAGCGCGAACAGCCGCTCGACGTCGTGCTGCGTGAGGCTGCTGGTGGGCTCGTCGAGCACGAGCACTCGGCAGCCGACGGCCAGCGCGCGAGCGATCTCGACAAGCTGCCTGGCCGCGACGGTCAGCCGAGAGACCTCGACGTCAGGGCGGATCTCCGGGTGCTCGAAGAAGCGGACCGCCTCGGCGGCCCGCCGGCGGACCTCCTTGCCGCGGACGACGCCCAGCCTCGTCGGCTCCATGCCCAGCAGGATGTTCTGCTCGACCGTCAGGTGGGGGGCGAGGCTGAGCTCCTGGTAGATCATGGCCACCCCGGCGCGGCGGGCGTCGAGCGGGCCGCGCGGGCGGTAGGGCACCCCGTCCAGCTCCATCGTGCCCGCGTCGGCGTCGTGGGCCCCCGAGAGCACCTTCATCAGCGTGCTCTTGCCCGCGCCGTTTTCGCCGACCAGCGCGTGGACCTCCCCGGCGGCGACGTCCAGGGACACCCCGGCCAGCGCGACCGTCGCGCCGAACCGCTTGTGGACGTCCCGCATCCGCAGCCGCGGGGCGTTGCTGCCTCCGTCTACCTGGCGTCCTTGAGCCATTCGTCCTCTTGCGGCACGAGGGCCTTGGTCTCGGGCTTGTCCAGGTCCTCGGCGGTGATCAGCGTCACGCCCGTGTCCACCCGCCGGGGGACCTGCTGCCCGCGGAGGTGCTCGACCATCGTCTTGACGCCCAGGTAGCCCATTCGCTCGGGGTTCTGGAGGACCAGGCCGTGAATCTCGCCCTTGGCCAGCCCGATGATCAGGGCCTTCGACGCATCGAAGCCCACGAACTTCACCTTCCCCGCCTGCCGCTTGTTTCGCAGGGCCATGAGCATCCCGTACGCGCTGGACTCGTTGGGGCAGAAGATCGCGTCGACCGTCAGCTCACCGTCCTCCGTGAACCGCTCCAGCAGGTTCTCCGACGCCGTCTGGGCCGACTCCTTCGTCGCGCCGGACCGCTGCTCCTCGCTGACGATCTCCACGCCCGGGTTGGCGGCGATGTGCTCGCCGATCGCCTTCATCCAACCCGCCTCCCGGTTCTCCGTGCTGGCCGAGTTCTCCTGGTAGCGGAGCATGACCAGCTTGCCCTTCTCGCCGATCAGCTCCGCCGTGCGCCGCCCGCCCAGGACGCCGCCCTGGAAGTTGTCCGTGGCGACGAAGCTCACCCAGTCGTTGCCGTCCAGCGCCGAGTCGATCACCACCACGGGCACGCCGTTGCGCCGGGCCTTGGCCACCGGCCCGGTCAGGGCCTTGCGGTCCAGCGGCGCCAACACGATGCCGTCGACCCCCTTGAGCACCATGTTCTCGACGATGCCGATCTGCTGGTTGCGGTCGTCTTCCTTCTCCGGCCCGGTCCAGACGGCCTCGACGCCCAGCTCCTCGGCCGCCCGCATGGCACCGGCCTTGACGGACAGCCAGAACTCGTGCGTCGTGCCCTTGGGGATGACCGCGACGGTGAGCTTCTCGTCACCCCCGCCGGCGGAATCCTCCCCGCCGCCGCAGCCGACAGCCCCCGCCAGCAACCCCGCACAGAGCGACGCGATCAGAACGTGACGCATGGACGTGCTCCTTTACCTGAAGGCAAGCGAATCGCCCGGATGATACGGCCGCCCCGTCGCCCCCCGCAAGGCTGCGGTTATGTCGGCCCCGCTCGGCGGGACGCGAGTCACCGTTCGTCGTCGGGCAGGGGAGGCTTGCCGGAGAGGACGTTCTCCAGCCTCGGCGTCGGCCGGTAGTTCCGGTGCCCCTTGTATCGCACGTTCCGCCGGCCGAAGTACGAGCCGTAGAACGGCGCGTTGCAGTCCACCCACGTGACCAGCCGGACCCACTCCCGGCGGGAGAGCTTGACCTTGTGGTGGCCCTTGCGGAGCTTGTCGATCAGCTTGCTGGCGTGCGAGCCCCATGTATAGGGCGGGGTGGCCTCGACGGCGCCCATCTTGCTGCCGATCTCGCGGACGACCTTCACCAGCCCCCGGCGGGTCAGGTTCTCGTATGATCGCGTGAAGAGCCTGGTCTCCGTACCCGTCAGGTCCAGCTTCGCCTTCGGCTCTTTCCCGCCGTGGCAGCCGATGCAGTGGCGGTCCAGGATCGGTTGAACGTCGGCGGGGTAGTGCACGCACCGCGGGGCCCCCTCGCCCGGCTGGGGGGCCGGGGCCTTCGGCGGGCCTTCCAGCGCGGCCGCGTAGGCCACGGCCGGGGCTTGCCGGAAGGGCTCGTGACAGCCGATGCAGCTTCGGTACTCTCCGGGCTGGAAGTCCACGAACGTTCGCATCCGCTGGACCTCCATGAAGTTGGCGTCCAGGGCCTGGAAGAAGATGTTCCGCCTGGCCGGGACGGTGAAGTAGGCCGACCCGTCGGCCTCGACCGGCACGATGCCGTGGAGCACCTTCACGTGCGTGTGCGTGTTGCAGGTGACCACCGCGTGCTGCTGCCCGGCCGAGTCGCCAGGCCAGAACCGCCGCGCCGCCCACGGTCGGGGAATATCCTCCATGACGCGGATGTACTTGACGGTCCCGTGCGGGACGCCGTCGAGCCCCTGGGTGACGTCGGTCATCAGCACGCGGGCGGTGGGTCGGGCGGGTTCCGGCGGCCCGTCGGCCAGCACGGGCGGGCGGCGCCGGGGCCGCAGCGGGACGGGCTGGAAGCAGGAGATGTCCTCCTCGTCGTGCAGCTTCAGCCGGTTGCCGAACTCGTCCAGCAGGTACAGCCCGTAGGCGTCCGTGGCGTTCCACTCCTCGCCCGGGTTGCACGTGACGAGGAAGTTCGACGCATCCAGCGGCCAGGGGTCGATGTAGAACGGCCCGGTTGTATCTCGCTTCCAGTTGCCGTTTCGCCGGTGGAAGAAACCCCACTCGGTGCGTATGTCGATGTCGGGCGTGATGTAGGTCATCGGCTGGCGCGTGCGGACGGGGAGGTTCACGTCGATCCGCAGCACCGTGCCGATCCCCAGCGGCATGTGCGGCGCGCCGATGCAGACGAACTGATCGTCCCGCCCGGGGATCGCCCGCCCGTACAGAAACCCGGCGGGGAAGGCGTGATCGTTGCCGAAGACCTCCACGCTCATGCTGCCGTCGGGGCGCATGGCCCATAGGCACTTGACGGCCGAGCCGCCCTTGTCGATGTACTCCCAGCGGGTGTAGAGGATTCGGCCGTCGTTTGCGATGGACGGCCCGGCCTCGCTGACGGGAGTCTGAGAGAGGCACCGCATGTTCTTCCCGTCGGCATCCATGCGATAGAGGGCGGTGGTGGTAAGGATGTCCGGGCCGTCGCAGAGGATGCCGCGCTCGCACCGGGTGGAGATGAAGCAGAGCCCCCCGTCTGGCAGGTAACAGGGGTGCATGTCGTCGGTGTGGTGAAAGTACCGCTTGTGGCGGCGGATCCAGTACTTCTCGATGCGTTCGGCCTCGTCGGGCGGGGGGAAGGTGAGCTGGCGCAGCCGCGTGCCGTCCACGTTCACCTCGTAGATGCGGAACCCTTCGCGCAATCGGCGCTTGTAGCCGAACACGACCCGCTGCCCGTCGAAGGACAGGTCGAACCGCCCGAAGATGCCTCCCTCCAGGCTCGGGGCCAGCTCGGTCACCTCGCCGCTGCGCCGGTCCAGGATGCAGAGGTTCCCGCCGAACTTCGCGCAGCCGTCGATGTAGTCGGTGTAGTAGTGGGAGGACTGGAACGTGTGTCGGCGGACGAACAACAGGCGGTCGAAGCCCAGCAGGGGGCTTTCGTCGACCAGCGCCCGGCGGCGGAGGGCGGCGAGCTCTTCGGCCAGTTCGGCGACGGCGTCGGCATCGGCGCGGTCGGTTGCGGCGGCGAGTTGGCTTTCCACGCTGTCCAGCTCGGCCAGGTGGCGGTCCGCGTCGTAGCCCTCGCAGCGTGCGAGGTGGCGAACGGCCCGGCGGATGCCCGCGAGGTCCAGGTCCCCCAGCCGGTCCATGGCGTCGGCCAGGCGGTGGGCAGTCTGGTAGAGCTTGCGGATGGCGGCAAGGTCCGTGGGGGTGCGAGCGGCGGAGGCCCGCGTCGCGGCGCGTGCGGCCAGGGCGGGCGCCCGCCCGGCGGCGCGGGCGTAGCGCCGGGCAAGGGCGGCGACGTCGCCGGCGGGCCAGTCGGCCGTCCAGATGCCGTCGGCTCGCTCCCGGGCCATGGACTCGCGGTCGGCCGCGGCGGGGAAGTCCCGCTCCAGCAGCGGCCAGATGCGCCCGGCGGGGGCCTTGCCGCTCCGCAGGACGAGGACGGCCGGCTTCCTGCCTTTCAGTTCGACAGCCCTCCCGACGCGGCCGGCGGCGAAGTCCAGCCCACTCTCTGTCTTGGCGGGGCGGTTGGCGACGGCGTCGGCCGCGTCGCCGTCGAACGGCCAGTGGGCCACAAGCCCGTCGGCGGGGGGCTTGGCGTCGTCGGCCGCCAGCCGGCCGACCTCCGCCGGGGTCAGGTCCCGCGCGTAGACGCGAACATCGTCGAGCAGCCCCCGAAAGCCCGTCGGGCTCGGGAAGTTCCGCGACGCGTAGCCCAGTTTGACCACGTGCCCGTCGACGTCGGCCCCGGCGGCCAGCCGCCCGGCCTGGTCCAGCCGACCGTCCACGTAAAGCCGCAGCCCCTTCCCGCCCGTCAGGGCCACGTGATGCCACTTCCCGTCGGCGATCCGGCGCTGGCCGTCCACGCAGCCGACCCAGCCGATGTCGTAGCTGAGAAGCCCGCGGCGGATGAAAAGCGCCTTGGCCTGCCGTGCCCACTTGCCTGTCGGCGGGGCCACGGCCAGGATCGTCCCGCCGTGCGCGGTTCGCACCCACGCGGCGATCGTGAAGCCGTCGCGGCCGAGGTCCGGCAATGGGGCAGGCTGCCGGGCCTCCCCCGCCTGCCGCGCGAGGGCCTCACGGCTCCGGCGCATCGTCTCCTGCCAAGTTGCCTGTCGGAGATACCACGGCGGGTCGGCGCCCGGGCAGGGGGTTGCCGACACGCCCGTGGCAAGCAGCAGGGCGGCGATGTGCGCGCGACGGAACATGGCTGGATCCTACCAGATGGCGGCCGGGCTCAGGCCCACCGCGCCGATTTCGGCGTACTTGGCGCGGGCGTCAGGCCTCGCTCCCACTCGGCGAGCATGCGTCGGTGGTCCGCCAGGGCGGAGGCGTGATCGGCCTCGGAGGCGAGGTTTTTCGTCTCGCCGGGGTCGGCGGCCATGTCGAAGAGCATCTCCGGCTTCTCGCCGCGGAAGACGATGTACTTGTACCGCGGGGAGCGGATCATCCGCCCGGGCACGCCGCCGCGGAACATCTCACCGGCAACGAACGCCCGATCGGGGGCGTTGTCGCCCTCGACCCAGGCCCGCAGGCTCCGGCCTCGCATCTCCGGCGGGGCGGGTACGCCCGCGTAGTCGCAGATCGTCGGCACGACGTCCACGGCCGAGACGAGGTGGTCGGCGTCGATGACGTCCACCCGCCCTCGCCCGGGGGCCGAGACGATCATCGGCACCTTGGACGCCTCGTCGTAGAAGGAGCTCTTGCGGACCATGCGGTGGTGGCCGATGCCCTCGCCGTGGTCGGAGGTGAAGATCACCAGCGTGTCCCGGTCCTGCCCGGTGTCGCGCAGGGCGTCGAGCACCCGGCCGATCTCGGCGTCGACCATCTCGATGTGGCGGTAGTAGCAGTAGCGGTAGTACCGCCAGTGTCGCTCGGACCATCCGCCGTCGGCCTTGCCGGGTTCGTCGCCGGCTCGCTTGCGGAGCACGCTGGGCGGCTCGGGGAACGTGGCGTGGAAGTTGGCCGGCAGCGGGGGCAGTTCGTCGGCCAGCCCGGGGTAGCGCAGCTCGCCGGGGTCGTGCTGGTTCAGCCGCAGCCACTGGCAGATGTCGTGGGGCTGGAAGAACGACGCGACCATCAGGAACGGGCGATCCTTCGAGCGATTGCGCAAGTAGCCCTCGCAGGCCAGCGCCGTGCTGGTGTCGCCGAGGTTGCCCTGCCCGCCGACGCCGGGGGTCAGCACGCGGAAGCCGGGCACGTCGTGCGTGAAGCTGCCCGGAAGGTGCCACTTGCCCACGTAGACCCGCTCGTGCGTGGCCTCGCGGGCGAACCACTGGCCAAGGTTGGGCACGGACTTGTGGATCGGCCTGCCGTTGACCGGCACGCCCGCTTCGTTGGGCATCCGCCCGGTCAGCATGGCCGAGCGGTCCGGCGAGCAGAGGGGGTAGGCGCAATACGACTGTCGGAACGTCACCCCCTCGCGGGCCAGGGCGTCCAGCGCCGGCGTGCGGAGGTGCTTGCAGCCGGCGGCGGAGATCGTGTCGATGTGCTGCTGGTCGGTCATGATCAACAGCACGTTCGGCGAGGTCGCCGGGCGGGCCGGCTTCTTCGCCGCTGCGCCGACGGCCCGGTGCGTTGCGACCGCACCGGCCGCAATGCCCGCCGCCTGGAGCGCCCGCCTGCGCGTGAGCTGCCGCGCCCGTCTCGGGCTCCGTGGCTTCGCCTGGCGTGTCATCGCCGGCCTCCCTTCTCCTCGCCTTCCAGGATGTACGTTCGCGGACCGGTCGTCACCAGCAGCAGGCGATGGTCGTCGTCCAGCCAGTATTCGTAGGGGTACACGCCCCGGCCGAACTGGTCGAAGCGGTGCAGCTCCACGCGCGCCTGGCCCCAGGTCACCGGCAGCTTGCCGCGGTAGAGGAGTTGGTGGTCAGCCTTGAGGACGCTCAGGTACTCCAGCACCGCGAACCGCCGCGCCGTGGCGGGGTCAAAGGGCAGCCGTCCGACGGCCTCGAAGAGGCACCAGTCCGCCGTGATGGGCGAGGGGACGGTGCGGGAGGCTTCCTGATCGGCGTGTCGAACGGTCCAGGTCGTCCCCTTCAGCCAGCCCTTGGCGGTGACGCTCATCTCCGGCCGGCCTTGCATGTGCGAGCCGCTGAAGCCGCTGCTGAGGGTCCAGGCAGTCGGCGTGGCCAGCTCGTCACGACGTGCGGCCACCTTCGCCTTCATCGTGTGCAGCTTGCCCTGGGTGTTCTTCAACTCCTGACGTATGCTCAGCTTCTGGGCTTCGCCATCGGGCCTGCGGGCGATCTCCAGCATGCCGGTCGTGTGATTGCCCCGGTCGCGTCGCCCGTAGCACGTCCAGATGCGATACCGGGCTGTGCCCTCACCGTCGGGGGACAATCCGCCGGCCGAAGGCGGGCCGCCCCGCAGGGCGCCCAATTCCGTCATCACCGAGGGGCAGAGCGGATGGCGCACCGGTCCGCGCCCGCGCTTGCGCTTTGTCTTGGCCATGGGTCACTCCTTGCGGCCGCGCCGGGGGCTATCGCATCTCCCACGCGCACCGCTGCTCGTGAAACGCGGTCGGGACGCCGAGGTGCTCCCCGAGCATCTCCGCCAGCCGTCGCAGGCCGGGGCTCTCGCTGACCTCGTGGGACGTCTCGATCACTGCGATGCCCACCTCGGCGGCGAAACGGATGCCGTAGTTGTCCGTCTCGCCGCAGATCAGCGTGTCCACGCCCAGCTCGATCAGAGACTGCATGAAGCCGACGTTGACGAACAGGCCCAGCCCGCCCCACGGCAGGCCGATGCGCCGCACGGGGCGGCCGGGCGGGTCGGGGGTGGCCCGCACGGCGTCCATGCTCAGGCAGGCTTTGACATGGGCGATGAGCTCGCCGAACGTGTCCACAGGGGAGGCGAAAACCTTCCTCGCGTAGGCCGCCCCATGTGGGTCGTCCGCCCCGGCCAGGACGTCGGTCAGGCCCAGCGCCGCGGCGAAGTCGTCGAAAATGCAGATGCGGTCGGCGCTTGCGTGGATGCGGACGGCCGTCATGCCCGCCGCCGACAGGGCGCCCAACCGCCGGGCATTGGTGGGCCAGGCCAGCCAGGTCGGCTCGCCACCGCTGCTCAAGCCCGGGTAGGGGAACGTCAGGGCCTCGTGGTGGACGATGCAGTTGTGCCCGGCCGCCGCGGCGGCCTCGACCGCCTCGGCGTCCAGCATCCAGCAGACAGTCACACCCGCAAGCTCCGCCGTCGGCGAGCCGAAGGTCACGTACTCATCGCCGCCCAACGGCGAGCCGCTGCAGGCCTCGATGAACGTCTGGATATCGCGGGGTGTGGCCATGCCCGGGCCTCCTCGGCCGCGTCAGGGCAGATCCGGGACGACCACGTTCGTCACGCCGCGCCGCTTGTACTCGTCGTAGATTTCCAGGATTCTCTCCCGGCCGGCGTCCTTGGTCTCGGGGGTGTCGTACTGCTTCCAGGCGTCGTAGAGGGCGGCCTGGAGCTGCACCCAGTTCAGTCGCTTGAGGTTCATGGCAGGCCTCCTAACCAATCGCCTGCTTGAGTTCGTCAAGCGTTCGGCGGGCCGCGGCGATCTCGTTCTCCACCCACTCCCGGTTGAACGGGCACGTCTCGGAAGGCGGGGGGGGCCAGCGGCCGTCGGAGTTCATGCCGTTGGTCAGGTGGAACCAGAACTTCTCGGCGAGCTCCTTATGGGCGTCGCCGGCTTCGGCGGCCTGCTGGACGGTGTCCTTGTATTCCAGGCGGAGCTGGGTGACCTGGGGGTCGTAGCGGAGGCTCTCGGGCGTGCGGGCCCAGACCTCCGCGTACGTGCGGTGCCAGGCGAAGCCGTCCTCGACGAAGTACGGCTCCTCGACCGGCTCCAGCTCGCAGGCCTCTTTGAACGTCGCCAGTTCGCCGATCTCCTGGACGGCCCTGACCAGCGCCTCCAGCTTCGCCCCGGCCTCGGGGTCCACGGCGAAGCACTTGGAGTAGTCCTGGAAGTGTTTGACGAAGAAGTACCCCGTCGTCCCGCAGTACTCCGCGTCGTCGGCGACGATGATCAAGGCCCCCTCATCCTTGGTGCCCGTCCACTTCTTCAGGTTGTCGATGTACTTCTCCAGCGGCAGCCGGCCCAGGAAATACCCGTTGGCCGTGTTGGCCACGCGGTCGGACCGGCAGAAGCCCCCGAGGCCTTCGACGACGTCGTGGAAGGGGCGGTGCAGGCACGGCTCGTCGGGGTCGAGGTCGTACCACGGCAGGTTGCCTCCCCAGTTCATCAGCCGGCTTCGGTTGCGTTCGACCCAGCCGTACTCCTTGTCGTTGCAGATCTTGTGGGACTCGAAGTCCAGCGTCAGGTACTTGAAGCCGACGTCACGGAACGTCTCGGGCACGTACTGGCGCCACGAGCACTCGGGGTTCCACGCCGACTCCGGACGGAAGCCGAGGTGCCGCTCGTACGCCCGCATGGCGAACTCGTTGGCCCATCGGCCGTCCTCGGCCGGGATGTTCGCCATCATTGGATGGGCGTACGGGCTGCCCATGAACTCGCACTGGCCCGACGCGACGGCGGCCTTGAGTTTCTCCAGCACGTCGGGGGTCAGTTCGGCGATGCGGTCGATGGTGAAGCCGCTGGCCTCGAAGACGAACTTCGCCTCGGGGCACTTCTCGCGGAAGGTGTCCAGGATGGTCTCGTAGGACGCCCGGATGGTCCGCTCGTAGTAGGGGGGCGTCAGGTAGGCGTAGTTGAGGTTGGCGTGAAAGATCGCGACATATTTCATGCGAGTCTCCTGAAGGGCCGATGCTTCCAGGCGGGCATTGTACGCTCGGACGCCCCGCGGCTGAAGAAAAACGCCACGCTTTGCCGAGAAGGTGTTGACTCGCCGGGCGCAGGCGTTACCATCAGTAATTCGCGTGTCCGCCTTGAGCAGGCCGGTGAGGGCCTGTCGCGGAGGCGTGGGCAATGACAAGTGCAGCAAGCATTCGTACCCGGGCCCACCGGTGCCGGGCGCTTCGCCGAAAAGCGGGCTTGTAGCTCAGCTGGTTAGAGCGCACCCCTGATAAGGGTGAGGTCGTTGGTTCGAATCCAACCAGGCCCATTCCGGCATGCCGGCGGGCGTGACCTTGCTCGCCGGCCCCATCGGCCGAGGCCCCGGCGGCGTCGCGTCTCCCCCGATGCGTTCCTGCCGTCCCGATGCCCGGCTTCGGCCCGGACGGGGACGTAGCTCAGTTGGGAGAGCGGTTGGTTTGCAACCAACAGGTCGGCGGTTCGAATCCGCTCGTCTCCATCCTGCCTCGCACCGGCCTTGAGCCGGGGGCCTGGCAGGACTTCGGCCCGCCGGCGCGAGCAGCGCCGGCCGAAGCAGGGCGGGCGGGACGACCGGTGCCCACCCGATCCGGACCCGCCCCCCGCGGGAAAGGCCCGGCGGTGCCCCGGCAAAAAAGTTTGAACTTTTGCCGAAAGAGAATGCTAAAATACTTGACGGCCCGCATGGCGGGCTGCTATAAAGCGAAACTCCCCTGATCGGGAGCCCAAGCGGCTCCGGGCGGGGGTTTTTGAAACGGACGGGCCGATCGGGCCCGGCCGGGCGACGGAGACGCCGCCGAGCTTGTTGACAATCGAACAGGGTGTATAACGCAGGTTCACCGAACCTTGAGTGCCTCAAGGCGAGCTGGCCGGAGAAGTGGTACGTCCGTCCCCGCGGGCGTGCGACGGATGCGGTCAAGCTGTGAAGGGTGTACGGTGGATGTCTAGGCGTGATGAGGCGATGAAGGACGTGGCAGGCTGCGATAAGCCCAGGGGAGTTGTCAAACGAGCTTTGATCCTGGGATCTCCGAATGGGGAAACCCGGCGTCACAGTGCAAGCTGATGGCGTCACCGGCGGCTGAATGCATAGGTCGTCGGGGCGAACGCAGGGAACTGAAACATCTCAGTACCTGCAGGAAAGGAAATCAACCGAGACTCCGTAAGTAGCGGCGAGCGAAAGCGGACGAGCCCAAACCGGGCCTTCGGGCCCGGGGTTGTGGGCGCCAGATATGCGTACGAATCTGTAGCCGAAGAGTCTGGAAAGGCTCACGATACAGGGTGACAGTCCCGTAGGCGACACGGAGACGTACGCTATGGCGTTCCAGAGTAGCGCGGTGCCCGTGAAACCCCGCGTGAAGCTGGTGGGTCCACCCTCCAAGGCTAAGTACTCCATCACGACCGATAGCGCATAAGTAGGGCGACTGAACGATGAAAAGCACCCCTATTAGGGGAGTTAAAAGTACCTGAAACCGTGCACCTACAGATTGTCGAAGCCCTATGCCCCTCGTGGGAATGGGTGACGGCGTGCCTTTCGCATAATGAACCGGCGAGTTACCGTCTGTGGCAAGGCTAAGTCTCTCAGGGACGGAGCCATAGCGAAAGCGAGTCTTAACTGGGCGACCCCGTCGCAGGTGGTAGACCCGAAACTGGGTGATCTACCCATGGCCAGGTTGAAGCGTCCGTAAAAGGTCGCGGAGGACCGAACCCACTAACGTTGAAAAGTTAGGGGATGAGCTGTGGGGAGGAGTAAAAGTCTAATCAAACCCAGAGATATCTGGTTCTCTCCGAAATAGCTCTAGGGCTAGCCTCGGGACGCTGCGCATCGGGGGTAGAGCACTGGATGAAACGAGGGGCCTTCCCGGCTACCTCCTTCAACCAAACTCCGAATACCGATGCGTCGACCCCGGGAGTCAGACTGCGGGGGATAACCTCCGTGGTCAAAAGGGAAACAACCCAGATCGCCGGCTAAGGTCCCCAATCCGTGCTAAGTGATTAAGGAAGTTGAGTTGCCGTGACAGCCAGGATGTTGGCTTAGAAGCAGCCACCATTTAAACATTGCGTAATAGCTGACTGGTCGAGCAATTCAGCGCCGATAATGATCGGGACTGAAGCACGGTACCGAAGCCGCGAATCCCGCTTGCGGGATGGTAGGAGAGCGTTGCTGTCGGCGACGAAGCTGTACCGTAAGGAGCAGTGGAGCGTCAGCAAGTGAGAATGCCGGTATGAGTAACGATAAAGCAGGTGAAAATCCTGCTCGCCGAAAGCCTAAGGTTTCCTGGGGAAGGGAAATCCGCCCAGGGTTAGTCGGACCCTAAGTCGAGCCCGAAAGGGGTAGACGATGGATAGCAGGTTAATATTCCTGCACTGCGCGCGGCGGTTGAGCCGTGGATGACGCATCGACACACCAGATCCCACGATTAGTCGAGTGGGTTGGGGCCCCGGTAACGGGGTAGCTCGAGGCCAACTTGTTGCCGAAGTCTGGAACGCCGGTGCCGAGAAAAGCTCCACGGGGACAAAGCGCGCATCCGTACTAAAACTGACACAGGTAGGCGAGGAGAGTATCCTCAGGCGCTCGAGAGAACCGTCCTTAAGGAACTCGGCAAATTGACCCCGT
>CAYLPJ010000038.1:0-67361 GCA_964385465.1 uncultured Planctomycetaceae bacterium | reverse complement strand
GACAGGCCCCTCGACTTCGCTCGGGACAGGCCCCTCGACTTCGCTCGGGACAGGCCCCTCGACTTCGCTCGGGACAGGCCCCTCGACTTCGCTCGGGACAGGCTCGCGTACTCGCCCGATTCAAGCTGGGCCTGCCAGCGGTGCCCCTTGGCGATGGCCTCGATCAGGGTTCGGTTGGCACCACTGGTGTCTTCGACGTGCTGGGCCGCCGACACAGGCGCGGCCTCGCCTTCGGTCAGGACCATGCACCGCCCGTTGCGGCGGCGCAGCCGCATGGGGATGTGGACGACCACGGCGTCGCCGTCGCGGCGGACGCGGAGGCCGGGGTACCTGCTGTTCTACATCTAAGCGGCCCCAGATAGGTCATGTTGCGGTTCCTGCGTGTCCCCGGCCCGCCTGGCCGCGTTGGCCTGCATCGGCGATGCTACGACATCGCCTGCTTGGGCCGCCTTGCCGGACGAGCCGGGTCCAACGCAGGAACCGCAACGGACCCATTTGACACGGCTCAGCCACCGCCTTCGGCGGGGGGGCGCCGGGTCAGCAGGGGCAGGAGCTGCTTGTGACCGGCATCGCCTGCGAGGTCCGCGGCGGTGTCGCCGAAGGTGTCTTGGGCGGCGGGGTCGGCGCCGCGGTCCAGCAGCAGGCGGACCAGTTCGGCGTGGCCGTGCTTGGCGGCCAGCATCAGGGGGGTCCTGTCGAACCGGCCTTTCGCCTCCGCCTTGGCCCCGGCAGCGAGCAGGAGCCTGGCGATCCCGGCCCGCCCGCCCATGGCGGCGGCGTGGAGGGGGCCCTGGTCGAAGGCGTCTTGGAGGCTGGTGTCGGCGTCGGCATCGAGCAGGGCGGCGACGACCTTCCGGTGCCCCTGGCGGACGGCCAGGAGAAGGGGCGTCCTCCGGAAGCCGTCCCCGGCGTCGATGGCGGCGCCGCGCCGGATCAGCTTCAGGGCCTCGCTGGTGTGCCCCTTGCGGCAGGCCCGGTGCAGGGCCGTCGTCTCCCCGCGCTGGGGCTTGCCGGCCTCGGCCGGGGTGCTCGGGCGGCTGGCGGGTCGGGAGGCGGCCCCGCTGTCGGAGCCCGCCTCGCCGATCGATATCTTCCCCACGCGGACCTCGACCTTTCCCTTGCCCCCGGTGAGTTTCTTCGCGATACCCTCAGCCAGCGCATCGATGCCGCGCTTGACCGACTCCTTCGCCTCGTTTCGAATCCGCTGACGCAAGGCGTCGGCCTTGCTGACGAACGCGACCAGGGCCGCGACGTCCATGTCGTCCCCTCGGCTGAGCATGTACCAGTGTTTCCCCGCCGCCCACCCGGCGAGGGCTTGGACGCCCTTGCCGCGCCGCAGGACCACGATGTTGACGACGGTCTTTCCCACACGCCGGTCGAACCGGGTGACCCGGCAGTCCTCGGGCAACTCGGGCAGCCGGACGGTGGGGCGGCTCGGGCGGGCGCCCTTGGCCTCCGGGGCGTCCCGCCATCGCAGGAGCACCTCGGCGGCATCGCTGCCGGCGGGCTGATAGACCGCCTTGGAAAGCTTGGGAGCGTTCGCCCGCTTCGGGGCGTTGGCGTCGGCGTTGGGCCCCTCGGTTCCCGACGCGCCCGAAGCCAGAGAATAGGATGTGAGCTCGTACTTCACGTCGCCGACAATGAGGTCCGCGCCCTCCAAGCGTATTCCGGCCTTTTCGTCGGCCGGGCACGTGCCGGCCAAAGCCAGCAGGGAGATCAGCACGATCGTCAGGATGACCGAATCGTCCATCCGTGCACTAGCAGGCATTTGTGGTCCTTTCATATGGTGTTGACTGCAACGGGCGTTGAGTGCCCGCCCGTGGGTCCGTCGGGTACGGCAGCGTTGGGCGGGCGCGTCGGCCCCGGCACAAAGCTCGTTGTCGGCCATCTGGCGTCGATGGTGAAGTCGGGGCTGCGAACACATCGCGTTGGACGGTTGGGGTGCCGGAAGCGTTTGCAGGCCGACGTGCATGTCGCCGGCCCCGAGTTCAGCACCGGTTGGCACTGCTTGGGGGCGCGAGAGCGGCTGACGCCGCGGGGCGCGACGTCACCGGGCCCCGGGCCTCTCGGTCCTCGGCGGCGGGCACGACGATGCGCAGGCCGGCATTGCTGGTGGCCTTACTTCGGTTGGCCGACCGAAGCTCCTCCGTCCCACTCCGGCCGCCGCCGCGGGTGACGTGCAGAGGCCCCTCGGGAGGCCTTTCGCCGCCCGGGCCGCCGTGACGGCCGTGCCGTGGCCCTCGGGGCTTCCCCTGGTCAGCTCGAAGTCCTTCTCGTACAGTCGGCTGCGGGTGTTGGGGTCGTCGGCTTCATCGGCCGCCCGCACCCGCGCCCAAACCACCGGCTCGGGCGGGGAGGGCTTGTGCGTTTCGATCAATCCATCAACCCGATCGGCCCCGGAGCAGGCGCAGCAAGCAACGCCGCGACGGCCGGACAAGCCACTGTGCATTCCCGCATCCGCTACCTCCAATTGTCGGCTCGGCATATCCCAAAGCAAATCTGAACGATCCTTCACGACCTCAAATGCATTGCGGCAAGCACGGTTTCGGATGGCCCGGGAACCGTGTGGGGCATGGCGGGGTCGGGGTAGGACCCGTTCAAGACGTGCCCGTCTCACGCCGAGGGACACTCAAGGCGGGACGTCTGATTCACGGTTCCGTCACGGCCTGTTGAGCCTCGGGCCGGCAGCGGAGAGAGCGATGGAACAGGAGAAGGCAAGCGTCCGGGCGCCGCCACGACGGGTCGCGAGGTGCGGCCGCGGCGGACTCGGCGCATGGAAGAAGTGTTCTGCAATGAGGTCTTGTGTCATGAGGTCTGGGGCAGTCGTTTCGATACTTCTGTGTCTGGCGGGTTGCGGGTCCTCGCAGCCGGCCAAGGAGCCGGCCGCCGGGGGCGGCGCCGACCGTGGCGGCGCCGGGCAGGCTTCGTTTGAGACCCCGAGAGCGGCGGCCGAGACGTTCCTCCGCGCCGCCGAAGACGGGGACGCCGAGCTGTTGCGACAGTGCATGGCCCGTGATGCCGAGGGGGAATTCCGCCCGCTGGCCGAGGGCACGGCCAGCGGCGAAACGTTGGGCGAGTTGGGCGGGATGTTTGCCGACGGCTCCGTGCGGGCTACGGAAACCGCCGGCAAGACGGCGCAGGCCCACGTGGAACTTCCCTCGCACCGCCGCGGCCGTGAGACGCTGAACCTGGTCAAGGAAGGCGATGTCTGGCGCGTCCGCGGTTTTTGAGGCCGTCGTCGTGGTCGGGCCGCTACGGTCCGGGGTTGGGTCCCCCGGCCCCTGGCCGCGGGGCCTGGCCTTCTTCCAGGGCCACGGTTCCCGTGTGGACCCATCGCGAGCCGGGCTTGACCCGGGCCTGCTGGTCCGCAGAGAGTTCCACGCGGACCGATCGCCAGTCCGTGCCGTCGTGGACGTGCACGAACGCACGGTCCAGCGCGTCCGGCTCGGGCGGCGTCGTGTCACCCACAGGGATGCACCCCAGCAGCAGGTTGTAGCCCCAGGCCGGTCCGGTGGTGTGGGCGAGCGTGAACCGCCCGTCCGGACGCGTGTGTGTCAATCCCAGCCAGGTCTCCCCGGGCTCTCCGTAGGCCTCGCGGTCGGCGACGGGCCCGAAGGCCCCGGCCGGTTCCGCCCGCCGCTCGGTCAGGCCCACCCAGCCGGTGACCGGCTCGCCGGCGGGGTTGACCAGCCGGCCGGATACGTGGTACGTCAAACTGCCTTCGACGCGCCGGCAACTGCCGAGCATGGCCACAACGAGCCCCACGGCAACAACCGGCGCGGTGATCCAGAACCATCGCCTCATACATCGCCTCACAATCCGTTATCTCCATCGAAGACGCCACACTCAGTGCAACATAAAGGACCGTCTCATGAAAGCAAACTCACTGGTGACCCAGAGCCTCGCGCCCGCGGCCGGGACGTCCCGTCCGGCGGTGGCGCTGGCTGCTTTCCTGGCCTGCGCGTTCTGTGCCGGAGGTTGCGGGTCCGACCCGTCCGGCCGGGCCGAGACCGCCCCCGGATGGGATGA
Source organism: uncultured Planctomycetaceae bacterium (assembly GCA_964385465.1). GTDB lineage: Bacteria > Planctomycetota > Phycisphaerae > SM23-33 > SM23-33 > CAYLPJ01. The sequence goes on along the minus strand of CAYLPJ010000038.1, from coordinate 63,332 downwards.
GAACCGCAACTCGGACCCGTTTGAGCTGACCATTCCCGAGACGACTCAAGGGCGGCTGGGAGAATGGCGTGTCGGGGTCGGCAATATCTTCGAGGACACGTACCGGGCTGCTGACGGCGAGTCGAGGCGGGGGCTGGTCGTGACGCTCTACCTGTATCACGAGCGGCAGGGGCAGCGGAGCATTGACGGCTACGTGGGCAAGACGTTCGAACTGGACGGGAAGCGCTACCAGATCAGCAAGCTGGCCTACCGCCCCGCAGCGCAGGGGCATGTGGTGATCTCGGGGGAGGATCCCGGGCGGGGCGGCGGCCCCGCAAGCCGGCGGGGGCGGGAGGACGACGGCGAGCAGTTGCGGTGACAAGGCGGCCCCGGGCCGGCCGCCGCGTCGGCGCGTCTGTCCGAGGGCTCGCGGAAGAGCGAGAAGACTCATGGACTGGATGATGGTGCAGCAGGGACTGGTGGCGCTGGGGATTGTCGCCGGGCTGATTCTCCTGTGGCTGGCGTTCTCCTGGTGGGCCCGCCGCCACGACGAGCGGATGAAGCATATCCCCGGCCGTCGCAACGACAACCTCCACGAACCGACCTATACCTTCCATCACGACGAGATGGACTTCGACGCCGATGACGACTGAGGCCGCGCCGGCAGCGGCATCAGCGCCCGGCGGCCCCGCGGTGCCGCCGGTGCCGGGGCGTCCACGCCGGACGTCGGTGATCCCTGCGGGGTCCATTGCCTGGAACGGAGCACGCCATGGAGCGCGCAACGGTCGCTCTCCAGGCCTTCTGGCCGACGAGGGGGTCCTGAGCGAGGCATTTTTCATGCGGTCGCGGCGTCGGGGCGCCTGTTCGAGGGCTCGGTTCGCTTCCCGGCGGGGCGGGTCAGTCGGACGGGGTCGCGGCCGGCAGGGGGAGGTTGGCGAAGTAGATGGCGGCCTTTCCCTCGTGGGAGGAGTAGTAGGACATCCACAGGGAGCCGTCGTGGTGGACGAGAGCCGGGTAGCTGGTGTCGCCGCCGGAGGGCGGGCGAGCGAACTCGCGCAACCTGCCCTCCCGCATGTCGAGCCACATCAGGCTGGTTCGGGTCCCGCCGTCGTACCGTCGGCCGGCGACGATCCACCGTCCGTCGGGCAGGCGGAGCATTTCCGGCCCGCCGAGACGGGCGCCGAGGTCTTTCCAGGTCCACGTTCCGCCCGGCCGGGGTGCGATGCCCAGCAGGGCGGTGTTCGGGGATCCCTCCCGCCGGAGCAGGCAGAGCATTCGGCCGTCGGGCGCGAAGCGTAGCGTGGCCTCGTTGGGGTAGCCGCTGCTGGATTCCGGCACGCTGTCGAGGGCGTAGGCGGTGCGGAACCGGCGCCCATCGGAGCTTCGGAACAGCCGCACCCACTTACGGTTATAGCCGACGGACCACGCCACGCCGTCGTGCCAGGTAACCCGCCAGAGCCACCAGCCGGGCTCGCCGATGGGGACGGCCCGGCCCCAGTCGCGTCCGTCGCGGGAGAACCAGGCGAACGTCTGGCGGCGGTGGCGGGCGACCTTGCGGTTGACGGCCAGGGCGGTGAGCATCCATTTCCCGTCGGGCGTGTGGGCGAGCTTCGGGTCGCGGAGGTCGGGGCGGTTGGCGTCGGGGGTGGTCAGCAGGGCGCGGGAGGTCCATCGCTCGCCGTCGGGCGAGGCCAGCACGCGGACCTTGCCGTCGTGGGAGACGTGCCCGGTGCCCTCGCGGAAGACGCACAGCCACTCGTTGCCGTCGCGGACGAGGTCGGTGAAGGCATTGTGCGCCGCGCGGTCCCAGATGCGGAGGACGGTCATGTCGCACTCGTCGGCCGGGGCCGACGCGGCGACGCCGAGAAGCAGACATGCCCATGAGGTCATGCTCCCCAGCATACCCCGCCGCCGGGCGTGCGCCTGCGCCTCGGCCGGCGAAATCCCGGGCCGAACTGGCATGGCGGGTGACGGGGCGTACGGCATACTGTCTTTACTTGATAGCCAGCTAATCTATACACCCTATCAAGACGGCGGACAGGAGATGGTGTGCGCAAAGTGGTTTTGGATATGGATTTACGGATAGGCATGTCCTTGTGTCCCATGTCCCGTGGGGTGGACAGAAGTGACACACCGGCGGCGGGGGGGGCTGTTCGGTGCCCGCGGGCGGAATCGCCTTGTCCGCCGGCGCGGAGGCGTTAGAATCCGGAGGGGCACCATTGGAAGAGGAGACAAGCCATGACATGCAGGCACCTGTCCATTCTCGCGATCCTGATTCTCGCATCCTCCGCCGTCCCCGCCCCGCCGCGGGCTGAGCTGACCGACGAGTACCAGCCGCTGTTCGACGGCAAGACGCTGGCGGGGTGGCATACGCTGCCGGGCGGGTCGTGGGAGGTCGCCGACGGAGTCATCGTCGGGACCAGCGAGAAGTCCGAGAAGCGCCACGGGCTGCTGGTCAGCGACAAGCTCTACAGCGACTTCGTCGTGCGGCTGAAGTTCCGTGTGCTCAAGGGCAACAGCGGCTTCTACTTCCGCGGGCAGAAGGTCCCCGGGGCGGTGGGCATCCACGGCTTCCAGGCAGAGGTGGACCGCTCGCCGAAGGTCGGGGGGCTCTACGAGACCCGCGGGCGGGCGTGGGTAGCCCAGCCCGATCCGAACGTCACCGGCAAGGTCTACAAGCCCGGGGAGTGGACGGACCTGTCCGTTGCCGCGGTGGGGCGGTACGTGGTGGTCGAGGTCAACGGAAAGAAGACGGTCGAGCTCCGCGACGATCCCGGTCGCCTGATCGGCCACTTCGCCCTCCAGCTCCACGGCGGGCAGGACATGCACGTGGAGTTCAAGGACATCGAGGCCCGCCGCCCCAAGTCGGGGGAGATCGAGGGCGCCGACCGCGGCTTCGTGCCGATGTTCAACCTGCACGACCTGACCGGCTGGCGAACGACGGGCAACTGGATGGTCACCGACCGGGGCCACATCACGCTGAAGCCCCGGCCGGGCGAGAAGGGCTGGCAGCGGTTCGGCGCGTACCTGACGACGGCGCGGAAGTACAAGGACTTCGTGCTGGACCTGGAGTTCAAGTTCGAGCCGAAGGGCAACTCCGGCGTGTTCTGCCGCGTCGCGGACCCGAACAATCACGTTCGCAGCGGTTTCGAGGTGCAGATCCTCGACACGCACGGCAAGAAGAAGGTGGGGCCCCACGACTGCGGCGGGGTCATCGGTACGGCGGCTCCGTCGAAGAACATGGTCAAGCCGGCCGGCGAATGGAACCGCTACACCATCACGTGCAGGGGCAGCGAGCTGGACGTGGTGCTCAATGGCGAGCAGATCATCGACCTGGACCTGAGCACGTCCCGGCTGAAGGACCGCCCGCCGTCGGGGTACATCGGCTTCCAGGACGAGGCGAAGCGCGTCTGGTACCGGTGCGTGAGGATCAAGGAGCTCGACGGCGCCAAGCCCGCGAAGTGAGGCCGGCCGGCTGGGCGCTGTCGGGCTTGCGGGGCGTGCCTATCGCCGTCCGCCGCGCGGGCGTCGGCCTCGGGAGAGGCGGCGCCAGGCGGTGGGCATCCGGCGCTTTCGACTGCTGTTGCGGCGCGGGACGGGCGAACGGAACGGGTGCTCCTCGACGGTGGGGATCTGGCGGTCGATCAGCCGCTCGATGGCCGCGAGATGATCGCGCTCCCCGAGCCCGCAGAACGACAGCGCCCTGCCTGCCTGTCCGGCCCGGCCGGTTCGGCCGATCCGGTGGACGTAGGTGTCGGCATCCTCGGGGACGTCGTAGTTGATCACGTGGGAGATGTCCTCGACGTCGAGCCCTCTGGCGGCGATATCGCTGGCGACGAGCACGCGGGTGCGCCCCTCCTTGAAGCTGTTGAGCACGCGCTGGCGGTCTTTCTGGCTCTTGTCGGAATGGATGACGTCGGCATTGATGTCGGCGTGCTGGAGGTGCAGCACGATCCGGTCGGCCCCCCGCTTGGTCCGCGCGAAGACCAGCGCCCGGCTGATCTCGTCGGTTTCGGTCAGCAGGTGCTGGAGGAGGTCCTGCTTGCTGCGTGGCTCGACGAAGTAGACCTGCTGGTCCACCGTTTCGGCGGCGGGGGCCTGGGGGGCGATGCGGATCTCCTCGGGCTCGTCGAGGATGGAATCGGCGAGGTGCTGGATCGTCTTTGGCATCGTGGCCGAGAAGAGCATGGTCTGGCGGTCGTCGGGCACGTGGGCGACGATGCGTCGGATGTCGCGGATGAAGCCCATGTCGAGCATGCGGTCGGCTTCGTCGAGGACGAGGACCTCGACGTTGTAGAGCCGTGCGACCTTGTCGCCCATGAGGTCCAGCAGCCGCCCGGGCGTGGCCACGAGCACGTCGACGCCGGCGCGGACGGCCTTGGCTTGGGGGCCCTTGCGGACGCCGCCGTGGACGACGGTGCTGCGGATGCCCGTGTGGCGCCCGTAGGCCTCGAAGCTCTCGCCGATCTGTGCGGCGAGCTCGCGCGTCGGGGTGACGATCAGCGCCCGGACCGGCGGGCCCGGCTTGCCTACATGGCGCCTGCCGCCGCGCTTCCTGCCATGCCGGCGTCCGCCCCGGCCGCGGGGGGGCGGCTCGGGCGGCTCGGGCGGCTTGGCGTCGTCCTCGTCGCGGACCGGGTGCGGCTCGGTGGTTGCGAGGTGCTGGAGGATGGGCAGGGCGAACGCGGCGGTCTTGCCCGTGCCGGTCTGGGCGCAGCCCAGCAGGTCATTGCCATCCAGCAGCAGGCCGATGGCCTGTTCCTGGATGGGTGTCGGGTGGGTGTACCCCTCTTCGCGAACCGCCTTCAGCAGCGGCTCGATGAGACCGAGATTCTCAAAGCTCAATGGATGTGCTTTCCGTGGATGCCTTCGCCGACGGTCAATTCTTGCCGGTCGACGCTTCTTCGCTGGGCTTCTTGACGGCCGTCGGTGCGAGGGTCATGGTGAGCCGTCGCCCCTCGAAGCGGTAGTTCTGGTCGACCTTGCTGACGTCCGAGAGGGTGTCTTTGATGCCCTCGAAGACCTTGCGCCCCTCGTCGATGTGGGCGAGCTCTCGCCCGCGAAAGCGCAGGGTGAACTGGACCCGGTCGCCGCGCTCGAGGAACTTGCGGGCGCGGTCGACCTTGATTCCCAGGTCGTGCTCGCCGATCTTCGGCGTGCGGATGCGGATTTCCTTCAGCTCCGTCTCGTGGCGATTGGCCTTGGCCTTCTGTTCCTTCTTCCGCTGCGAGTACATCCACTTGCCGTAATCCATGATCCGGCAGACGGGCGGCTGCGATTGCGGGGCCACTTCCACAAGGTCCAGATCGGCGTCGCGCGCCTTCTGGAGTGCGTCGCGGACGTCCACGATCCCGATCTGGTTGTTGTCCTGGTCGATCAGGCGGATCGGCGAGACGCGGATCTGCGTGTTCCTGCGAAGATTCTTTGCGATGGCTTGGGTCTCCTGACAACGTGGCGGGGTGGGCCCGGCGTCCACCGCGGACGCCGGCCGGCCCGCGAACATCGTCCTCGTCCTATTCTATCTGCTTACGTTGGTTCAACGCTTGCCAGCGGGGCGTTTCCCTTGGTTTTGATCTCGGTTTGCAGATCGGCCAGAAGCTCCTCCACGCTCCGGGGGCCCAGGTCGCCTTCGGTGCGGTGGCGTACCGAGACGGTTCCGGCCTCGGCCTCGCGCGGGCCGACGATCAGCATGTAGGGCACCTTCTGGAGCGTGGCCCGGCGGATCTTCGCGCCGACCTTCTCCGAGGAGTTGTCGAATTCCACGCGGAGCCCCGCGCCGTCGAGGCGCTCGACCACCTGCGCGGCGTAGTCGTTGACCTTCTCGCTGACCGGCAGGACCGCAACCTGAACCGGCGACAGCCACAGCGGGAACGCGCCGGCGAAGTGCTCGATCAGGATCCCGATGAACCGCTCGGGCGACCCCAGCGGGGCGCGGTGGATCATGACAGGGCGGTGGGCCGTGTTGTCGGCGCCGATGTACTCCAGGTCGAACCGCTCGGGGAGGTTGTAGTCCACCTGGATCGTCCCGAGCTGCCATTCCCGCCCGAGGCAGTCGTTGACGACGAAGTCGATCTTCGGGCCGTAGAACGCCGCCTCGCCGGCCTCCTCGGTGTAGTCCAGGCCCACCTTGCCGACCACGCTGCGGATGTTCGCCTCGGCGCGGTCCCACCGATCGGCCTCGCCGACGTACTTGCTGCTGTCGGGGTCGCGCAGGCCGATCCGCACGCGGTAGTCCTCCAGGCCGAGGGTCTGGAGGCACAGGCGGGTCAGCTCCACGCAGGAGGCGATCTCCGCCTCCAGTTGCTCCGGCGTGCAGAAAATGTGCGCGTCGTCCTGGGTGAAGCCGCGGACCCGCGTCAGCCCGCTCAGCTCGCCGGACTGCTCGAAGCGGTACACCGTCCCGAACTCCGAGAGGCGAAGTGGGAGGTCCCGGTAGCTGTGCTGCTCGGACTTGTAGATCTGAATGTGATGCGGGCAGTTCATCGGCTTGACGATGTACGCCTCGTTGTCATCCACAGACATCGTCGGGAACAGGCCGTGCTCGTAGTACGGGTAGTGCCCGCTGGTTTCGTAGAGGCCGATCCGTCCGATGTGCGGCGTGATGACCGATCGGTACCCTCGTTTCGTCAGCTCGCCGCGAAGCCAGCCCTCCAACTCCATGCGGAGGACCGCGCCCTTCGGCAGCCACAGCGGAAGCCCCGGGCCCACCGCCTCGCTGATCAGAAACAGCCCGAGCTGCCGGCCGAGGACGCGGTGGTCCCGCTTGCGGGCCTCCTCGATCTTCTCGAGGTGCTCGGCCAGCGCGTCCTTGCTGAAGAACGCCGTGCCGTACACGCGCGTGAGCATGGGCTTGCTCTCGTCGCCCCGCCAGTAGGCCCCGGCCGTGCTGAGCAGCTTGAAGACCTTCAGCTTGCCCGTGTGGGGCAGGTGGGGGCCTCGGCACATGTCCACGAAATCGCCTTGGCGGTACACGCTGACGGCGTCCACGCCCTCGGCGGCCACGAGGTCGTCGATCATCTCGGCCTTGTAGTCCTGACCGAGGTCGGCGAAGAGCCGGCGCGCCGCGTCGACCGACAGCTCCTCCCGCTCGATGGGCAGCTTCTCGCCGACGATCTTCTTCATCTCCGCTTCGATCCGCGGGAGGTCTTCCTCGCTGATGCGGTCGGGGACGTCGAAGTCGTAGTAGAAGCCGTACTGAAAATCGTCCGTCAGCGCCGGGCCGATGGTGTACTTGACGCCCTTGCCGAACAGGCGCACCACCGCCTGGGCCATCACGTGGGCGGCCGTGTGGCGCAGCACCTCCAGCGCCTCGTCGTCGCGGTCGGTGAGCAGGCGCAGGCTGTGCGTGCCCTCGCCGACCGTGGCGGTCAGGTCGCCGAGCGTGCCGTCGATCTCCGCCGCGACGGCCGCCGAGGCCAGGCGCGGGGAGATGTCCTCGGCCACGTCGCGCGCGGCGAGGGGCTCATCGTAGGTGCGCTCGCTCCCGTCGGGAAGCTGGATGGTGACGCTCATGGCGGTGTTCCTTCCTGCCGCCCTCCGAAGACCCCGCCCGGCGTGGTTCGTCGTCGGCCGGACATAAGCAAACGGCACACGGCGGATCGAAAGACCCACGACGACCACACCGCCCGGAATGCCCGGAGGCGGCATGTCAGCATGTAGTCGTCGTGTTTCGGGTCGTTCGCATCGGTCGTGTACCGTCGGGGCCGCAACGCGGCCATGGGCTACAGACTACCGCGCGTCGGGCCGAAGGGCCAAGCGCTTTCTGTTCACAGCGCCGACAGCACATCCCGGACGGCAAACCCCAACCGAGGACCAGATGGCAGACGACAACACACTCGCCTGGTCTCGGCCGGCGTCATGCTACGGCATTCTCCGGCTGGCTGTTTGCGCCGCAGGGCTACACCCACCGGATGAGTCCCATGTCGCGCGCGTCGGGGAGCGTCTCGTGCTGGGGCATGACGCGGACGGTGTAGCCCGTCATGCCGCTGCGTGTGCAGGGCATCTGCACGGTGTACCGCACGCGTCCGTTGTCGCCGGCTTCGGCGCGTTCCATGGCGAGGGCCTCGCCGGTGGTGAGCTGCCCGTCGGCGTCGAGGGGCCCGTAGTAGAGCTCGACCTTGACGTCCTCGGGCGCCAGGTCGCCGAGGCTGACCTGGGCCTGGACGCGGACGTCCCTGCCGACCGACGCGCCGCCGAGGTCGTCGAGGTCGTCGCTGACCGTCTCGACGCGGACGTCGGGGAAATGCTGGCGGCACCTGGCCTTCCAGGCGGCCAGGCGTCGGGCCCCGGCCATCTCCGAGTCGATCAACTCCTCGCAGCGCTTGGCGGCGGGCACGTAGAACAACTCGGCGTACTGGCGGACCATCCGGTTGGTGTTGTACACGGGGGCCAGGCGCGACATGGCCTTCTTCATCTTGGCGATCCAGCCGTGGGGCAGGCGGTCGGGCCCGCGATCGTAGAACAGCGGGACGACCTCCTTCTCCAGCAGGTCGTAGAGCGCCTGGCTCTCGACCTTGTTCTGGTACTCCAGGTCGTCGTAGTTCTCGCCCGAGCCGATGGCCCAGCCGACCTCCGGGCCGTAGCCCTCGGCCCACCAGCCGTCGGGGATGGATACGTTGAGCCCGCCGTTGGCGGCGACCTTCATTCCGCTGGTGCCCGAGGCCTCCATGGGCCGAAGCGGCGTGTTCAGCCAGACGTCCACGCCCTGTACGAGGTACCGCGCTACATTGAGGTCGTAATCCTCCAGGAAGACCAGCGACCGGCGGAACGGGCCCTTGCGGGCTGTGTGGACGATCTGGCGGATCAGGTCCTTGCCCGGGTTGTCCCGCGGGTGGGCCTTGCCGGCGAAGATGATCTGCACCGGGCGGTCCGCGCCGCCAAGAAGCCGCGCCAGGCGGTCCGGGTCGGCCAGGATCAGGTTCGCCCGCTTGTACGTCGCGAACCGCCGTGCGAAGCCGATCGTCAGGGCCTCGGGGTCGAGCACCTCGTCGGCGGCCGCCAACTCCGAAGAGCCCGCGCCGCGCTTGGCCAACTGCTTGTGCATGTGACGTCGGGCGAAGGCCACCAGGCGCTCGCGCCGCCGCTCGTGGGTCCGCCACAACTCGGTATTGGGGATGGAGTCGACGGCCTTCCATGTGTCCATGTCGGCCGGCTTCTCATGCCAGCGGGGGCCGAGGTAGCGGTCGTAGAGGGCGGCGAGGTCGTGGCTGATGAACGTCCGCGTATGGATGCCGTTGGTGATGTGGCCGATGGGCACCTCGGCGGCGGGCAGCCCGGGCCAGACGCCGGCCCAGAGCTTGCGGCTGACCGCGCCGTGCAGTTCGCTGACGCCGTTGCGATAGCCGCTCATCCGCAGGGCCAGGACCGTGAGGTTCAGCGGCTCCTCCCGGTTGTTGGGCTCCTGCCGCCCGAGGGCGAAGAAGGCGTCCTTGTCCAGGCCAAGCTGCGGCCAGTAGCGGGAGAAGTACTTCTCGACCAGCCAGGGCTCGAAGGCGTCGTTGCCTGCGGGTACGGGCGTGTGCGTGGTGAAGATGTTGGAGGCGCAGACGGCCTCCCTGGCCTCGGCGAAGGAGACGCCCTGCTCGGCCATGAACAGGCGGCAGCGTTCCAGCGCGAGGAAGGCGGAGTGCCCCTCGTTCATGTGGAAGGCCCTGGGATCGAGCCCGAGGGCCTTGAGCATCCGCACGCCGCCGATGCCCAGGAGGATCTCCTGGCGGATGCGCATCTCCTGGTCCCCGCCGTAGAGCTGGGCGGTGATGTGCCTGTCCTCGGGGGAGTTCTCCGGGACGTTGGTGTCCAGCAGGTAGACGTCGATGCGCCCGACCTTCAGCCGCCAGACCTGGGCCTTGACGGTGTTGTCGAGGATCTCGACCTCGATCTGCACGGGCTCGCCCTCGCCCTCCCCGTGGCGGACGAGCTGGACGGGCATGTTGTGGAAGTCGTTGCGGGGGAACAGCTCCAACTGCCACCCGTCGGCGTTGAGGCGCTGGCGGAAGTAGCCCTGCTGGTAGAGCAGTCCGATGGCGACCAGCGGGATGTCCAGCTCCGAGGCGCTCTTGAGGTGGTCGCCGGCCAGCACGCCCAGGCCGCCGGAGTAGATGGGCATGCACTCGTTGAGCCCGAACTCGGCGCAGAAGTACGCCACCCGCGGCTTCGTGCCGTTGCCGTACGTCCGTCGCCACCAGCCGGGCGTGGAGATGTAGTCCCTCAACTGCTTGTGGACCCGCTGGAGGTGGGCGAGGAACCCCTCGTCGCCGGCCAGCTCGACCAGCCGCTGCTGGCCCATCCGTCCCAGCAGGGCGACGGGGTTGTGGTAGCAGTCTTCCCACCCGACGGGGTCGAGGCGGCGGAACAACTCCAGGGCCTCGCCATGCCAGCACCACCAGAGGTTGTAGGCCACCTCCAGCAGGGGGGTCAACTGCTCCGGCAACGACGGCTCGATCGTGAACGTTCTCAAAGGTCGCATAGGCACTCGCGATCGCGTTGAAGGCGCCGGGGCCGCCGACGCCGGATCTTCCTGCGGACGGGGCGCATACGACGCACCCTCCTGGTCATCATCGGCTACCCGGGCCGGTCAGATTATAAGCAATGTCCGCCGCGAAATCCCCCCCGGCATCGCCACGAACCCCAGGTTTTCCGTTCGCCCTGACTGCCCGGCGTGAACGCACGTCCCGCGGCGGCCGTAGAATGAGTGGCGGTCCTTATCCATCGCCCTCATCGGGCCGATATAGGGGCCGAGACGTTGGGTCCCGCGCGTCGAGTTCGCGGCGGCCCCGGAGTGAAGTACGATGCAGAGACGACGACACATCCCGGCCGGGCCGTCGAGGCTCCGCAGGGCGCGGCAACGCCCGCGCCGCGGTGCGCGGCCTCACCGTCCGCGCTGGCAAGAGGACTCCGGGACGGATACACTGGTAGTGTCGCCCGCCGAGGCCGACGAGGCCGAACACGCCGAGCGGCGGCGCTGACCGGTCCGGGCCGGCGGGGACAGGGAGGTCCTTACGATGAACGCGAACACACCCAGGGCCGCGGCCCTGACGGTCGCGATGGCCCTGCTGGCGGCCCCGGCGGCCGGGCAGGTCGTCGAGACCCAGGACGGCAGCGCGATCGACGCCAATCCGCGGGTGGGCAGCGGGGGCCTGAACGTCCGCCGCCCGGCCAGCAACGACCTCAGCAGCCAGTTGTACGTGACCGGCCAGGTCACCGGCCTGGCGGGCTTTCGCGCCTCGGCGAATCCCGCGGCGGACACCCTCCGGATGAACATCCCCTCGGCGGGGCTGAGCGGCTGGCGCAGCCGGTCGGTTGGCCTGGAGGACGTCCGGGCCGGTCAGCCCTGGCGGACGCGGCCGTACTACGAGCGGTCCCGGATCACGCTGGGTGCATCGGATATCCTGGCCGGGCGAAACGCGCCGGGGACGAACGTGCCGATCTCTGCGGTTTCCGCGGCCGGGGGGATCGGGCGGCAACTCTACGTGGATGCCCTGGCCGACTACCGCGCGATCGAAGGCACGGAGATGCCGGCCCCGCTGGCTGGGGGGATGACGGGGCGTGACCTTTCGCCCCCCTCGCCGACCTCCGCGCGGTACAGGTCGGACGCCGGGCTGCGGCTTGACCGGTCCGGCTTCGCCGCCGGCGAGCCGTGGCGGGCGGACGCATCGAGCGCGACCACGCTGTTTGGCATCCCGCGCGGCGAGGATCGCCAGAGCCTTCAGCGCGAGCTGTACGTCCAAGCCCACCGCGACCAGTTCGTCAGCCGCCGTGTCGAGTCCGAGACCAACACCGAAAGCGACGCCGCCTTGGCCGCCCGCGTCTCCGGACTGCCCGTCGGAGGGGCCGACGCCCCCACGCCCGCGGGCCAGGCGGGCCGACCCGAGCCCGGCACCGACCCCTTCATCGACATGCTCGTCAAGATCCGGGAGCTCAGGGAACGCCGCGCGCCCACCACCCGGCCGGCCGGGGCGGAGGGCCTTCCCGAGCGGCCGGGGATCGACAGCCCGCTGGTGGACCTGGCCGGCGACGGGTTGGTGCTTCGCGACCTGGCCGGCAAGGGCAACGACCTGTACAACCGCGAGATGGCCCGCGCCCAGCGGCGTTTGCGCCGCAATAACTACTACCAGGCGGCGAGCATGTTCGAGACCGCCGGGATGATCGACAGCCGCAACCCGCTGGCTCATCTCGGCCAGGGGCTCAGCCTGGTGGGGGCCGGGGAGTCCCTGAGCGGCGCCCACAAGATTCGCCGCGCGCTTCGGCTGTTCCCGCCGCTGATGCGGACGCAGGTGGACCTGGCGAAGATCATGGACGTCGAGGCCCTGGAGGCCCAGTTGAGCGTGCTGGAGAAGCGGATGCAGCACGCCGGCGGTGACACGCGGGCGATGCTCCAGTTCCTCGCCGCCTACCTGTATCGCAACATCGGGGAGGACACGAAAGCTCGCACCTACGCCGAGCGGCTTCGTCAGTACGAACAGGCCGACCGGCTGCTCCGCAGCTACGCCGAGATGCTCCTGACCGACGAGCCAACCCCATCGCAGACCCCGCCGGAGGACGAGCAGGACGCCGGCCCCGAGGACACCGCGCCCCCGACGCCTTGACGACCCCCGGCGCCGCCGGCGGCCCGCCGCGACCGCCTACGGCCGATCGACGCGGATCGGACGGCGATTGCGCGCCCAGTCGATCATCACGTTGAATGCCTGAAGCATGCTCTGCAGGCGATCCACGGCCCAGGAGATGTACGCGCCGGTGTGCACGGGTCGGCCTCGTCGCTCGGTCATCAACCCGTCGTAGACCGGTCCGAGGAAGGCCTGGATCTCGGCTTCGCTGAGCGGCTCGGGGGCGGCGCCCCATTCGGTCAGCTCGTGGAAGGCCCGGCGGTGGCGTGGGCTGTCGTTGTACTGCCTGGCGGTCAGGAAACTGCCCGGCCGCCGGCTGATCTGGAGGCCCTTGAGGCCCAGGGCGATCGGCTCGTAGTTGAGCTCTTCGGCCAGTCGGAGGAACTTGAACTGCTGGACGTAGACGCCGCTGCGCGGCCGGGATCGCACGGAGGGGTAGGACTCGTCGTTCTCGCTGCTGTGGCGCTTGGAGATCTCCGAGAACATCATGTGCGGCGTGGGGCTGTGGGTGATGACCTCGTCGTTGACCAGCCTGCGGATGACCACCCCGCCGTCGGGCCCGCGGACGACGTCGCCGGCGATGGCGAACAGGCACTTGAGCACCGCCAGCGGGAGGATGCGGTCCTGCACCGGCCGGTGCTGCGTACGCAGTTGCAGCGAGATGTGCACGCTGTGGGGCGCCACGCGGTAGAACGTCCGCGCCTCGTGGATCAGTTGGCTGAGCGTCCAGGGGTCGTCGGTCAGCGGCTTGGAGATGTTCGCCCGGATGGACAGGTTGCCCAGGGCGATCTCGAAGAACCCTCGGCGCGGGTCCGAGGACGCCTTGTCGTGGTGGTCGTCGATGTGCCCGCCCAGCTTCCACGTCAGCACGTCCAGCCCGAAGTCCGGGAAGTACAGGAACCCGTCGTAGTGAGAATCGCGAACGTCCTGGCCCTCGGGATCGCGGATGACCTTGTGGCCGATGTTCGAGAACTCCAGCTCGGCCCCCAACGGGATGTAGCCCGTCCCGTGGTGCTGCTCGATGTACTCCAGCACGTAGCGGGCCAGGTGCGGGTCGTACAGCTCGTCGGAGGTCATGATCGACCAGCGGACGAAGTCGACGAGGTGGTCCCGCTCGAAGCTGAGGTCCTGGAGACCGTCGGCGATGAGCATGTCCAGCACGTCGTCGAGGCTGTTGACCAGGCGCAGCGCCGCCAGCGAGCTGATCGTCCGCTCGTAGTAATCTCCCGCCGAGGACAACTGGTCCACCTCGTAGCGGAAGTCCTTGCGGATGCGCTCCTCGATCTGGTTGAAGATGACCTGGCGGATGACCATCGCCAGGTAGTTCGGCGCCAGGGCGCGGGCCTCGGGGTCGGCGGCGATCCGCTCGAAGTCCGGCAGCGGGCGGTCCATCAGGGAGTGGCGGATGGCGTAGTCGCTGATCCCCCCGGCCTCGAAGTGCCGCCGTCGCAGATCGCGGATCGTCGAGCCGTGAAGCTCGGCTACCGCGCGGCGGGCGGCCGTCTCGGTCTTGTTGAGCTGCTGCTGCTCGGTCTCCAGCAGGGCCGCCTCGATCTTCTCGTCCAGCAGGATCTCCTGCTTGTAGCGGTCGTCGAAGTCGTAGCCGAACGTGTGCTCAAGCTGCTTGAGGTTGCCGACGAAGACGACCGCCCTCTCCGTGCCGCCCCGGGTGTGGACGGTGACGGTCCGGCGGGCGTAGTTTCGCCCCTCGTACTGGCGCAGGGCGGTCAGCACGTGCCCGGGCATGGGGCCGATGACGTACCCGCGGATCCGGCCCATCGGGTCCGGGACGGCGTAGAGGTAGCTGTGGTCCGGGCTGACCTTCCGGTACCCCGGCAGGATCGCGCGGCGGGCGTGCAGGCGGGTCAGTCCGTCGGCCTCCTCGGCCGTGGGAACCAGGCGCAGCCCCGTCACGCCCCGGAAGACCTCCGGGTTCATCAGCGTGCCGTAGGCGAAAAGGTTGAAAGGCTTCTTGCGCGGCATGGACGAAGGCTAGGGGCCGACCTCCAGGTGATAGGGCAGCACGGCTAGAACGCGCTCGGTCTCCAGCAGGCGGGCCAGCCGGAGGAGGTAGCCGGCCGGGGCGGCGGCGCGGAGCCCGGCCGCCCGAAGCAGGGGCGAGACCGTTCCCGCCGCCGGATCGATCCCCCACCGCGCAGTGCTGGCCGAGGCCACCTGCCCGCCATAGAGGACGTCGAAGAGCGTCTTGGGGCGCGGGAGGATGATGAAGTGGCTCTTGTCGATCTTCGCGGCGGACTGGGCGGCCTCCACCGCCTCGCGGAAGCCGCCGACGGCGTCGATCAGGCCGTTGCGGGCGGCCTCGCGGGCGGTGAAGATGCGCCCCTGCGCGACCTTGGAAACGTCCTTGATCCGCTTGCCGCGGGAGTCCCTGACGCGGGAGACGAACACGTCGTACGTCCGCTGCATGAGCTTGCGGACGACCTCCCGCTCCCGGTCGCTCCACGCACGCGACAGCCAGAGCCCGGCGTTGCGCCCGCGAGTGAACTCGTACGTCGTGATCCCCAACTTGCCGAGCATCTCCGTGGTCGCCATCTTGCCGCCGACCACGCCGATGCTGCCCGTCACGGCCGGGGGATTGGCCAGGATCTTCTGCCCGCCGAGGGCGATGTAGTACCCGCCGCTGGCGGCCATGCCCGAGACGCTGACGATCACCGGTTTGACCTTCGCGCACTTGCGGACGGCCTGGTAGATCAGCTCGCTGGCGATGGCCGATCCGCCCGGGGAGTTGACCCGGAAGATGACCGCCTTGATGTTCTTGTCGCGGCGACATTTCTCGAAGCACTGGACCATGGTCTTGTGCCCGACGAACGGCTGGCCGAACAGCCCCCGCCCGTTCTTGCCGGCGACGATCATCCCGTCGGCGTGGACGATGGCCACCGTGGGCTCGCGGGTGGTCTGCTTCTTCGGGCCGCCCATCATCATGCTGAAGACCGCCAGGGGGTTGGAGAAGTCCATCTTCCGGGGAGACTTGGCCTCGTAGTTGTGCACCCACCGGACGCTCTTGTGCTTGCCCGCGTGCACCTTCCTCGCCACGTGGGCGTGGAAGTCCGCCTTGGCCACCAGGCCGTCGACGAAGCGGTACTCCTTCGCCGCCGGGGCATCCAGGGGCCCGGCGTCGATCGCGTTGCGGACGTGCGGCTGCGACAGCCGACGCCGCCGCGAGATCCCTTCGCACAACTGCGCGTACAGGTCGTCGAGCAACTCGTTGTACTCGGCCTTGAGCTCCTTGGACGGGCCCGTCCGCGTCACCGGCTCGGCCGCGCCCTTGTACTTGCCGATCTGGATCATCTGCGGGCGGATGCCCAGCCAGTCCATCGTCCCGGAGAAGAACGTCAGCTCGGCGCCGAGCCCGGTGATCATGAGCGTTCCGGCCGGGTCCATGGTGACCTCCCGCCCGGCGGCGGCGAGAAGGTATTGGGGGGCCTGCCCGGAGATGATGTGGGTGTAGACGGGCTTGGTCTTGTTCAGGCGTGCGATGGCGTCGGCGAGTTCCCGGGCCTGGGCCCAGGTGAGTTGAAGGGCGTCGACCTCGAGGGCGACGGCGTCGATATCGTCGTCGTTCCTCGCCTTGCCCAGCCGCAGCATCCACTCCCGCAGGGTCATGCCGGGCGTCTTGTCGGCGAACAGCGAGAACTCCGGCGGGCTGGCCAGCACCTGCCCCTGCATCCGGATGTGCGCGACCTTCGGCGCCGGCGGGGCCTTCGGCGCGGGCTTTTTCGCCTCGGGCTTCTTCGCCGGCTTCTTCGCCGGTTTCTTGGGCTTCGGCTTCTCGCTTTCGTCCTTCTTCGCGTCGGGCTCGGGCTTCTCGCTCTTCCTGGCTGCGGGGGTGTTCTTGCCCTTGCCGGCGTCGTCCTCTTTGGCCGGGGCGAAGGCCACTGCCACCAGCAGCATGGCCGTCAGCAGGACCGTAAGCGTTTGTGTACGCATGCGTTGTCTCCCTTCGGTTTCGGGGCTGTTCCCGGGGCGCGATCGAGCCACATCGACATGGTCGCCGATGGGTGGCGGGTATTTCAGCCGTTCGGACGCCGATACGACGCCCGAGGGCCCCGACGTGTTCATTCCGGCGGCACATTCTACCCCGGCGGGGTCGCGCCGGCCAAGATACAATATGGTCACCATGCCACCCCGACGCCGAGACGAACCGATGCCCGTGAAGCACTGGTCCTTTGCAGGCCTGCTGCTGACCACCCGTTGCGATGCGGCGTGTGCGTCGTGTTACCTGTGCTGCTCGCCGGCCGACGGGGAGGAGTTGTCGGTCGAGGAGGCCCTGGAAACCTGGCGCCAGCTCCAGAACGCTTCCCCCCACGGCTGCCGCATCCATTTGACCGGGGGCGAGCCGTTCCTCGACTGGCCCCGGCTGATCGAGCTCTGCCGCCGCGCCCGCGACGAGGGCCTCGGTCCGCTGGAGAAGATCGAGACCAACGCCCTCTGGGCCCGGAACCCCGCCGTCGCCCGCGACCGCCTGGCAGCTCTCGGCGAGGCCGGGCTCGGCAAGCTCACCATCTCCGCCGATCCCTACCACCAGCAGTTCGTCCCCATCGAGCGGTGCCGCATGCTTGCCGACCTGGCCGAGGAGGCCCTCGGCCGCCGGCGCGTCCAGGTCCGCTGGCGGGACTGGCTTGCCGACGGCTGCGACACATCCGAGTTGCCCGCCGACCGGCGTAGCGAACTGTTTGCCCGCTACGCTGCCAGCGGGCGCGACCGCCTCTGCGGGCGCGCCGCTCACGCGCTCGCGCCCATGCTCCCGCCCAAGCCGTTGACGGATCTGGCCGATAGTCCCTGCCGTGAGCGCCTGCTGCGGTCCCGACACGTCCACGTGGGCCCCGGCGGGTGGGTCACGCCGGGAACGTGCGCGGGCATCGCACTCGGGCGCATCGGCCTGCCCGGCCGGAAGGGACCCGCGATCGGCGAGGTCTGGCAGGGCCTTTACGACGCACCGCGGGCCCGGCCGGTGCTGGCGACGCTCGCCGACGGCGGGCCCGTCGCCCTGGCCGCGCGGGCCGTGCGGTCCGGTTTCGCGCCCCGTGAGGGTTACGCCTCCAAGTGCCATCTGTGCTGGCACGTGCGAAGCTGGCTGGCCGAGAGAGGCATGCACCGCAAGGAGCTCCAGCCCGCCAGGATGTACGGCCCGGCCGAGACGTTGACAGCCCGAGCGAACCCTCCGGCCCCGTCGGCGGGTTAACAGGAGTATGGCGGGTGGCGCCCGCGCCGCATGGCAGCGGCGTCGGCGGGTCCGCACCCTCCGGGTGATTCCTTTCGGACGCGAGGCGCAAATCATGGCGGATGAGCGGAGCGACGCGTCGGCCTCGACGGCGTCGATGGATACGGAACTGGGGCGTACGGTCGTCGAGCAGGGCCTTGCCACGCAGGACGAGGTAGACAAGTGCAAGGCCCTCCAGGCCCGCCAGGGCGACAGCGAGGCGACCCTTGCCGGCGTGATGGTCGCCAACGGCGTGGTGACCAAGCGGCAGATCGCGCGGGTCAAGAAGACCATCGAGGCCTCGCGGAACCAGCAGATCCCCGGCTACCAGATCCTCTCCAAGCTCGGCTCGGGGGCCATGGCCACCGTCTTCAAGGCCAGGCAGATCAGCCTCGATCGCGTCGTCGCCATCAAGGTCCTGCCTCGCAGGCTCAGCGAAAACGCCGAGTACGTCCAGCGCTTCTACAAGGAAGGCAAGGCCGCCGCCAAGCTCAACCACCCCAACATCGTCCAGGCCTTCGACGTCGGCGAGGCCGCGGGGTATCACTACTTCGTGATGGAGTACGTCGACGGGCATTCCCTTGGCGATGAACTGGCGGCCGGGAAAGTCTTCAGCGAGGACGAGGCCCTGCGGCTGATCATCCAGATCGCCCGCGCGCTGGAGCACGCCCACGGCCAGGGGCTGGTCCACCGCGACGTCAAGCCCAAGAACATCATGATCACCAAGCAGGGCCAGGCCAAGCTGGCGGACATGGGCCTGGCTCGCGAGGCCGCCGACGCCCGCGCCGCCCAGGCCGAGGCCGGACGGGCCTACGGCACGCCGTACTACATCTCCCCCGAGCAGATTCGCGGGGAGATGGACATCGACTTCCGCGCCGACATCTACGCCCTCGGGGCGACGCTGTATCACCTCGTCACCGGCCAGGTGCCGTTCCAGGCCTCGACTCCCGCGGCCGTCATGCACAAGCACCTCAAGGAATCGCTGGTCCCGCCGGACCACGTCAACCCGCAGTTGTCGGCGGGGCTGGGCGAGGTCGTGGAGGTGATGATGGCCAAGGACCGCGCCCGGCGGTACGCGACCACGAGCGACCTGCTTTTGGACCTCGAGGCGATCGAGGCCGGCCAGCCTCCGCTTCAGGCCCGCAAGCAGATTGACGCGGGGATGCTGACGGGCCTGGCCGACGAGGCCGAGGCGGCCCCCGCCGAAGCGGGGGGCGAGGGCCCGGCGACGCGCCCGCTGCCGTCCGGCGGCGTCTCGCCGAAGAACCTGACGGTCATGCTGGTCGTCCTCGGCGCCGCCCTGGCGCTCAGCGTCCTGGTGAATATTCTCCTGCTGGTCCTGCTGGCGACGGACTGACCGGGAGAAGCCCGACCAAGGGTCCTCGCAAGGCCTGGGAGCCAACCCCCCGGCGACCGCGCCGAGTCCTTCTGCGGCCGGGCGCCCCGAAACTCCCCCGGTCACGTGCTTGACAATGCCCCGGCGGCGTCCTAGGCTGAACCGGAGTGGCCGTGGTCGTGCCTAGAAGGAGAGCCAGCGCCATGGAGCAGGAGATCCCCCGGCTGAACGTCTCCTCGGAAGGAGACGTGACCGTTGTGGAGTTGACGGACCGCAAGATCCTCGACGAGATCGGCATCTCGCAGATCGGAGAGCGGCTCCAGGGGCTGGTCGCCGACGCCCGGACCCCCAAGTTCGTCCTGGACTTCTCCAATGTCGGGCACATGTCCTCCAGTGCCCTCGGCATGCTGATCACCCTGCACAAGCGGGTCCGCGAGAAGAACGGGCAACTCCGGCTCAGCGGCATTCAGCCGCCGATCTACGAGGTGTTCGTCATCACGCGGCTGAACGAGATCTTCCAGATCTGCGAATCGAAGGACGAGGCCGTCGCCTCGTTGGCCTGACCGTTGGCGGTTCGGATGGCGTCCTTGCAGAAGACGGTGCGCATACCTTCGGACCTCTGCGCGGCACAACGGGCCGAGGCCGATCTCCTTGACGAAGTCGCTCGCTTCGGCTACAGCGACGCGTCCTGCTTTGCCATCAAGCTCGCGCTCGAAGAGGGCATCAACAACGCCATCAAGCACGGCAACAAGTTCGACGCCTCCAAGAGCATCGATCTGACCTACCACATCGCCCCGGACCGCGCGGCGATCACCATCGCCGACGAAGGCCCCGGCTTCGATCCCGCCCGGCTCCCCGATCCGACCGCCGACGAGAACCTCGAAAAGCCCACCGGCCGAGGCGTCATGCTCATGCACGCCTACATGGACGAGGTCTGGTTCAACGACAAGGGCAACGAGGTCCACATGGTCAAGAAGAACACCTGAGCCGCCTCCTCCCCCGGGCCTCCGGGCAGCCCCTTGCCGTGCTCCGCAAACCCCCGTTCCCGGCACCGTCAAAAACGACAGAAATATCATAAATCCTTCTGCTCGCGCCCGCCGTGTGCCGTTACTATAAAGGCAACAATCGGTTGCTGCAGTTCCTCCTCGCACAGGTTCTGGCGTCTTGACAGGTTGTGATGGGATCGCAAGGGTCGCCCGCAAGACTTCTCGTCGTTGACGACGACGAACGCGTACTCAAGGCCACCGTCCGCACGCTGACCGTCGCCGGCTATGATGTCATCTCCACCACCCGCGGGGCGGAGTGCCTGGACCTCTGCCGCCGCGAACGCCCCGACCTGCTCCTGCTGGACGTCGTCCTGCCCGACGCCGACGGCTGCGAGCTGTGCAACGCCGTCAAGGGCGATCCGGACCTGTCGGACACCTTCGTCGTGCTGGCCAGCGGCATCCACACCTCCGACGAGGACACCGCCCGCGGGCTGGATTCCCTGGCCGACGACTACCTCAACCGCCCGGTCTCCGCCAAGGAACTGCTCGCCCGGGTTCGCGCCGTACTGCGCCTCCAGGCTGCCCAGCGAGACCTCCGCGAAGGGCGCGAACGGCTCCGCTGCGCACAGGAGGCCGCCGGGATCGGAAGCTGGGAGTGGGACCTCCGCACCGGCGAGGTGTGGTGGTCGGACCAGACCTACCGCCTCCACGGCCTCGAACCCGGCCAGACCGAGCCCACCTTCGAGCGACACATCGAGCACGTCCCGCCGGAAGACCGCGACGAGTACCGCCGCACCCTCGACCGGGCGATACGTAGCGGCCGGCCTTTCGAGTACGAACTCCGCATCCGCAGCCCGGACGGGACCGTGGGCGACTGCATCATCCGAGGGGACGTCCGCACGGACGAGCGTGGCGAGCCGGTCACAGCGTTCGGCACGGTCCTGGACGTGACCGACCGCAAGGCCGCCGAACGGCGGGAGCGGCACCTCACGGCCGTGCTGCGAGCGATCCGGAACGTCAACCAGCTCATCACGCAGGAGAAGGACCCCCGACGGCTGATCCGCAAGGCCTGCGAGGAGCTGCTGGAGACGCGCGGCTACCGCGCGGCGTGGATCGCGATCACCGGCGAGACCGAGACCGTGACCGACACCGCCCAGGCGGGCCTGGACGCGGCGGCGTTCGAGGACTTCGCCGCACGCCTGCGGGCCGGCGAGCGCCCGGCATGTTGGTCGCGCCTGGCCGGGCAGGACGTGGCGGTAACGTTCCCGGCCGACGAGGCCTGCCCGAACTGCCCCCTGCGGTCGGCCTCGGCCGACCAGGCTGTCGTCTGCGCCCGACTTCGTCACGCGGGGCGGCCTTGGGGCTTCCTGGCCGCGTCGCTGCCCCAGGCATTCGCCGACGACCCCGAAGAGCTCGACCTCTTCGGCGAGCTGGCAGGCGACCTCTCGCTGGCCATGCACGCCATCGAGGCCGAGCAGGCCGTCGAGAGCATCGCGAAATTCCCCTCCGAGAACCCCTCGCCGGTGCTTCGCGTGGCTGCCGACGGTACGGTGCTTTACGCCAACCCCGCTGCCGAGCCGCTGCTGGAGGCCATGGATTCCGGGCCCGGCCGGCCTGTGCCGCAGGCGTGGCGCGACCGCGTGGACCGCTTGCTGAAGGTCGGCAAGCCCGCCATCGTCGAAATCCTCCATGTCGACCGTGTCTTCGCTTTCCAGGCCGTGCCTGTCCCCGCCGAGGACTACGTCAACTGGTACGGGCGGAACGTCACCGAGCGCAAGCAAGCCGAGGTCGCTCTTCGCGACAGCGAGGAGCGCTTCCGCCGCGCCGTCAACGACGCGCCGTTCCCGATCATGCTGCACGCCGAGGACGGGGAGATCGTCGCCGTCAACCGCGCCTGGACCGAAATCACCGGCTACGCGCCCGCCGACATCGCCACGATGGCCGAATGGACGCGGAAGGCTTACGGCGAGGCCCGGAAGGCCGTCCGCGCCGACATCGACAGGTTGTTCGACCTCGACCGCCGCATCGACGAGGGCGACTACACCGTTACCTGCAAGGATGGGACGCGGAGGACGTGGGCGTTCAGCAGCGCACCGCTGCCCCCGTTGCCCGACGGCCGACGGCTGGTCATCAGCATGGCCTCCGACGTGACCGAAGGCCGGCGGATCGAGGGGGACCTGCGCCTGCACTCGTTGACCCTCAGCCAGATCGAGGACCGCGTGGTCGTGACCGATCTGGAGGGGCGCATCACCTACGTCAACGATGCGGTCTGCCGCATGCTCGAGCAGCCCCGCGAGGAGTTGGTCGGCCGGCACGTCTCGATCTTCGGGGACGACCCGACACTCGGCGCGACCCAAGAGGCCATCGTTGCCGAAACGCTTGAGCACGGGCGCTGGCATGGACAGGTGGTCAACGTTCGCGAGGACGGCAGCCGCATCGCTCTCGACTGCCGCACCCATGTTGTCCGCGACGACGACGGCCGGGCGATCGCCCTTTGCGGGATCAGCACGGACATCACCAAGCGCAAACTGGCCGAGGAGCGGACGCGAGACCTCGCCCTCGAGCGTCGGGCGATCCTCGACGCCCAGCCCCAGCACGTGCTGCTCCATACCCCGGAACTGAAGATTCTCTGGCCGAACCGCGCGGCGTGCGAATCGGCCGGGGTGCCGCGCGAGGACCTCATCGGGCGGCACTGCTACGCGGTATGGCAGGACGGTTCCCAGCCTTGCGAGGACTGCCCCGTGGAACGGGCGATGCGTGAGGGCGTCCTCTGCGAGACCGAGAAGGTCACGCCGGACGGGCGGACCTGGCGGGTCCGCGGTGCGCCGGTGCGCAACGACGCCGGGGAGACCGTCGCCGGGATCGAGATCGCCGAGGACATCACCCGTCAGCGGCAGTTGGAGCAGCACCTCGCCCAGTCGCAGAAGATGGAGGCCGTCGGACAGCTCGCCGGCGGGGTCGCACACGATTTTCGCAACCAGCTCCAGGTCATCAAGGGCTTCGGCTCGATGGTCCTCCGCCGCGGGCTCGTCGACGACGAGGGCCGACAGAAGATGGAGCAGATCCTCGCCGCCGCCGACCGCTCGGCCCACCTGACCGGGCAGTTGCTGGCCTTCAGCCGCCAGGAGGAGCTTCGTCCCGAGGCCGTCGACCTGCGCGAGTTGATCGGCGAGCTTCAGAAGTCCCTGCCCCGGCTGCTGGGCGAGGACGTCCGGCTGGTGATACGACTCGGGCATGTCCCCTTTGCCATCGAGGTCGATCCCGTGCAGTTCCAGCAGGCGGTGATCAACCTCTGTATCAACGCCCGCGACGCCATGCCCAAAGGCGGCGAGTTGGGCATCGCGCTGGGGACGGCGGACCTCGACGAGGCGTTCGTCCAGCCCCACGAAGGCTTGGCCCCCGGCCCGCACGCGGCCCTCTCGGTGACCGACACGGGCACGGGCATGGACGAGAGCGTCCGCTCGCGAATCTTCGAGCCGTTCTTCACCACCAAGGAGGTCGGCAAGGGGACGGGACTGGGCCTGGCGATGGTCTACGGCTTCGTCCGCCAGAGCGGCGGAATCATCACCTGCGCCAGCCGACCCAACGAGGGCACGACGTTCCGGATGTACTTCCCCGCGTCAGACGCGGCACCCGCAGGCGCCGACGCCGACGCCGAGCATGCGCCCCTGCCCGGCGCGGCCGGACGCGTCCTGCTCGTCGAGGACGAGGACGGGGTCCGCGATCTGCTCTCCGGCGAGCTCGCCGAGGCCGGCTACGACGTCGTCCCGGCCGAGAACCCCGAGAAGGCCCTCGCCGAACTCGGCGGAGAGGACGGGCGCTTCGACGTACTCGTCACCGACGTCGTGATGCCCGGCATGAGCGGTGTGGACCTTGCCTGCAAGGCCGCGGCGCTCTGCCCCGGCATCGCCGTGCTGTACATGTCCGGCTATGCCGACGAGGAGCTTGGCCGCCGGGACCTCGCAGCGCTGGGCGATCACTTGCTCCAGAAGCCGTTCAGTCCGCGGGATCTTCTCGAGCGGCTTTCGGGCATCGTGCGGCGACGGTGAAGGGCTTCGCGAAGGGGGCTTTACAAATCTTCGGGTTGGGGGGACAATGCCCGGCCATTGTGGTTTCCCTGATCTTATCCAAGCGAGACGCGTGATGGCGAAAACCTGTGTCGGCATTGATCTTGGCGGGACGTTCATCAAGTTCGGGCTGCTGGACGAGCAGCGCAGGCCCGGCGAGGTCTTCCAACTGCCCACGCCGCAGGACGGGCTCGAGGCCCTGGTCGACCAGATGGTCGAGGGGGCTCGGCAGGCGATGGAACGCGGTGCCGCGGGTGACGGGGACGTCCTGGCCGTCGGGATCGGCTGCCCCGGGCCGCTGAGCATGTCCGGAGGTGTCGTCTACGACTCGCCGAACATCCCGTTCTTCAAGAACACCCCGCTGCGGCAGATGATCTCCGACCGCCTGGGCCTGCCGGCCTCGCTGGAGAACGACGCCAACGCCGCCTGCCTCGGCGAGTACCTCTGCGGGGCGGGCAAGGAATGCGACGACATGGTCTTGCTGACGCTGGGCACCGGCGTCGGCGGGGGGGTGGTCGTCAACGGGCAGGTGCTGCACGGCGCCCACGAGATCGGCGCCGAGTTGGGGCATACCCTCGTCGAGCCCGGCGGGCGGTTGTGCGGCTGCGGGCAGAAGGGCTGCCTGGAGCAGTACGGCTCGGCGACGTTCATGTCCCGCCACGCCGCCGAGGCGCTCGAGGCCTCCGATCGTCCCAGCAGCCTCCGCGAGGTCCTCGACGCCAACGACGAGTTGACGAGCAAAGACATCAACGAGCACCGCGCCGCCGGCGACGATTTCGCCGCCGAGGTCTGGGACGAGATGGCCCGGTTCCTCGCGATCGGCTGCGTGACCTATGCCCGCATCCTCGACCCGGACCGGATCGTCCTGGCCGGCGGCATGGCCGCGGCGGGCGACGACCTGCTCGGCCCGGTCGAGAAGCACTATCGCGCGATGCACTGGACGCTGACCGAGCCGAAGACGACCATCGCCCTGGCGACGCTGGGCAACGACGCCGGCGTCATCGGTGCCGCCGGCGTGGCCTGGCAGGAGCACGGACAGTAAGGGGACCGTCGATGGGCATTCGCTTTCAGTGTTCGTGTGGCAAGGTCTTCAAGGTCCCCAGCGATGCGGCCGGCAAGAAAGCGAAGTGTCTCCAGTGCGGCAAGATCCTTACCGTCCCCCACCCACGCCAGGCCCCGGGTCAGCGGGAGCGGCGGGCCCCGGACAAGCCGCAGCGGCCCCGGGCGGCATCGCGCCCCGCGGCGCCGCCCGGGGGCGATGACGAGGACCTCCCCGTTGCCCGGGCCGTCCCCGAGGACGACCTGCCCGTCGCCGCGCTGGTCCAGGAGCCGTCCCGCCCGGCGCGCCAACGCCACCTTCGCCCGAGGCGGCCGCAACTGAATTCCGTCAAGATCAGCATGTTCGTGGCCCTCGGCGTGGTGCTGTGGGTGGCGCTGGACGTGATCGTCGCCCTGGCCACCGGGGTTCGCGAGGGGCTCAAGGGCCTGGGCTGGCTGCACGCCGGCTGGCTGCCCTGCGGGGTCATCGGCCTGTTCATCGCCGCCGCCGCCACGAAGGGCAATCGCTTCTCCATCGGCCTGCTCGCCGGCGGCGCGATCCGAGCCGTGCTCAACGGCATCGCCATCCTCCTGCTGGTCGCCATGGGCAGCAAGCTCTGGCTGGACCTGCCGGCGTGGATGATGATCTACGGCTGGGGCGCCCTCGCCGCCGGCGGCATCCACCTCGTGCTCCTGCTGGTCAGCCGCGATACGCGGAAGCACAACGCCGGGCACGGCGGGACCATCGCCGGCGCGGCGGTGATGGGCGCGGTGGTCGGCGGATTCATGGCCCCGACGGCCCTGCCGGGCCCGCTGTTCCTGACCAGCCGCATGCTGGCCCGTCCCGGCGAGTTGACGAAGCTGGCCGGGCAGCTCGGGGCGCCGGAGCTGATCGGCGAGGAAGGCAAGCGCGAGATCCGCGTGGACATGCGGAACAAGATGGTGGTGGTCGGCCAGTCGCTGACGAAGTACATCAACACGCACCACAACCGCTTTCCGCCGACGCTGGCGGCCCTGGTGAGCAAGGACTGCCCGGCGAAGAACTTCCTGTGCATGGGCAGCAAGAACGATGTCCCGGAGGTCGACGAGGAGGACGGCACGTTCAGCGGGGATATCGACGTTGAGTACGTCCTGGGCGCCTACCACCTCTTCGACCTGCCCGAGCAGCCCGACGAGCTCCGCCAGCTTGTCGTTGCCCATTCCGATCCAAACTGCCACTTCGGCGAGGGGGCCATCGTCCTCCGCCCGCCGGGCAAGGGCTACCCCCTGGTCGGCTGGGTGGACAAGGAGATGCTCGAAGACGAACTCCGCCACACCCGCCGCTGGATGAAGCGCAACCCCCCGCGAAAACCCATGAAGATCGGCGAGTAGCGGGGCCGGCGGCCGCCGCCTGCGGCCCCGCCGACGTTGTTGCGGACGGGGGGTTCCTTTCGAGCGGCGGTGCGGTAGAATCGCTGCACGATGAAGCATTACCACCCCGGTTTCGATGAGTTCATGCGGCTGGCCGAGAAGGGCAACACGGTGCCCGTCTACCGCCAGCTCCTGGCCGACGCGCTGACGCCGGTGGCCGCCTACGACCGCTTGGCGCACCCGACGGGTTTCGCGGCGGCCAGGCACGCGTTCCTTCTCGAGAGCGTCGTCGGCGGCGAGCGGATCGCGCGGTACTCGTTCGTCGGGGTCGATCCGGAGGTCACCCTGACCGCCCGGCGGGACGAGATCACCGTTGCCCGACGCGGCGCTGCGCCCGAGACGATCAGCTCCCACGACCCCCTCGCCGAGCTGGGCAAGCTGCTGGCCGACTACAGCCCGGTGCACCTGCCCGGGCTGCCGCGGTTCTGCGGCGGGCTGGTCGGCTACGCCGCCTACGACCTCATTCGCTACTACGAGGACATCGGCGAGGGCCCGCCCGACGACCGGCACCTTCCGGACGCGGCCTTCGGGCTCTACCGGACCATGGTGATCTTCGACCACGTCTCCAAGACGGTCAAGGTCACCAGCAACGCCCACGTGACCGACGACCCCGGCCGGGCCTACGCCGAGGCGACCGACGCCATCGAGCGGACGATCGGGCGGCTGCGTGAGGGCTCGCCGCGCGCGGTGGCGGAGATCAACCTCGTGGGCCTGCCGCAGAAGCCCTTCGAGAGCAACGTCACCCGGGCCGGGTACATGGAGATGGTCGAGGCCTGCAAGGAATACATCCGCGCCGGGGACATCTTTCAGGTCGTGCCCAGCCAACGGCTGGCGGTGGAGACCTCCGCCACGTCGTTCGACGTCTACCGGGCCCTGCGCGTGGTCAACCCCTCACCGTTCATGTTCCTGCTGACGGCGCCGGAGCTGACGCTCGTAGGCAGCTCGCCGGAGATCCTCTGCCGCGTCGAGGACGGCGTGATCACCAACCGCCCGCTGGCCGGGACGAGGCGGCGGGGGACCACCGACGAGGAGGACCAGGCACTCGAGGACGAGCTGCTCGCCGACCCCAAGGAACGCGCCGAGCACATCATGCTCGTCGATCTTGGCCGAAACGACGTCGGCCGCGTCGCCGAGCCGAGAAGCATCGAGCTCAGCGACGTGATGACGGTCGAGCGGTACAGCCACGTGATGCACATCGTCTCGAACGTCACCGGGCGGCTGGCCGAGGGGATGGACGCCCTCGACGCCCTGCGCGTCTCGCTGCCGGTCGGGACGGTCTCCGGCGCGCCGAAGATCCGCGCGATGGAGATCATCGACGAGTTCGAGCCCACCCGCCGCGGGCCCTATGCGGGGGCGGTCGGCTACCTGGATTTCTCGGGCAACATGGACACGTGCATCGCCCTGCGGACGATGGTCTTCTGCGGCGGCAAGGCCTACATCCAGGCAGGCGGGGGCGTGGTCTACGATTCGGTTCCCGAGGCGGAGTATCAGGAGACCCTCAACAAGGCCCGCGCGCTCGTCCGCGCCATCGAAGTCGCCGAGGCGGGCTTGGACTAAGGCAGACGCCTTCGCGCTTCTGCCATCGCCCTGTTGTCCGTCGCCAGGCGAGCCGGAGCGCCGCCTCTCGCTCAGGGCCCGCCCCGGTCGCGGGGGAGCCTGCTTCCCAACGCGCCAATTGCGGCAGGCCGCCGAGCACCAGGATTCCGCCGGGGTTGTCTGCCCCAATGGCCAGCGCTACAATAACTAATGGACGCGGCGGGACCGCCTGCCGGTCCGTGAGCGAGCCAATCCTGGCTGTGGGCAGTTTTCCGCCGCACGCCAGACTATAGATCGCTTCGTGAAACCCTCCCGGGCGGGTTCGCCTTTTCCTGCCCAAGCGGGTCCATCTCGGGCGCGCCGCAACGGCCGACGCCCAGGCCCGCCATGCCAAAAGGCGCGAGTCGCCGCAGACGCCGGCCGACGACGCGCCGCTTGCACGCAGCACCAGCGGGGTCTCGGTACGCCGCCATCGGACGCCGGACGCCCCCGGGCGCCCGATCCGCGCCGCCACCTGCACCCGCCGCTTGCCGCCTGCACCCCGGCGCGGTCCCCGGCCGTGACTTCGGGAGACCGACGCATGCGAGATGACGCACGACCTCGGCAGCACGGCCGGATGCAACGCTGCCGGTCTTCCATCGGCCGAGCGGGGCCCTTTGGCCCCGCCGCCCTCCGCCTCGGGGGTGTCTCCGCCGCCCGTGTGCCACCGCGCCCCCTCTCCCTCCCGGGGCGCGGCCGCGGGCCGCCCCGTCGCAGCCGCGGGGTCGGGAGGCATCAAGCCCAAGTGTCCAGTCGTACGGAAAGGAAGTCCCATGGGAGTTCAGATTCGATGCAAAGAGTGCGGGCGGCTGATCGAGGCCCGAGGCCGACGCGCCCGGTGCGGTGTGTGCGGGTCGGCCACGCCGGTGCCGGCCTCGCTGGCCGAGATGCCCGCCCCCCGCGTGCCCCCGGATGCGGTCTCGGCGCCCGCGGTCAACGTCACACAGGGGGACGAGGACGAGTCGGGCATGGCGGTCGGCCTGGCCGCGGCCATGCCCTGGGTTCTGAGCCTGCTGCTGCACGTCGGGCTGTTCCTGGTGATGCTGTTCTTCGTACTGGTGACCACGACGCGGGTGGACGAGCCGACCGTGCCGGTGACCTTCACTCGTCAGCCCCAGCCGTTCCGCGGCGATTTCAGCAATGCCGGCGACGCGAAAAGGTCGCCCCGCGACGCCGACGCCCAGCGCCGCAGGCCCGTGCGCAGCTACGACGATCGGCGCGAGAAGATCGACCGCGGCGAGACGAAAGAGCGGGTCCAACTCCTGGCTGCCGGCGCGACCGGTGGGCGAACGTCTGCCGAAGAGCTTGGCCTGCACGACCGATCGAGCGACCGCGGGCCGGAGTTCTTCGACGTCGTCCCCGTGCCCGGTGGGGGGGCGATGAGCGTCATCTACGCCGTCGACAGATCGGGGTCCATGGCCAGGGCGTTCGACCAGGTCCGCGTGGAGATGATCAAGTCCATCCGGGACCTCAAGCCGCCGGTGCGTTTCCACATCGTCCTCTTCGCCGCCAACCGGACCATCGAGGGGCCCCGCCGCGGGCTCGTGCCCGCCACGGATATGTACAAGGCCGAAGCCGTGCGGTTCCTCGCGAGGGTCAATTGCGTCGGGACCACCACCGCGCTGCCCGCCCTCAAGCGGGCCTTCGCGGCGTTCGATGCCGCACCCGAAAACCGGCCGGGGAGACTGCTGTATGTACTCAGTGACGGCGATTTCGCCGGCGTGACCGGCGGGAGCACGTACCGTACGCCCGGCGGGCGGCGGCTTCAGGGCAACGAGGCCGTCGTCCGGTGGCTGCGCGACCACAACGCCGATCGCGATGTGATGATCAACACGTTGCTGCTGCACGGGCGGGACGCGTCGGCGTTCGAGGTGCTGCGGACCGTCGCGGCCGAGAACGGCGGGGTGTTCAAGTACGTCAGTCCCGACGAATGAAGCCGTCGTCTGCCGCACCCCGTTGATCCCGCACCCGGCGGGCGCGACGCCACGCAACGGGGGCGGACAAGCCCGGGCCGGCGGTCGGCCCGGCACCGGGGAAAGGGGCCCGGCGGTCTGCACCCGCCGGGCCTCGCCCGTTCCTCAGGGGGCGCCGTCCGGATTCACCTTCCCCCGCCCCCGATGCGGCGGAGCAGGACGACGGCCAGTGTGCAGACCGCCGCCGCGGCGGCCGCGCCGAACACGTCCGCCAGCCAGTCGCTCCAGGCGGCGCTGCGCCCGACCAGGGGTTGGGTGAGTTCGTCGATGGCGCCGTAGACGGTCAGCAGGACCAGGACCAGCGCGGCGGTCCGTCTCAGCCCCGCCCCCGAGGCCGCCAGGGCGGCGAAGAAGACGGCCCCCAGGCCGAAGTAGCCCACCGCGTGAAGGACCTTGTCGCCGGTACCGGTCTTCGGCAGACCGGCAGGGGGGATGTGCGTGGCCGTGAAGGCGCCGACCCACACGACGCCAAGAAGCACCCACAGTATCCGGGCCGATGGCGAGGGGGGCGTGGAGCGGGCGGCGGTCATGTGGCCGGCACGACAAGGACCGGGCGGGCGGGGTTGTAGGCCCCCGCCGCGTGGGCCGCCACCGCGTTCCGTCGGGGGACGATCGCGGGCGGCGAGGCCGGGTTGTACAGACCGGCCGACTTCTGCGGATGCGTCGCGGGCCGTGGAGGCGGGGGCACGATCATGATGGCCGCCGCGGGGTTGTGGATCGCCGGCGGCGGCGTGACGCGCCGCGCGGTGACCGGCGGGGGGGGGACGATCGGAGGCGCGGCGGCGGGGTTGTACCCCGATGGCGGGGCCGGGACGGACGCCAGGACGGCCTCTGCGGGGAACAGGTTGGCGTAGCGGCGGACGAACTCGTCGGCGAGCGCGGCGTAATCCTCGGCGCCCCGGGAGCCGGCGTCGTACTGGAAGATCGTCTTGCCGTGGCTGGGGCACTCGGCGAGCTTGACGTTGCGGCGGATGACCGTCCGGTAGATCGCCGCGCCGGCCCAGGGGCAGTCGGCGCCGGCCGAGGCGTCGAAGAAGCCGCGCAGGTCGGCCTCCACCTCGGCGGCCAGTCGCGTGCCGGTCTCGTAAAGGCACAGGATGACGCCGCCGACGCGGAGCCGCGGGTTGATCCTTCGTTGGACCAGCCGGACGGTCTCGAGCAGCTTGCCCAACCCCTGCAGCGCGAAGAAGTGCGGCTGGAGGGGGATAAGGACCTCGTCGACGGCGGCGAGGGCGTTGAGCGTCAGCAGCCCGAGGCTCGGGGGGCAATCGATCAGCAGCAGCCCGTCGGGCAGGTTGGCGGCCTCGAGGGCGTCGCGAAGGATCTGCTCGCGCCCGACCGTGCCGGCCAGCTCGACCTCGGCGGCGGCCAGGTCGATGGTCGAGGGCACGACGTGAATGCGTTCGTCGACCTCGAAGCGCGCGTCGGGGACGGGGATGTTGTCGGTCAGGATGTCATAGACGGTGGGGCTGACGGCCGCCGGATCGATGTTGAAGTGCAGCGTCAGGTGGGCCTGGGGATCGAGGTCCATGAGGCAGACGCCGCAGCCCCTCTCGGCGACGGCTGCGCCGAGGTTCGCCACGGTCGTCGTCTTTCCGACGCCGCCCTTCTGATTGATGACCGCTACGGAGAACACGGGAGGGATTATAGGTCAGGTCGTGCGTGGTACAAGCGCACAAAAGACCCGCGACGGGCGTCGCCGTGGCCCAGCCGCCCGTTGCGGGCCTTGGTACTGCATCCCCGCCCGACAGGGCGAGGCCGTTGCAGCGGGGAGGGCTGCAACCGTGGTCCGTGAGGCTGTTCCCCTGAGAACGTGCTACCTGCGCTTCTTGGCCTTCTTCTTGGCCGTCTTCTTGGCGGCCTTCTTGCGCGTCGTCTTCTTCGCCACCTTCTTCGCCGTCTTCTTGGCGGCCTTCTTGGCCTTCTTGACGGCCTTCTTGGCCTTCTTCGTGGCCTTCTTCACGGCCTTCTTCGTCGACTTCTTCGCCGACTTCTTCGTCGCCTTCTTTCGTGCCATTCGCTATCACCTCCTTCCATGGAGTACCGGGTAACCCGTGACCTGAACAAACACGATGTTGTTATTAATGATTCCCATCGAAGGACATGCAACAACATCTCCAACTTTTCTCGGCACTTTTTGCGCAGAGGATGAAGACGGTGTTGCAAGCCCGGCCCCGCTCGAACGGACGCGGGACGGCAGCATAAGGACAGATATGCATATGCCGCCATGCGTTTTCGCCGGCCCTCGCGCCCCGCGCCGGCGTGTATGCGGCCCGTTCCTGTGGCCGCATGAAATGCCCCGCCGCTCGACGGAACACCCGTTCGAATGGCCGGAGGGCTTGGAGATCGGCACGTCGAACGCTATCCTCTAAAGGTCCCCATGGAATACCGACTGCGATATGGAACCGCGATGAAAGTGCCCAGAACGCTGTTGCTGCTGGCCGTCCTCCCGGCCGGCTGCGCCGTCCCCCAGCCGCAGAACACTCCCGCCTGGCAGCGCCGCGAGCTTGACCCGGTCTCCGGGCGGGCGTACCAGATCTACGTGCCGAGCACCTACACGCACGACCGCCCGCATCCGCTGATCGTTACCTGTCACGGCACACCGCCGTACGACGTGGCCGAACACCACATCCGCGAGTGGAAGATGCTCGGCGAGAAGAACCGCTGCATCGTGGTGGCACCGGAGCTGATCGCCACCGACGGGCTGATCGGCGACGGGCCGATCGTCGGGATGATCGACGACGAGAAGTTCATCCTCAGCCTCATCAGCCTGCTGGGCTACCGGTTCAACATCGACCGCGCCAACGTGATGATCACCGGCTTCTCCGGCGGGGGGTTCCCCACCTACTGGGTGGGGCTGCGCCATCCCGAGTTGTTCTCGACCATCGTCGCGCGGAGCTGCAACTTCAGCGACCACAACCTCGACGGCTGGTATCCGACCGGGCACACCAACCAGAACATCCTGGTCTACATGGGCGAGAACGACCCGGGCGCCATCCGCTCGCAGTCGCTGCGCGGCGTCGAGTACCTCCGCTCCAAGGGCTTCCAGGTGGCAAAGCGGGAGATCCCCGGCCTTGGGCACGAGCGCCGCCCGGAAATCGCGATGGGGTTCTTCCGCAGCAACTGGCGGCCGTCAGTGTCGAGTCTGACGGGTCGCTGACCGGTCGGCCGAGGGCCTGCCAAAGCAGCAGTCCCGGCGGTGGGGGCTGACCTTCCGGCAGGGAATCGGGTTGGCTCTGCGGGGGGTAGGGGTTCGTAAGGTAAGCTTTTACCTAGTCTTGTTTCTGCTGGCATTGTCCTTGCATGCTGATCCATCGTGCATGCTGCGCCCCATCGGCGCGGCCGAGACAGGAGAACGCCAGAGGCGGCTGTCATGGTCACGACGCTCAAACGCGACAGGACGCCGTTGCAGCTCGTGGTGACGGGCGAAGCCGAGACATGGCTGCCCGCCCTGGAGCAGATCGTCGGCAGCGCGTACGTGCGGCCGCAACTGGTGCAGAACGACCGCGAGCTCCTGGACGTTGTCGAGTCCGGCACGGCCGACGCGGCGGTGCTGGACGACTCGGCGGAATGGCTGCTGGACGTGCTGACGCTGCTGCGTCGCGTGCGTCGTCTCAGCAGCACGCTGCCGGTGGTGGTCGTCACCGGCCGACGGGACCGCCACTGGCTGGAGGACGCGTTGCAGTTGGCGGCGTTCAGCGTGGTGACGCGTCCGCTGGAGCTGGAGGAGTTGCTCCGGCAGATTGCTCGGATGATGCAACGGTTGGACGAGATGCTGCGTCGCGGTCCGCAGGGCGGCCCGCCGCCGCAGGCACGATAGACGGACGTGAAGGTATTCAGAGACAGGCAAGGGTAAGGAGCATCACAGATGGCCAAGGCAGCGCCGAAGATCCGCCCGCTGGGCGGGAAGGTTCTGGTCAAGCGTATGGAAGCCGAGGAGAAGACCCGCGGCGGGATCGTTCTTCCGGACACGGCCAAGGAGAAGCCGCAGCGGGGCACGGTTCTGGCCCTCGGCGACGGCAAGCTGATGGACGACGGCTCCCGGGCGGACTTCCAGGTTTCCAAGGGCGACAAGGTCCTCTTCGCCAGCTACGGCGGCACGGAGATCACCGTCGACGGCGAGGAGTACCTCCTCATGGACGAGTCGGACATCCTGGCGATCCTCGACTGACCCGCCGGGACCGGCGCATACGCAACGACACCGCGAGCGAAAGCCGATAGGAGCAGATTGACATGGCAAAGAAGAAGATCGCATTCGACGTCGAGGCGAGAGAAGGCATCCGCCGGGGCGTCAAGCAACTGGCCAAGGCCGTCAAGGTCACCCTCGGCCCCACCGGCCGGGTCGTCGTGCTGGAGAAGTCCTTCGGCGCGCCGACCGTCACCAAGGACGGCGTGACCGTGGCCAAGGAAATCGAACTGGAAGACGCCAACGAGAACATGGGCGCCCAGATGGTCAAGGAGGTCGCCAGCAAGACTTCCAACGTCGCCGGGGACGGGACGACCACGGCGACCATCTACGCCGAGGCCATCTTCGAGGAAGGCCTGCGCAACGTCGCCGCCGGCGCCAAGGCGATGCAGCTGAAGCGCGGCATCGACAAGGCCGTCGACACCATCGTCGAGCAGTTGGCCAAGCTCAGCAACCCGGTCAAGGGCTCCAAGGAGATTGCCCAGGTCGGCACCTGCGCCGCCAACCAGGACAGCGAGGTCGGCAAGCAGATCGCCGACGCGATGAACAAGGTCGGCAAGGACGGCGTGATCACCGTCGAGGAAGGCAAGGGCCTGGAGCTCGAGGTCGAGCTCGTCGAGGGCATGCAGTTCGACCGAGGCTACATCTCCCCGCACTTCGTCAACAAGGTCGAGACCATGGAGTGCGACCTGGAGAAGCCCTACATCCTCATCCACGAGAAGAAGATCTCCGCCATCAAGGACCTCGTGCCCCTGCTGGAGAAGATCGCCCAGTCCGGCCGGCCCCTGCTGCTGATCGCCGAGGACATCGAGGGCGAGGCCCTGGCCACGCTGGTGGTCAACAAGCTCCGCGGCACGTTCCAGTGCGTCGCGGTCAAGGCCCCCGGCTTCGGCGACCGCCGCAAGGAGATGCTCCGCGACATCGCCATCCTCACCGGCGGCAAGGCCATCATGGAGGACATGGGCATCAGCCTCGAGAGCATCGACATGCCGGACCTCGGCACGGCCAAACGGGTCCGCATCGACAAGGACAGCACGACGATCATCGAGGGCGGCGGCAAGACCGGCGACATCACCGGCCGCATCGACATGCTCAAGCAGCAGATCGAGGCCACCACCAGCGACTACGACCGCGAGAAGCTGGAGGAGCGGCTGGCGAAGCTGGCCGGCGGCGTCGCGCAGATCAACGTCGGCGCGGCCACCGAGGTCGAGATGAAGGAGAAGAAGGCCCGCGTCGAGGACGCCCTGCACGCCTGCCGCGCCGCGGTGGAAGAGGGCATCCTGCCCGGCGGCGGGGTCGCCGTCCTGCGGGCGATCAAGGCGCTGGACAAGGTCAAGTGCGACAGCGACGACGAGAAGACCGGCGTGGACATCGTCCGCCGGGCGCTCGTCGCGCCGATCAAGCAGATCGCCGAGAACTCCGGGCTCGACGGCTCCATCGTCGCCGCCAAGGTCACCGAGAGCGACGACACCAACTTCGGCTACGATGCCCTGGCCGGCAAGTACTGCGACCTGGTCAAGGCCGGCGTCATCGTGCCGACGAAGGTCGAGCGCTCCGCCCTTCAGAACGCCGCGTCCGTCGCGGGGCTGCTGCTGACCACCGACGCGATCGTCAGCGAGATCCCCGAGAAGAAGCCCGCGGGCGCCGGCGCCGGCGGCGGCATGGAAGACATGTATTAATCCCGCCCCCGCCCAACGCGGGAACCACGCGGCACGCATCCCAGGCGGCCCGCTCGGACACGACTCCGGGCGGGCCGCTTTTCCATGGTGCGAACTGCCCAGCGCCCGCACCGCAGTCGCTGCCGGTCCGGCGCTCTGCGATCGCCCCGGACCGCACAATCGGTTCGCCTCGGCGCGACGCGGATCGTACGTTGGATTTGAGACAGGCTTCCGCCGACACCGGATCGGCATCTTCGAGCTGGGCAACCACTGACCATGACGGACACACTCCATCTCGATCGGGGCGGGACGTGGCCGGAACGGCCCGACGACAGCTTCGGCCTGTGGCTGGACGGCCAGGCCCCGCCGCCGGCGTCCGAGAAGCCCTCCTCCGAGGCCCTGCGGGCGCTGCGGGCGTTCCGCGCGGGCAGGGGGCCGCTGTCCTCGGTGGTGACCGGCTCGGCGGTCCTGGGCGGGCCCGAGCCCCGGACCCTCGCCGCCGCGGGGAAAGTGCATGGCGACTTCCGACCGTTGGACGCCGTCGCCGCCGTCGCCGTCGCGGTCATGATCGCCCTGGCGACCGTTGCAGCCTACGCGCTCCGCAACGACCTCGACCGACTGGGGCTCCTCGCCAGACTCTCCGAGCAGAACGAGGAGATCCGGGAGTACAACCGCGCCCGCAACGTCATCGTCCGTCACCTCGCCAGACGCCGCCACGGACGCCTGGCCGAGCTTGCCAGACGGGCAGAGGCGGAACGCCACAGCGCTTCCGACCGCGGCGTGCTGGTGTTCACGCCGGGCGGAAAGACGCCCGGCCGGCGGAACTACGTCCGCGTCTCGACCAGCAACGCCCTCCGCGAGCTGGACGACCGCTTCGCACTGGAGATCGCCGCCGCGGAGGATTGGAGCCCTCCGCCCGTCGTGGCCGGCTACGACCAGGCCTCCTTCGGTTTCCGGGACCTGCTGATGGGGCGCGGGCTCGTCGTGGTCGTTCTCGCCGCGGCCGTGCTGTGCCTGGCCCTCTGGTCATGCATGGCGTATGCCAACCTCCCCGCCCTGGATGCCCCTCCGACGAGCTTCACCCCCGCGACCGCCGGCATCTGGTGGCTGGTCCCGGTCGCAAACCTGTTCGTCCCCTGCGCGATGCTGCGGGAGGTCTGGCTGGGCAGCGACCCGCGGACGCTGGGCAAGAGCGTCCGCTTCCGCCTGCCCGTGGTGGGGCTGTGGTGGCTCTGCCTGCTGGGGGCCATCGCCCTGACCGCCTTCGCCGCCAGCCGGTGGCTTCATGCCATCGGCGTGGACACGATGCAGCAGGCCGTCCGCTGGGCCCTTTACGCGGACGCCGCCGTCCTGGTCACGGCCGGGCTTACCCTCGGGCTCATCGCGACGGCATCATGGAACCAGGCCCGCCGACACCGACGCGTCGCCCGGATCCACGCCTGCCTCGGGGGCCTCGAGGCCGACTGAGCCGCCGCGGTCAGTCGACCATGCCGGCCAGCTTCTCCAGAACCCACTCGTACTCCCCGCGAATGCTCTCGGCCACGTCGTCGCAGCGCAGCGGCTCGGGGAGCACATCGAACGTGTACGTCTCGATCTCCATCTGCTCTGTGGGCGGGGGAGAGGTGTCGGTTACGGTCCGCCAGAATGCCTCGCCCAGCAGGTCGGCCGTCGAGCCCAGTCCGCCGGTCCGCGTGAAGAACAGCGGCACGTGGAAGTGGACGCGGAGTTCGTCGTAGTCCCGCCCGGCCGCGGCGTCGAGGGCCTCGCCGAGGTCCGGGAACGTCTCGATCCGTCCGTCCGCACGCCGGGCGGAGACCTGGTGCAGGTACACCGGCTCGGAGAAGACCGCCAGGGCCGCCATGGCCTCGTCCGTCGCGTCTGCCCGCAGCGCGGCCGAGAGCTGCACCTTCGCCACGCGGACGCCGGCGTCGGTCAGGCTGGTGAGGGCGTCGGCGGGGTCCTCGAACCGTACGGCGGCGTGGGCGGTGTCCAGGCAGACGCCGACGTGGCGGGCGAGAAGCTCCCCGGCGGCGTCTGCGGGCAGGCCGGTGGCATCGGCGACGACCGGCCCGCCGTGGGCGGCGAGCGTCTCGGTGACGAACCGCCGCGCCTCGCCGGTGGTCTCGATGAGGCAGTCCGGCTCGGGCTCGAGGGCGATGCAGATGTCCCGCCCCGTCCTCTCGCGGACGGCGTTGGCGCCCACGGCGACCTGGGCGAGCATTCGCGCCATGGCCTCGGTGTCGCCGGGCGCGCCGGCGTGCTCGCGGTAGCCGCCGGGCACCGTGCTGATGCTGCCGCACACTCCCTCCGGCAGCAGCCCGGCCAGCACCTCCAGAAGCCGCAGAGTGTAGTCGCGCCGCTCGGGCGACCGCCAGTCCGGGCGGTAGACGTCCTGCTTGACCGCGCGCCCGTGGAACGGCCCGTACGGGAAGCCGTTGATGGTGAAGACGTACAGGTCCTCGGCGGCCAGCAGTTCGCGGAACTCCCTCAGCCTGGCCGGCTGGGCGAGCTCCTCGGCGGCGACGCGGCTGAGCCGCAGCCCGAGCCCGAAGGCTCGCCCGGGCGCGACGGCATCGCGGACGCGGACGGCATGCTCTCGGACGGCCCGGAGGTTCTCCGCCCAGGTCTCGCCCGGGTGGATGTTCAGGCAGTAGGTCAGGTGCAACGGCGGCTCCCGGCGGACCTTCATGGTGTGGCTCCGGCGCGGGCGGCGAGCTCGGCGACCGCCTCGCGGACGTGTGCGGGGTTGATCTCGTGCACCTCCCTCTTCCCGCCGATCCCGTCCGGCAGCGTGACGTTCAGCACGCCCCCGAGGTGCTCGCGGAAGTCCTCCAGGCCG
Source organism: uncultured Planctomycetaceae bacterium (assembly GCA_964385465.1). Lineage (GTDB taxonomy): Bacteria > Planctomycetota > Phycisphaerae > SM23-33 > SM23-33 > CAYLPJ01. Next base: position 24,462 of record CAYLPJ010000038.1, on the reverse strand, counting down.
GTGAGCACGGCGAATCGGCCGTCGGGCCCACGGCGGGCCAGGTGTTCGCTGTAGATCGGCAGGCCCGCGTCGGACAGTCCGGCGAGGACCGCCTCGAAGTCGCCCTCGCCGATCAGCCCATCGCGCATCGCGTGGAAGCTGTCCACCGCGATCCCCACCGCCACGCACTGGCCGTGCCCCAACTCGTAGCCGCTGAGCGTCTCGAGCTTGTGTCCGACCCAATGGCCGAAGTCCAGCGGCCTGGCCGAGCCGGTCTCGAACGGGTCGCCGCTGGTGCGGATGTGCTCCAGGTGGAGGATGGCGCAGCGGCGGACGCACTGCTCCATGGCGTCGTCGTCGCGGCGGCGCAGGTCGCCGGCGGCCCCCTGGAGCCAGGCGAAGAAGTCGGCGTCCTTGATGATCGCGACCTTGAACGCCTCGGCGACGCCGCCGAGCCAATCGCGGTCGGTCAGCGTGGCCAGGAAGTCGAAATCGTTGAGCACTGCGAACGGCGGGGCGAACGTGCCGACGAAGTTCTTCTGCCCGTGCTCGTCCATGCCGTTCTTGACGCCCACACCCGCGTCGTTCTGGGCCAGGGTCGTCGTGGGTACCCGCACCAGGCGCAGGCCCCGATGCACCAGCGAGGCGGCGAAGCCGGCCATGTCCAGCATGGCCCCGCCGCCGAAGGCGATCACGTAGCTCTGGCGGTCCATGTGCAGGTCGCCCAGCATGGTCATCACGTCGCGGACGACCTTCCAGCCGTTCTTGACGTTCTCCCCGCCGGGCAGCACCTGCGGCGGCCCCGCCAGATCCAGTCGCTCGCGCCGGGCGTGGAAGTACTCCTTCACCCGATCCGCAAGCCCCGCCCAGGCGGCCGCGAGGCCCTCGTCCAGATACACCACCGCGCGGTGGCGCCGGCCTTCGCCCAAGCGGTCGAGCGTCTCGGCCAGCAGCTCCCCGCCCAGCAGGTCGCGGGTGAAATGCACGGGGTAGTCGAAGGGCACGGCGATGCGTTGGTGGTACACGTCGTCGCTGCCGGCCGGCGGTGGGGGGGCGGTGCTCTTGCTCATACGTCTGCGTGGTCCTGGTTGATGAAACGCTCGGCCGCGACGGCGAGGTCGAGGACGGTCTCCGGCTCGCCGGCGTCGAAGGACGCCGCCCAGGCGACGTCCCTGCCCTCGCCGGTCCGCCCGTGCGTGCCGCGGACCTTGGTGAGGTCCTGGCTGACCGACGGGGGCGGGAAGCCGAAGAACAGCTCGCAGGGGTCGAAGCCCGGCTTGTTGTGGATGTCCACGTGGGTGGCGTAGTCCGGCGCTTCGCGGCGGCCGGTCCACCAAGGGTACGCCAGCCAGCTTCCCGCAGGGGCGATCAGCATCAGCTCGCCCGAGCGCGGGTGGTGGCAGCCGAACTCGGCCTGTCGGCCGGCGTCGAGGATCTCGCCGGCACCGGCGAGGGCCTCGCCCGCGGCCGGAATGTCGGCCCGGTTGCGCACGTAGACGTGGGCGATCTCATGATCGACCATGGCCCAGGCGCCGCTGGCGTGGAAGTCCGGATAGAGTCGTCCGCGGACGTTGCGCGGTTGGAAGAGCCCGGCCTCGCGGAGCAGCAGATTCGGCAGCACGGGCGGGGCGGTGACGTCGGCGATGGCGTAGTCGCCGAACAGCAGCATTTCATAGCCGAACCGGTGAGCGGCCCCGGCGAGGCGTGCGAGTTGATCCTCCAGGCGGGCCAGCGCGCCGGCGGCGCGGTCGCCGGCGGGCCCGAAGCGCTGGAGGTCGTAGTCCAGCGTGGGCAGGTAGGTCAGGCACAGGTCGGGGCGGAGGTCTTCGCGGGCGAGCACTGCTGCGGTCGCGCGGGCGATCCAGTCGCCGGCCTTGTGCGATGCCAGCGGACCCCAGTAGTGCTGGAGCTTCAGCGGCGAGCCGATCTCCTTGCGGAGGTAATCGTACAACCAGCCCGGCCGGCCGTAGCAGTCCTGGATCATCCCGCCGTGGTGCTTGTGGATCGGTGCGGGGGTCAGCAGGATGTCGACGTCCTCGCCCATCGACTGCTGCCAGCAGATCATCCCCACGGTGCGTCCGCGGCGGCGGGCGGCGGACCAGAACCGCCGGCCCCCTACCAGCCCGGCCGACTGCTCCCAGAACATCGGCTTGCGGAGGTCGCGGAAGTAGCAGCCGTTTGCGACCATGCCGTGTCCGTCGGGTGTCGTGGCGGTGCGGAAGCTCGCCTGGGCGGTGCACGTGACGGCGGGGAAGACGCCGCGTGTCCGGCGTGCGGGCAGGTCGGCGAGGGTGGTTCGCCCGAGGCGGTCGAGGAGGTCCGCCCCGCCGGCGGCGATCTGCACGATGAGAAGCTTGGGTCCCATACGACACACAGGCTATGGAACCGCCGGAACGTCCGCAAGCGCCGCGCTTTGTCGTCGCCCGTGGTCGACATCCGGCGGGCGGCTTGGCAGGCCCCGACTGCGGCGGAGGCTCAGGACGCGTAGAACCATCGTCCCAGCAGCCACGAGCCCACGCCCGCCGCGAGGACCGCTGCGGCCATCGGCAGGCCCCAGTCGGGGCAGACCAGGATCGCCGCCGCCTGCATGATGACCAGCGTGCGGATGAGGTGTCCGACGGTTTTCTGCACGGTCACCGGCTGGGGGGCCGGGCCCATGGCCACCATCGCCCGCGTCATCCAGAACGCAGCCAGCACCTCCGCCACGAGAACCGGCAGGGGCGGGTGGATCGCGCCCTGCTGGACGGTCAGCAGCCAGAGGCCGAGGAACCAGGCGCCCAGGGCGGCGATGACGGCCACCATCTGCGGCTTGACCGGGCGCCGCTTCGTCTCGCCCGCCGCCAGCCACGTGACGGCGGCGACGTAGAACGCCACGCCGGCCACGTGGACCAGCAGCAGCGGGTTGGCCAGCCCGTCGCCCCCGAACGCGGCCGCGCCGAGCAGGACGCTGAGGCCCCGACAGGCGCCCATCGCCAGCGGGCCGAGCAGCGGGCTGCGCTTCAGCAGGCCGTCGTAGGCCAGCACCGTCGCGCCCAGTGCCATCGTCACGTACAGCGTCGGGCGGCCCGCCACGGCGGCGACGGCGATCGCCAGCACCGTCAGCACGTTCGCCGTCAGCGCCGCCGTCACCGGGCGCACCGCGCCGCCGGGCAGCGGGCGGTGGGGACGCTCGACGGTGTCCTCGGCCAGGTCGAACCAGTCGTTCCACAACAGCCCCGCCATGTACAGCAGCAGCGCCACGCCCGCCGCCAGGGCCATGCGAACCCCCGGCCGCGTGGTCGTCAGCCCCGTCGCCCAGACCAGCGAGAACCCCGCCAGCGGGTCGCCGGGGACGGTCAAGAGGTTCGGGACACGCAGCAGTTGCAGCCATCCGCGGACCGCCCCCGGACGCCGGGTCGCCTCGGCCGTCACCGCTGGAACTTCCGCGGGTCGATGGGTTCGAGGTCCAGCTTCGGCTGCCAGCGGGAGTTGGCCGAGTAAAACGCTTCGGCGTTGCCGCGGACCAGCCGCTGGATGGTCTCGTCATCGTGCCCGTCCTCCTGGAGCACGCGGACGACCTTCGGCAGGGCGATCGGGTCGCTGACGCCCCAGTCCGCCGAGCCGGAGACGATCAGCTTCTCCGAGCCGTACTTGCCGACGATCGCGCTGACCCGCTGGGGGGTGAGCTTGGAGATCGGGTACACCGTCAGGCCCAGGTAGCAGTCGCTGTCGCGGGCCTGGGGCATCGTGTCCTCGGAGTTGTGGTCGAGGTAGACGCGCTGCTCCGGCACGCCGACCTCGCGGATCAACTCCAGGCTGCGGCGGACGCCCTCGGGCTTGTTGAAGTGCGGCAGGTGGACAATGACAGGCATGTCGCGCTCGGCGGCGATCTCCAGTTGCCGGCGGAACGCGTACGCCTCGTTGTCCGTGATGTTGTTGAAGCCGATCTCGCCGACCGCCAGGCAGCGGCCGTGATCGAGGTACTCCCCGATCCCCGCCAGCACCTCATCCACCAGCGGGCGGTTCTCGGCCTCCTTGGGATTGAACGACACGGCCGCGTAGTGGTCGATCCCGAACCGCCGCGCCCGCTCGGTCTCGAATTCGAGGATGAGCTGGAAATAGTCAAAGAAGGTACCGGCGTAGCGGCGGTTGGCCCCCAGCCAGAAGGACGGCTCGACGCAGGCGCGGATGCCCTCGCGGTACATCGCCTGGTAGTCGTCGGTGGTGCGGGAGTACATGTGGATGTGCGGCTCGATGAGGATCATGATCTACGTCCTTTCACTGCGTACGGCGCGGGGGACCGGCAACCAATGATTATGGCGTTCGGCCGGCGGCGGGTAAAGGTCCACTGTCTTACCAGGCTCGATCACCGGTTGCCGTCCCGGCGATTCTCTAAAGATTATCGGACAGCCCCGCCGACGATTCCCACAGGTGTGGTACCGTCCGCCACGGACTGTCGGGTGGACCCCATTTGCGGCCGGCCGGGGATTGAGGCCGGCGAGGACCAACGATCCAGAGGAGAGACGCCATGACACGCCAACGGATTGGCACGATGGCGGCGGTCGTCACGATCGCCTTCCTGCTCGCCCCCGCAGCCGCAGCCGAGGACACCGCCGGCAGCCCGGAAGGCCCCGCCGGGCAGAACTGGCTGACGGCCCTGGACACCGCTGCCGACGTCGCCGAACTCGCCCAGGCCGCCCCCGCCGCCTCGCCGCCGGAGTGGGGCAAGCCGATCCCGCTGAGCTTCACCCTCGACTACACGCTGGTGACCGACTACATCTGGCGGGGGATCAACTACAGCGAGTATGACGGCGAGGGGCGCGAGGCGCTGAACCACCAGCTCGGCGTGGGCGCCAGCTACGACACCGGCACCTTCGGCACGTTCGGGATGCTCGTCTGGCTGGAGTGGTACGCCGACCAGGAGGCCCTCAGCGGCCCGGGCAGCGGTCCCCTTCAGGAGGTGGACTACGTCGCCTACTGGAGCTACACGCTGGAGCAGATCGCCACGACCGTCGAGACCGGCTGGATCGCCTATGCGTTCCCCCAGGTCGAGGACGAGAGCGAGTGCACCCACGAGTGGTACGTCGCGCTGAGCTTCGACGACTCCTGCCTGTTCGGCACCGAGCAGGGGGTGCTCAACCCGTTCGTCGCCTACTACCTCGACGTCGATGACGTCCAGGGCAGTTGGCTGGAGTTCGGCGTCAGCCACGACTTCATCCTCGCCGAGATGGGCTGCAAGGACACGCCGGTTCTCAAGGACCTCTCGGTCACGCCGTCCTTCGTCGTCGGCGTCGACCACCGCTACCTGCCCAACTCCCTGGGCACAGGGCAGGAGGCGACCCGGCTGGCGAACCTCCGCTACGGGCTGGCGGCGACCTACGACATCACCAGCGCCCTGAGCCTGCCCCCGCAGGTCGGGCTGGTGACGCTGACGGGCTTCCTGAACTTCAGCCAGGCCCTCCGCGACGAATTGATCGACGACGAGTTCTGGGGCGGGGTGACCGTCGCCTGGCAGTGGTAGGCCCGGGACGCCCGGCAGGCCCTTTGTGTCGGTTCTGTCCACCCCTAGGGACAGTGGACACAATGGGGTGCTCGTATGCGTAAAGCTTTGCAAAACAAATAGTTATATTGCATAGCATGTGTGTCCACCCGCGGCCTCGCCGACACAGCCGGACACGTCGGGACACGAGAACCCGTTCGGCGTATCTGCCCGGGGCTTCGGGTGAGGTGGCTTGTGGCGTTCAGGAATCCCAGGCGCCTCAGGGGGGTGGGCATGCGGGGTAAAGGCGGGGCAGACCACCCGTAAGAGGCTCGCAAGAAAAGACTTGCGATTCCCATGGGCTGCGCCGCGTGGGTCTCCGGGGCGACCAATCGCTCTCCGCCGCATAGCGGGCAGTCCCCGCAGGATGAACGGACTGTCTTGCGGTGCGTCGGGGGCGGGGCGCTTACTCTTGCTTCGGCAAGTTCTTGCGCGTCCTGGCGGCCTTGGCTTCCACGGTGGCGGCCTGTTCGGTCAGATCGGCGAGCTTCTTCTCGATGGCGGCGCGGGCCTTGTCGTCCTTCGCCTCGGCGAGCTTGGCCTTGAGCTTGGTCTTGAGGGCGTTGAGCGCGCGGAGTTCGGCGTTGAGGGCGCCCAGCCGTCGGCGGGCCTCGGCGGCGGCGCGGCGCTCGGCTTCGGCCTCGGCGACCTCCGCCGTCGTCGGTCCCACGCGCGGCTTGGCGTCGGCCGCCGTCTGCTCGTCCTCGGCCGAGTCCGACTTCGAGCCGTCCTCCCCGGCCGGCTTGGTGGTGGGTTTGCCGGGCTTTTCCGGCTTTTCCGGTTCTGGTGGCGGGGGCGGGCAGGTCAGCGAGACGACGTGGCCGAGGAAGACCGGCAGTTCCGGTCCCGGGGCGACGGCGAACCGCAGCGTCTGTCCGACGGCCTTGCCGCTGACCGTCGTGCCGTTGTGCAGCCTGATGTTCACCTGCCCCAGCGGCGCCTCCTCGTGGATGCGCAGTTCGGCAATCTCCTCGGGCTTGACGGTGATGTCCCCGTAGCGCGTGGCGACGGTGAGGACGGAGTCGCGGACGTGCCCGAGCAGGCGGTCCTCGTTCCGCAGGACCAGCTCGCTGAGGGCCTCGTCGTCCGGCTCGCCGGCGGGGAAGACGAACTGCCGCACGAGGTGCCGCCGCACCGCCAGCTCGGGCCCGAGGGTCAGGCCCAGGCGGAGCGTCTCGGCCTCCAGGAGCCCCGACAGCACCGATCCGTTGCGGAACCGCACCCGGTGGAGCCCGCCGTCGGGCGTGTCCAACTGGATGGCGGCCAGGTCGTCGGTGTCCAGGGCGACCGCGCCGTACTCGGTTCGGAAGCTCCCGTCGAGGTCGCCGGCGTCGAAGGCCAATTGCTGCCCCGAGCGAAGCACCACCGTCGCCTGGGTGATCTTGATCTCGTCGGGGCGGGCCTTGGACAGCGCGAAGGTCGCCGCCTGGAGCTTCTTCGGCGGCAGAGACATCTCGTTGCCGTTGGTCAGCCGGATCGCCAGCGGCGCCGACCGCAGCGTCCCCGAGACGATCTGCCCGTCGGCCAGCACCACCTGAACGTGCGGGTCGTGCGGGGTGGGCACGTGGAGGCCGACGACCCGCCCGGCCGGCAGGTCCAGGCGGCCGTAGAACGTCTCGATGTCGAACCGCTCATCGAGGATGGTGCCCAGCAGCTCGTTCTCGTTCCGCAGGACGGCGAGGTCGTGCTTCTCGTGGCGGGGGAGGTTGACGTCGCCGAGGATGAGCGTCGCCCCGCCCATGTTCAGCAGGACGCGGCGCAGCTCGGGGGGGAGTTTGGCCAGTTCGCGGCGCGGCTTGAACTCTTCGAGGAACTCCCGCGCCTCGGCGTCGTGTCGGCGTTGGGCGTGGAAGATGCACAGTCCCACCGTCTTGCCGGGCGGGATCTTCAACGGCATGTCCATGTACACGCTGTCGTTGTTCTTCGTGTAGCGGAACGTGGGGCGCACGCGCGACCCGCGGGATGCGAACACGTGAACGACGGCGGGGCGCGAGGAGCCGGAGGATGCGGTGACCACGCCCCAGTCCTTCTTGCCCACCGAGGCCTTCCCGCTGGAGCCGTACACCTGCTGGACGGACCCGCCCATGTTGGAGTAGTACTGGGCCTTCGCCTCCACCGGCTGCTTGGTGGTGTTCTCGAAAAGGTCCACCCAGCGGCAGTAGCCCTCCTTGGGATCGACGTAGACCCGGCGGTAGACCTGGAGGTTGCCCTGTTTCCAGGGCCCGATCTCGACCTCGCGTCCGGCCTTGTCCAGCGTGCCCCTCGAGACCCCGCCGAAGTGGCTGCCGTTGACGCGGAGCTGCATCCCGCCGTCGTACGCGTCGTTCGTGCCGTCGGAAACCTGCCCGTTGGCGGAGATGTCCCATCGGCACCCCGCCCCGTCGTTGATCGCCCACGTGAAGCCCACCTTCCGCCCGCCGGGGATGTGCAGGCCGGTCCCCGCGCCCGTCGGCGCCGCCGCGGCGAGGCAGGCGATGATGGCTGTCGCGATTCGTCTCACTGCTCGATACTCCCTGGTGCAAGGCGCCGTCGGGTTCATGGCGTCGCGGCCGCCGGGGCCGGATGCCGGATCTCAGATCGCGAATCCAGCTCTCAGAACGCGGAAGGTGTCCGCCCGCCGTGCGGTGTCCGGCGCCCGGGTTCCGGTCCCTGAGATTCGAAAGCCGCAATCACGGTCCCGCATCCTGCTTTCACTTCCGCCGCCGTCCTGCCCGATCACCAATCACCAACCACCGGCCACTGGCTCCTGGCCGCCAGCCACCGGCCACGGCCGCGCGGTCACTGTTTGATCTGGAACAACTGCACCTGGTCGGGGTCGGTGGTGGCCTGGGGCGGGCCGCCGAGCTTCTCCATGACGTCCTCGATTCGCTGGCGGACCTCCGGGTCGCTGGTGTCGAGGTGCTTGGTGAGCATGGGCACGATGCCCTTGCCCATGCGGATCAACTCTTCGGTGGCGGCCTGGCGGTCCTTGTAGCTCTCGGCCCCGAGCTGGGCGACCAGCCGGACGACCTTCTCGCGGACTTCCTTCGGCGGCGTGGCCTGGTTGCGCCGGATGCGGGCGACCTGCCCGGCGTAGATCGACAGCGTCGGGCCGGGAACCACCTGGAAGGACAGCGTCTCCTGCGCGCACTGGCCGCGAAGCACCGATCCGTCCCACAGCAGCATGGCCACGCGCCCGAGGTGGGTCGGGCTCATCGCAAGCGATCGGATGTTCTCCGGGCGCAGCGTCACCTCGCCGTACTCGGTCCGGACGGTCAGCGTCTCGGTGACCAGGCGCCCGTGCAGCTCGTCGCCGTTACTGAGCATCGCGGCGTCCAGCGTGGCGTCGGGCTGCTCCTCGGCCGCGAAGCGGATCTTCGCGATCAGGTCGCGGGGGACGGTCATCGCCGCGCCGAGCTTCAGCCGCACGGCAATCTTCTCCGGGCGGAGGAAGCCGGCGAGGCGCGACCCGTTGAGGAAGACGGCCTTGTGGACGCCGTGTCCGGTGTTGTCCATGTCGATTGTGAGCAGTTCGTCGGCCTTGAGGGGCACGGTGCCGTGTCGGGTGGCCAGGGCGAGCTCGACGCTGTCGCCCTCGAAGGCCACGCGGTCGCCGGTGCGGAGGATCAGCATGGGCCCGGCGAAGGCGGCTTCCTCGGGGCGGTCGGGGGAGATGCGGTAGGCGAACTGGCGGACGTCGTCGAAGGGCACGCGGAGCGCGCCGCCGGAGGGCAGCGCCAGGGCCAGCGCCGCGTCGTTGCCCAACCGCCCGGCGACCACCTGCCCGCCGACCAGCACGGTGCGGAAGCGGTCGTCCTCGCCGCCGCAGGCGGCCATGCCGATGACCTGCCCGGCCGGGAGGGTCATCGGGCCGAAGAGCGTCTCGATGGCGAACGATTCGTTGGTCACCGTGCCGAAGATCGGGTCGCCGTTGCGGTTCTGGACGGTGTCCGCCGAGGCCACCCGCTCCAGCTCCACCCCGGCGAAGTCCCCGCCGATGGGCATGTTGACGATGAGCTTTCGCACGGCCGGGGAGAGGTCGCGCATCGCCTTGCGGGGGCGGAAGCCCTTCATCAGCTTGGTGAGCTTCTCGGTCGAGCCATGCTGGCTCTCGAAGTAGCAGAGCACGACGGTCTGCCTGGCCGGGACGGTAAGGTTGTAGTTGACGTAGATCTGGTTGTTGCGGACCTGCACGGTGGGGCGGACCTTGGCCCGCTTGCCGCAGATCACGTGCAGCAGCGCCGGGGCATTGCCGCCCTGGCTGCGGGTGATGAAGGCGGTGTCCTTGTCGGTGAAGCTGCCCTTGCCGCTGCTGTAGATCTGCTGCCCGATGGTCCAGTTGGTGTTGGTGTAGATCCGTGCCTGGATGGTGATGTCGTTGCCGGTGGGGTTCTCGAAGATGTCCAGCCAGCGGGCCAGGCCGCGGTCGCGGTAGATCTTGACCCGGCGGTAGATCTGGAGGTTCTGGCGGCTGTAGGGGCCGATCTCGACCTCGTCGCCTTCCTTGTTCGTCCAGCCGCGACCGTTGGAGTGCACGCTCGAGCCGTTGATCTGGAGGTACAGCCCGCCGCTGTAGGCGTTGTTCGTCCCCTGGCCGATCGTCCCGTAGTACTGGATGTCCCACCGGAAGCCCGCGCCGTCGTTGAGCGTATGGGTGAAGTTCACCGTCGTGCCCTTGGGCAGGTGGAGGTCCGCCGGGGCCTTGCCCCCGCCGGCCGCCGGGGCCGGGGCCGCCATCGGGCCCGCCGCCGGCCCGGCCAGCACGCGGACCTGCCCCCTCGCGCAGGCCGCCCACGCCGCCCACGCCGCCAGGACCGCCAGGCGCCGCATCCATTTCCACGTTGTTCGACGGGGTCTCATGCCATCCCTCTGTCGCGGTCTCGCGCCGCCCGCCCGGCGATTGCGGGCCTTCCCGCAGAACCCCGCCGCCGGGGGCGCGTTAAGCGTGTACGCCGGGCGTGACCCGGCCGATACTACCTTATGGGACGCCGCGGCCGGTGCGAGGTTCCCGCCCGGCCGCATCCGCGTTGGATTATCCCATAGACCCCCGGACCATTGCCATGAAGAAGATCGGCCTGGTGGCCATCGACCTGGACGGGACGCTGCTGAACTCGGCCAAGGAGATCACGGACACGACGGCGGCGGTTCTGCGCGCGGCGCGGGAGGAAGCGGGCGTGCGGATCGTGCTGGCGTCGGCCCGTCCGCCGCGGAGCGTCCTGCCCTTCTACCGCCTGCTGGGGCTGGACACGCCGATGGTCAACTACAACGGCGCGCTGGTCATGCACCCCGGCGACGGGCGCGTGCTCAGCCACCTGCCCATCCCCGCCCGGGCGGCCCGGGAGATCATCGTCCTGGCCAGGCAGATCTTCCCCGAGGTGGTGGTCTCGGCCGAGGTCATGGACCGCTCGTACACCGACCGCGTGGACCCGGCCTACAACACCGAGACCGGCCAGCTCTTCGGGCCCGATGTCGTCGCACCCGTCCACGAATGGGCCGACCAGGCCATGACCAAGCTGCTGCTGCTCGGCGAGGGCGAGCGCCTCGGCGAGCTGGCCCTGGCCGTCGCCGAACGGTTCGCCGGGCAGGTGGCCATGGTCCAGACCGAGGACGTGCTGCTCCAGATCATGCACGCCGAGGTCTCCAAGGCTCGCGCGCTGGCGACCGTCGCGGCCGATCTGAACGTGCCCCGCGGCCGTGTGATGGCCATCGGCGACAACGCCAACGACGTGGGCATGCTCAAGTGGGCGGCCATCGGCGTGGCCATGGCAAACGCCGCCCCCGACGCCCTCGCCGCCGCCGACTACATCACCGACCACCACGACGCCGACGGCGCCGCCCACGCGATCCGCCGGCTGATCTTCCTCGGCCATGCGCCCGGGCAGCGGCCGGCCGAGCAGGACTGAGGCCCTCGGGCAGGCGGCAGGCGGCAGACGGCAGGCCCGTCGCCCTGCGGCCGGCGATGGCCCGGGGCGGGTGAACGGTTCCCTCGGCGGCGCCTCCCGTGCCGGCGGTGCGTCCCGCCCTTTCGTTTGGCGTTGGCTCCGGGTAGCTTCTCTGCCGTCTCGTGCTTGTCGTTCGCCGTTAGAGCTCGCGGGCCCCACCCGAGAAAGGACGCCGCATGTTCCTCGCCACGCAATACTACCGCCCGCCGTTTCCCGAGCGGCGGTTCCGGGCCGACGACATGGCTCGCATCCGCGACGCCGGGCTCCACGCCGTCCAGCTCTGGTGCCTGTGGGGTTGGATCGAGGCCGAGCCGGGCCGCTTCCGCTACGACGACTACGACGAGCTGTTCGACCTCGCCGACAAGGCCGGGCTGAAGGTCGTCCTCTCCACGCTGCCGGAGATCCAGCCGTTCTGGATCCACCGGCTTGTCCCCGACGCGCACCTCGTCGACCACCCCGGCCGGGCGCAGGTCTCCACGCCGCGCAACGAGTGCAACACGGGCATCACGCCCGGGGGCTGCTGGGATCACCCGCGGGTGCGGGAGATGATCGGCCGGTTCCTCGGCGACATCGCCTCCCGCTATGCCGGGCGGGGGAACCTGCTGGCGTGGGACTGCTGGAACGAGACGCGGTGGAACATCCATGCCGACGGCTACACGTGCTACTGCCCGCACACGCTGGCGGCCTTCCGCGACTGGCTGGGCGAGAAATACGGGGACCTCGACGGGCTCAACGCCGCGTGGAAGCGGCGGTACGTGAGCTGGGAGGACGTCGCCCCGCCGAAGCGCCTCCGCGGGCCGTACGTGGGGATCATGGAGTTCCAGAAGTTCATCACCGTCCGGGCCGCCCGCCACGCGAAGTTCCGCTACGAGGCGATCAAGGCCGCCGACGGCAGGCACCCGGTGACGATCCACGGCCCCTGGCCGGCGGTGATGGCCGGCGGGGACGAGGCCGAGTGGGAGATGCCGCTGGGGCGAGGCAACGACTGGGACTTCGCCGACGAGCTGGACGGCGTCGGCAGCAGCCACTTCCCGGGCTGGCAGGGGATGAAGGATGAACTGTTCCTGGCGCGGCTGGAGTCGGTGCGGTCGGCGGGGCGCGGGAAGATCACCTGGATCAGCGAGCTCCAGGGCGGGGCGTCGCGGAGCACGATCGACGCCCAGCCGCCGATCTCCCCGGCCACCCAGCAGCGGTGGATCGCCCAGGGCCTCGCCCGCGGGGTCAAGGGCGTGATCTTCTGGTGCTGGCGGGACGAGGTCTTCTGCACCGAGGCCAGCGGCTTCGGCCTCAGCGGCTGGGACGGCCAGGCCGAGCGGCGCCTCGCGGCGCTGCGGCGTGCGGGGGCGTTTCTCGACGCCCACGGGCGCCTGCTGGACGCCTACCGCCCCGACGCGCCGCGGATCGGCGTGCTGTTCACGCCCGAGGCCTACTACCTCCGCTTCGCCGCCGGCGGGCACTGCCGCGACCCGCTGGAGTCCCAGGCCGCCTACGCGATGGCACTGGAGCGGCTGGGCCTGCCCTACACGTTCGTGGAGGCCCACCACGCCGACGAGGCCGACGCGCTCGATGTGCTGCTGATGCCCTGGCCGCTGATCGTGCCCGACGCCGCCCGCAAGGCCGCCCTCCGCCTGCTGCGCCGCGGCGGACGCCTGCTCGTCGAGGCCGAGGCCGACGCCTACGACGCGCTGGGCTGGTACCGCTACCCCGACGAGCGCCCGCTGATGCGCGCGTTGGGCCTGCACGACCTCGGCCGCCGGCCCGTGGGGCCCGACCCGCTGGTCGCGGCGCGGCTGGGCGAGGACGTCGTCGAGTTGCCGATCGCGACGATGCGGACGCCGCTGGACGTCCGCGGGAAGACCGAGGCGCTGGCGACCACGCCGGACGGCGAGGCGATGCTCGTCCGCCGCCCGGTCGGCAAGGGCGCCGCCTACGTGCTCGGCGGCTTCGCCGGCATCCCGTACCACCGGGAGTTCTCCCCGGGGCTGGAGAGGCTGATCGGGCACGTCTGCGCCGACGCCGGGGTCGCCCCGGCCGTCGAGATCGAAGCCGGCCCGCCGGGCGCCTCGGACGTCTTCTGGCGGACGGGCACGGCGGGGAAGAAGCGACTGCTCTGGCTGATCAACCGCAACGAGTCGGCCCCGCGTACGGTCACCGTCGTCGGCGGCGGGGACCTCTTCACCGGGCGGTCATCCGCCGGCGAGCTGGTCACCGGCGAGAAGGTCCGCTTCGAGCGGGACGGCGGCGGCAAGCGGTGCACCGTCTGCCTTCCCGAGAGCGGCTGGGCCGTGCTCGCGTGGTGAACAGTCGCCCATGCATAGAGCGGCATCCGTGTTCGGCGAGGGCTCGTCCCGCTTGGCCGGGGCGGCGAAAGGCAAGGCCCTGGCGGGCCTTCAGCGAGGTGCCGAAAAGTTGTGCGGATCGGGCCGGTTAAGGGCTTGTCGGATCAGCCGGTTGGGGCTATACTTGTCCCGTTGCATCGGGTGTCCGGTTGAGCCGCCGGGCATCCGCGACGCCGACGCGTCGGAGGATGGTCTCCGGAGGGAGATTCCTTTCCGCCCGGCCGCCCGTTGGGCGCGGCCTCTGCGGCAAGCGTGTCTCGACGGCCCCGCGGGACCGGTCCGCTGCGGCGGCGATGCAATCGATACTCCGAGCCGACGACGGCCCGACTTGCCGTTGCCGACGACAACACGGAATGCCCCGGCCTCGTGCCGGCGACATACACGCATTCCCGGTTCAGCGACGGAGGTTGCTCGGCTCACGGGCGGCTTGAAAGGAGCCGCCCCTTTTTACGCGCCGCCCGCCGACCCCTCGGCGACGGCGTCGATCAGCCTCGCCAGGCCAGCGGGGGTCAGCTCCGAGAGCTTGTCCACCACCAGGTGGGCGCCGGCGGCGAGCGTGGCGCGGTCGGCCGTGCCGGTCAGGCCCACGGCCGCCATCTTCGCACGCCGTGCGGCCTCGATGCCCGCGGGGGCGTCCTCGACGACGGCGCAGCGCTGCGGGGGCAGGCCGAGCTTCTCGGCCGCCTTCAGAAACACCTCGGGGTGGGGCTTGCCTTCGGCGACCTCCTTGCCGTTGACGGCCTGGCTTACGTGCTCGGCGCCGGGCAGCTTGGCGCGGACGAGGGCGACGTTTTCCGGCGGCCCGGACGAGCCGATGGCGATGCGGAAGCCGGCCTCGCCCAGGGCGGCCAGCAGATCGCCGGCGCCGTTCATGGCGGGGAAGCCGGCGGCGAGGATTTCACGGTACGCGGCTTCCTTGTCTGCGTCCCAGGCCTCGACGTCGATGTCGGGGAAGTCGTCCCCCCAGAGCCGGTCGATGATGTCCCGCGTGGTCCGCCCGAAGGTCTCGGCGAACTGTCGTTCGGACATCTCGAGCCCGAACTTCGCACTCATCCGCCGCCAGGACTCGAGGTGCGCCCGGTAGCTGTCGACCAGCACGCCGTCCATGTCGAAGATCGCGCCGTATGCGTCCATGGGGTTCTCCGTGGTTGAGGAAAGGCGGATTCTACCGCGGGCGGGGGCAAACGTCAGCGCGGTCTTGCACCGGGCGGCGGCGTCGCTACCATCGACGCTTCGCGCCCGGGCGAGCCGGGCGCACAACAGGAGACGACGTATGGCGGACAGGACGCGCTATGTGCAGGTCGGTTGCGGCGGGCGGAGCGAGATGTACACCCGGGCGATCTGCGAGACGTACAAGGACACCTGCGAGCTGGTGGGCATCTGCGACCGCAACGCCGGGCGGATGCGGCTGAAGAACGAGCACGTCGCCGGCTACGGCGCCCCGCCCGTGCCGACGTACCCCGCCGAGGACTTCGATCGGATGATCGCCGAGACGAAGCCCGACCACGTGATCGTCACCACCGGCCCGGACGCCACCCACAGCGACTACATCTGCCGGGCCATGGAACTCGGCGTGGACGTCATCACCGAGAAGCCCATGACCACCGACGAGGTCCGCTGCCGGCGGATCCTCAACACCGTCGCCGACACCGGTCGGCGCTGCCAGGTGACGTTCAACTACCGCTACTCCCCGCACCGCAGCCAGGTCAAGGAGCTGCTGGACGACGGCGCCATCGGGCGCGTGCTGAGCGTGGACTTCACCTGGCCGCTGGACACCCGCCACGGGGCCGACTACTTCCGCCGCTGGCACCGCCGGCGGGAGAACTCCGGCTCGCTGCTGGTCCACAAGGCCACCCACCACTTCGACCTGGTCAACTGGTGGCTGGGCGACCGCCCGCAGGAGGTGTTCTGCCACGGCACGCACAGTTTCTACCTGCCCGAGACCGCCGAGCGGCTTGGCCTCGGCGACCGGGCCGAACGCTGCCTGGACTGCCCGGCCAAGGACCGCTGCGGCTTCTACCTGGACCTCGCCGGGCACGAAGGGCTGCGGAAGCTCTACCTGGAGAACGAGGGCGAGGACGGCTACTTCCGCGACCGCTGCGTGTTCTCGGGGGAGATCGACATCTGGGATAACATGTCGGCCTCGGTGACCTACCGCGGCGGGGCGGCGATGAACTACTTCCTCCACGCCTTCTCGCCGTGGGAGGGCTACCAGATCGCCTTCAACGGCACGGAGGGGAGGCTGGAGCACGGCAGCACGCAGTTCTCCTACATCAGCGGCGAGCAGGAGTCGGCCACGCCGGGGCAGGTCAAGAAGGAGGGCACGTACATCACGCTGCACCGCGGCCACGATGAGGTCGAGGCCGTCACGCCGCGGACGACCACCGGCGGGCACGGCGGGGGGGACCCGGTCCTGGCGGCGGACATTTTCGACCCGAACGCCCCGGCCGACCCGCTGGGCCGCAAGGCCGACCACGTCGACGGCGCGTACTCCATCCTGGTCGGCGTGGCCGCGTATCACAGCATCGACGAGCGCCGCCCCGTTCGCATCGACGAACTGGTCGGCGACGCGCCGCTGGATGCGTAGACCGGAAGACCGGAGGACCGTGGCAGCCGGTGGCGATCGGAGGGGGGTGTTTCTTTGGCGAAACAGGCGTTGACTTCGGGCAACGTCGGGGCGTAGCATGAACGCCCATGTCCGAGCAGCGGGAATCGCTCGAGTTCGTCGAGGCCGTGCTGGAGGCCCTGCCGCAGGCGGCGCTGCTGGTCAGCGCCGAAGGCCGCGTCTCCTGCCGTAACGCCCGCGCCGACGACATCCTCCCCGACGGGGGTGGGATCGAGGACGTGCTCCGGTCCAATGGCCGACCCGCGATCGACTGGGCCAAGGACCGCGACGCCGTCCACAAGGGCGCCGGTCGGCTGATCCGCACCGGCGTGGGGATCACCGGGCGGGGCACGCGGCGCCTCCGGGTGGACGTCACCGTCGGGCAGGTCCACGCGAGGGATCCGGTCAACCAGCAGCCGCGGGGCTACCTCGTGCTCGTCGAGGACGTCTCGGGGCGCCAGTCCATGGAGCGTCGCCTCGCCGCCCGGGAGCGGATCGCCGCCGCGGGGGTCGTCGGGGCGAAGGTCGCCCACGAGCTGAACAACCCCCTCGACGGGGTGATGCGATTCGTCGGCCTGGCCGAGCGGACGGCCGGCGAGGACGCGGCGGAGTACCTGCGCAAGGCCCGCGAGGGCCTCGAGCGGATGTCGCAGATCATCCGTGGCTTGCTGGATCAGGGCCGCCCGTGGGGCGGTGCGGGCGAGCGGGCGGGCGTGCAGCGGCTGTTGCGGGAGGCGATCGACGCGATGCTCCCCCGTGCGGAGGCGGCCGGCGTGGGGATCGTCACGGACGTCGACGACCGCGCCGAGGGCGCCGTGGGGGCCGAATCGCTCCAGGTCTTCTGCAACATCATCAAGAACGCCATCGACGCCATGCCCGGCGGCGGGCGGCTGACCATTCGCGTCCGCCCCGACGACGACGGCTGCCTCGTGGAGTTCCGCGACACCGGCTCGGGCCTCGACGCCGACGGCGAGCGGGTCTTCGAGCCGTTCTACAGCACCAAGGCGCCCTCGGAGGGCAGCGGGCTGGGCCTGACCATCTGCCGGGACATCGTCCGCCGCCTCGGCGGGGACATCGCCGCGGCGAATCTGCCCGCCGGCGGCACGGGGGTGACCGTCCGCCTGCCTCGCCTGCCCGCCGCCGACGCCAACGGGGGGACGACGCCATGACCGCCTCCCGCACCGCCGCCCCGCCGGCGCGGATCCTGCTGGTCGACGACGACCAGATCATCCTCGATTCCCTCGGCGGCTTCCTCGAGATGGAGGGCTACGAGGTCACCGCCGCCGCGACCATCCCCAAGGCCATCGACTGTCTCAAGGCCGCCGAGTACAACCTCGTGATCACCGACGTCTCCATGCCCGCCAGCGACGGGCTGGAACTGCTCCGCTACATCCGCGCCCACCACGAGGACGTGGTCGTCATCCTCGTCACCGGCTACGGGACGATCGAGTCGGCCGTCGAGGCCATCAAGGCCGGGGCCTTCGACTACCTCACCAAGCCGGTGATCGACGACGACGTTCGCATGGCCGTCCAGCGGGCGCTTCAGCAGCAGCAGCTCCTCCGCGAGAACCGCCGGCTGAAGGAGCAGCTCAGCGACCGCTACAGCAGCCGCAACATCGTCGGGCAGGACTACCGGATGGCGAAGGTCTTCGACCTCGTCGACGCCGTGGCCGACAGCCGCAGCACGGTGCTGATCACCGGGGAGAGCGGCACGGGCAAGAGCCTGGTGGCCCGGGCGATCCACGCCCGCTCGCCGCGCGCCGACGCGCCGTTCGTCGAGGTCGCCTGCGGCGCCCTGCCGGACACGCTGCTGGAGAGCGAGCTGTTCGGGCACGTCCGCGGGGCGTTCACGCACGCCGTCGCCGACAAGCCTGGCAAGTTCGCCGCCGCCGACGGCGGGACGATCTTCCTCGACGAGGTCGCCACCGCCAGCCCGCAGCTCCAGGTCAAGCTCCTCCGCGTCCTCCAGGAGCGGCAGTTCGAGCCGATCGGCAGCAACGCCACCCGCGAGGTCGAAGTCCGCGTTCTGCTGGCGACCAATCACGACCTTCGCGCCGAGGTCCGCGCCGGGCGATTCCGCGAGGACCTCTTCTACCGCATCAACGTCGTCAACATACAACTGCCCCCGCTCCGCGAGCGGCTCGGAGACGTCCGCCTCCTCGCCGAGCACTTCCTCGAAAAGTTCCTCGCCACCGCTCCCCGCCAGATCGAGGGCTTCAGCGCCGAGGCCATCGAGGTCATGCAGCGCCACGACTGGCCGGGCAACGTCCGCGAGCTCGAGAACTGCGTCGAACGGGCCGTCGTGCTCTGCCGCAAGCGGTGGATCACGCCCGAGGACCTCCCCCCGGCCGTGACGGAGGGCCCTGACGGCGTGACCTTCACCTCCGGCGGCGCCGAGGGGCTGACCCTCACCGAGGCCCTGGCCGAGCCGGAGAAGCGGATCATCGAGGCCGCCCTGGAGGCCCACGGCGGCAGCCGACAGGCCACCGCCGACGCCCTGGGGATCAACCGCACGACGCTCTACAAGAAGATGAAGCGGTTCGGGCTGATGTAGGCGGGCCGATCCTCAAACGCCGGGTCTCAGGCGTCCCATCTCGAACAGGAACCGAATCGCAGGAAGCAGACGGCAGACAGGCGGCACACAGCAGACCGCGGGGGCGAGGATATGGAGGAAGGCTGTCGCCGGGCGGGGGCGGCTGCGGGGATGGGGGAGCGCCGGAGGATCTTCGCCCCCGGCGCGGGTGGCCCCTCGATCTTGACGAAGGCGCCATGCTCCGTGCAGAATATCGCTGCCATGTTGCCGCCGACGACCACACCGAACCGCACGGGGACCGCCGTCCATGGCTAAGGGGCGCCACGCGCTGAACCCCGCGAAGGTCAAGCGGGACGCCCGGGCCGCCCTCGGCGAGCCGGACAAGCCCGACCCCGCGCGCCGGGCCGCCCTGCGCCGCCGCATCACCGTCGTGCTGCTGGCCCTGCTGACCGTCGTGCTCATGAACGTCGCCCACGCCCCGTTCGACGCCTGGCCGCTGGGCTACGTCGCGCTGGCGCCGTGGGTGCTCGCCGTGGCCGTCGCGCCCACCCGGCGGTGGGGGGGGCTCTGCGGCTGGGCCGCCGGGCTGCTGTTCTGGGCGACCAGCCTCTACTGGCTGACCTGGATCACCATGCTCGGCTACGTCGCGGGGGTCCTCTACCTCTCGCTGTACTTCCTCGTCGCCGCCCTGATGCTGCGCTCCGCCCTGCGCCGCGGTTGCCCCGCCTGGATCGCCGTCCCGATCTTCTGGACCGCCCTGGAGTACCTCCGCGCCCACGCCTCGGACGTGCTGCTGGGCCCGGCCTTCCCGTGGTTCTTCCTGGCCCATACCCAGTACGCCCGCACCATGCTGATCCAGATCGCCGACGTCACCGGCCAGTACGGCGTGTCCTTCTTTGTCGGCATGGTCAACGGCCTGGCCGTCGATGCCGCGGCGGCGCTGGCCGGCGGCGAGGCGCTGCGACCGGCCAGGCCCAAGGCCCGACTGGTCCGCGGGGGAATCGCCTGCGCGGCCGTGCTGGCGGGCATGCTCGGCTACGGCGCCTGGCAGCTCTCGCGGGAGACCACGCGTCCGGGGCCGGTGATCGGCATCGTTCAGCGGGCCTATCCGATCAGCCTCGCCGGGCGCAGCGCGCCGACCGAGGTCGTGTTCGACAGCCACCTCGCCGGCACGGGCGAGTTTCGCGACAAGGGCGTGGACCTGGTGCTCTGGCCGGAGACGATGCTCCCCCGCGGCCTGAACCCGGAGGTGCTGAACGCCGACGCCTACGAGCTCACCGGCGACAGCCTTCGCGGGCTGACGGCCTGCTTTTTCGGACCCAGCGCCTACAACCCGGACCTGACGCCGGACGTGCTTCGGGCGAATCTGGCCCCGTGCATCGAGGGGGGCACGACGCCGCGCGGGCGGCTGGTTCCCGGGCGGCGCGGCCTGGCGAAGCGCGTGACGACGGCGGCGCGTCTGGTGGGCTGCCCGATCCTGGCCGGGGGGACGGCGTTCTACCCGAACCCCGAGCCGCTGTTCCGCCAGGACTGGTGGACGGCCCGCAACGGGGCGTTGTGGTTCGACCCGAACGGGTCGGTGGGACCGGTGTACGCCAAGCGCCGGCTGGTGCCGTTCAGCGAGTCCGTGCCGTTCAAGAAGGACTGGACGTGGCTTCACGTGCAGCTTCGCCAGTTCGTGCCCCCGGCGATGGAGCAGTTGGAGCCGGGCCCGGCGTGGACGCGGTTCGAGCTGGCCCGCCCGGGGGGGACCTGGCGGCTGGTCAGCCCGATCTGCTACGAGGGCACGTTCGCCGACGTCTGTCGGGCGATGGTCTACGCCGACGGCGAGAAGCGTGCGGACATCATCGCCAACCTCTCCAACGACGGCTGGTTCATCTGGCAGATCAGCGACGAGTGGCACCACAACAGCACCGAGCAGGCCCAGCACCTCAGCCACTACTGCTTCCGGGCGGTGGAGAACCGCACGCCGGTGGTGCGGGCGGTGAACACGGGCATCAGCGCGTCGATCGACTCCTGCGGGCGGATCGTCGCGCAGGTCGAGCACGCCGGCAAACGGGTGATGGTGCCCGGCACGCTGCTGCTGGACGGCAAGGGCGGGGGCGGGGGGCCCGGCGAGCCCGCACACGGCCCCAAAGTCCTTGTGGACTCTCGGACAAGCTGGTACAGTCGCCTCGGCGATCTGTTCGCCGTGCTCATCTGCCTGGTCGCCGCCGCCGCCACGGGCGTGCTCATCCGCACCCCGGCCGGGACGGCGAGGCCAGCGGGAAAGGAAAGGCCGGAGCGTTGAAACGAGATCGGTGTTCGCACGGAACGGGGCTTCTGGCAGCCGCGACGGCCCTCGTCGCGGCGGGGATGCTGTCGGGATGTGATCTCATGTCGGCCGACGAGCCGGACCAGCCGACGATCGCGCCGTCCAAGGCGCGGCTCGACGCGCGGGCGACGCTTCTCCAGGCCGCCGACAGCCCCGATCCGCTGACACGCACCCACGCCATCGAGGCCCTGGCCAAGACCCTCGGCGACCGCGCGGGGGCCGTCTACCTCCAGGCCCTCGACGACTCCAGCCCGATCGTACGCTTCGCCGCCGCGATGGCCGTCGGAGACACCCGCTACGCCGACGCGCTGGGCAAGCTCCAGGCCATGGCCCGGCGCCAGACCGAGGGCGCCGAGCCGGACAAGCGCGTTTTCACCGCCGTCGTCTACGCGCTCTACGCGCTCGGCGACGACAGCCACGCCGCCGAGCTGGGGCCGCTGCTGTTCGACGATGAGTCCGAGGTCCGAATGAACGCCGCCATGGCCATGGGCAGGATGGGCGAGCCCTCCGCCATCGGGCCGCTGAAGACGCTGACCAGCAACGAGCAGGACGAGGGCGTCAAGCTCCAGGTCACCGAGTCGCTGGCACGCCTGGGCGACAGCCGGGCCATCCAGGTTATCGAGGCCTACACCAAGGGGTACTTCCTGGACCTTCGCCTCGCGGCCATCCCGGCCCTGGCGCGGACCGGGACCTCGCGGGCCCGGCGCGTGCTGGCCAGCCTCACCGCTGACCGAAACCCCGCCCGCGTCCGCGTGCTCGCGGCCGGAGAGCTGGCGCGGCTGGGCACTATCAAGCCCGAGATGCGCGCCTTCTGCCGTCGATGCCTCCGCGAGCCCCGAGCCGTGCTGACCGAAGACAGCGAGCGCACCCGCCGGGCCGCCGACGACGATGCCGAAAGCCTCAAGAGGCTCGCCGCACTGGCCCTGGGCAAGATGGACGACCTGTCCGCGCTCGACCTGCTGCACCCCATGCTGCGAAGCAAGGACGGCGGGCATCGCGTTGCCGCGGCGCTGAGCATCCTGCGCCTGACGGAAGGCTATCGCATGGGCGAGGGCATCGAGCCCCGCCCCGCGCCGGCGCCGGCGCCCGAGCCGGCCCCGGCCACGCAGCCGGGGGACGCGAACCTGAAGATGACCGCCCCCGCTCCGGCGGAAAAGCCCGAGATGCACACCGCCGGCGGGAAGGACTAAGCGGCGTCAGATACGTTATGTTGCGCTCCTGCTGGTCCCCGGCCCGCCAGGCCGCGTTGGCCTGCATCGGCGATGCTGCGGCATCGCCTGTTTCGGCCGCCTTGCCGGACGAGCCGCGTGCGGCGCGGGAACCGCAACGAACGTATCTGAGACCGCTCAGCGGCAAGCGTGTGGCGTTTGCGGTGGCCCGTGACCCGTCGCCAACGGCCGGGACCGGAGACAGCAGCATCGGGCTTTGCGGCAGAGACAGCACGGCGAGGAACAGCCGCCGGGATGCCGGTTGCATCGGGCGACCGGGCGCCGGAGACGGGCGACCGGGCCCCGGCGGACGCCTCGGCGGCGGCCTTGGCCCGCACCGTGTTAAATTTGCTTGACTTGGATAGGGCGCCGCCTACAATCGCCGTCGGCTTCGGTGCCATCGGCCGGTGCGACGCCGATTCGGAAACTCCCATAACGGTCCGCCTGCCAGGAAGTTGCCTGCACATGGATGTGACAACGTTCGAAGGAGGCCTCGCTTGAACATCCTGACAAAGATCTGTGTCGTCATCCTGCTGGTCCTGGTCCTGTTCGCGAGCTTCACCTTCGTCAACATGGCCACTGTGCCGCAGAACTGGCGCAACCTGTACCAGCAGAAGAAGCAGGAAGCGACGCTCAACGCCCAGGCGGTTCGCTACCAGAAGCTGCTGAACACCCGCCTCAGCGAAGAGCTCAAGGACGTTCGCGACCGGGCCGACACCCTCGCCGTCCAGCTCGCCGACACGAAGAAGGGGCTCGTCCCCGGGCCCGAGGACCTTGGCGTCAAGGAGATGGCCGCCCAACTCCAAGCCGCCAACACCCGCCTGGCCGAGCTCCAACTGAACGTCGAGGCCATGGCCAAGCGCAATGACCGGTTGGTGGCCCAACTGGACGAGACGCGCAAGACCGTCGACGATCTCCAGAAGCTCAACCGCCGGGCGACCGGGGAGATCACCCAGCTTCGCGGCAAGCTGGAACGGTCCGAGCGCGTCGTTCGGGCCCTCCAGCGGCAGCTCCAGGACCGCGACGAGCGGATCGCCGAGCTGGAGAAGCAGTTGGAAGAAGGCGCCGGCGTCGCCGACACCGCCCGCCCCGGCGCGCCCGCCACCGGGCACATCACCGGGACGATCACGGCCGTGCGCGACGGCCTGGCGAGCATCAACGTCGGATCGGCCCAGGGCGTCTCGCGAGGGACCAAGCTGTACATCTACCGCGACGCCAGCTTCGTCGGCTATCTCCGCGTGGACGAGGTGGACGAAGGCGAGGCCGCCGGGACGATCATCGACAAGCAGCTCGACCCGGTCATCGGCGACAAGGTCACCAACGACCTCCTGAAGTAACCGGAGCCCCCATGAGCCAGACGCCCGCACAAGGTCCCGTCGTCGAGGTCAGGCCGCAGCCGAACGTCTACACGATCCTGCTGCTGATCGCCATTATCGCCCTCGGCATCGCCGTCGGCGTGTGCTACTGGAAGCTGACCTCCCCGCCCGCCGCCGGCGGATACGGGATGGAGTTCGGAGAGTTCTTCGAGCCGCTCCGCCGGATGGCGCGATAGCCGTCGCCCGCATCGGCCAGGCGGCGACAGGACGTCGCCGCGCGCGGCCGCTCGGGTCGGCGAAGCGTGGCCGGACGGTGGCAGGAGGCCGAGACCCGGCGAGGGCTCGTTGCACCCGTCGGCGGAAGCGCCCGGCCGACCGGCGGGCCGGCTGTCACGGACGACAACCGGGCGGCGCCGCTGCAAAGGGATGACTCCATGATCTTCGATCCCATCCTCGGGCTTTTCTCGGTCGATATGGGGATCGACCTGGGCACGTGCAACACCCTCGTCTGCGTCCGCGGGCAGGGGATCGTCCTCAACGAACCGTCCGTCGTCGCCGTCAAGCGGGGCACCAACCGCGTCCTCCAGAACGGAAACGCCGTCGGCATCGTCGCCAAGGAGATGCTGGGCAAGACCCCGGGCTCGATCTCGGCGATCCGGCCGATGAAGGACGGCGTGATCGCCGACTTCGACATCACCGAGGCGATGCTCGGCTACTTCATCCGCAAGG
>CAYLPJ010000037.1:59806-68228 GCA_964385465.1 uncultured Planctomycetaceae bacterium | reverse complement strand
CGGGGTGTTTTGAACGTAAACAAAGAACTTACGAACGTAACTGGCGAACTTGGGCTGACGCGCTCTCACCGCCCTACGGGTCGCTCCCACGTTGTCATGCGTCTCCCGCATTGCCGGCATTCACGACGCGGATCAGCCGCTCACCAGCCCCTCGACGCGTATAGACTACGCGGAAGTGCCTGCATCCGCAGTGCCGGCACGCAATGCCCAGTTGGTCACCGATTCTCTTCCCTTCCATGTTGCCTTCGCCTCCTTTGGAGGTCCGAGAGCTTCACTCGCTCCCGCTTCACACCTTCAGTGTGCTCCGTCCCGAACAGCACGGCGCCCCGCATGCTGGCCGCGACGGCGGCCCCGACGAGACAATCGAGCCAGTGGTTGTCGGGGTGGCCGGCGCGGGTCTTCCATTCGTCGACGGTGCGGCCGCGGGCTTCGGTCTCGACGCGGTACTCGGCCGTGAGGTGGTCGGAGAGGAGTCGGTGCGTCGCGGCGTCGCGGCCGTGCAGCGACAGGTAGCCGGGGTCCCCCCTGGCCGGATGCCTTGTGATGGCGGAGCTTGGGGGGCTTGCGGCGGGGTGGCGTTGCGGTCGTGCGTCCGTCTCCTTGGTCGTCGGCGAGGTGCTCGAGTACGACTACTCGCCCCGGCCTGGAGATCTCGGCCGCTCCGCAACGGTTGCGGTTCCGCGTAACGTGCTCGGTCAGCGTTGGTTGTGGCGGAAGCCGACGGTGAGAATCGAACTCACAACCCCAGCTTTACGAAAGCTGTGCTCTACCGTTGAGCTACGTCGGCGGACTGCCTTCAGCAGATCGGTTACTGTATCGCTGGGGTCCAGTTGCGTCAAGCGAGAAAGGGCGGTTTTGCGGGGTCTCGCCGGGAATCCGAGATTGACGGAACCGGGAATCCAGCTATACTAAGACTCTGGATCCAGGCGACGAAGGAGGAACGCCAGGTCTGCCATTCGTCCGCGAGGCCGCTGCGCCTTCGCGCGCCGCGCTGCCTTGCGCCTGCCGGCAGGCCCGGTTTGACAATGCGTAGGGACCTGCCATCTCGGCGGTTGTGGAGGCAACCGGTGGTGGAGGCCCTCGAGCGGCGGCTGCTGCTCGACGGCGTCCCGGCGGCGCCGGTGTCCCTTGATCTGCCGGCCGACCTGGACACGGGGGCCTACGACGCCGACGACCTGACCTCCCTTGCGACCCCCAGCGTCGACATCCTCGCCGCCGAGTCCGGGCAGACCGTTCGCGTCTACCGCGACGGGACGCTGCTCGGCGAGGCCACGCCCGCCGGCGGGACCAGCCACACCTACACGTTCGTCGAAGGCCAGCTCCAGGAAGGCGCCAACGCCCTCACCGCCCGCGCCTTCGACGGCGCCGAGGAGAGCGCCGACTCGCCCGTCCTGACCGTCACGCTGGACACCGCCGGCCTCGGTATCGCCGCCGCCTCGCCCGACGCTCCCGTGGACCTGGCCGCCGCCACGCTCGACGGCGTCACCATCACCTTCGCCGAGCCGATCGATCCGGCCACGCTGACCGCCGCCGACGCGACGATCCACACGCCCTCCGGCGACGTGTCCGCCACGGCCGTGACCGACCTCGGCGGCAACGCATACGAGATCTCCTTCCCCGCCCAGTCGGCCCGCGGCAGGTACGTGGTGACGGTCGGCCCGGACGTGGCGGACGTGGCGGGCAACGCGATGGACGTCGACGGGGACGGCCTGGCCGGCGAGGCCGACGACGCCTTCGCGTTCAGCTTCCACGCCTACGACGCCGACACGGTGTTCACCGCCCCGACGACCATCGCCGCCGGCGATACGACCTACGACGGCCACGATATCTGCATCCTCGGCGCCGCGCTGACGATCGACGGCCCCCACGCGTTCGCCTCGGTGCACGTGCTGGACGGCGGGTCGATCACGCATACGGCCGCGTCGGCAGCCGGGCTGGACCTCACCGTGGCGGGGGACGTGATCGTCGACGGCGCCAGCGCGGTCACCGCCGATGCGAAGGGCTACCGCGGTGCGTCGAGCGCCTTCACGGCCGGCGGGGGTCCGGGGGGAGGCTCGTCGGGGGACGGCAACGGCGCGGCCGGCGGAGGTCACGGCGGCGTGGGCGCTTCGGACGGCAACTCGGCCGGCGGGGCGGCGTACGGTTCGGTAACCGAGCCGGCGGCGTTGGGCTCGGGCGGCGGCAGCGACGACGGCGACGATCTCGGCGGCCACGGCGGCGGCGCGGTGCGGCTGGACGTCGGTGGGACGCTCTGGCTGGACGGCGTGGTCTCCGCCAACGGCGGGTCTCATCGCGGCAGCAGCGAGGGCGGTGGCGGCGCGGGCGGATCGGTCTGGGTTACCGCGTCGGCCTTGGCGGGCGCGGGGCACTTCGAGGCACGTGGCGGCAGCGGCGCGCCCAACGGCGGCGGGGGTGCCGGCGGGCGGATCGCGGTCTACTACGACGACCCGGCCGGGTTCCGCGGCTTCGAGGCCACCACGGCCGACGGCGGGGGCGGCGATCGGGCCGGCGAGGTCGGCACGAGCGGGTTCTTCGACACGAGCGGCCCCGGCCTGGCCGAGCTGAGCGTCTTCGAGAGCATCGCATTCGCGGCGACGGATGCCCCGCACTATGCGGCCGTGTCGCTGGCGGACGGAGCGACGCTCCGCCTGCGGGGGGGCACGACGCTGACGGTCGAGGGGGAAGTGGCGGTAACGGAGGGCTCGCGGATCGTGTGCGAGTCGATCCACCGCGCCGGGCAGGTCGAGGGAGCGTGGGTCGGCGAGGGCGTAACGCTGGACGCCGGATCGATGATCGTCTCGTCGGACTCGCGGGTCACGGCGGACGGATGGGGCTACCTCGGCGCGTCGAGCGCGTTCTCGACGGGGCTGGGCCCCGGCGGCGGCGCCGCCGGCACGGGCAGCGGCGGCGGCGGCGCCGGGCACGGCGGCCTCGGCGCGCGGGGCCATTCCAATGCGCCGGGCGGCGCGGTGTACGGTTCGGCGAGCGAGCCAACGGCATTGGGCTCCGGTGGCGGCAGCGACGACGGCAACGACCTCGGCGGGCACGGCGGGGGGGCGATCCGGTTGACCGTGGACGGCACGCTGACGCTGGATGGCGTGATCTCCGCCAACGGCGGGCCCTACCGCGGCAGCAGCGAGGGCGGCGGGGGCTCCGGCGGCTCGATCCACGCGACGGTGGACGTCCTGGCCGGGACCGGGCGTTTCGAGGCCCGCGGCGGCGCCGGGGGCAGCAACGCCGGCGGCGGCGCCGGCGGACGCATCGCCGTCGCGTACGACCAGGCCGACGCGTTCGGCGGGTTCAACAGCACGACAGCCACCGGTGGCGGCGGCGAGGCGGTCGGGGCGCCCGGGACCGTCGGCTTCTTCGACACCACGGCCGAGCACCCCGAACTTCTGGTCGCCGAGCACTACGCGATTCCCGGCGGGGGAGCGGCCAGGTACGAGGCCCTCGCGCTCATTGACGGCGCGACGATGACGGTCGGCGAGGGCGTGGACGTGGCGGTCGTGGCGGACGTCACGGTCACGGCCGGGGCCACGCTGTCACTGACCGGCGGGTCCGGCCAGGCGTTCACCGTCGGAGGGACGCTGTCGGTTATCGATGGCTCGACGCTGTTCTGCCAGGGCGCCGGCACGACCGGCGCGGAGGCCGAGCCGTTGCTGGGCGTGGCCATCGAGGCCGTCGACGTCCTGGTGGACGCGACCTCGGCGATTTCCGCGAACGCGGGGGGCTACGCCGGGCAGTACACGTTCAACGCGGCCGGTCACGGCCCGGGCGGCGGCACGGGCGGCAACGGCGGCGGAGGCGGCGGAGGGCACGGCGGCGCCGGCGGCACGAGCAGCCACGGCCATGCCGGCGGCGGGACGTACGGCAGCCTGTTTGCACCGGCGTACATGGGCAGCGGCGGCGGGGCCGACGATAACGGCGGGACCTACGGCGGCGCCGGCGGCGGGGCGATCCGGATGACCGTCGCCGACACGCTGACGCTGGATGGCGCCATCTCGGCCAACGGTGAGGCCGGACGGACCTACGGCGGCGGCGGGTCCGGCGGGTCCGTGTGGGTGACCGCCGACACGCTGACCGGCGGCGGGCACTTCGAGGCGGTCGGCGGGTCCGGGCAGTCCGGCGGCAACTATGCCGGCGGGGGCGGCGGCGGGCGAATCGCGGTCGAGTACCAGGACGCGACGGGGTTCACCGGCTTCTCCGACACCACCGCCGCCGGCGGGCCGGGCGCGCACCGCGCGGGCGAGGCCGGCACGGCGGTCTTTGTCGACGCCACCATCGCCAACGGGCACGTCTACGTATATCAGTACGCGATGCTGCCGGCCGGCAGCGCCACGCAGGTCGGGGCGGTCACGCTGACCGACGGGGCCACGCTGGAGATCGGCGGGGGCGCGGTGCTGACCGTCGACGGCCAATTGGCCGTCGCGGGCGACTCGACCGTCCGCATCGCGGGCGCGAACGTCGCGGCACCCGTGGACGGCCGGTGGGCCGGGCAGGGCGTGACGATCGAGGCGGGCTCGGCGGTCATCGAGGCCGGCTCGGCGATCTCCGCCGACGGCGCGGGCTACGCGGCCACGGCGCCGCGGTACCGTCGCGGCACCGGGCCCGGCGGGGGGCAGCCGGGCAACGGCACGGGCGGCCCGGGCGGCGGGCACGGCGGGACCGGCGGGAACTCCAGCGGCGGGCGCGCCGGCGGGATGACCTACGGCTCGCCCGATGCGCCGACGACCCTCGGCTCGGCCGGGGCGTCGGAGGAGGGCACCCACGACATCGGCGGCGCCGGCGGCGGGGCCCTGCGGCTGATCGTTGCCGGGGCGCTGACCGTCGACGGCGAACTCTCCGCCGACGGGGACAACGGCACGGGCAACGAGGGCGGGGGCGGCGCGGGCGGCAGCGTGTGGATCACGGCCGGCAGCGTCGGCGGCGCGGGCCTGATCTCCGCCGTCGGCGGCGCCGGCGCGAACGCCAGCTACCCCGGCGGGGGCGGCGGCGGGCGGATCGCCGTCGAGTTTGATACCGAGATGACGGTCTCCCCGGCCAATCTGTCCGTCGAGGGCGGCAGCGGCTGGAATGGCGGCTCGCCCGGCACGGTCGTCGTGCGGGACACGTCTCCCGAGGGGCCCTACGTGGCGGACCTGAGCCCGCCCGGGGTCACCAACGCCACGGACATCACCGAGATCGTGCTGACGCTGTCGGGGCCCGTCGTTGTCGGCGGGGCCGCCGCGGAGGCGACCTACGCCGTCACCGATCTCGGCGCCGACCGCGCCGTCGGCGGGGGCGACGATACGGCCCTCGCCTTCACGGTCGCGTACGACGGGGCGGCCGAGGTCGTCCTGACGCTGGATCAGCCGCTGGTAGAGGGCCTCTACCGCGTGCTGGCCCGTTCGGGCGCAGGGCTGCTGGAGGACGCGGCGGGCAACCCGCTGGACGCCGACCGCGACGGGTTCGGGAACGACTTCGCCGCGACGATCGAGGTGGACCTGACGCCCCCGGACGTCGCGAGCGTGCGCGCGGGCACGGCGCTGGCGTTCGACGGCGGGGACGTCGCCGAGCTGCCGGCGATGCTGCTGGATGGCGCGGGCGACCTGACGGTGGAGTTCTGGCTGCGGGCGTCCGACGGCGGGGCGGTGGTCAGTGCGGCCAACTACACGCACGCCAACGAGTTCCTCATCTACGCCAACCAGGACGTCGGCCTGGACGTCCACATCAGCGACGAGCGCCACCCCTTCGAGCTGCCCGAGATCGTCGATCAGCAATGGCGCCACTTCGCGGTGGTCCACGACGACACCCACGACGAGTTGAGCGTCTACGTGGACGGGGCCCTGCTGGCCACGAAGGCCGTGGGACTCAGCCCGCTTTCGGTCGCCGACGCCGGGCTCGTCCTCGGGCAGGACCAGGACTTCGTCGGCGGGGGATTCCAGGCCGGCGACGCACTCGTCGGGCGCCTGGCCGATCTGCGGATATGGTCGGCCGCCCGCGACGGCGCCGGCATCGCCGCCGACTTCTCCCGCCGCCTGACCGGCACCGAGGCCGCCCTCGCCGGCTACTGGCCCATGGACGACGGGCTCGGCCCCGTCGCCGCCGACGCCACCGCCGGCGCCCGGGCCATGAGCCTCGGCGGGCTCCGGGACGCCTCGGCCCGGCCGAGATGGGCCGGTTCCGACGCCCCTGTCGAGCGCCACACTGTCCGCGTCGCCTACGAGGACCTCGGAGGCATGGACCCCGCGGCCGTGGGGGACCGGGCCAACTACGCCCTGCTGGCCAGCGGCGGCGATGGGACGTTCGACGACGGCAACGAGACGATCCTCGCCGGCCCGGCGAGCGTGGAATACGATGCCGACACCGCCACGGCCGTGCTGCGGTACGACGACCCCTTCGACGTCGAGGTCTACCGGCTCACCGTCAGCGGCACGGCGACGGTGACCGACGCCGCGGGCAATGCCCTGCTGGGCGGCAGCGACTACGTCAGCGGCCCGCTGGTCACCGAGAGCGGGTTGGCGGAGATCGCCCTGGACCTCGCGGCCGCCAGCGATTCGGGGCTGTTCGACGACGACGAGATCACCCACGACACCACGCCGGCGCTGGACGTGACGGTGAGCCGCGCCGGGCGGATCGACGTGGACTTCGACGGCGACGGCGTGTTCGACTCGCCCTTCGATGCCGGCATGGATGCGCCCGCCGCGGGGACGTATACGCTGACGGCGCCGCTCGAGCTGCCCGACGGCACGGCCGAGGTGAAGGCCCGGCTGATGCCGTGGGTCGGCCGCGATGTGCTGACCGAACTGGCGGTGACCATCGACACCGCCGGCCCGCAGATCACGGCGATCGAGCAAGCCGGGGCGGATGCGCTGGCGGTGACCTTCGCCGATGCGACGGCCTTGGACCCCACCGCCGTGATGGACATCGCCCACTACGAGCTGTGGGCAAGCGGGGAGGACGTCATCGACTCGGCCGACGCGGTCTTCGACGACGGCGACGACACCGACTGGACCGCACACCTGGCCTCGGTTACCTACGACGAGGCGACCGCGACCGCCACGCTGCACTTCGACCAGGCCTTCGTCGACGAGCACTACCGCCTGACCGTCCTTGGCGGCACCGGCCTGGTGGACGTCGCGGGCAACCCCCTGGCCGACGGGGCGGACGTGATCGGCGAGCCGATGGAGATCGTCGCCGAGCCGCCGGCGGTCACGCTCGACCTCCAGCCTGCCAGCGACTCCGGCGCCTCCGACAGCGACGACCTGACCAACGATGGCACGCCGACCTTCGACGTGGCCGTCAACAAGCCCGGGCGGATCGCCGTGGACTTCGACGGCGACGGCACGACCGACGCCGCTGCCGACGCCCCGTCGCCCGGCGTCTACGCCTTCACCCCGGTCGAGGCACTGCCCGAAGGCGACCACGCGGCGGCGGCTGCGTTCGACCCGTGGGTCGGTGAGACCGTCATGACCGGGTTGGAGATCACCATCGACACGACCGGGCCGACCGTCGTGCCGATCACCCAGTCGGTCCTGCCGCCGCTGTTCTCGCGGGGGTTCGCATTCGATGAGCCGATCGACCCGGCGAGCATTTCGGCCGAGGACGTGCACGTCGTCGTGGTCGGCGGATTGAACCTCGGGGAGGTGGCAACGCTCGACGGCGACGGACAGACCTACGCCGCGACGTTCGCGCCGATCAACGCCGTTGGCGATTGCGCCCTCGCCATCGGCCCCGACGTGCTGGACCTCGCGGGCAACCCGATGAACGCCGACGCCGACGACGCCAACGGCGAGCCCGACGAGGACGTGTTCTTCGACGCCTTCGCGGTCAGCTTCGACCTCGGCGACCGCCTGTGGGTCAGCCGGGCACGCCCGACCGGCCCGGCCTCCAGCCCCTTCGACGCGATCGAGGTCGTCTTCAGCCAGGCGATTGACGACGCCACGTTCGCCGCCGAGGACGTGCAGTTGCTGGATGAGGGCGGCACGCCGATCGGGCCCGGGACGGTCACGAAGCTCGCCGAGCAGCGCTACGAGCTCGGCTTCCCCGGGCTGACCGGCGACGGGCGGTACACGCTCGTGGTCGGCCCGGCCATCGACGACGCCGGCGGTGCGCCGATGGACCAGGATCGGGACGGCGTCACCGGCGAGGGCGACGAGGACGCCTATGCCGCCGAACTGCTCGCGGTGGATACGGCCGTCAGCGCCGGCGAGGCGACATACGACGGGGCGAATCTGCTGCTGGCCGGGGCGACGCTGACGATCGACGGGGCGCACACGCTGGCGAGCCTGGGGGTCTTCGATGGCGGGCTCGTGACGCACTCCCACGCGACGACGAGCGAGGAATACCGCCTTGAGTTGACCGTCGCCGATGGCGTGTGGGTGGATGCGGCCTCGCGGATCGACGTTGGCGGGCGGGGCTACCGGGACCACTACACGCACGA
>CAYLPJ010000037.1:0-59706 GCA_964385465.1 uncultured Planctomycetaceae bacterium | reverse complement strand
GACGGCCAACGAGCTGCGCATCCTCGACGGCGCGGCGGTCACCACGCTGGATGCCACAGACGGCGCCGAGTATGCCCTTGTGATAACCGTCGCCGGCGAGCTGTTGGTGGACGCGTCCTCACGGATCGACGTGAGTGCCCACGGCTACCTGGACCATCGCACGTGGGACGGCACGCCCGGGGGGACGACGACCGGCGGGCCGACCGGGGGCTCCGGCGGCAGCTACGGGGGGGCGGGCGTGAACTTCGCCGGCTCGACCAACGCCGTCTACGGCGACCCGGCCAATCCGAACGAGCCGGGCAGCGGCGGCGGGCACGACGGCGCGGGGGGCAACGGCGGCGACGGCGGCGGCGTGATCCGAATCCTCGCCGGCTCCGTCCGCGTCGACGGGCAGATCCTCGCCGACGGGCAGGACGGCTGGTACGTCTATGCCGGCCACGACGGCGGCGGCGGCTCCGGCGGGGCCGTCCGGATCGACGCCGGCACGGTCACCGGCTCCGGCATCGTCCGCGCCCGCGGCGGAAACGGTGCCGGCGGCGGAGGCGGCGGCGGACGCATCGCCGTCTACACCTGGGACGCCATGGACCTGGCGGCCGGGAACGTCACCGTCCCTGGCGGCAGCGGCAACGGTGTGGGCGGGGCCGGCTCGGTCGTCCTCGGTACCCGCCCCGGGCCGACGGACCTTGAGATCACCACGCCGGTTGCGCCGCCGGCCTCGGCCGTGCTGGGCGAGCAGATCGCCCTCGCCTGGCGCGTCGAGAACGCCGGCGACGAGGCCACCACCGCCGAGCCGTGGTTCGACCGCGTGTACATCTCGTCGGATACCGCCGTCGATGCCGGGGACCATCTCCTGGCCGACTACGACACGACGGCCCATGCCCCGCTGGCCGGCCGGGCGGGCTACGACGGCTCGGCCGTGGCGACGATCCCCTACGACGCCCCGACCGGCGGGGCGTACCTGCTGTTCGTCGCCGACGCCAGCGGCGCCCAGGCGGAGTTCAACGAGGCCAACAACCTCCTGGCCGTTGCGATCGACATCATCCCCACGCTGCCGGACCTGATGCTGCGGGCGCCCGCCGACGCGGACTTCACCGGTGACGACGTCTACAACGCCGATGCTGCCGGACAGGCCGTTTCGCAGCAGGCCGGCGGGGATCAGACGGCCACGTTCATCCTCCGCGTCGAAAACGACCGGGACGTCGCCGAGACGTTCCGCGTCACGCTCCCGACCGCCGCGGCGGGCTGGCAGGTGCGACTCTTCGACGCCGCCACCGGCGGCAGCGACGTGACGGCCGCGGCGGCCGGCGACGGCTGGCTCGTCGGCCCGCTGGACGCCGGCGAGGGCATCGAGTTCCGCCTGGAAATCACGCCGGACCTGAACGTCCCGGCCGGCGAAGCGCTGGACCTGCCGGTCACTGCCGCCTCGGCCGGGGCCGCGGAGAACCTCGACCGCGTCCTGGCGACGGTCGAGGCTGCCGGCGGCAGCCAGCCAAACCTGACTGTCACGCCGCAGACCGTCCCCGCCGACGCCGACTGGGGAGAGTCGATCAACCTGGCGTTCGTCGTCGCCAATGCCGGCCCCGGCCCGGCGGTGCGGCAGTGGCAGGACGCGGTCTACCTCTCCACCGACGATCAACTGGACGCCGGCGACACACTGCTGGGCACCCGCGCCGGGCCGGACAGCTCCCCGCTCGCCGCAGGCGAGGACTACACGGCCGCGGTGGTCGTGACCATTCCATACGTCGCGTTCGGCACGCATTGGCTGATCCTCGTCGCCGACGACTCGGCCGAGCAGCCGGAGACCGACGAGGGCGACAACAACGCTGCTGTCGCGATCGACCTCCGCGGGCCGGAACTGGTCGTCGGCGAGCTGACCTTCCCCGCCGGGCCGTACGACGACGGCGAGCAGGTGGAGTTCTGGGCCCGGATCGACAACCTCGGCAACGCCGACGTGGCCGAGCCCTTCGACGTACGCTTCGAGCTGGACGGCGTCCATGTTGGCACGGCGCGGGTGACCGACGCGGCCGGCGTTCCGGCCGGCGGGTCCGTGCTGGCGGTCGTGGACATTACCGCGGCCCCGGGCGTGCACTCCGTATCGGTCCTGGCCGACAGCGGCGGGGAGATTCACGAGCAGGACGAGGCGAACAACGCCCTGGCCGCCGAGTTGCCGGAGGTGACCGCGGCGGACCTGACGGTCAGCGACGTCGCCTGGAGCCCGTCGACGATCCTCGACAACGCGTCGGTGACCTTCACGGCGACGATCGCCAACGACCCCGCCGCCGGCAGCACGCTGCGGACCTTCACCGTGCGTTTCGAGGTCGACGGTGTGCACGTTGCCACGGCGACGGTGGAAGGTGGCGTCGCGGCCGGCGGGTCGGTGACCGCGCAGGCGGCCTGGACGGCCACGCCGGGCGAGCACACGGTCCGCGCGATTGCAGATCACGGCGGGGCGGTCGCCGAGACCGACGAGGCGAACAATACCCATGAAGAGGCCCTGCCCGAGATCGAGGCGCCGGACCTCCGCGTGACGGGCCTGACCACGACGCCGGCGATGCTCGCCGACGGCGACGCGATCGGCCTGACGGCCACGGTGGTCAACGACGGCGCGGCCACGACGCGTGACTTCGCCGTCCGTTTCGAGATCGACGGCGGGTACCTGACGCGGGGAACGGTCTCCGGCGGGCTGGGCGAAGGGGAGAGCACGACCGTTACGGCGACCTGGACGGCCTCGCCGGGCGTGCACACGGCCCGCGCCGTCGCCGACGAGCACGACGACGTCTCGGAGACCGACGAAACGAACAATGCCCTCCAGCAGGCCCTGCCGGAGGTCTTCCAGGCCGACCTGGAGCCGGTCTCCATCGCCGCCGACCCGGCCGGGATGATCGACGGCGGGACCGTCACCTTCACCGCGACGATCCACAACGCCGGCGAGGCGACGCTGCGGGACTTCGTGGTACGCTTCGAGCTTGACGGCGAGTTGCTGGAGGCGCGGCCGGTCGCGGGCGGCCTGGCCGCCGGGGCGTCCATGCCCGTGACGGCGACGTGGCGGGCCGAGCCGGGCGCCGACCGCGACCTGGTCGTGATCGCCGACGCCGCCGACGACATTGCGGAGCTGGCTGAGGACAACAACATCGCGGCCATGGCGCCCTTCACGGTCGCGGCGGCCGACCTCTACGCCGATTCCTTCGTCGCCGACCCGGCCGTGGCCCGCGACGGCGAGAACGTGACCTTCACCGCCACCGTGCACAACGGGGCGGGCGCCGGCGACACGATGCGGGACATCGTCGTCCGCATCGATGTGGACGGCACGACGCTGGCGCGGCGGACCCTCGCCGGCGGTCTGGCGGCCGGGGCGTCGGCGGACGTCTCGGCGACCTGGAAGGCCACACCGGGCGACCACGATGTGACCATCGTCGTGGATGAGCCCGACGCGGTGACCGAGACCGACGAGGCGGACAACACGCTCCTGGCGTCCCTGGCGACCGTCGCGGCCGCCGAGCTGTCCGTCGCGGACATTGCCTGGGTGCCCGCGTCGATCATGGAATCCGACCCGGTAACCATCACGGCTGCGCTGGCCAACGCCGGCGGGGCGACCGTGCGGGACATCGTCGTCCGCATCGACCTGGACGGGGTGACGCTGACGCGACAGACGCTCACGGGCCTGGGCTCGACGCCGGCCGAGGTGTCCGCCGCCTGGACCGCCACGCCGGGCGACCACACCGTCACCGTCGTGGTGGACGAGTACGACGCGGTCTCCGAGGGCGACGAGTCAGACAACACCCGCGCCGAGGCCCTGCCCACCGTCGCCGCCCCGAACCTGGTGATATCGGACATCGCGTGGGTCCCGGCGGCCCCGACGGATACCGACACGGTTGCCTTTACTGCCACCGTGCACAACAGCGGCGCGGGAGGGACCTCCGGCAGCTTCCACGTGCGCTTCGAGCTCAACGGCGAGTTCCTCGCCCGGCGGCAGGTCGTTGGCGGCCTGGCCTCCGGGGCGAGCATCGCCGTCGAGGCCGACTGGCCCGCCGTGCCCGGGGACTGGACGATCACCGCGACGGCCGACGAGTACGGCACCGTTGGCGAGGCCGCCGAGGCCGACAACGGCCGCGACGAGGCCGTCGGCACGATCGCCGACGAGACGGCCCCGGCGATCACCGCGTTCACGCCGCTGGAGAGCAGCAAGGTGCGCGGCACCGTATCGCTGCACGCGACGGCGACCGACGTCGTCGGCGTGACCGCCTACACGTTCGAGCATTCGCTCGACGGGCAGAGCTGGGCGCCGCTCGGCTCGGCCGACGACGGACGGGTGGACTTCGACACGCTGCCGCTGGCCGGCGGGAATCACCTCGTCCGCGTGACCGCCGAGGACGCCGCCGGCAACGCCTCTCAGCTCACGCGGACGTACTTCGTGGACAACACGCCCCCGCCGGCCGAGACGCTCACCGCCGAGGATACCGAGTTCGCCGTCCGCCTGACGTGGACGCCCACGGACGTGACCGACTTCGCCTACTACCGCCTCCGCCGCAGCGAGACCCCGGGCGGCCCCTACACCGCCATCAACGGCGCGATAACGCAGGAGAGCTTCACCGACCGCAACGTGACGGTCGGGCAGACCTACTACTACCTGCTGACCGTCTACGATCACGTGGGCAACGTCAGCGAGGCGTCGAACGAAGCGTCCGCATCGGCCCTGGCCGACCAGACCCCGCCGGCGATCGCGGGCATGACCCCCGCGGCCGGGACGCGGTCGGCCACGAGCTTCCACCTGGCCGTAACCGCCGGCGACAACGTCGGCGTCACCCGCTACGCCTTCGAGTATTCCGGCGACGCGGGCCAGAGTTGGACGGCGATCGCCGACGGCACGAGTTCGACGGCCGAGTGGGACGTGACCGCCCTGGCCGGCGGGACGTACACCGTCCGGGCGACCGTCGAGGACGCCGAGGGCAATGCCGCGGCGCTCACGCGGGCCTACGAGGTGGATCACGATGCCCCGGCCACCCCGGAGAACCTGCGGCTGACGCCGGATGAGGCGGCCATGGTCGTCGCGTGGGACCCGGTCGTCGCCGGCGACTTCCACCACTACGCGCTCGAGCGGTCCGTGGACGGCGGGGCCTTCTCGGTGCTGCTGGCTCAGACGAGTTCCACCGTCTACATCGACGCCGACGTGGACTCCGGCGTGCCGGTCGCCTACCGCGTCTCGGCCGCCGACGACCTGGGCAACGCCTCGGCCGCGTCCGATGCGGTTTCCGACGTGCCGCTGGATGACACCACCGCCCCGCAGGTGCTGGGCGTGACCCCGGCCGACGGCACGTACGTCCGCGGGCAGGTCACGTTGACGGCGACCGCCAGGGACAACGTGGAGATCGTGGCCGTCCGGTTCGAGTCCGCCCCCGCCGGGACGGACAACTGGACCCTGATCGGCACGGACGACAGCCCCGCGGCGATCGGTGGGGGCCGGTGGCGCGGCCAGATCGTCTGGGACACCGACGCGACGGCCGAGGGCGAGCACGACATCCGCGCCACGGCGGTGGATTACGGCGCCAATGAGCACTTCCGCGCCTCGACGGTGATCGTCGACCGCGCGCCCCCTGCGGCGCCGGACGGCCTGACCGTCCACAACCCCCGCAGCGGGGGGCGACTGGAGCTGCTCTGGCTCGCGGTCGCCGACGACGCGATGGACGGCTACAACGTCTATCGCGCGACGCAGTCGGCCGGGTCGTATGAGCAGGTGGGCACGTCCGGCGGGCCGTTCTTCGACGACTCGGGCCTGACCGACGGCGTGACGTACTTCTACACCGTCGCCGCCTTCGACGAGGCCGGCAACGAATCGCCACGCTCGCTGGAGGGCTCGGGGACCCCCACGGGCGAGTGCGACCTGGCCATCGAGGAGGTCGCGTTCGACCCGGCCGCGCCGGTGCTCGGGCGGACGGCCGAGGTGGCCGCGACGATCGGCAACACCGGCCCGGCCGCGGCGTCGGCGGAGGTGCGGTTCTACGACGGCGACCCGCAGACCGGCGTGCTGCTGGCTACCGCGGCGGTCTCCGTCCCGGCCGGGCAACAGCGGGATGTCACGGTGGGCTGGACGCCCGATGCAGCGGGCGTGCACACGATCACCGCGGTTCTGGCGGGCATCACGGCCGACGACCAGGACGCCGGCAACGACACGGCCTCGGCGGGCGCGGCGGTGAACCTGGCGCCGGTGGCGGTGACCGGCGGTGACCGTGAAGGCGACTGGAACGCGGAGATCGTCTTCGACGCGACGGCCTCGACCGACGACGACGGCTCGGTGGTGGCGTACGCATGGGACTTCGGCGACGGCGAGAGCTCGTCGTTCGCCGATACCACGCATGCGTATCAGCTTCCCGGCACGTACACGGCCAGGCTTACGGTGACCGACAACCGCGGGGCGGCCTCGACGGCGACCTGCGAGGTGACCGTCCACGACACGCGGGCGGACGTGATCGTTTCGGATCTGGCCTGGGACCCCGCCGAGCCGGAGGAGCGGGACGAGGTCGCCATCACAGCCACGCTGACAAACGTCGGCAACGGCCCGACGCTGTACGGCTTCTTCACCGGCTTCTACATCGACGGCAACTACCGGGGGTACACGCGGGTCAACGAGTTGCTGGACATCGGCGAGAGCGTGGAGGTCACATTCGGCTGGACGGCCACCAAGGGCCTGCACACGCTCCAGGTGGTCGCCGACGACATCCAGGACAACATCGCCGAGATCGACGAGACCAACAACGACGGCGAGACGGCCCTGACCCTCCAGCAGATCTACTTCCCCGACCTGGTCATCGAGGATGCCGCCTGCGACCTGCCCGAGACGACCGTCAGTGCCCTGGAACCCCTGACGGCGACGGCGACGGTGCGGAATATCGGCGCCGCCGACGCGTTCGATTTCTGGGTGAGCCTGTATCTCGGCGACGAGTTCCTCACCCGCAAGCACGTCACCGAGCTGGTGGTGGACGAGGCCCGCCCGCTGACGTTCACGTTCGACCCCCGGGCCGGACAGCACGCGCTGCGGATCGTCGCCGACGACCCGGTCAGCGCAGTGCTGGAGGGCGACGAGACCAACAACGCCTCGTCCGTCGAGCTGCCGGAACTGACGCTCGCGTACCCGGACCTCGCCGTGGCCGACCTGGCCGTCCGCCCGGCGGAGACGACGCTGGCCGACGGCTCGAGCCTCGACCTGGCCGTGACCATCGAGAACCCCACGAACGTCGAGGTCAACCGGACCTTCCAGGCGAACTACTACTTGGACGGGGAGTATATCGGCTCGCGCGAGGTGCGGTTCGTCGGCGCCCGGTCCGCCGTGACGCTCGCCGTGCAGACCCGCGCCACGCCGGGGCCGCACACCGCAGAGGTCCGACTGGACGAGGCCGGGGAGATCGCCGAACTCGACGAGGCCAACAATGCCGCCACCGTCGACGTGCCCGAGTTGACCATCCTCTACCCCGACCTGGTGGTCTCGGAGGTGGAGATCATCCCGGCCAACCCGAAGTTCGGCGACAGGGTGTATTTCACCTGCACCGTCTCCAACGAGACGGTCGTCTCCACGCTGGACGGGTTCGTCTTCAAGATCTATGTCGACGGCCGGGAGGTGGACGCCCAGGAGCTGCCCAGGCTCACCGGGCACGCGTCGCAGCCGTTCGTGCTGAGCTGGGAGGTCGACGTCGATCCGGGCGTCGGGCACGAGATCACCGCCGGGGTGGACGTGCTGGACACCGTCCACGAGGAGGACGAGACCAACAACACCCACCTGGTGGCGGCGGACTTCCACGTCGGGGACAACTTCGTGTTGGATGTCGAGACCCCCGGCGGGACGAAGGACGAGCTTGGCTCGCTGTTCTACACGAACCGCCAGGTGGCGGAGTTCGTGGCCACGGTGCGGCGGGGCAGCAGCCCCGAGCCCATCGGCCCCGAGAGCGCGATCGACGTCTGGATCGACGTCCTGCGTCACGGCGGGGAGTACTGGGACCCCGAGGACCAGGAGTGGAAGACGCGCCCGGATGAGCTGATCGCCGAAGACGTGCCGATGACCTTCAACCCGTCCGACCGGACCTACAGCTACTCGCTCGATCTGCTGACCTACGGGACCGGCACGTACTCGGTGACCATCGAGGCGACCGACGGCGTGGACCTCGGCCGCGAGCTGATCAACATGACGGTCATCGAGGAGGTCAACTTCGAGATCGACACGGACAAGGCCGTGTACCTCCAGGGCGAGCCGGTTCGCATCGGCGGGACGGTGACGAAGCTCAGCGGCGAGCCGGTGGGCGGCCAGGACGTGGAGATCCTCATCAGCGAGGGCTGGAGCGAGAGCGGTTTCTTCGACGCCGGCGCGCTGTTCGACGAAGGGACCCGCACGTTCAGCACCACCACCGACCCGCAGGGCAACTTCGGATACATCTTCCAGCCGCTGTGGGGCGATGCGGGGCACTACAGCATCGACGCGTTCGTCATCACGCAGCTCTTCGGCACGAGCGGGCACACGGAGGTCGCCATCCTCGGCATGAAGCTGGGCGACGGGCGGTTCCACGTCACGACGACCAAGAACAGCACCTACACCCACACCGTCACGCTGACGAACCTCGGCGACGACCCGCTGACCGGCGCGCAGTTGACGTTCGCGGACACCGACCCGAACGACAACGTCACGGCCACTTACACGGACATCCCCGAGACGCTCCAGCCGGGCGCCAGCGTGCCGATCACGCTGACGGTTCAGATCCCCGAGGACGCCCCGGACACCGCGCGCTTCGAGTTCGAGGTCACCACGGCCGAGGGACTCACGCGAGAGGGCTACCTGCGGTTCACGCTGCGGGACCCGGTGCCCGTCCCGCGGCTGACGCCGGACCACGTCAAGGTGGCGCTGAACCCCGGGACGACCCACTCGGCGACGGTGACGGTCCGCAACGACGGGCTGGGTACGATGAGCGGGATCACGCTCATCGCGCCCGAGGTCCTGCCATGGGTCACGCCGCTGGGCCCCGAGGCCGACGAGCTGGCCCCCGGCGAGAGCACGACGTTCGAGGTGCTCATCGCCCCCGGAACGAACGTACGGCCGGGCATCTACGTCGACGCCGTCCGGGTCACCGACGGGACGCACTCGACCTTCGCCCAGTTGACCGTCGAGGTCAGCAGCGCCAACCGCGGCAGCCTGTCTTTCGTGGTCACCAACGACGCCGGGCAGGTCGTCCCCGACGCCGAGATCACGCTGGTCAACCGCGAGGCGTTTTCGATCATGAGCCCCGACGGGCAGGTCAGCACGTACCACAAGACCTTCCGGGCGAAGACCGACGCGACCGGCGTGGCGACGGTCGAGGACGCCCCGATCGGCGAGTACGACTATGGCATCGCCGCCGACGGGCACGAGACGGTCCGCGATGTTGCCGAGGTCATGCCCGCCAGCGAGGCCCGCGTGATCGAGGTCGAGATGGTCGCCGTCCCGCTGAGCTACGAGTGGACGGTCACCCCGATCACCATCGAGGACACCTACGACATCACGCTGACGCTGGACTTCGCCGTCGAGATCCCCAAGCCGCAGTTCGTCTTCCTCCCGCCGTGGGTGGCCGTCGCCGACGACCTCCAGGCCCCCGTCCGCGATCAGTTGATCATCGTCAACCCCAGCCTGATCCGGCTGACCGACGTGACCGCCGAGATCGTCGGCGCGACCGGCATCACACTGGCCGGCGGCGGGGCCGTCGGCAACATGGAGGCCAAGACGACACGGACGCTCAGCTATCATATCGCCCCCGGTGATTACGCCTATCTCGACGGGACCAGTACGTACATCCGCTTCACGGCCGGGTACATCGAGTTCGATCCCGTCACCGAGGAGAACGTCGAGAGCGAGCTGGTGGGCAAGATCCCGCTGGTCAACCCGTCGGCGGAGGGCGAGACGGTTCGCGTCACCTACGGCGACGGGGAGAAGCGGGTGAAGCTTCCCAGCCCCACCGAGGGCGAGGGCGAACTGGAGATCCCAGGCGGCGGGGGCGGGGGCATGCCGCCGGCGACCGTCCGCGAGGTCGTCACCATCCAGATCAAGCAGAAGGCCACGCTGGAGCGCGAGGCCTTCGACGCCCGCCTGGAGCTGACAAGCGGTTACGACACGGACATGGTCAGCCTGGCGATCCATCCGCGCGTCACGGACGA
Organism: uncultured Planctomycetaceae bacterium; assembly: GCA_964385465.1. GTDB lineage: Bacteria > Planctomycetota > Phycisphaerae > SM23-33 > SM23-33 > CAYLPJ01. The sequence goes on along the minus strand of CAYLPJ010000037.1, from coordinate 49,542 downwards.
AGAGGGTGTGGACGTCACCGACCGCTTCTACATCGTCCCGCCGGAGCTCGACGGCATCGACGCGCTGGACGGCTCGGCCAACCTCGGCGCGTTCGATTCGCTGACCGGCCGGTGGATCCTCATCCCCGGCGACGGGCTCGGCGGGACCGACCAGGCCGGCAAGAGCTACTTCTGCAAGGCCGTGATGAGCTACTACGTCGGCGGGCAGCTCAAGGAGACGCAGACCGAATCCGTCGAGATCACCGTTCATCCCCAGCCCAAGCTGTATCTGCACTATTACGTCCCGAAGAACGTCCTGGCGGACATTCCCTTCCGCTTGGGGCTGCTGGTGGAGAACGAGGGCGACGGCGAGGCGCGGAACCTGAAGATCGATTCGGCCCAGCCGGAGATCGTCGACAACGAGGCCGGGCTGCTGCTGGACATGCGGATCGTCGGCAGCAGCTTCGGCAGCAAGACCGGGGACATCGTCCGGCTGGTGCTCGGCGACGTCGCCCCTCACAGCATCGCCCACGGCTACTGGATCATGCAGTCCTCGCTGGACGGGATCTTCACGAAGTTCACGGCCGAGTTCAGCCATCGGGCGTACAAGGGCGTGGACATCAACCCGCTGATCCTTGACGTGACGACGGAGATCATCCAGCACGACTACCTCTTCGCCGACGCCCAGGACCCGAACAACTCGTTCATGCTGATCGACCGGGACAAGGACGGCTTCCCGGACTACCTGCTGAACGCGTGGAGCGGGCTGCGGCTGCCGATCATCATCCCGCAGGACGTGACGGTCACGAAGAGCCCCACACAGGACGACCGCCTGATGGAACTGGAGGTTGCGCCGACGGACGGCTACGTCTGCGTGATCATGCCCGACCCGCTGCCGGGCTCGAACATCCGCAGCATCTCGCGGGACAACGGCCCCGGCGAGGAACCGACCGTCCTCAGCGGCAACAACTTCTGGAAGGAGGGAGGCAACCTCTACTTCGTCGACGAGCTGGGCACCCGCGACGACGAGGGCCTCAGCCAGCCGGCGGCGGGGCACTACACCATCGACCTGCGCAGCGCCCTGGACGTCGAGGAAGTCCAGGCCGTGCCCAATGAGTTCCATATCATCTACAGCACCGAGGCGTTCGACGCCCGCGGCGAGCCGAAGTTCAGCAACCCCGAGGCCTACGAGATCAACGAGCCGCCGCCCGGCTCGGCCCTGACGACCTACGAGCTGTACGAACCGGTGTGGTACCTCGACGTCCCGCCGACCGTCGGGCTCAAGGCCAAGGTCCGCGCCGTGCTGACCAACAACGGCGTGTTCCCAGAGAGCGGAACGGTCGAGGTCTGGCTGACAAAGCCCGACGACAGCCGCGTCCTGCTTGGCACGCATTACGTCGACGAGCTCCGCGCCTGGAGGCACGAGGAGATCGTCGTCGACTGGACGCCGGATCTGGCCGGAGAGCATTTCATCGAGGTGCTGGTCCCCGGCGACTCCCCGGGCGGGAACATGGAGATTCCCGTCACCGTCAACGCCCTCCCGTACGCCGACGCGGGGACCGATTTCAGCAGCGACGTCCGAAGCGAGGCGACCTTCGACGGCACGCGTTCGCTGGACCCCGACGGCTACCTGATCACGCAGTACTGGGACTTCGCCGACGGCGTCTGGGGCGGCGGGGAAACGCCCGGCCACGTCTACCAGAGCTCCGGCACGCGACAGGTTCACCTGATCGTCAAGGACAACGACGGCGCGATGGCCGAGGACGTCATGCTCATCACCGTCAACGAGACCCGCCCGGATCTCGTTGTCGAGTCGATCGCGCCCACGCCCGCCCAGCCGGACGAGGGCGAGCAGGTCACCGTCACGGCCCTGCTGCGGAACATCGGCGAGAGCGCCGTCGGGGACGAGGCATTCCATGTCGGCTTCTACGTCGACGGGGACTTCCGCGAGGTCACCGAGGTCCAGGCCGCGCTGGCGCCCGGCGAGGCGGCGGCCGTCAACTTCGCCTGGACGGCGGAGATCGACAACCACCTGTTCACCGTCGTCGCCGACGACATGACTGACCGGGTGGATGAGGCCAACGAGGACAACAACCGCCTGACGCAGGCGCTGTACCCGACGCAGATCTACTTCGCCGATCTCTTGATCGACGACGTGAGCCTCTCGGTCGGGCCGGAAGATCCGGTCCACTGGGGCGACACCATCGAGATCCGCGCCGCGGTGCGGAACGTCGGCACGCGGGACGCGACGCGGTTCCGCGTGAGCTTCTACGTCGACGGCGTCTTCCAGGGCTACGACGTCGCCGAAACGGGCCTGCCCCACGCGGACGGCTCGAACACCGCCGAGCTGGCCATCCAGTGGCAGCCCACCGAGGGCGAGCACGTCTACACCGCCCGCGTGGACGGGCCCATCGACCACGTCGTCGAGCTGGACGAGACCAACAACACCCATGACGTCACCGTCGGCGACCTGAACATCGTCTACGGGGACCTCGTTGTCAGCGACCTCGCCGTCTGGCCGCAGGACGGACAGGTGGACTATCCCGACGAGCTCCGCCTCCAGGCCACGGTGGTCAACGACAGCGAGGTGGACATCCCCGGCGCGTTCGATGTGGGGTTCTACCTCGGCGAAACGCTCGTCGGGACGAAGACCGTCGAGGGCCTCGCCCCCGGCGAGAGCCAGTGGGTCGCCCTGTTCGCCCCGCCGCAGGACGGGTCCCTTACGGTCCGCGCCGTCGCCGACGCCGGCGACGCCGTGCCCGAGCAGGAAGAGGCCAACAACGCCGTCACGCGTAGCTTGAACGTGAACGTCCGCCACGCCGACCTCGTCATCGGCAGCGTCAGTTGGTCGCCCAACCCGCCGACCTTCGGCCAGCCGGGGCGGTTCGCCGTGCGGATCGACAACCTCGGCGACGGCCGCACGGCCGAGCCGTTCAACGTCACGCTGTCAATCAACGGCGAGCTGCACGACGCGATCCGCCAGAACGTCCCCATCCAGGCCGGCGGGACGCGGTACTGGTTCGTGGACTGGACGCCGGACGTTGTCGGCGACGGCATGGCGGAGATCGTCGCTGCCGTCGATCCGCTCGACGAAGTCGCCGAGGACAGCGAGGCCAACAACGCCCGCACGATCGACCTGGAGATCGACAGCGGGTACATCATCGAGCTCCGCGGCGGCTCGGCCAGCCAGCCGGTCGCCCACACCGGCGGTCAGCCGTACTTCCCCGGCGGCACCGGCGGCGCCCACAGCGCGGACGTGGGCACGTACCTCGGCGACGAGTCGGTCGTCTTCACCGCCACGGTGGCCGAATCCGACATGCCCGCCGAGTTGCTCGGCGACGACAGCGTCTCGGTCACCTTCCGCCTGCTGGAGGCCGACGGCGAGACGGAGGTCCTCTCCGCCGCGATGGCCTACGACGAATCCGCCGGCGGGTTCGTCTACGAGTTGGGCCTCGCCGCGGTGGCCACCGGCGGCTACATCGCCCGCATCGAGGCCGTCGTCCCCGACCTGACGGTCACTCGCGACGTGGGATTCTCCGTCGCCGAAGACGTGCTGATCACGCTCTCGACGGACAAGAGCGCGTACACCCGCGGCGAGCCGATCGAGATTACCGGCACGGTCCGACAGGCCGACGACGACCCGGTCCCCGGCGCGGACGTCGAGCTGGCGCTGATTCTCAACGGCACCGAGCGGCTGTACGATGTGACCACCGACGCCGCGGGCGACTACCGCTTCACCCTGACGCTGCTGTCCGAGGAAGGCGGGGCCTACATGCTCGACGCCACCACGGCGGTGGACGGTGTCGAGCGGTCCGCCCTGACGGGCTTCGAGGTCCGCGGCATGTTCATCGGCTGGAGCGAGCCGATCCTCGAGGTCGTGACCAACGCCGACGGCGAGGCGGAACTGAGGATCACCAACGTCGGCAACATGCCGACGTACGACCTGCAATTCACCGTCGGCGACAACGACCTGGCCGACCTGGTGACGGCCGATCTGGACCTGACGGGCACGTCCACGGACACCCTCGGCCCCGGCGAGACCACGACGTTCAAGGTCGTCTTCACCGTCGAGGAGGGCGCCGAGGACGGCATCGAGCCTGAATTCGACGTCACGGTGACCGACGGGTCCGGCCAATCGGTCTCGCAGACCGTCCGCACGCGGGTGGTCGTCCCCGAGCCGGAGATCGTCGTCGACCCGGGCGCGATCCACGTCGGCGTCATCCCCGGCAGCGACGGTACGCACGTGACGATCACCGTCTCCAACGCCGGCGAGGCCGACCTGGAGGGCATCGCCGCCGCGCTGACCACGTCGCTGCCCTGGCTGAGCCTCTCGACCTTCGCTGCGACCACGCTGGCGCCGGAGGGCTCGTCGAGCTTCGAGCTGACTGTCGAGCCCGGCGAGCGCGTCGACCCCGACGTCTACGAGGCGACCATCGCCGTCACCAGCAACGACGACCCCGTCGAAATCCCCGTCCTCGTCGAGGTCACCGACCAGATCGTCGGCACGTTGAACGTCCACGTCGCCGACGACTACGGCTTCGACATCGAAGGCGCGGAAGTCTCCCTCACGCTCGTCTCCAGCCCGTTCGAGTCCGTCGCTTCCGACGAGATCCTCCAGCGAAGCCGGCAGGTGAGCGGTACCGTCGATGCCGGCGGCCGTACCAAGGCCGAAGACGTCCTCGCCGGTGTGTACGAGTACACCGCCTCCGCCGAGGATCACGACAGCGCCTCCGGCAGCGTCCAGATTGCCCCCGGCGAGACGGCCACCGAGCTGGAAATCGAGCTTCTCTTCAAGCCCTTCCGGCTGTCCTGGGAGACGCAGGAGTCCGCCGAGCGCCAGACCCTCGGACAGATGGACCTGAGCCTGGTGATGACCTCCGAGTACGACCAGCCGGGCCTGATCCCCAGCAAGCCCGCCGGCGAGTACTTCATCCCCGTCGGCGCCGGAAGCGACTTCGCCGTGCTGTTCCTCGGCGGCGCCGACCGCGATGCCAACTCGCTGCTCTACGGCCAGGAGCTCCAACGCCTCTACCGCGTGCTGATCCGCGACTGCGCCCTGCCGGCCGAGAATATCTACATCCTCTACGCCGACGGGACCGCCCCCGAGCCGGACGCCAACACCGGCCGCACCGACTCGCAGGGCCAGCCCGTGTACGTCAACACGGACCTGTCGTACGCGGCCGGGTCGCACGTGTACTCGGCGATGCTGGGGAACCTCCAGAGCGTCCTGTGGGAGGTGGCCTCGGAGATCACCAGCGACGATCACTTCCTGTTCTACGTCTTCGATCACGGCGGCGGGGCCGAGGGCGACACGTTCGACCACAGCGAGGAGTACGTCAACGGCTGGGGCCAGCAGATCGACGACGACCAGTTCGAGGCCCTGCTGTCGCCGGTGCAGGCCAACGCGAAACACACGACGTACGTCTTCGGGCAGTGCTATGCCGGCGGTATCCTGGAGGAGCTCGGCGGCCTCGGCGACGACGCCTTCGGCATGGCGGCCTCGACCCACTACGAGCCGGCCTACTACGCCTCCGGCGCGTCGGGCACCAACGACTTCGCGTTCGGTTTCCGTCGCGGTCTGGAGGCCGGGCTGCGGGATACGCACGAGCTGTTCGAGTTCGCCTACAACAGCACGCCGGGGGCACTGCCGGGCGGGCCGGGCGGCGACTACACGGCCGGCAAACAGCATCCGTGGATGGCCGGCGGGAGCTTCCCGATCTTCGGCGCAGCCGACGCCGACAACGCCCCCAACGAGGCGCCCGACACGCGGGATATCATCAGCCTCAACAACACCGGCACCGAAGACCTCACCAACGTGACGATCCAGGCCGTCAGCACCAACCGCACGCCGGTGGAGTTCGCCAACGGTTCGAGCATGCTGCACGTCGGCGAGCTGAAGGCCAACAGCTCGGTGCGGATCACCTTCCGGATCGACGCCGAAGCGTTCTGGGATGTCGAGGAAGACGCCATCTTCGACAGCCACCTGTGGGCGTACGGCTACACCGAGGACGGCGGCTACGTCGATATCGAGATTCCGATCCGCGTCCGCGTCGGCGTCGATGCCGGCACGTTCGAGGGCCGGCCGTACACCATGCGGGCCTTCGCCGGCCCATGGCCCGGGGCACCGGAGTCCTACGGCGAGTCGTTCATCGAAAGCTGGTTCGAGGAGGCCCCGGAGGCCACTGCGACCAACGCCAACCGCCTCGGCCTCTCCCAGGAGTTCTCCCTCGAGGAAGAGACGTTCCGGGCGAAGATCGCCCTGAGCAACGTCCTCGACGACCGGACCTTCGACAACGCCACCGGGCGGCTGGTCATCTCCTCGGCGCCGCTGAACGAGGACGGGACCCTCCCGGCCGGGGCGCAGATGTACGCAAGCCAGTTCGGCATCAGCGCCCTCTCGACGCTGCCGACGCAGATCGCCGCCGACAGCACCGCCTCGGCCGAATGGCTGGTCAGGCCCGGCCCCGACGCCGGCGGGACCAGCGATTCGGGCAAGGACTACTCCATCCAGGCCGTGCTGAAGTTCCAGATCGACGGGCGGAACATCACCGTCGTCAGCCCGGCCGAGACGTTCAACGTCCGCCCGGCCGCCGAGCTGGTCGTCCAGTACACCATTCCGGTGATGGGCGAGTGGCTGGACCCGGGCGCGAGGTTCGACGTGAAGGTGGCCGTGACGAACATCGGCAACGGCACGGCGAGGGATCTTCGGATCGCCTTCCCCGACGCCGCCTCCGGTTGGTCCGATACCGTGTTGACCGGCTGGACGCCCAGCGCCGGGCCACGGACGATCGGCCTCGGCGACGTTGCCCCCGGCGCCACGGTCGAGGGGACGTGGTCCTTCTCCACGCTGTCCCGCACGAAGCTCTCGGGCTTCACGTCCCGCTGGACCCGCCATGCCGGCGCGCGGGCCGGGGTGACCATCGACACGCCGATCAAGGAGACCATCGTCGGGCGCTACGACGCCGCCGACTTGCTCCAGGCCGTCACGGACCTGGAAGAGGCGATGATCAACAAGGTCGAGACCGACATCCGGCGGATGGGCATGTTCATCGGCGACGTGGCCGCCAGCCGCCAGGAGATGCAGTACATCCAGGACGCCCTGACGCTGGTCTCGGCGACCAGCTCGGTCCTGACGGTCCTGAGCCTGATGGGCAGCGCCGCGAACTTCGCCAAGGGGCGGTTCCTCAACCCGGCCACCGGCGTAACGACCAGCCCCAGCGTGCTCAACGCCTTCCAGAGCGCCCTCGGGACGTTCGGGGACGGCATGAGCATCGGTTCGCTCGGCGCGGGCATGGTCAACGACTACATCAAGGGCGCGTACGGCTACGGCGACGTGTGGGTCAAGATGATGCAGTCGGTCTTCGAGGAGATCGGCTACAACGACCCCGGCGCCCGCACGCCGGCCTGGCTGATCGAGAAGAAGTTCGTCGAGTACTTCAACCAGCGCCAGCAGTACTTCCTGCCCCTGGATTACCTGCTCCGCGACGAGTTGCAGGCCCTGGAGCAGGCCGGCACGGACGTCTCGGCCGCGCTGTCGGCCATCCTCGGCGTCATCAACAACACCTGGCCGAGCGTCACCGGGGCCGAGGCCCTGAAAAAGGAAATCCGCCAGAACATGAAGGCGGCGCGCAACTTCCTGTCCCTGATGCCGTTGCCGGCATACTACCCGACCGACGCGCTCTACGAGGAGTTCACGGAGCTCACCAAGGACCTCGACCGCGCTGCCTCCGGCTGGGGCGTGCCCGAGTACGACCGCCGCACGAACGGGCCCATCCGGGAGGCCACCTCCTGGTATTCCGTCGGCGAGAAGGGCGCGGAGATCCCCGGCGAGTACCTGCCGGTCTTCCTCCAGAGCTGGCAGTTCGGAACCACCTTCGAGCCCAGCTACGTCCTCAATACGCTGTTGGAGCACCAGTACTTCCAGTTCTCGCTCCACTGGAACCTCGTCCAGCTCAAGTGGGCCGTGCTGGCCGGAAGCATGGCCAGCAGCGTCATCAGCATGTCCGGCCCCGCCGGGGCGAGCCTGGGCGCCGGCACCAGCATGCTGGCCATGGCCACCGATATCTCGCTGGATCTGGCCATCCACCAGGTCTACATGGCCGAGACGTGGGGCTACAAGCACATCGCCAAGCGGCTGCTGGACCTGTTCCATCGCACGGCCGTCGAGGAGTCGGGCGTCTGGCGGATGAGCTTCGACATCATGAACCACCTCCAGTACCTCGAGGAGAACCGGCTTGTCGATCCCCGCCTGCCGGTCTCCATGGAGGTCGTCAGCACGCCGGACATCGAGATCGCCGACGACGAGCTCGCCGGGCTGGGCACGGCCCATGTGACCGTACGCAACGGCTACACCGGGCCGCTCCAGATCAGCCCCGTCCTGCGTATCTACAGCGGCGACCAGGAGGCCGGCAGCGTAACCGGCGACGCCGTCACCGTCGAAGCCGGCGCCCTCGGCGACCTTACCGTCGGCTACGGCGGCGTGCGATCGACCCTCGTCGACTACGACGGGCACCACGTCGAGGTCTACCTCCAGGTCGTCGATCCGGCCACGATGACCACCGACATGGTCGGGCCCTACACCTCGCACTTCTACGTCGGCACGGCCGATGAACTGAACGCGTTCGGCCAGCAGACCGTCCGCGTGCCTCTGGCGGACACGATCGACCCTGGCGACGTGCGCGAAGTGGCGTTCGTGCCGACCGGCTCGACGCGGCGGCTCCGCCTGCTGCTGACCCAGCCGGACGGCGCGGACCTCGACCTGCACGTCTACGATGCGGCGGGCGACCACGTCGGGTGGGACGAGGCCCTCGCCGAGGACGTCGTGGAGATCGGTGATGCCGAGTACAGCGGCTCGACCGCGGCGACCGAGTGGGTCGAGCTCCTCGTCCCCGCCGACGAGGAGTACCGCTTCGTCGTCGAGGCCCTGGCCGTCGAGCCCGGCAGCACGTTCGCCCTGACCGTCATCGAGGTGCCGCAGTTGCCGGCCCTCCTCCAGCCGCTCAACACCCGCGTCGAGCTGGAGACCAACGCCGCCGAGGACGTCGTGCTCGCCATGGGCGTTGCCGAGCGCGGCAAGCAGAGGGACGTGGCCGACCTGGCCGTGGCCGCCGGGGACCTTGCCGACGGAGCCGGCCACACGATCCCCGGCGCGAACGTGAGCTTCAGCCTCGACGCGACGACCATCGGGGCCGGCGCGGAGGTCTACTTCGATGCCGACGTCACCGTCCCGGAGGGGACGCCGGACGGCACGTACACGGGCACGATCACCCTCGCGGGCACCGATGCCGTTACCGGGGCGGACCTGACCGCCACCGTCGACGTCCAGATCGTGCTCGATACGACCGCGCCGGACGCGCCGCTCCTCGACCCCGTCGACCCGACGGTCACCGGGCCGATCACGGTGACCGGCACGACGCCGCCGGACACGGCCGTCGAACTGCTCTTGGACGGCGAGCACTTCCAGTACCTCCTGCCCGGCGAGGAGAACGACATCATCGCCGTGGACATCCTGATCCCCGGCGGCTCGCACGAGCTGACGGCGGTGGCGACCGACCCGGCCGGAAACAGCAGTGCCCCGTCGGCCCCGCTGGCCGTGCAGAGCGAGCTGGACCTGGAGCCCCCGGCCAGCGAGGCGGCGGTGACGGGCACGGCCGGCAACGAGGGATGGTACACCTCGGCGGTGACGGTGGCCCTGTCGGCGACGGACGAGGCCGGCGGCTCGGGCGTGGCGAAGATCGAGTACTCCGTCGACGGGATCGACTGGTACGTGTACGACGGCACGCCGTTGGCGTTCAGCGAGGAAGGCACGCACCGCGTGCTGTTCGCCGCCGAAGACAACGAAGGCAACCGCGAGGAGGCCAACCTCCTTGAGTTCGGCGTCGACACGACCGCGCCCTCGGCGGTGGGATGGCACTCGGCGGCCGAGCATGGTCCCGCCGGTGAGGGCCTGCTGGAGATCGCCGACGATGGCAGCTTCTCCGAGGGACGCACCACCGGCCTGAGCAGGTTGCTGGTGACCTTCGACGAGCCGGTGGATCCCGGAAGCCTCGCCGTCAGCATCGCCGGGCTGGACGCCGCTGGTTCCGAGCCCGCGGGCCTGGCCGACCTGACGCCCCACGTCGAACTCGCCGACGGCTCCGAGACCGTCGCGGTGGTCACATTCCTCGACGCCGCGGGTCAGCCGGCCGCCCTGCCGGACTTCGCGCGGTATGTCGTCGGCGTGGACGCGACCGACCTGGCCGGGCACGAACTGGCCGACGGCGGGACCCGGCGGATGACCGCTCTGGCCGGCGACGCGTGGGGCGACATGCGGACCGACAACCTGGACGTCATCCGCGTGCGGTTCCTGTACGGCACGAACCCGATCGATCCGGCCGACCCGCTCCAGGCGACGCGCGACGTCAACGCCGACGGCGCGGTGGACCTGCTGGACCTCGCAGCCGTCCGGAACCTGCGAGGCCGCGACGCACGTGGCATTGGCGATCCGGCCCTGCCGCTGGGTGAGGTCGGCGTCTACGGCGAGAAAGACCCCGAGGCCATGCCGCTACGGCCCGGTCGGGACCGGCTGTTCTCGCTGCCGGATGAGGGCCCCGCCGCCGCGGCGCCGATCACGTGGGTCGTGCCCGACGTCGCCCCCGGCGATGCCTGGGCGCGTGCGGCCGCCGCAAGCATGCCTGCCGCACCCACCCCGGCCGAACGAATGGCCCTGCGTGGCCGCAGCGTGCCGGCCCCGGCGGTGCTGCCGTCGCGCGGGCCTGCGCGTGTGGGCATGAGGGCCTGGTGGCTGGACCCGCTGGCCAAGCGTAAGGCCACGCTCCTGGCCCCGATCGGCCGTGGCGGCGCGGGCAACGGCGCGCAGATGCCCTGACCGTTCCCGGGCAGGTCGGAGGGCGGCGGAGCCGCCTAACAACGGCGTTTGAAAAGCTTTGCGGTTGACAGAATCTGCGTTTGGCATACAATGAGATGTCAGAGGCTCCTGTGTGCCCTCGGGGTCTCGCTCGTCAAAGGAGAGGAGTGTCTCGGATGGTCCGCACGGTTCCCGCGGTGATTGTGGGCTTGCTCGCCTGCCTGCCCGCCTACGGCGATTACGTCGTCACGCCCGTCGTCCGCGACGCCAACGACCTGCTCGGGGAACTCACCGTTCAGCCTGGAGACAGTTTCGAGTTGACGGTCTGGCTGGCCAGCGACGACGCCAATACGCACGAGCTCGCCGACCTCCGCGTCCGTTTCTCGACCGCCGGGCTGATCTACGAGAGCTACGTCTGGGGCGAGAACTACACCACCGCCGGGTTGGACGACTTGAGCACGCCGGCGGCCGCGGCGCTGCCGCTTGCGATCGATGCCGATACCTATCCGGGCGGGGACGTGGACATCCTGCTGTCCAACGTGACCGACCTGAACACGGTGTTCGGCACGGGGGGGCTGGCGACGCTGAATCTCGCCGTGCCGATCACGATGTCCGAGGGCGACGTGGTCGTGGACATCCCCGCCTCCGCCGGCGTCGAGCCGACGTTCATGGTGGACACGCTTACCGCCCCCGTGCGCATCGACGCGACCGCCGACACGGCGTTCACGCTGCACATCATCCCCGAGCCGGTGACGCTCGCGCTGCTGTGGGGCGCCGCGGTGGCGTGCCTGCGCCGCCGGCGCCGCCGGGGCTGACCGCGACCGCATCGCCCCGTTTCCGCCGCTACTCGATGGCGGCCTTCACCGTCTCACCCGCGCCGTGTTCGCCGGGCTCTTCGTCGTCTTCGGTGTCGGCGTTCCCGTCCTCACCGGCGTTTTCGTCCTCTGCCGGGCGCGTTGTCGCGGGCGGCTCGCAGGCCGGCTCGGGCTCGGGCGGCGGCGCTGTCCGGGCCGCCGCGGCGGCCCGGCGGCTCACGCGGGCGCCGGTCGGCCAGCTCTTGGCGAGGACCCACGGCGCGACGTGCATGGAGACGAAGCCCACGCGCGTGGTCGAGGCATGGGGGTCGCCGCCGGACTGGTAGCTGCTGAGGCGGACCTGGTAGAGCTTGCCGGCCCCGGGCTTGCCGAACTGGTCGAACCCGAGCAACCCCGCCGACGGCCCGCGGATGCCGTCGACATTGCCGAAGATCGTCGTGCCCACCCCCAGCAGCCCGCCGTCGTCGCGGTTGTAGAAGTTCACGATGCCTTTGCGGCAGCGGGACAACGCCTTGGTCAGGTCGTACGCGCTGGAGATGCTCGCCGACAGCAAGACCAGCCCGTCCACCTGCCGACCGGCCGGGAGGGCCTCGGCGGCGAATACTGCGATCCCTCCGCCTCCGCTGTGCCCGACGATGTGCACGGGCTTGCCCGGGTGGGAGTCCTGGTAGTTGGTGACCATCCTCGCGACCGTGACGGCGGCCAGGCGGTTGCCCAGCACGTCCATCTGGTTGACGATCATGCCCAGACCGGGGATGGGGCGGCCCCAGGAGTGGATGGGCATGGCGCGGTAGACGCCGCCGGCGATGAGCCCGCGTCGGATGTTGTGGTTCAGCTCGCTTTCGCCCTCGATACCGGGCAGGATGATGACCAGACCGTTATCGAGACGGTCGGGCGTGAGATAGCCGCCGTTGCTGTTGCAGCCGCCCGCGGCGGCCAGAATGACCGCCGCCAGGGCCGCCGTGGCGGGTCGAAGGACTGGACGGATCATGTGCGCGTCTCCAACGATCATCGTGCCCCGGTGCGGCGGGTCCGACGCTCCGGCGACGGCCCCGCGATGAGGCGCCCTGAGAACCTCGATAGTATCGGCCATCCGCGGGCGAGACACAAGGACTGCCTGTTCGAGCTTCGTCGGCGTGCCCTGCCCATGGGCTTTTTTGTTGATTCGCGCGTCCTACGTTGCCGAAGATGGAACTGCTATAATGCCGCTGAGGAGATGCCGCTGCAGTCGCGAGGTGGTGCATGTCTGCCGACGACGAAACCCCGGGCTCCGATGCGTTCGAAGCCGAGGAAAGCCAGTACGTTCCGGCCTTTTTCGCTCGCCACGTGGACGAGGCGGACGAGTATTGCGAACTCCTCCACGACCACGACATCCCCGCCCGCGCCGGGCTGGAGGACGAGGTGATCGAGGAGATGGACGCCGAGCACGTCGCCGCCGCGCAGCGGGGCATGACGCACGGCGTGCCCGTCCTCGTGCCGGAGTCGCTGCTCGACGAGGCCAGCGAGATCATCGCCGATCGCCAGGACCTCTCGGAGTTCGACGAGTTGGATGAAGAGGACGAAGAGGACGAGGACGAAGAGGACGACACGTTCGACCTCTCGGAGATCGACGAGCCCGACGAGGACTTCCTCGATGATGAGGACGAGGAGGAGGGCTTATTCGGCGGCGACGAGGACGACGACCTCGACGAGCTCGAGGATGAGGACGAGGACGACGGATTCTGACCCCGGCTGCCGCCGGCGACACAAGGGCCCTGCAAGGCCCGGAGAGAGCCCATGACCGAAGAGAATCGCCAGGACGCCGACAGCCCCCCGACGGACTCGCCCGCCGGCGAAGAACGCCGCCAGAGCGACCGCCGTAAGGGCGACCGACGCAGCGTCGTCGACCGTCGGACGGGCCTGGACCGCCGCCGCGGCCCGGGGCGCCGCCGCAGCGACGATCGCCGCAGCGCCGAAGAAGGCGAGATGACCGAGGAGCAGTTCGAGTTCCTCATGGCGATGAACGAGTACAAGCGCGTCAACAAGCGCCCCTTCCCGACCTGGACCGAAGTGCTCGACGTGATGAAGGCGCTGGGTTACCGGAAGGTCGCCGAGCCTTCCGATATCAAGTAGCGCCGAGGCAGGACCATGAACGCCGGCCTGGCACATCTGGACGTGCACGTGAGGGTCGCCGCCGTGCTGATCCCGGTGGCACTGTACTTCCTCGCGCTGGGCCTGCTGAACTCCCGCCGCCACCCCCAGCTTCTGCCCGGACGACGGGACTTCGCCCTCCTGCTGCTGGCCCTCGGCCCGCTGCTGCTGCTGCCGATGCTCAGCCTCCATTGGTCCGTGCCCGCGACGGTCGGCCTGGCCGCCGCGGTCGCCGCCGTGCTGTGGCTGCTGGCTCCTCGGCCGGGAACGTGGGTGCTCTACAACCTCACCCCCGCCGAGGCCGATCGCGCCGTCGACCGCGCCCTCGATGCCGCCGGCCTCGATGCCCGCCGCGATGGACGACGCTGGCGGCTGCCGGACAGCGGCGCGGCCCTGGAGGTCCGCGATTTCCACCTCCTGCGGAACGTCACCGTCCGCATGACCGGCGGCGACGCCGAACTGCACCGACGGTTCGAGAACGCCCTCGCCGCTCGGCTCGCCCGCGTCGAGGCCGAGACCACCCCGACCGCGATGGCCCTGCTGCTCGTCGCCGCGGCCATGCTGGTCGCGCCCCTCGTGGCCGTCGCCCCCCGTGCCGGCGAGATCGTCCGCATGCTCACCGGCATGCTCTACTGATACGGGGGTTTCCCCCACCGTCGCCGCGCTGTACAATCAATATAGAATCGCTTGCTGCGCCCGCGGTGTCGGCCGGGCAGGCCCGGTGCGGGGCTGGCGTGGTCGCTCAGGCGCGGCGAGAAAGGCATGCAGCCGGCTTCACGCAAGGCGCGACCCGTGCCGGCAAGGAACGTTTCCCGCCCATGGCGACGAGCAGCACATCCCAGCAACGACGGCCGTGGCTGCTGCTTGCCGGCGTGGTCGCGGCCGGCGGGTTGCTCGCGCTGGTGCTTTGGCTGCTGACCGGCCCCGCCGACGCCGACGAACTCGCCGGCAGCGCCAGCGTGGCCGACCGCGTCGAGGCCGTGGCTCTCGCCGGCCGGCAGGGCGGCCGGGCCGGGCGCGAGCTGCTTGAGCGCCTGGCCGGCGATGTCGAGGATCGCGTGGCCGTGCGGGCCGTTCGTGCCCTCGCTCGCGGGGGCGGCTCCGACGCGGGCGAGGCCCTGCGGCGACTGGCCCTGAGCGACCGCTTGCGTCCGCGGGTACGCGGCGAAGCCGCCGCGGCCATGGGAAGGCTGCCCGACACGGCCCCCGAGCCGCTGGCGGAGATGCTGACCACGGCGAAGGTGCCCGAGGTCCGGGCCGGAGCGGCCGAGGGCCTCGCACGCATCGCCGACCGGGCGCGGGATGCCGCAGCCGCCAAGGCGATGGCCTCGGAGTTGGTCGCGGCCCTCGAGGACCCGGACCCGCGCGTGCGGTCGTGGGCAATCACGGCGATTCACAGACTCGTGGTGGTGCGGTTCCCCTACCGGGCAACCCGCCCGCCGGCCGGGCAGAAAGACAGGATCGAGGCCATTCGCAAGTACCTTGCCGGACACGGCGTTCTCTAAACGGCCTCAGATACGTTATGTTGCGTTCCTGCTGGTCCCCGGCCCGCCTGGCCGCGTTGGCCTGCATCGGCGATGCTACGGCATCGCCTGCTTCGGCCGCCTTGCCAGACGAGCCGCGTCCGGCCCAGGAACCGCAACGAACGTATCTGAGACCGCTTAGCCTCACCGCTTTGCCGCCGGCAGCGCAAGGCCAACGGAGTGCGAGCATGAGACCGAGACGTTGTCAACCGTCCATCATGTCGGCCCGCCGTCCGCGTCCGGCCGAGGGGTTCACGCTCGTCGAGCTGATGGCCGTCGTCGCCGTCCTCTCGCTGCTGGCGGCCATGCTGCTGCCGTACCTCTCGCAGACCTACGCGGCGGTGCACTCGACGCGATGCAAGAACAACCTCAAGTCGCTGGCCCAGGCGATGCATGGCAATACGGTGGACCGCCCGCTGATGCTTCCCGGCGCTGCGGACTGGGTGCCCCACGCGCTGACCTACAGCAGCCCGGAGTCCCTGCTGTGTCTCGAGGACCACGACGTCATGGAGCGCCAGGCCTCCCACGGGGACATCGAGAACATCTACATCCTCCAGTACCACCACGACGGGAAGGTGACGGCCTCCTACCTGGAGGATATCCTCGCCGGGCGACCCGTGGAGGACTTCCAGGTGCACATGGACAAGTGGGTCGGCCACTGCGCCCACGGCCAGCAGTGCAACTGCTGCTGGCATCCCGACGAGCTCGAGGACAACCAGCACGTCGTCGGCGTCGAGGCCAGCGTCTGCCTGAAGGTCACCCTCGGTGCGACGATCACGATCGAGATGCTCGATTCCTGTCTCGGCAGCGGCGACCCGCGCAACCCGGACACCAGCGTCAGCAGCGAGCACTTCCTCAAGCGTGGTCCGGCCAATCCTCCGGAGGCCGACGGCGAGCTGCTGTACCTCAAGGGCAAGAGCAACTACGAAGTGGACGACCGGTCGCCCGTGCGGCTCTCCGGCGTGCCGACCAGCTACGGGATGAGCGCGTCGATCCACCCCCGGGGATGGCGCCCCGAGCAGATCCTGCTGATGGACGCCAACGAAGTGGTGGTCTCGACAGAGCTGGACGACCAGGCCAACGACCTGGACCCCCTCGCTCCCCGGCATTTCGGGAAGGTCAACGCTGTTACCGTCGGCCAGAGCGTACGCAGCTACACCGTCCTGGAGCTGGAGGAGATGCTCGAGCGCGACGCGTGGCGCGAGGCCCAGCGGTAGGGCCCCTCCGACGCAACGGCGCGAAGGCGGCGCTTTCACCCGGCCGTACGTGGCGATAGAATAGGCATAGAGGATGTACGGGTGGTGTCGTGAAGGGGGCGTGACGGATTGAGGTGCGCGATGCCTGTTACACACGTCGGAGTCGGCCGGAAAGGCGGACGTCGCGGGGCGCCCGGGTTCACGCTGACGGAGTTGATGGTCGTCGTCGGCGTGCTGGCGCTTCTGGCGGCGATGCTCCTGCCGTATTTTCACAGCGTGTACGCCGTGATGCGCAAGACGTCCTGCCAGCAGAACCTCCATCGCATCTCCCAGGCGCTGCACACCGGGGAGACCACCACGCTGGCGACGGGCTACTCCTGGCCCGGCCGCGCAGTGGCCAATGCGTCCCCCGAGATCCTTTTCTGCATGGAGGACGCGACCCCCCGCAACTACATCGACCCGCAGTTCGCCCTGGAGCAGGGGCTGGCGGATTTCTACATCCTGCAATACCACACAAACAGTACCGGCAACTACGACTGCTCGTTCCTCAAGGACCTGCTGGCGGGCGCGCCGGTGAGCGACCCTCAGATCTGGGCGATCTACCCCGCCGGGGGGGTGGACCAGACGCCGCTGGGCGAGAGCTGGCCCGATGGCAGCATTCCCGAGGTGGCCGACAACCAGGCCTTCATCGGCATCGACAATGACTCGTCCGTATTGATCACGTTCGGGACCACCGTCCGGTTCGAGCCGACGCTACCGGGCTGCTATCCCGCCGGGCACAGCCGTCACTGGGTCATGAAGGGCGAGGGAACTCCGCTCAATCCGCTGCCCATGGGCGGCAGCCCCGAAGACGAGGACGACAAGGTGATCGTCCACCTCTGGGGCGTGGACAACAGCGAGGAGCTCGCGCCCGCCGTCGAATACGTCATCGGCTCGCCCAGCAGCTATGGCATCAACGCACTGGTGGGCGAGAAGACATGGCGGCCGGACCAGATCATGCTGATGGACGCCGGCGATCTCGTGGTTGATCCGGAGGAGTACACGTGGGACGAACTCCGCGAGGACATCATCCGCCCCCGCCACATGGGCAAGGCCAACGTCGTGACCTGCGGCGGGTCCGTCAAGGCGATGACGCTCGACGAGCTGGAGATCGAGTACGAGGAAGGCAAGAAGTGGCACCCTTGACGCCCTTCTCGTCGTGGGGTTGAATTCACCGATGCAAAAGCACCTCTGGATCTTCGTGTTGGTCGGCGCTGCCGTGGTTGCCGGGATCTCCCTGGGTCTATGGGCTTGGGCCGGGCGGGGCGAGCCCGCCGATGACCTCGCCGCTTCTGATGACGCCGAGCGCCGCAAGGCTGCCGCGGCCGCCCTGGCCGAGGAAGAGAGCGACCAGGCCGTCGAGACGCTCGTGGACCTCGCCCGGGACGAGGATCACTGGGTGGCCGTGAAGGCCGTCCGCAGCCTCGGCAAGATGCGGAGCGAGCGCCGCCGGGAGGCCCTCCGGATCCTCGTGGCCGACACGTCCGTACCCGCCGGGGCCCGGGGCGAGGCCGCCGAGGCCTTGGGCAAGGACCCCGAGGTCAACCCTCGCGTGCTGACCAAGACGTTGCTGGACGCCGCCGAGCCGAAGGTCCGCCTCGGCGCCGCCAAAGGCCTGGCACGGTTGAAGCGCCCCTCCACGCTGCCCGAGCTTGTCGCCGCCCTCGAAGATCCCGACCCTGACGTCCGCGTCTGGGCCAACAACGCCATCCATCGCATGATCGTCCGTCACTTCCCCTTCGACGGCCGCAAGCCCCCCCAGACCCAACGCCACCAGATCGAGCGCATCAAGGCCTACCTGCGAAGCTGCGGCATGCTGAAGTGAGCCGCCCCCCCGATGCGGCGCGACCTCTTCCGCCGCGGGCCTCGTTTTCCGGGCCCGGAGCCCTTGACGGATGAGAGGGCCGTGAGGTACACTCCCGGATTCCGAGAATGCAGACGTCCCATCAGGGCGAGGCGAGACCATGAAAGACAAGATCCATCCCGAGTACAACGAAGTGAACGTGCGGTGCGCCTGCGGGAGCACCTTCACCACCAAATCCACCGGCGGTGACATCCAGACGGAAATCTGCTCCGCATGCCATCCGTTCTACACCGGCAAGCAGAAGTTCGTGGACGCGGCCGGGCGGGTCGAGAAGTTCAAGCAGAAGTTCGGCGGCGACTACTTCAAGAAGCGCGAAAAGAAGAAGTAGCTGTTCCGCGACCATCCTACGCCGACGGAATGCCTCCGCGCAGGCCGTCGGCGTTCGTCTGCCCGGAGACCCGGGCCCGCGTACCCCCACGCGTTGCGAGATGTCATGACCGACACCCGGGACCCTCTGCTGGCCAAGCTCGACGAGCTCGACCGCCTTTACCGCGAGGCGTGCGAGCAGATGAACGATCCGGAGGTCGCCTCGGACCCCACGCGGATCGTGGCCCTGGCCAAAGAGCACGCGCGGCTGGGCAAGATCGTGGAGCCCTACCGCGAGTACATCGACCTCCTGGAGCAGGCGCGGGAGGCACGGACCATCCTGGACGAGGACGCCGACGAGGACATGCGCGAGTTGGCGAAGGCCGAGCTGGACAGCCTCGAATCCCGCGCCGAGGAGGCCTTCGAGGACGTCAAGGGCCTGCTGGTCATGAGCGACGAGGCCGAGATCGGCTCGGTCATGCTCGAGATCCGCGCGGGCACCGGCGGCGAGGAGGCCGCCCTGTTTGCCGGCGACCTGCTGACCATGTACCGCCGCTACGCCGAGCGCCAGGGCTGGAAGCTGGAGATCCTCTCGGCGAGCCCGACGGAGATGGGCGGCTTCCGCGAGGTGGTGATCAACATTCGCGGGGAGAACGTCTGGTCCAGGCTGGGCTACGAGGGCGGCGGGCACCGCGTGCAGCGCGTCCCCAAGACCGAGAGCCAGGGGCGGATTCACACCTCGGCCGCCACCGTGGCCGTGCTGCCGGAGCCCGAGGACGTGGAAGTCGACATCGACTGGGACAAGGACGTGCTGGAGCACACCAGCCGCGCCAGCGGCCCCGGCGGGCAGAACGTCAACAAGGTCGAATCGGCGATCAAGCTGGAGCACCTGCCGACGGGCATCACCGTGTCGATGCGCGACGAGAAGAGCCAGCACAAGAACCGCGCGAAGGCCCGGCGAATCATGGCCGCGAGGGTCTACGAGCACTTCAAGACCCAGCGTGACGCCGCCGAAGCCGCCGCGCGGAAGACCATGATCGGCTCGGGGGACCGCAGCCAGCGAATCCGCACGTACAACTACCCGCAGAACCGCTGCACGGATCACCGCCTCAAGGGCGGCGGGGGAGAGGGCGCGAACTTCAACCTCCAGAACGTCCTGAACGGGGACATGGACGAGCTGATCGACTCCCTTGCCGCCAGCGACCGCGCCCACCGCCTGGCGAACCTCTGAAGCGGCCCGCTACTCGACGATCTCCAGGAGGCGCTGGACGAGCTCGACGTGGCGGCGCTTGTCCCGGCAAAGCTGCTCGACCTGCTCGCGGGGCTCGCCCTCGCCGACGCGGTCAATGAGCTTCTCGTAGGCGGCCAGGGCCTGCTGCTCCTGCTCCAGCAGCGCCTCGAAGCGCTCGCGAAGCATGGCCTGCTCAAGCATCGCCGGCGGGCCTCCGTGTCGAGATCAGCCGGATCGCCTTGCGGTGTGCCTCGGTATCCGACCGGATCGCGTGCAGGATCGCGTAGACCTCCGCACGCTCCTCCTCGTCGAGGCATTCGGTATGGGCTACCTCGTCGGATGTCGCCGCCAATGTCGCGAACAGGCGGCCCTCGACCCCCTCAAGCGCGTGAGCTTCCGGCTCGCTGATGTACTGGCCGTGCGTCATTCCCGCTTCTCCCATCTCCCCGGGCGCGGTACCTGATCCGACGATAGACTTGACCCTCTCATTATCCCGCGCCGATGCCGCAGACGCAACGCCTTTGCCGGGCCTTTCCCGGCGAAGTCTAGGCGTGACAGGTCGGGGCGTGGCGGCGGTCGGCGCGAAGGATGCACTCGTCCAGCAGGCGTCGCTCCAGGGCCCCACGCAGCTCGGCGCGGGACGCATCGTCGTACAGGTTCCTTGCCTCGGGGGCATCCGCCGTCAGGTCGTACAGCTCGCCGGTCTCGAGCCCGGCGTAGTGCGTCAGCCGGGCGTCGCGAGTGATGATCGACCGCAGATCGAGGTGCGGCCGATACATGCTGCGGAACTCCACGAAGGCGGCATCGCGCGTCGAGGCCTCGCCCCGCGCCAGCGCCGGCTCGCCCGCGGAGTCCATCCACGCGGGCACGTCCGCGCCGAGCAGACGCAGCATCGTCGGGGCGATGTCCACGGTGCTCATCAGCCCGGCGGGCGCCGTTCCCCCGCCCGCGCCGGGCACGCGCCAGATCATCGGCACGCCGATCAGCCCCTCCAGCAGGAACGGGCCCTTGTACATCAGCCCGCAGTCGCCCATGAGGTCGCCGTGGTCGGAGGTGAAGATCACGACGGTGTTGCCGGCCAGGCCGCTGCGGTCGAGCACCTCGAGCACCCGCCCCACGTTCTCGTCGATCAGCGAGATCATCCCGTACGTCCGGGCGATGATCTCCCGGAGCTGGTCCTCGGTGACGTCGGCCGCGACGTCGCCGGCGCCGATGCCCTCCCACGTCTGCCCGCCTTCGTGGGCCTCCCGGAAGTGGGGGGGCTTGTCGGCGAGTGCTTCGGGGCCCAGCCGCGGGAGGACCACGTCGCCGGGATCGTGCATTGTGTCGTACGGCTCCGGCGGGCAGAAGGGATGGTGCGGATCGGGGAAGCTCAGCCAGCAGAAGAACGGCCTTCCGTCGTCGGCGCGGCGGCGGAGGTAGTCGCACCCGACCGTGCCCAGCCAGTGGCTGCAATGGGCCTCGACGGGCATGATCGGCGTGTAGCACTGCGGCGCCCCGGTGGGGGAGGGCTTCTGCTTCGTCTCGGCGACGAGCTGAGGGAAACTGCGCTGGAGGTACTCTCCGTAGTGCCCCCCCGCCATGCCCCAGTTGCCGTGTCCCAGTGACAGCACGGCCTCCTGGAAGCCGTAGTAGGGCCCGTTCCAGTCGGCGGTGATCCGCTTCTCGTCCCAGGCGCGGCGGCTCTCGCAGTTGGGGGCCTGCGCGTCGGCGGGGTTGCCGTAGCTGTTGAAGTGTGCCTTGCCCAGCAGGGCGGTGTGGTAGCCTCGCTCGTTGAGCACGTCGGCGACGGTTCGCTCGGTCTCGGGCAGGCAGATGCCGTTGGACCAGCAGCCATGGTTCCGCGGAAACCGCCCGGTGGCCATGGTCGAGCGGTTGGGCATGCACAAGGGGTTGGATACGTACGCGCGGTCGATCCGCGTACCGCTCCCGGCCAGCGCGTCCAGATGCGGCGTGCGGACGACCGGGTTGCCGTAGCAGCCCAGGTGGTCGCGGCGCATCTGGTCGGCGGTGATCAGCAACACGTTCGGCGGTGCGTCGGGCATGGCGGTTCCCGGAGGAGGAAGCAGGGACCGAGGCGGTGAAACGAGGACATCACGAGCAAAACAAGCAGGTATGCCGCAGATTCAGGGGATTCGGCAGGAAGTCAACGACAGCGAAGCCCACGGAACCCTTCTCTCCGATCCCATGCGTCGCCTGCATCCCTGCTGATGCATTTGGAAGTCCAAACTGCCCGGGACTGGATTCGAACCAGCACGAGGTATTAACCTCACCAGGCCCTCAACCTGACGCGTCTGCCAATTCCGCCACCCGGGCGAGGGGCATTTCGCAAGGATAGCCCTGCGCCTCGAGGCTGTCAAGACGCCTGCGCGGCTTCGGCGAGAATTCCGGGCGTCGGCCCCCGATGTGCCCTGCGACCTTCGAGCGATGGAATCGCCGCGCGAAGGGGTTGGGGAATCGGTGCGGGTATGGTAACATTCACGGCTCGCCGGGCGGAGAGGACCGCCCGGGGACATCCAGCCCAAAAGAGACCAAACGGTGAACACGATGAGTCCGCACGTAGCCATCATGGGCGCCACAGGCGCCGTCGGGGCCGAGTTCCTCCGCCTGCTCGACGAGCGGGACTTCCCGCTGAAGAGCCTCAAGCTTCTGGCGTCGCACCGCTCGGCCGGGAAGAAGCTCCCCTTCAAGGGCGAGGAGCTGACGGTCGAGGAACTGACGGACAAGAGCTTCGAGGGCGTGGACCTCGTGCTGTCGTCCGCCGGCGGGAGCATCTCGAAGCGGTTTGCCCCCGTGGCCGTCGAGGCCGGGGCCGTCGTGGTGGACAACACCTCGGCGTTCCGCATGGACCCCGAGGTCCCGCTGGTGGTCCCGGAGGTCAACCCCGGAGACATCGCCGCGCACAAGGGCATCATCGCCAACCCGAACTGCTCGACGATCATCATGAACGTGCCCGTCTGGCCCCTGCACAAGGCCAACCCGATCCGGCGGATCGTGATGAGCACCTACCAGGCGGTCAGCGGCGCCGGCGCCAAGGCGATGGCCGAGTTGGAGGCCGCCACGAAGGCCCATCTCTCCGGCGAGCCGTTCGAGCCCTCGGAGCTGCCCCATCCCAGCGCGTTCAACGTCTGGAGCCACGGCAGCGACATCGGCGAGGACGGCTACAACGTCGAGGAGCGCAAGACCTATCGCGAGACGCAGAAGATCTTCCACACCGAGGACATCCGCGTAACCGCCACGTGCGTCCGCGTGCCCGTCTTCCGCGCCCACAGCGAGGCGATCAACATGGAGTTCTCCGAGCCGATCTCCGAGGATCGCGTCCGGGAGATTCTCTCGGCCGCGCCGGGCGTGACGCTCGTCGATGACCGCGAGAAGAACCACTTCCCCATGCCGATCGAAGCCAGCGGCAAGGACGACGTGCTGGTCGGGCGCATCCGCCAGGACATCTCCATGCCCGACGGACGCGGGATCGACATGTTCATCTCCGGAGACCAGATCCGCAAAGGCGCCGCCCTCAACGCCGTCCAGATCGCCGAGATGTTGTAGCCCCCCGGCGAAGGGAGCGTCAGTCCAGGTCCAGACCGAGCCCGGCCAGATCGCGGGAGATGGCCTTGCAGGCAGCCTGCGCGGTGTCCAGACCGTGTTGTGCGTCGATGACAGTTGCTGGTTTGCCATCGACCGCGGGCCCCACGACCAGAGGGCCCACGTGGCTGTCGTCGCGGGCCTTGCCACGTGCACGGGAGCAAACAGCACAACACGCGGGGGATCGAACCGCTCGAGGATCGCATCCGTCATCTTGTCGATCCAGTCGCTGGTGGGCATGATAGACCGCTATTCCCGATCCGGGGATCGCCGAGAAGTGCCGGAACCCGGGTTCGGGGCGGAGCAATCGCCACCATGACCGACCTGCCGACACGACGGAATGTGAAGCTCGTCATCGCCTACCACGGGGCGGCGTATCACGGCTGGCAGAGGCAGGCCGAGGGAATCGATACCGTCCAGGAGCAGATCGAGACCGCCGCGACAAGGGTGCTGCGTCACAAGGCCGTCGTCTTCGGGGCCGGGCGGACCGACGCCGGCGTCCACGCTGCCGGGCAGGTCGCCAACCTCTACACCACCAACCTCGCCATACCCCTCCGAGGGTTGCGGCGGGCCGTGAACTCCCGCCTGCCGGACGATATCGCCGTCGTCTCCGCCTCGGAGGTGCCCGAGCACTTTCACGCCTCCCGTTCGGCCGTCGGCAAGACGTACCGCTACCGCATTCACACCGCGCCGGTTCGGCCGGTGGAACTGGCCGGGCAGGCGTACCATTTCTGGCGGCCCCTGGATGTCGGCTCCATGCGCGAGGCCGGGCGGCGGCTGGTGGGGCGCCACGACTTCGTGGGCTTCGCCACGTCCAGCGACCCTCGCGACGACACCGTGCGGACGATCTTCCGATGCGAGGTCTCGGCGCGCCCCCCGGCGCTGCTGGTCACCGTCCAGGGCGACGGCTTCCTCTACAACATGGTGCGGAATATCGTCGGGACGCTGGTCGAGATCGGGAGGGGGCGATGGGAACCCCAGCGGATCGATCGGATCCTGGCCACGTGCGACCGCCGTGAGGCCGGCCCGACCGCACCCGCAGCCGGGCTGACCATGCTCTGCGTGCACTACCGCCAGGCCGACCTCCGCCTGCGGCGCCCCTGAGCCTCTTCCGGCGGGCGGTGGCGCCCGCTACGGCCTCTCCATCCGCGAGTCGCTCTGCCACATGTCCGCGTTGGCGCCGATCTTTGCCTTCACCGGCTCGGTCACGCGGGTGAGCTCCTCGATCACATCGTCCTTCAGCGTCAGGTCGGCCGACCTGGCGTTGTCGCGAGCCTGTTCGGGGTTGCGGGCGCCGGCGATGACGGCCGTCACGGCCGGCCGTGCGAGAAGCCATGCCAGCGCCACGTGGCCCATGGGCTCGCCGAGGTCTTCGGCGATGCCGGCCACGGCGCGGATGGCGGCGAAGACTTCACCCTCGCAGCCGCTCTCGCCGTGGCGCGCCTTCGGGCGGTCGCCGGAGAACAGGCGGGTGCGTGCGCGGCCTTCGGGCACGTCGTCGGGCGAGCGGAACTTGCCCGTCAGCAGGCCCTGGCACAGCGGGCTGTAGCACAGGATGCCGATGTCGTTGACCTCGCACATCGGCTGGACCTCGTGCTCGATGGCCCGCCACAGCAGGCTGTAGCAGAGCTGGTTGGTGCGAATGCGCGTCAGCGGCACGGCTTCGGCGAGGTAGCCGGCGCCGAAGTTGCTCACCCCGATTGCCCTGACCTTGCCGGCCTCGACCAGCCGGTCCATCGCACCGACCGTTTCGGCCAGGGGGATGTCGGGATGGGGCCAGTGCACCTGGAGCAGGTCGATCACGTCCGTGCCGAGCAGGCGGAGGCTGCGGTCGCACGACGTGACCACGTCGTCGGGGGCAAGCTGCGAGCGGGAGACCTTCGTCGCGATGACGACGTCCTTCCGCACCCCGGCCTCGGCGAGGGCCTTGCCCAGCAACTGCTCGGACTCGCCGTTGCCGTAGCCGGCGGCCGTGTCGAAGAAGTTCACCCCGGCGTCCAGCGCCGCGTGGATGGTGCGCAGCGACTCGCCCCGGTCCTGTTCCCCCCACGTGCCCCCGCCGATCAGAGCCCAGCACCCGAGGCACACGGTCGAGACGTCGGTGTCGGCCCAACCCACTTGACGGTATTGCATGATCGCGGCTCCTTCCACCTGTGCGTTCCCCGGCCATGGTAGCCAGGATGTCGCCGGCCGGCAACGGCGCCGAGACGCACCGCCGCCGCCCGGTCCGCGCAGACGAACGCCCCGACCGGTCGGCCGGGGCGCACGTCGCTGATGCCCTTCTCCTCGATGCCGGGCGCCGATCAGCAGCGGCGGCCCCGGCCGAATCTGCGCAGAGCCTTGGCGAATGACAGCACGTCGAACCGCCCGCGGCGGAGCTTCCTGCCGCGGCGATCGTCGTCATCGCCGTCATCGTCGTCGCCGTGAGCCCTCTTCGCCCAGTTCCAGCCGCATTTGCTCTTGCGGTCGTGATCGCCGTCGTCCTTGTCGCCGCCGCGGCTCCATCCGCGCTTGCTCTTGCGGTGGTTGTGCTTCCTGCCATGGCGCTTCTGCCACTTCTTGCGCCAGCGCTTCCGGTGCCGGTCGCCCTTGTCCTTGCATCCGCCGCCACCGAGCTCGCAGCCGCTCTCGTTCTGCTGCTCGAGGGCATTCTTGGCGCTCTGGAACTCGCCGGTCGCGTAGGCGTGCTGGACCATGGCGATGACTTCGTCGGCGTCGTAGGCGTAGTCGATCTCGGGGTGCGCCGCGTTCAACAGGGCGGCCACGGCATGGCGAGCGAGAGCGGCCTCCCCGCCACCGCCTGCCTTCAGGGCCTCCAGCAGCGTCCAGTTGCACCTGGCGTCGACGCCGAAGACGTCCTCGAACCGGTCGTTCGGGGAGTAGTCGGTCCAATCGTCGAGGTGGTGGGACTGCTTCCAGTAGCCAGGCGTGCAGCCTTGGCCGCCTTGCTCGGCCACCACGCCGGCGTCGACGGTGCGGTTGGTCTCGCCGGCGGCGAGGGTCACCGCGGCGGTGCGGCCGGTGGCCGCGTCGGCATCGCTGTCGAGGGCGTCGTCGCCCTGGTCGGCGGCGGTGAAGTCGTAGCCCTCCGGCTGGGCGAACTGCACGAAGTAGGTCCCGGCAGCCAGGCCGTCGAAGAAGTACTCGCCGTCGCCGTCGGTGGTCTGCGTGGCCAACTCGACGTCGTCGGCCGTGCCGGCCTCGCCATCGTCGCCGGCGTCGAAGAGGGTGACCTCCACGCCCTCGACACCGGCCTCGCCGGCATCCTGCACGCCGTCCTCGTCGGCGTCCAGCCAGACGAGGTCGCCGAGAGCGGCCGGCTCGGCAGGCGTCTCGCAGACGACGTCGGTCTCCGTCGAGGCGTCATCGCGGACGTTCGGCAGCCCGCCGTAGGGGCCGATCGGGCAACCGATCGCCCACGCCTCGTTGACAACCGTCGTGGAGCACTCGCCGCCGCCGAGGAGCAGGTCCGTCACCGCGCCGCTGCTGTCGAGGTGAACCTTCAGCAGGCTGACGTTTTCGGCACCGACCGCGACCGTCTGGGCGCTGTTGTTGCCCAGCGAGGCGATCGGCGTGGCCGAGATGATGCCGCCCGCGGCGTCATAGGCACGGATCCAGCCCCCGGTCTCGCCGCAGTCGATATCCAGCACGCCGACGGCCTCGACGTCCACCGCGCTGTCGAACGTGAAGATCAGCGTCCCCCCGCGGGCGTCGTCGTCGGGGTCGCTCGAGTCGGCGTCCTCCGAGATGATCAGGATGTTGTCCAGCGGGGTGTCGTTGGCGCCGGGTCGGCCGGCCTCGCCGCCCCGGCCCCGGCCGGGACCGCCGAAGTCCTCGTTTGCCGTGCCGAGGTCCCAGTCCCCGCCGGTGGGGTTGGCGCTGTCGAAGATCATCGCCGGGTGATCGGCCGGGTCGTGGGTGGTGACGGTCACGCCGTGCGCCGCCCACTCGGTGTCGACGACCGTCCCGGCCGCCAGGGGCGTCCCGAACGCGTCGGCGTCGAAGTCGATGTCCGTCACGCCGGCGGTGGTCTGGTAGGAGCGCGTGAACGTGTGGACCTCGCCGGGCTGGAGAACGCCGCCCCATATCTCGTGGCTGCCGGTCGGGTTCAGCAGCGGGTCGTAGACGTGGGCCCCGCCGTGGAGGACGACGTCCCCGGTATTCTCCACGGTGAACGTGTAGACGATCTCCTCGCCGGCGACGACTTCTTCGGGCGCCTCCTTCACGAGGTCGATGCCCGTGGTGAAGAAACCGAAGTCGATCGTCGGGTCGTGTTCGCCGGCCTCCAGGACCACCGGGTGCGAGCGGTGTGTGGTGATGTCGCCGTCGCTGTCGGCCGCGTCCAGGCTGTTGCCCGCGGCATCGCCCAGGGTGGCGTAGTAGCCCTCCAGCGGCGCCGCGGCATCGAAGTTGGACGCGTCGATCTCGACGATGTAGGTATCGGCGGCCAGGTCGGTGAACTCGTAGTAGCCGGTGGCGTCGGTGGCGGTATCGGCCAGGAAGTTGCCGTCCGCGTCGAGCAGATTGACCACGACGCCCTCGAAGCCGGGCTCGCCGGCGTCCTGGATGCCGTCGACGAGGTGCCCGGGCCCGTGGTACAGATCGTGCCATACGAAGTCGCCCAGCGAGGCCGGCTGGGCCTCAACGTCGACCGCGCCGAGATTGCCCTTCGCCCCGCCGGAGAAGTCGACGGAGAAGTCCCCGGTGTAGCTCGACGCCTCGCTGGTCATCGCGACGCCGATGTCCCGCCCGGCGTAGTAGGATGCCAGCAGGCCGCCGGTGACCTCGAAGCGGAAGTCGAAGCCATCGGTTGACGTGCCCGAATCGGCCGCGCCGAAGGCGAGCACCTCGCCGGTCAGCAGTACGCCGGAGACATCCGGCACGTAGTCACCGTCCATGTCGACGGTGCCCTCGACGACGAGGTCGTCTCCGGCGACGCCGCCAAGCAACGCCCCGGTATCATCGACACGGACGTCGATCGCCAGCGTCGAAGGCTGGAAGACGCGTGGCGGGTCGCTGGCGGGCGCGCCCGGAACGGTCTGGAAGTCCAGCACCGTGGCGTCGACCTTCAGCGTGTCCGCGGCGGCCTCGTAGACCGTGGTTCCCTGGTTGTTGAAGGGCATCAGCGGGTGTTCCGGCGTGATGCCAAGAAGTGTGGTCGAAAGCAGCAGACGCTGCTCCATGGCCTCGACGACCGGTGCGGCCGCCGGGGCGGGTTGTTTGATCTCTCGCTGGCGTTTCATGGCTGTCTCCAGTGTGTTCTTTCGGGTCCTGTTTGTCTTGCCCGGTGCTTGACAGGTCTTCGCCCAGCCTGTCTGCATTCGGCCGGCCCCGCCCCGGGGGCCGGCACATCACATCGGACGATTCTGCGACAAGGCCCCGGCACCTGGATCCGTAGCCCCAACAACATTTCGCAGCCGATGCCACAAAGGTCGTCCGCGCTGCCGCACAGCGCGGCCTTGCATCTTGTACAGAACGATCTATCGCACTCCGAAGCCTATGCGCGCCGCCTGCGGAGGGCGGCCGTCACGAATCCGCCGACAAGCAGCGCCAGCGTCGCCGGCTCGGGGACGGCGAACGTGTCGATGCTCGCGCCGCTCCCGCCGCCGGTGAAATCCTGGTCCCACGCGCCGTCGAAGTCCCCGGCGGGGGCGATGATCGTGCCGACCTTCCCGCCGAACGCGCCGGCGAGGGCCCCGCCCGTGACGCCGCCGTCACTGAGGAACTCCAGGATATGGAGCGACGCGCCCGACTCGGTGAACCCGATATCCGTCAGGTCCGCAACGAGGATATCTTCGGTGGTGGTGGCGGAGCCGGCGACCCAGTTCATCGTGCTGCCGTCAAAGAAACCGACCTTCCCGTGAATCGTCAGCGTGCCGTCAAGCAGCGCGCCGGTGTCGTCCACTTCCGCCGAAAGCGAATAGGTGCCCTCGGCCACGGTGGCGGACACGCCGGACGAGGGGCTGTACTGGATCACGTCGCCGGCGACGCTCAGCATGTTGCTGTCGGCGTCATAGTCGACGGTCACGTTCGAGCTTGAGTTGATGTCGGGAAACAACTTCACGTCCTGCAAATCCAGCGGTGTTGCCATCGTTGTCGCCGCCAGCGCGCCCAGCGCGCAGACCACAATAAGTGCTTTCGTCGTGTTCATCCCTTTGGCTCCTCGGTTCGTTCCGTTGACTGTACTGTCGTTCGTGACTTCCGTCCCCGCCGCGCTGGCCTGTGCGCGGAGGTGAGAGGGGACGGACCCTCTACCACAATGTCTTCGAGGGAGCGCACCGGTTCCGCCTGGCCGTACACGCGCTGTCGCGACGACCCAAGGGGTCCGGATCCTTCCCTCACTCATGGTGCGGCCGCCGCAACGGCGGCCGCAGCCTCCATACATCAGAATGAATGCCTCATCGGGCTCAGTGTAGAGCGAGCAGTCAGAGGCCTCCCGGCCGGGCTCTCGGCCAGGGCAAAGAGGTTACGTCTGTGATGGCAGGAATGCGTTCGCGACGAACTCCAAGGGCGGCGGCTCAGCCGCGACCTGGTTTCCCTCACGCCGCGAGGGGGCACTCGCCTTGTGATCACCTCCATTGTGGCGTCCGTCCCAAGCATGCCGACCGGGAACGTCGGCCAACAACAACAAAACCAGAATATGCGTGAGGTAGAGAATTGTCAAGCCGGATAATGGATCAAATCCGGCATGGTCCGGGCACAAGCGAGTGTGGAAGCGAGTGTGGTCATGCCAGGCGGCTCAGTTCGAACCGCCGCGAGTGAGGGCCGGTGTGGCGGATGTCAATCCGCCAGCGGGGGCGGGGAAGGGAATCGCCGGCGCGGTCCGCCCACTCGATCAGCACCACGCCGGCGGCGAGCATCTCATCGAGGCCCAGCTCGGCCAGCTCGGCCGCGGGGGAGGTCATGCGGTACAGATCGATGTGGAAGATCGGCAGGGGGGCGGCGTATTCGTGGACCAGCACATAGGTCGGGCTGGCGACCAGTCGTTCGTCGGCCAGGCCCAGCCCGGAGGCGATCCCGCGGGTCAGCAGGGTCTTTCCCGCGCCGAGGTCCCCGACGAGGGCCACGCAATCGCCTCGGCCCAGGCGTCCGGCGAGGCGTCGGCCCAGGGCGAGGGTGGCGTCGGGGCTGGAGGTGTGGAACGTCTCGCTCACGTGCGGTGCTCCCAGCCGGCCGGGCGCAGCGGGCGGCGGGTGCCCGCTGCATCGACGAGGGTGCAGCCGCCGTCGGCGACCACGCGCCCGACGCGCCACAGGGCGACGCCGTCGGGCGGATCGACGAGGAGCCGCTCGGCCTCGTGGGGCGCGACCGCCAGGAGCAGCTCGTAGTCCTCCCCGTCGTTGAGGGCGGCGGCGAGGGCGTCGTCGGCCAGGCGGGCGTCGTCGTGGATGGGCACGGCGTCGGCGGCGACCTCTGCGCCGACGCCGGAGGCCTCGCAGACGTGCCCGAGGTCCACCGACAGCCCGTCGGACAGGTCGATCATGGCGTGGATCGAGCAGCGGCCGGCCAGGGCGCGAGCCTCGGCGATCCGCGGGGTGAAGGTCAGGTGGCGGTCCGTCCTCCAGGCCCCGCCGAGTGCGCCGGTGACCAGCAGCGCATCGCCCGGGCGGGCGCCGCTCCGCAGGACAGGCTCCCGGGCGCCCGGGATGGCCAGGACGGTCACGCTTACCGCCAGCCGCCCCGGCCAGGCGGCCACGTCCCCGCCGACCAGGGGGCAGCCGAAGGCATCGCCCAGCCCCGTCATGCCACGGTGCAGGGCCTCGGCGTCGGGCATCTGGAATCCCTCCGGCGCCGCGACGGTCGCCACGGCCGCGACCGGCTGGCCGGCCATGGCGGCGACGTCCGAGAGGTTCCGCGCCATCGCCTTCCGTCCGGCCGCCTCGGCCCCGACGTCGGCCAGCACGAAGTGCACCCCGTCGAGCACCTGGTCTGTGGTGACGAGCACGCGTTCGCTTCCGGGCCTGACCACGGCCACGTCATCCCCCGGGCCGACCGGCACGCGCGCGGGATCGCCGGCATAGCGCTGACGAATCCATTGGATGATCTCCGCTTCCCGCATGGTCAGTCGAGCGCCCCATGCCAGAATTCGAGCTGCTTTTCGAGCTGATCGGGGCCTCCGGCGGCGTCGGGCTGGTAGCGGCGGACGACGTTGGCGGCGGTGAGGTGGTCGGCAACGTCCTCGCCGATCAGGTCGCTGGCCTCGCGGAGGTCCGCCAGGGGCAGCTCGGCGAGGGCCTTGCCGGCCGACTCCGCCCGGGCGACCAGGCGCCCGACCACGTGGTGAGCGTGGCGGAAGGGCATGCCCTTGCCGACGAGGTACTCCGCCAGGGCGGTGGCGTCGAGGAAGCCGGCGTCGATTTCGTCGGCGATGCGGTCCTCGCGGAATCGCGTGGTGGCGGCGATCCCGGCGGCGACGGTCAGGGCCTGGCGTGTGTTCTCGACGGCGGCGAAGGCGAATCGCTTGTCGTCCTGGAGGTCGCGGTTGTAGGCGGTGGGCAGGCCCTTGAGCAGCGTGAGCATGCCGACCAACTGCCCGATGGCGCCAGCGGACTTGCCCCGGATGAGTTCCAGCGTGTCGGGGTTCTTCTTCTGGGGCATCATGGAGCTGGAGGTGCAGTAGGCGTCATGGAGCTCGATCAGCCCGAACTCGGTCGAGGCGTAGATGATCCAGTCTTCGGCCCAGCGGGACAGGTGCACGCCCAGAAGTGCGCAGGCGAAGCACAGCTCGGCGAGGAAGTCTCGGTCGCAGGTGGCGTCGATGCTGTTGCGGGCGATGCGGGAGAAGCCGAGCATCTCGGCCGTGCGGGCGCGGTCCAGCGGGAGGGAGGTCCCCGCGACGGCCCCGCAGCCGAGGGGGCAGACGTCGACCCGCTCGCGGGCGTCGGCGAGGCGGTCGGCATCGCGTTGAAGCATCTCGACGTAGGCGAGCACGGCGTGCCCGGCCAGCACCGGCTGGGCGCGCTGAAGGTGCGTGTAAGCGGGCATGACCAGCTCGCGGTGGCGTTCGGCCAGGGCCACGAGGGCCCGCTGGAGGTCGGCGACGGCGTCGCGGAGGTCGTCCGCGGCGTCGCGCGCCCACAGGCGCAGGTCGAGGGCCACCTGGTCGTTGCGGCTGCGCCCGGTGTGCAGTTTGGCCCCGACGTCGCCGATGCGATCGATCAGGGCCTTCTCGATGACCATGTGGATGTCCTCGAGCTCGACGGGCATGTCCAGGCGGTCGCGCTCGATGTCCTCGGCGATCCCCAGCAGCCCCCGCTTGATCTGCCGGAGCTCCTCGCGGGTCAGCAGCCCGACCTCGCGGAGCATCGTCGCGTGGGTGATCGAGCCGACCACGTCGTACCGCCACAGCGTGCGGTCGACGTCCAGCGAGGCGACCAACTGCGCCGTGGCCGCGTCGGCGTCGGCGGTCAGCCGCCCCTGCCAGGACTTCGCCGATCCCTTGGGCTGTCTCTTCGCGGTCATAGCGGCTCCTGACGCGGCGTCACGGGGTTTCCTGCTCGACCCGCTCGGCCGCGACGGCGGCGGCCTTGGCGGCGCGTTCGCGGTAGATGAAGATGAGGTTCCGGATGTAGACAAAGCCGTTGAACGTCTGGGCGAGGATGAACAGCGGGTCCATGCGTGCGATGGAGTAGATCAGCAGGCCCAGCCCGCCGGCAAGGCTGAGGTACCAGAAGCTGATCGGCACGACGCTGCGCTTGGCGCGTTCGGAAGCGATCCACTGCACCAGGAACCGCGAGCCGAAGGCCGCCTGGGCCGGCAGGCCGACCAGCAGGAACCACAGGTCCAGCTTCCCCATCAATTCATCCATCGTCTCTTCCCATCTCCTCCGCCTCCCAGCGGAGGTTCCGTCGCTGCATCCAGCGGATGGCGAAACAGTCCCGCAGGGCCTTGAAGACCCGGTTCCACACGCCGTATTTGGCCTTGCCCGCCACGCGGGGGCGGTGGTGGACCACCTCCTCCCGCACGGTGAAGCCGTTCATTCTCGCCAGGGTCGGCAGGAAGCGGTGCATGCCGTCGAAGAGCTTCCAGGACTCGGCCACCTCGCGGCGGTAGACCTTCAGTCCGCAGGCCGAATCGTGGATGGACTCCCGCGTGAGCCAGTTCCGCACGCCGTTGGCGACCTTCGTGCTGATCAGCCGGACGGTGTTGTCGTGGCGCTTCTGCCGCCAGCCGTTGACCATGTCGCACTCACCGTCCCGGAGAATCTTCAGCATGCCCGGCACGTCGGCGGGATCGTTCTGGAGGTCGGCGTCGAGTTGGGCGATGTACGCCCCTCGCGCGGCCCTGAGCCCGGCCTCCAGGGCGGCCGACTGACGGGCGCGGCGCTTCATGTTCAGCACCCGCAGGCGGGGGTAGCGTGGCATCAGGCCGGCGAGGACGTCGAGCGTGTTGTCGTCGCTGGCGTCGTTGACCAGGAGGAACTCCCATGGCCCGCCGGCGGCCTCGCCTGCGGCGGCGACCTCCTCGACAAGGCGGGGGATGTTCTCGGCCTCGTTGTAGGCCGGGGCGAGGAACGTCAGCAGGACCGCCTGCTGGCCGTCTCCGGGGCTCGTGGTGGCTTCGGTTGGCATGGCGTCTCCGAATGGGCCGGGCCGCGGTGCCCGGCGAGCGCGTGGGAGTATAGGCGAGGCCCCGGGCGTTCGCAACGGGGCGTCGGTGGCGCCGAGGCGGGCCGTCAGCGGCGTGGCTGCCGGGTTGCCCGCGTCTGCGCCTCCCGCGGACGCCGCTCGGCGATGGGCAGGTCCCGCCCCAGCGCCAACAGCTCGATCCACTCCCCCTTGGCGTAGTTGAGCCCGTAGGCCCGGCCGACCTCGATCAGGTCCAGCGGCTCGTCGGTTCGCCGGCGGACCTGCTCCAGTCGGAATGCGGGGATGACCAGCACCCCCGGGCCCGGCTCGGCGGCCCAGGCGGGCACGGCGCCGACGCCGAGCAGCCGGCGCGGCGCCCGGTCGAGATAGACGTGGAGGCTGCCTTCGTCGAAGCGGCAGCAGGCGATCTCCGCCCCGCGCGGGGCAACGCGGTTGATCTGCTCGGCCAGGTGCTTGGTCGGCTTGAGCTTCTCGATCTCCGGCAGGGCGACGGCCCCCAGCGCGACGCAGAAGGCCACCAGGCTGGCGGCGAGGACGACGGCGCGGCTTCGCAGCCTCGCGGCGCCGCCGAGGTTTCGCAGGGCCAGGGGCATGACCAGCAGGACCAGCCCGGTGGCCAGGCCGGCGGGGTTGAGTTGCTGCATGACCGGGGGGTAGGGCACCTCGCCGGCGAGGAACAGCACGGTCGGTCCCAGCGTCAGTCCGACGCCGCCGGCGATCGCCAGTCCGGCCAGGAGGCGTCCGCCGTGGACGAGCCACCGGCTGTCGCGGGGATCCAGGCCCGGCCCCACGGCGATCGTCCCGCCGATCGCCAGCGCCAGGCCGGGGAAGACCGGCAGGATGTAATGGGGCAGCTTGGTGGCGACCAGGCTCATCAACACGAAGGTGGGCAGGACCCAGCCGAGGACCAGTGCCCGCGCGACCCGCCCGCCGGGCAGGCGGGCCGAGAGGGTCGCGGACGCCGCCGCCGGCAGGAGCCCCACCCAGGGAAAAAGCCCGACGGCAACGACGGGGATGTAGTAGGGCAGGTAGAGCCAGAAGTTCCCCCCGTGGCCCTCCATGGGCTCGACCAGGCGATGCCCGACGTGGCGTCCGAGGCCGAAGCGAGCAAACTCGCCGTCCGTTGCGATGTTGGCCGGGATGGCCCAGGCGAGAAACAGCGCCGTCCCCAGCGTCGCCGCGGCCAGCAGGCGCAGCAGGTAGCGGCGGTCGAGTTGCAGCGTCCCGCGTGCGAGCAGCCAGGTGCCCGCGATGGTCAGGCCCACCTCGACCGGGCCGACGGGTCCCTTGATCAGCAGGGCTGCGCCCAGCGCCAGGCCCATGCCCGCGGCCCGCCGCCAGGTGGGCCCCGCCATCATGTCGCCGACGAACATGGCGATGCCCGCGGTGACCGTCAGCAGCAGCACGGCGTCGGTGATCGCGAGCGTCCCGGCGATGAGCACCTGCGTGCAGCCGGCCAGGACGAGCCCGGCCCAGAGGGCGGGCCCGCGTCCACAGACGCGTCGGCCGATGCGGTAGAGCACCAGCACGCTGGCGGCGGCGGCCAGGAGAGACGGCAGGCGGAAGGCAAGTTCCGTCTTGCCCAGCAGGGCGGCCCCGCCGGCCATGAGCCAGTAGATGCCGGCCGGCTTGTACAGCCGCCACCGCCCGAGGAAGGTGGGCACGAGGGCGTCGCCGGATTCCATCATCTCGATGGTGGCACGGACGTATCGGGGCTCGTCGCGGTCCCATAGCGAGGCCTGGGCGGCGAGCAGGGCGTAGCCGACGACCACGCCGGCGGCCACGAGGGTAACGGCTTTGGCGGGGTGTTCGCGAACCCACGCGGCGAGGCGGTCGGCGGTCTCCGTGGCGGCGAGCACCTTCACCCAGGCCGCGGTCACCAGCAGGGCGATGGTCGGCCCGTAGAGGCCGAGGAACTGCCCGGTCTTGCTCGCCGACCCGAGCACGCCCAGGCCCATACATGCGGCCCAGGCGACGGCTGCGACCAGCCACCAGGCGCGTCCGGGCCCGTTGCTTCGGGGCAGAAGGGCCCTGGCCGCCGCCCCGGCCGCCAGGCCGATCGCGAAGCCCGCCAGCACGTCGCTGGGCCAGTGATAGCCCATCATGACGCGTCGGCTGGCAACGCCGAAGACCGCAAAGGCCGTCAGCGGCAGCGTCCAGCGGCTCCACAGCAGCAGCGGGGCGATGAGCACGGCCGCGGTGGCGGTGTCGGCGCTGGGGAAGCTGAAGGGCCCTTCCAGCGGGCGGATGCGGAAGAGGATGAGCTTCATCGGCAGCGCGACCGCCACGACGACCAGCAGGGCCAGGAGGATCTGCATGCCGGTCCGGCGCCGCCCGACGGCGCCCAGGCACAGGGCCACCAGGATCGGGCCGTGCGGGGCCCCCCAGAGATAGTGCAGGTCCAGGACGTACTGCCCCGTGGCGTTGCGCGCGCGGGCCCAGTCCGAGAGCGTCTCGTCGTAGCCGGTGAAGGCGAACGCGGCCGCTGCGACCACGGCGCTCAGTGCCGCGATCACCACGCCGGGATGCCGCCACAGCCTCCCCGGCATGCGGCGGACGCGACGGCGGAGAATCTCAGCCTGCGGGGTCATGGTTGACAGCCGGGCGGCGGGGTCAGGCCCCGACCTTCTCCTGGAACGGCCGGTCCGTGTCCGTACGGAGGCACCAGTCGATCATCTGCTGCTGGAGGTCGAGCACGGCCGCGGCGAGGGTCGGGTCGTCGTGGTGCGTACCGTAGAGGTTGTTCAGCTCCCACGGGTCGGCGGCGAGGTCGTACAGCTCGTTGCCGCCGGTGAGGCGCTGGACGAGTTTCCAGCGGTCCGTGCGGACCATCTTGGTCCGCGCCATCGTTTCCGGGCGGTCGCGGTAGGTCACCTGCTTGCCGTCCAGCGGCTTGTCCCGCCCGGCCGAGTCGGTCCGGCGGAAGCTGAAACGGCGCCACATCTCTTCCTCGTGCCCGCCGTCGGCGAAGACGGCCTCCTTGGCGGGGGCGCCCTCTATGACGGGCAGCAGGCTTCGCCCGTGGACGCCCCAATCGGGGCGCAGGCCCAGCAGGTCCAGGACGGTCGAGGCGATGTCCACGTGCTCGGTCAGCCCGTCGATCCGCTTGCCCGCGGGCAGGTCCGGGGCGTGGACGATCAGCGGCACGTGGAGGAGGCAGTCGGCCATGCAGGTGTCCCACTTCTCGTACAGCCCGTACTGCCCGGCGAAGTCGCCGTGGTCGGTGGTGAACAGGATGACCGTGTTGTCGAGCAGCCCCTCGCTCTCGACGGTCTCGAAGATCCGCCCGAGCAGGTGGTCGACCTTGGCGATCATCGCGTAGTAGACCGCCTGGAACTCCAGCAGCACGTCCGTGGGCGGGGGCGGCTCGAGGCTGGTGCGGATCTCGCGCATGGCCGTCATGTGCAGCGGCGGATCGGCGGGCAGTCCGTGCGGCCAGGCGCGGATGGCGTTGCGGTCGATCATCGAGTAGTACGGCTCGGGCGCCTCGTAGGCCGGGTGCGGCTTGCCGATGTTCACGTGCAGGTAGAACGGCCGGGAGCGGTCGCGCGTGCGGGTGAGGTAGTCGATGGCCTGGTCGGTGCGGGCGTCGTCGCTGAAGCCGCCGACCGAGCCGGTGATCCGCCGGGGCAGCTTGTAGGGGACGTCCGCCTCCGGCGGCTGCCAGGCCTCCGGGCCCGGGTCGAGGACGGGGTACTCGCGGAAGGCCATGTCCTTGTAGTGCCCGACGAACGAGTGGTAGTCCGCGTAGCCCTTGGACTTCTCGTTGCTGGCGAAGAGCGTCTCCCATACGTGGTTGTGCCCGAACACCGCCGACTCGTAGCCCCGCCGCTTCAGAAGCCCCAGCAGGTTCGGCTGGTCGGGGGGCAGGTGCTGGTTGATGGTGCGGAAGCCGTCGGTATGGCAGTACCGCCCGGTGACCATGGAAATGCGGCTGGGCACGCACTTGCCGTGGACGGCGAAATGGCGGTTGAAGGCGACGGATCGCTCGGCGAAGCGGTCGAGGTTGGGCGTGGGGCAATCGGCGTTGCCCATGAATCCCGCGCAGTCGCCCCGCATCTCGTCGGAGGTAAGAATGATCACGTTCTTCGGCGGTTCGGGCATGGTGCTTCCTCGATCATCGGGGGTTGTCGAGCAGCGGATTGTAGCGGACCCAAGGGCCCGATGCGAGAGGCAGACGAAGCGGAACCGTAGGCCGAACGCCCCGCGCGCCGCTCATCCATGCGGGGCTGCCCCCCCGGTCCCGACGGGCGGCGCCTGGTCCTTCTGCCCGCATCGCAGCGCCGCCAGTTTCTCCGACAGCCCCGCTGTCTGCTCCAGCAGCGGGGCGTACACCTCCTCGTACAGGCAGGCGTAGAGCGTTGCCCGCCGCCGGTCCGGCCCGAGCCGCCGACGAACGCCGCACATGGCCTCGCAGCCCCTGGCCGCCGTTGCAAAGACTCCGGCCCCCACCCCCGCCAGCACGGCTGCGCCGAGGGCCGTCGCATCCCGCTCACGCGGCATCTCGACGCGTCGGCCGGTGGCGTCGGCGAGCAGTTGCGGCCAGAACCTGCTGCGCGTGCCCCCGCCCCCGGCCGCGATGGCGCCGCGGGGCCGGCGGGGCAGGGCGTCGGCGTAGGAGGCCAGCAGGCGGCGAAGCTCCAGGCTCGTGCCCTCCAGCAGGCTTCGGTAGAGGTGCTCGGGGCCATGGGCGTTGGACCAGCCCACCGTCGCCCCGCGGACGTCCGGTCGGGCCTCGGGGAACCGCAGGCCCCACCAGTTCGGCAGCGTCACCAGGCCAGCGCAGCCGGGGGGTACGCGGGCGGCGCGGCGGTCCCACGCGGCCTCGTCCCCGCCGAACTGCTGGACGAACCACCGCAGGAGGTACGTGCCCGCCTGGAGGACGCTCTCCAGCAGGTAGCCCCGCCCCGACGCCGCCAGCAGCGTGCGGAACAGCGGGTTGATCAGCGGCCGGGGCGAGGCCACGCCCAGCACCACGCTCGTGCCCAGCGTCAGGCTGGTTCGCCACGCGGCCGAGGCGCCGACGCCGACGTTGAACACGTGCCCGTCTCCGCCGGCGGCGACGACCGGCACGCCGGCGGGCAGGCCCGTTGTCCGGGCCGCCGCCTTGGTCAGCGGGCCAATGGTCTCGCCGGGCCCGACCAGCTCCGGGAGGCGGGCGCGGGTCAGGCCGCCCAGGGCGGCGTGGTCGTCCAGCCAGTCGCGGCTCTCCAGGCCGATCAGCCCGGATGTGTCCGCCCCGGCCGGGCAGGTCGCCCACCGCCCGGTCAGCCGCCGGGCCAGCGCCGCGCCGACATCCACCCACCGGTCGCATCGGTCCAGGGCGTCCGGCTCGTGCTCGCCCAGCCACAGCATCCGCGCCGCCGCCGAGGTGATGTCCAGCGGCTTGCCCGTCGCCGCGTGCCAGGCATCCCGGCCGAGGTCGGAGGCCACGCGCTCGACCTGCTTTCCGGCGCGGACGTCGAGCCAGAGGATCCCCGGCCGGACGAACCGCCCGCGGGCGTCGGCGAGGGTGAAGGTCTCCCGCTGGAAGGCGACGCCCACGGCCGCGACGGCAGCGGGGTCGATCTGCCCGACGGCGTCGCGAAGGGCCTGGCGCGTGGACCGCCACCACAGGCGCGGGTCCTGCTCGGCCCATCCCGGCCGGGGCGTCCGCACCGCCAGCGGCGCCGAGGCCCCGGCCACGCGCCGCCCGCGGGCGGTCCACACTCCGACCGTCGTGGACTGCGTGCTGCTGTCGATGCCGATCAACAGATCCTCGCCGCCGGCCATGGCGTCTCCTCCTGCGCTCGGGCTGCGACAAGCGGCCGGGGACTACCGGCCACCGGCCGGGGAGA
Organism: uncultured Planctomycetaceae bacterium; assembly: GCA_964385465.1. Classification (GTDB taxonomy): domain Bacteria; phylum Planctomycetota; class Phycisphaerae; order SM23-33; family SM23-33; genus CAYLPJ01. Next base: position 9,605 of record CAYLPJ010000037.1, on the reverse strand, counting down.
TGGCTACCCGTGCGTCGTCGTGCCGTTGGCCCTGGGCTGCCACTCGGTTTCCCAGCGGCGCTCCATGGCGGCTCGCCAGGCCTCGGCGGCGTCGGTCAGCTCGGCGGTCAGCTCCGGCTGGGCGGCGGCGAGGTTGGTCCGCTCACCCACGTCGGCCTCCAGGTCCGCCAGGTGCACGTCGTCCTCCGGCGGGGCGCCCTCGACCAGCCGGCCCTTGAGGACCAGCTTCCATTTGCCCCGCCGCATGGCCGTCTGATCGCCCATCTCCCAGAACAGGTCCCGCTGGGGCGGCGCGGCGCCGTCGGCGACCAGCGGCAACATATCGCGGCCGTCGACTTCGTATTCCCCCGTATCGGCCCCGGCGGCGTTGAGGATGGTGGGGAAGACGTCCATGGAGGCGACCGGCGTGTCGATGACCTGCCCGGCGGGGATGCGTCCGGGCCAGTGGACGATGCCCGGCTCTCGAATGCCGCCCTCGTAGAGGCTGAACTTGTGCCCCTTGAGCCCCCCGGCCGTGCCGCCGTAATACGGATCCAGCGTGCCGTCCAGCCAGTTGCGGCTCTCGCGGCTGGGGCCGTTGTCCGCGGTGAAGAAGGTGCACGTCCGCTCCCGCAGCCCGAGGCGCTCGACCTCGGCGAGGATCTCGCCGACGCCGTCATCGACCGCGCTGAGCATGGCCGCCATCACCTGTCGGTCCCAGGGCAGCTGCGCGAACCGCTCCATGTACTTCTCCGGCGCGTGCATCGGGTAGTGCGGGGCGTTGTAGGCGACATAGAGCACGAACGGCTCGTCGTCGTCGGCGGCCTGGCGGAGGTAGTCGATCGCCCGCTGCGTGATCGCCTCGGTGGCGTACTCGCCGTTCCGCCAGACCTCCTCGTCGTTCTCCCACAGGTCGTGGGTGGGGTTCTGCCCGGGGCCGCCGCGGTTCATGCCCCAGTAGAAGATGTGCGAGTAGTAGTCGATGCACCCGGCCAGGAAGCCGAACCAGCGGTCGAACCCGTGGTCCCCCGGCCGCGAGCCGTCCGCCAGCCCAAGGTGCCACTTGCCCGACATGTACGTGCGGTAGCCGTGCTTGCTCAGGGCCGTCGCGAACGTCGGAGCCTCTTGCGGCAGCCCCGTGGCCGTGCGGTGCCCGGCGAGGATCGATCGCACCCCGGCGTTGCCGGGATAGCGGCCCGTCAGCAGGCTGGCCCGGCTGGGCGAGCAGACGGGCGAGTTGGAGTACCAGCTCGTGAACCGCGCCCCTTCGGCGGCGAGGCGGTCGAGGTGCGGCGTGCGGAAGTCCGTCGCGCCCATGCACGACAGGTCGCCGTAGCCCTGGTCGTCGGTCAGAAACACGATGAAGCTCGGCTTGCTCATGGTTGCTCCGGTTGGTCAAAGGCGATTGAACAGGGAGGCAGGGGATTCAAGCGATCGGGCAGACGGCTCGTTCGCCTCCATCGGCGTTCATCCCTGCTGCCGCATCCCGGCGGTCACACGATCTTCCCCGCCTTGGCGTCCAGTCTGGCCGTCGTGCCATGGCGGAGGCTGTGCATGGCGAGGTTCAGGGCGGCCTGGACGCGGCAGGCGAGGTCGATCGGGCTGTTGGTGTTGCGGTCGTGGCCGCGGACGCAGGCCAGGAAGTTCCGCCAGTGCTCGACGAGGTTCTCCCCGTGCTCGATCGGCGTTCGCGTGGGCTTCTTCTTGCGGTCGACGGGGTGGACGACGATGTCGTTGCCCTCGAAGGTCATGGCGGCGTCCCAGCCGCGGAGGATGGGCCGGCGTGCCCCGGCTCCACGCCCGCCGGTGCCCTGGTAAGGGTTCCCCTGCGTGCCGAGCACGGCCACGGTGACCTTCTCGGGGTAGTCCACCAGCATGTTGAACGTATCGGGGACCTCGCGCTGCTCGTAGCGGAACTTCCCGCCGGTGGCGACGGCCAGGGCGGGCATGCCGACCGGCAGCATGTGGGCCACGGGCGTCAGCGAGTGGGGGAACAGGTCGGTCACGGGCCCGCCGGCGTAGTCCTCGTACATCCGCCAGCGGAAGAAGCGGCTGACGTCGAAGTCGTGCCGCGGGGCGTCGCCGAGGAACGCCTCCCAATTGAGGTCCGGTCCCGGCCGGGCCTTGGGGTCGTCGATCCGCATGCCCCGCTCGCCCCAGTCGCCCACGCGGAAATAGCCGCATTCGGCGTGGATGGGCCGGCCGATGGCGCCGTCGGCCACCAGCTTCGCCCCCTGGTGCCAGGCCGCGTCGCTCATCCCCTGCGTGCCGAGCTGGAAGACGCGCCCGAGCTTCTCGCCGACCGCGGCGGCTTCGAAGGCCACCGGAAGCTGCCGCCAGTGGACGAAGGGCTTCTCGCAGTAGACGTCCTTGCCGGCGCGGAAGGCGTCGATTGTCTGCGGGCCGTGGTGGTGATCCGGCGTGGCGATACAGACCACGTCCACGTTCTTGTCGGCCAGCAGCTCGCGGTGGTCCATGGTCCCCTTGGCGTTGTAGGCCTCGGCAGCCCGCTTCATGCGGGTGCGGTAGACGTCGCAGACGGCCACGATGTCCACCGCCTCCTTGCCGTGCTCCTTGAGCCAGTTCACCGCGCGGAGGTGGGCGTTCTGCCGGCCCCCGCAGCCGATGAAGCCGACGCCGATGCGGTCCTTGCCTGCCGCGCTGCCGGCCCTCGCCCCGGCGGCCAGTGCCGCCGCGCTCACACCGGCCAGAAACTCTCGTCGTGTCGTGGGCATTTCGTGGCTCCTCTCGCGGTTGAGATCAGTTGCCGAACTCCCGGACGGCCAGGTCGTCGATGTACGCGGTCACCCGGGCCGAGTTGTAGCTGTGGATCCAGATCGCCAGTTCGGTCGCGCCGTCGGGCACGTCGAGATCGGCGGCGAACGGCCGGAAGGCGTCGCTCGCCCGGTCCAGGCTCAGCACCGGCGCCACGTGCCCCCGGGCGTCGGTCTCGTTGAGCCGCCGGCCGCCTGCGTCGTAGTAGTACACGTACACGCCCACCCCGCTGCCCGAGACGACCCTGGCCTTGCCCTCCAGCCGCAGCTTCCGCCCGTCGGGGACGGCGATGCGATGCGAACGAACGCTCGAGCCGTCGGTCCCCGACGCGTCGTGAACCCGCAGCGACCGCTTGCCCGAGGCAGCCTGCTTCGTGGAGACCTCCGACATGCCGTCGTCGGAGAGCCGCCAGCCCAGCGAGCCGTGCTCGAAGCCGCCGTTGGCGAGGGGGCCGTCGGCGGTCAGTGGGTTGTCGGCCGGGACGATCATCATCGTGACCTTCGCCCGCCGCGCGGGCTCGGCGAGGCGGACGGCGATCCGCCGCGGACGAATGCCGCCGTTGACGTCCTCGTCGATGACCGTCTCGTCGAGCTCGAACCCGGCCCCCGCGGTATCGATCGTCACCCGCACGGCCCGGCGGACGTCGTAGACCAGCAGCGCCGCATCGCCCTGGCGCTTCCAGTGATCGGCGGTGATCAGGGCGGTCTCGAACGCGGCCGGCTCGTTCAGCTCGGCCTCGTCGGTGACTGTCAGCGAGCCGTCGCCGCCGCGGTCGTAGACGAACGTCCGCGTCAGGCGCGCAAGCTGCTTGACGTCGTAGGCGCTGGTCAGGTCGAGGGTCAGCGTGTCGGCCTCGTCGGTGAAGTCCGTCGAGAGCACCTTCGCGCGGGCCTTGCCCCCGGCCTGCTGGAGCCGCCCGGCCAGGCGGGGCACGGGATGGCCGAACGAGTTCAGTACGTTCGATTCGTACCGCCGCTTGCTGAAGGTCCGCGCGGTGTAGACCTCTGACCCGGGGTCGAGGAGGATGGCGGCGTCCTCGACCACGGCGACGTAGCTGCCGACGTCGTTGTGGTTGTGGTGCTCGCCGTTGTGCCCGCCCTTCAGTGCGACGGCCAGCCGCCTCGCGCCGTTGTCGCCCGGACGGCAGATCAGGATCCCCGCGTCGTCGAACCACGTTCGCGGCGGCAGGGGGGGGCGGGGTTTCGTCGGCGGCGGGGCTTGCGTGGCGGCGTTGGGGAACAGGTGCATGACCACGTGGGGCAGGCGCCCGTCGGCCCGGCGGAACAGGGCGTCGTCTTCGGGCGGGGCGCCCCATCCGAAGCGTCGGCCGAGGAAATGTCGCAGCGTTGCCGATGGCCTCCGGCCCACGGGGCAGTCGGCGAAGGCGGGGTACACGCCGCCGTGGATTTCGATCCGGCGCCCGAAGGCGGCCGGCTCGCGGGAGGCCGGCCAGGCCAGCATGTCGACCCGCCCGCCGGTGTGCTGGCGGATGCATTCGGCCAGCAGCGTGAAGTAGCCGAACCCGTAGTTCCAGTAGCTGACGCCCTCGGAGCAGTAGCCGTCGTCGGTGAAGCCGGCGAGGAAGCGGCGGGAGTTCTTGATGGCGGCGGCGGCGATCCTCGCCCGCGCGGGGCGGTCCTCGACGGTCGCCAGGGCGGTGCCCACCACCCCGGCGTGGCAGACGGCGTTCCAGTTGTTGGTGCAGGTGATCCACCAGTTGGGCTTCCTCCGCCCGGCGATCATGTCCAGGTACGGCGTGACGATCCGACGGCGGAGGTTCTCGTCGATCAGCCGGCGGGTCGGCTCGCCCAGGCGGTCGTCGAGCAGCCAGGCGGCCATGGCGAGGTTGTGCCCCACGTGGGAGGCCATCAGGTCGATGTCCACCCGCTCGCCGCGGAAGTTGGCGAGGCCGCGGTCGTGGGCGGGCAGCAGCCAGGAGCGGTCGGCATCGTAGGCGGCGACGGTGGCGGCGATGGCGTCCACGTAGCGCCCGTCGGCCCGGGCGCACTCGGCGAGGACCAGGTCCACCAGCCGGCGCAGTCTGCGGAAGACCACCCGCTGGTAGCGGCTGCGGTTGCCCGTGCGGGAGAAGTCCAGGTACAGCGCGTCGTCGGCGACGGGGACCGGGGCCTTGCGGTGTTCCTCGGCGCGTTCGACGGCCTCGCGGCAGACCTCCGCGCCGGCCAGGTCGGCCCAGGCCTTCCGGTCCGACGCCGGCCGACCGAATCCCCGCGGGGACTCCGGCAGCATGGCGGCGATGTCGTCAGCGGACGGCTCGGAGGCGGGGGCGGCGTGCGCAGCCGCGGTGAGCAGGGCCAGGCACAGCAGGCGGAGGGGCATGGTCGGCTCCCGGTGGGGGTTCACTGTCGGCTTCGGCGGTGCGGACAGAGCCCTCGATCGTAGGGCGGCTCGGCTTGAACGACGCGCCGGAGAAACTCGCGGAACCGCTCGGCGGCGGGGGCGATGTCGGTCCAGCCGTCCATGTCCTCGAGTGCGTTGCGGGGGCTCTTGCCTCGCCGGTAGGTCAGGCGGAAGGCGTCGGCGACCTGGCGCCGGCCCTCGTCGGTGATATCCTCGGCCCGCCGCAGGCCGACGGTGTTCAGCCCGACGACGTTGTTGACCCCCGCCGTCATGCAGAACGGCGGGACGTGCATGCTGGCGCCCGACTTGCCCCGCATCATCACCAGCTCGCCGACCCACGTGAACTGGTGGATCATGGCCGCCCCGCCCATGATCGCCCGCGGGCCGACCGCGGCGTGCCCGCCGATCGCGGCGTTGTTGACCAGCACGGCCCGGTCGCCGACGACGGTGTCGTGGCCGGCGTGGGTGTTGGCCATCCAGTAGGTGCTGCTGCCGACGGTGGTCGGCGTCTCGGCGTGGGTGGCGCGGGAGATGGTCACGCCTTCCCGGAAGATGTTGTCGTCGCCGATGCGCACCTCGGTGCGGTGGTCGGGGTCGAACTTCAGGTCCTGCGGCAGGCCGCCGAGGACGCAGTGAGAGTCCACGAGGTTGCCCCGGCCCAGCGTGGTGTGGCGGCGGACGACCGCGTGCGAACGCAACTCCGTGCCCGCCCCGATCGTCACGTCCGACTCGACGATGCAGAACGGGCCGATCACCACACTGTCCGCGAGCGTCGCTCCACTGTCCACGATGGCGGTTGGATGAATCGTCGGCATGCCTCTTCCTTGCTCGTGATGTGTCCGGCGGAAGGCCAGTATACGGATGCCCCCGGCCGACGCAACGCGTTGCCGGATCGCCCGCGGCGGCTATAATCGCCGGGACGAGCCTCGCCGCGGATTCTGCCGGAGCACCATGGCCGACAGCCACACAACCGGAACCCTCGCCACGCTGCTGAAGCCCTACGGCGAACGGGCCGAGACGCACCTCGAGCGCCTGCTCGTCGAGCCGGGCACGCCCGAGACGCTCGCCGAGGCCATGCGATACTGCATCCTCGGCGGCGGGAAACGCCTGCGCCCGGCCGTGGTCTGGCTGGCCTGCGAGGCCGCCGATGCCGAGGGCGGGGCCGACGGCGAAGCCGCCGCCCGAGCCGCCGTGGCCGTCGAGCTGGTCCACGGCTACAGCCTGGTCCACGACGATCTGCCCAGCATGGACGACGACACGCTCCGCCGCGGGCGACCGACCGCCCACGTGCAGTTCGGCGAGGCGATGGCCGTCCTGGCCGGCGACGCCCTGCTCACTCGTGCCTTCGGCGTGCTGGCCGGGGCCGATACCGCCCTGGCCGGGCCCCTCGCCGGCGAGTTGGCCCGCGGCGCCGGGCCGGCGGGTATGATCGCCGGACAGGTCGCCGACATGGACCTCTGCGACGTGCCCGACGGCGCCGGCGGCGTGGACTACGTCCACCGCCGCAAGACCGCCGCGCTGATCCGAGCCGCCGCGCGAATGGGCGCGATCTGCGCCCGGGCCGACGAGACGACCCTCGCGGCCGTCAGCGATTGGGCCGAGGCGCTGGGCCTGGCGTTTCAGATGATGGACGACCTGCTGGACGTGACAGCCAGCGCCGCGGACCTCGGCAAGACGCCAGGCAAAGACGCCGACGCGGGCAAGCGGTCGGCGATTGCGGCGATGGGCGCCGGCGGCGCCGAGCGCGCCGTCGACGACCTGACCGCCCGCGCCCGCGGCGCGCTGGCGCCCCTGGGCGGGCGCGGCGCGAAGCTGGCGGAACTGACCGCCCTTCTGGCCCGTAGAAGACACTGACGCGCCGCCGAGCCGGCGCCGCATCGAGGTGAACGACGTGCCCGAAAACGATCCCGCACCGAAAGGCGAACTGCTCGGCCGCATCGCCACCCCGCACCAGCTCCGCCGCCTCGGCGCCGACGAGCTCGGACGCCTCGCCCACGAGCTGCGCCAGCGGATCATCCGCACGGTCAGTCGGCGCGGCGGGCACCTGGCCAGCAACCTCGGCATCGCCGAGCTGACCGTCGCCTTGCACTACGTCTTCGACTTCTCCTGCGACCGATTGCTGTGGGACGTCGGGCATCAGTGCTACGCCCACAAGCTCATCACCGGCCGGCAGGACGCCTTCGAGGCCCTGCGCCAGCGCGGCGGCGTCAGCGGGTTCCCCGCGCCCTCCGAGAGCGCCTACGACCTGTTCGCCACCGGGCACGCCGGCACGGCGATCTCGACGGGCATGGGCCTGGCCTGGGCGGACCGCCAGAGCGGCTCGGACGCCAGGACCGTCGCGGTCGTCGGCGACGCCAGCATCGCCAACGGGCTGAGCCTGGAGGCCATCAACAACCTCCGCGACTTCAACCGCCAGTTCCTCATCGTCCTCAACGACAACTCGATGGCGATCGACCGCACCCAGGGCGGCCTGGCCGGCGTGCTCGACCGCATCCGCATGACCCACACCTACGCCGACATCAAGCAGCAGACCGAGCGCTTCCTCCAGCGCCTGCCCCGCGGGGCCGAGATGACCGAGGCCATCCGCCACCTCAAGGACGTCGTCCGAACCAGCTACCACGGCGGGCACATCTTCGAGCCGCTGGGGATCTCCTACTTCGGGCCCGTCGACGGCCACGACATCGCCACGCTCATCCGCGTGCTGCGCAGCCTCGCCGAGCTGGAGCACCCGGCGCTGCTGCACGTGCACACCCAGAAGGGCCGCGGCTGCACTTACGCCGTCGAGGACCCCTGCCGGTTCCACAGCCCGTCGGCGTATACCGTCGAGAACGGCCGGGCCGTGTTCCGACAGGCCGAGCGCCCCAGTTGGACGGCCACCTTCGCCGACGCCCTGGTCGACTGCGCCCGCGCCGACGAGCGCGTGGTCGCCATCACGGCGGCCATGCCCGATGGGACCGGGCTGGCGAAGTTCCGCCAGGCGTTTCCCGAGCGGACCATCGACGTGGGCATCTGCGAGTCCCACGCGGTGGCGATGGCAGCCGGGCTGGCCCGCGGCGGCCTCCGCCCGGTGGTGGCGGTGTACTCCACGTTCCTCCAGCGCGCGATGGACCAGGCGTTCCAGGAGGTCGCGCTCCAGAACCTCCCCGTGGTCTTCTGCATGGACCGCGCGGGGCTCGTCGGCTCAGACGGGGCGGTGCACCACGGGTTCATGGACCTCGCCTTCCTGCGGACGTTGCCGGGAATGACCCTCGCCGCACCCGCCGACGCCGCCGAACTGCACGCCATGCTGCGGTTCGCCTTGACCTGCGATTCACCCGTCGCACTGCGATACCCACGGGACACCGTCCCCGACGACCTGCCCGGCCAGTGCCCGCCGGTCGAGCCCGGCCGGTGGCGGCCGGTCGCCGAGGGGGGCGATGGCACGTTCCTATGCTACGGCCCGGTGGTCGAGACGGCGCTGGCCGCGTCCCGAATCCTCCGGCGCGAGAACGGCAGGGACGTCGGCGTGATCGACGCCCGCTTCGCCAAGCCGCTGGACACCGCGGGGATCGCCCGGCTGCTTCGAACGGGCCGGCCGATCATCACCTGCGAGGATCACGCCGTCGCCGGCGGCTTCGGTTCGGCGGTCCTGGAGTTGGCGGCCTCGCGGGGCATCGACGCCGGGCACGTCCGCCTCGCCGGCCTGCCGGATCGCTACATCCCCCACGCCGCCCGCCAGGAGCAACTCACCGAGGTCGGCCTGGACGCCACCAGCCTCGCCGCCGCCATGCGCGACCTCATCGCCGCCGCGACCGGCACGACCGCGCGGAAGTACGTGTAAGGGGCCTCCCCAATATACTTGTCAGCAGAGAGGGCATCACCCGGGTATACAAAGGTGCCCCTGATTGGTTGATCGCGTCAGAGAGTGAATAGCGACATGGTAGCGCAGCGGAATCCGATGCCTGTGTCGATGTGGCCTCGCGCCGTGGCAGCATTGCGTCGTCGGCGAACACTGCTCTTAGTGGCCCTGGCGGTACTCGCGTATGTCTTGATGAGCCACAGGAAATAGGTTGTGTGTCCCCCGATATATGGCAGAATCCTTTCTCTGTCTCTGTTAACCACGTGTGCACACTGAGCCATCACTTCGCGGACAGCTCAAGGCGGTTCTGCGGGGATTCCGGCAGATTCTGCCGCAAGCGATCTCGGGTGGGATCAGGCGGTTCCGGCGGAACGGCGAGAGCGCCGGGCATGGCGGCGAGGTGCCCGGCGAGAAGGTCGATGATCTGGCGACGGCGTTTCTCGGCCGTCAGGGCGGGTCTGGCGCGGCGTGGCATGGGCGGATGCTCCTTGGCGTGGATGGCTGGGTTTGCCATCTACACCCGCACCCGCCGGTTAACTGCCGCGCGGGGAAGCTACCACATAAGGTGATCGCCGTATATCCTTTTCACTGAACCAGTTACTACCGGGAGCACGGTTCATTGAACATCAGCCCACCGCCGCGTAGCGGACAT